>CAIKGD010000042.1 GCA_903826865.1 uncultured Verrucomicrobiota bacterium
CCAGTTCGGCCAGCGTCTTGCCGGTGGCCAGCGACTCTTTCACCAGCACGGCGACTTTATCATAGCCCAGCACCGGATTCAGAATCGTCGGCAGTCCGGCGCTGTTTTCAAAATATTTCCGGCAGACTTCTTCGTTGGCGGTGATGCCGCTCACGCATTTTTTATCCAGCGCATCGCAGACCTTCGTTAGAATCCGCAGCGACTTGACGATGTTGGTGCCGACCAGCGGCATATGCGTATTCAGCTCCAGCTGACCGGCGGCGCAGCCCATCGAAACCGCCGCGTCATTACCGACCACCTGCAGACAGGCCATATTAGCGGCTTCACAGATACTCGGATTAATCTTGCCCGGCATAATCGACGAACCCGGTTCGACCGGCGGCAGATTGATTTCGCCGAAGCCGGTGTTCGGGCCGGAGGCGAGCAGGCGCAGGTCGTTGACGATCTTATTCAAATCCAGTGCCAGTATCTTCAGCGCGCCGGAGAAAGCGCCGAGGTCGGAAAGGAACTGCGTAATCTCAATGCCGTTCACGGCGGCGCGGTATTCCTGTCCCGTCGCCTGATTCAGCGCCTTGATGATTTCCGCACGGAACGCGGCGGGCGTATTGACGCCGGTGCCGATCGCGTTGCCGCCGATGCCCAGTTCGTGCAGATCAAAACAGGCGCAGGCGATCCGGCGTTCGGCTTTACGCAGAGCCTGAGCCCACGCGGCAAACTCCTGACCGAGCGTTACCGGTACGGCGTCCTGCAAATGGGTGCGGCCGGTTTTCCAAACCTTGGAGAATTCTTTGGCTTTTTTATCCAGCGCTGCGATCAGATTTTCCAGCGTCTGGAAAAGCAGGCCGGACAATTCAATCGCCGCGACGCGGATCGCCGACGGAAAAACATTGTTGGTGGACTCGCCCATGTTCACGTCGTCATTCGGATGCACGGTTTTACGGTCGCCGCGCTTTCCGCCGAGCGCTTCGGCGGCGAGGTTGCCCAGCACTTCGTTGACGTTCATGTTGCTCGACGTACCGGAACCGGCCTGAAAGACATCGATTGGGAACTGGTCGTTAAACTTGCCGCTCAGCACTTCGCCGCAGGCGGCGGCGATGGCGACCGCCTTTTCGTGCGGAAGCAGACCGAGCTGGGCGTTGGCGGCGGCGCAGGCCTGTTTCAGCTGAACAATCGCATAGATCAGTTCCAGCGGAAGCTTCTCGCCCGCCATGTGGAAATTTTCAATCGACCGGCAGGTATGCACGCCGTAAATCGCGTCATCCGGTACATTCAGCTCGCCAAGGGAATCTTTTTCTTTTCTCATGCGCAACCTTTTAGCGGGTTCCGGCGGATTTTGACACCAAAAAACTTCATGGTTTGCCCGTCTTGTTCAGAATATTTTACCGTACACTTGCAAAGTCTGTTTCGGTTAGTTAAAACAGGCTTAGAGTGAAAGGGGATACCATGGCAAAAATACGACCCAGCGGCGGCTACCGGGAGACATGCAGTTTTCAAACTTCGACCCTGATCTATGATGCCACCGTCTGGTTTTGCGAAAAGTTTATCGATCCGCGATCCCGCACGGCAGATCAAATGGTGCAGGCCGCCCGCTCCGGACGGCAGAATATCGCCGAAGGCAGCCGCGCCGCCGCAACCTCTTCACAAACTGAACTCCGGCTGGTGAACGTCGCCCGCGCCAGCCTTGAAGAACTCCTGCTCGACTACGAAGATTTTCTGCGCCACCGCCGCCTCGCACAGTGGGCCCCCGACAGCACCGAAGCGCTGGCCGTACGCAATGTCCCCCGTGACTTCCGCGATCAGTCAGATTCGTCCAATTTGTCGGATATGTCCGATCAAGAACGCTGGAATCTCTATTCCCGCTGGCTGGAGCACGCCGACTCTGCTGTGCGGGCCAACGCTCTGATCTGCCTGATTAACCAGGCCAATTACCTGCTCGACCAGCAGATTGCCGCGCTCGAAAAGCAGTTTATCGAAGGCGGCGGCTACAGCGAACAGCTCGCCACTCAGCGGTTGGCCCATCGGGCCAATAAGAAAAACAATCCGTCCGATCAGCCAAATTCATCGGCTCAAATTCCGGCCTGCCCGAAATGCGGAAAACCAACGGTGCTGCGCACTGCGAAGAGCGGCAAAACCGCCGGCAAACAGTTCTGGGGCTGCACCGGCTATCCCGACTGCAAAGGAGTCGTTAACATTTGACGAACCCGTCCAATCGGGCGAATTCGTCCTCCAAACCGATGACACCGGACACTCCTGCGAGCCTCACTTAAGCCTGATGGTGAAGACTGCTGGCTGCTGCGATTCCAAAATTGCCGTTTCACTGCTTTGCATCCGCAAAGCCGCTTTCGCCTGTCGGCTCAGGTCATTACCGGCCCATTTCTACATTTTTAATATTAAACATTGACATTGAAATACTGAAACATTAATTCTTAAAAAACGAAAGGGCGCGCGTATGTATAGAAAAGTAAAAAGTATTATTCTGTTCTGTTCTGTTTGTTGTTTATTTATCCCTGATCTGTTTGCTGTGAAGCTGGACACAGCGTTTTGGATCGCGGGATCATTCGGAGGGGTGTTTGACGAAGCCACCGTTCGAACAATTGCAAAAACTTCATCTGACTGGATTGTGCTCAACTTCCCGACCAATGGTCCCACCGATGCTGTATCTGAGTATTGCATGAAGACTAATATTGCGAGGATCAGAGCGGTAAAATCGTCTCTACGCGTGCTTAACTACTGCCATAAAACGGTAGGCGTGGAGGGTCCCCGGATTACCTGGTCCACGTTAGATGAAGATAATTTCTACAACAAGCCGAGAGTTCAATATCCAGTGGGAACTTTTATTGTCAATAATGATGGCGACCAATACGGTGATTTTTCGAATACGACCTACACCACCTGGTTTATCGGCCGGGTTACAAATATGATCTACAAAATGAACGCAGACGGAGTCGCATTTGATCTGTCTATGCATCGTGATCCGTTTACCGCCGGCCTTCTGAACCCCAAGGCCGTTGCTGAAGGCGCATGGCGTACCAATTATATTAAGGGCTTTGACAGAGCTACCAGCAATGTGCATACCTGCGCAAACAGCAACAATGGAACCAACAACATTGTCATCTACAACGGGCTTCATTATGCACGGGGGTCAGATGGCTCCTCTCCGGATCCATACCTATGGGCGCAGTGTCAGGTACATTTGATGTCGAATTACGCTGACGGAGCAATCTTTGAGTATTTCGGGTGCCGCGAATATGGAAATGTCGGCAGCAAGTATTTGGTTACTAACAGTTTCGAGGAGATTCTGACTCAGGTGAATATGATGACTAACATGAACGCACTCGGAAAGCGTTTGATGGTGTTTGGACGGGGGAAAACAAGCTACGTTGATTACCAGGAGGATTATAAATGGCAGCAGTACCTGTTAGGCTGCTATCTGCTGGGTGCATTCAATAATCACTCTTTCAAATACATCTCTTCTTTTCAGGCTACGCCGTCGGGCGGACGAAGCGATGGTCTTGACCAGTACGCCGATCAATTTTATGTGCCGGCGAACTATCTCGGAAGTGCGGGGGCTTACTCTAAAATAACATCGCCTTCCACCTCATCGGGTCTTTATACCCGGGTCTTCGCCACAGGCAGGGTATTGGTTCATCCGCATGACAGCCCGTGGGCATCAAGGACATATACCAATACAAAGGGCATAACGATGTACGACCGGATTGGAAACACATACGCTAACAACACCGCTGTGACTTTGCCGAGAGGAACCGCAGTATTGCTGACGGACGATATACTTTCTTCAAACGGTGTCGGACGGTATATTGACTTTGACTGGACCAACAGCGCCGGGAAACACCCGGTTGAGATGTGGTCTAATGCTGTATTTGACGACAATCGCCTCCTTAGATGTTCAACAGCACCGGAATGGATGCACGATCTGATGATCTTTCCGGTTAAGCACTATGTTCATCAGGACGATCTGCGTATCCGGGCGTGTTTCAGGGATACTAATGCAACGATTCTGGCTCTTTGCGAGGTGGATGATTCACAGGGGACGAACAACTATGTTGTCTTCACGATCAAATCAGGGACTTCGCTGGGATCAACTGTGACAACTAATTCAAGACCTATATTCCGGACACCGACGAATTCCCTTGTAGTTCCCTATATTCCCGGAGCGATTTGCACCAACACGACCTCCTATCACTCCCTCGAAATTAATGCTGACGACCGGTTCGATTCAGTTGCAAACCGGTACACCTACAGACGCTGGGTATTCATACGTATCATTGGTAACGTGACTATCAATTACATCCTAGTCGGCGACAGCACCAATCAATATCTTGATAAAGATTATTATTACGATGGTCAGTAATACTTAAAAATATCCCGGACGCGCTTCGCTCCGGGATATTTTTTTTAAGTGATCGGATATCGCCTATTCAGGAGGCGCTCCGCCTTTCATGTTTACTGAACCCGGTTCCTTGCAACGTAAACACCGAAATTTCTTAGGTGCGGCAGGCATCCGTGCCTGCCTTTTATGCGCAGGCAGGGATGCCTGCGCCACGTTATGGTATCGCCGCCATTCTGGCGGCCTTGTCTAAAAGGTGGAACGTGCCGTCCCGGCGCGTTTCCTGCTGTGGGGACAAATAAAGCGTGCTCGGCGATCACGCTCCACCTTTGCGAACGGCGGAATTCTAAGATTGCCGTTCCGCTGCTTTGCATTCGCAAAGCCGTTTTCGCCTGTCGGCTCAGGTCATTACCGGCCCATTTTTACATTTTTAATATTAAACATTGACATTGAAATACTGAAACATTAGCTCTTAAAAAACGAAAGGGCGTGAGTATGTATAGAAGAGTAAAAAGTATTATTCTGTTCTGTTCGGTCTGTTGTTTATTTATCCCAGATCTGTTTGCTGTGAAACTGGACACAGCGTTCTGGATCGCAGGGTCATCCGGAGGAGTGTTTGACGAAGCCACCGTTCGAATAATGGCAAAAAATTCAACGGACTGGATTGTACTCAACTTCCCGACCAATGGTCCCGGCGGAGATCCTACGTATTGCATGAAGAGTAATCAGGCGAGAATCAGGGCAGTAAAATCTTCTTTGAGAACGCTTAACTACTGCAATAAAACTTTAGGGGGAGTCGATAATGGACGGATTAGCTGGTCCACGTTGGATAATTTCACCAACCAGCCGAGAGTTCGATATCCGGGAACCACTCTTGTTATCACTGCTGATGGTGAAACCTTCGGTGATTTTTCGAATACGACCTACACCACCTGGTTCATCGGCCGGGTTACAAATATGATCTATAAAATGAACGCAGATGGAGTCGCATTCGATATGTCTATGCATCGTGATCCGTTTACCGCTGGCCTTCTGAACCCCAAGGCAGTTGCTGAAGGCGCATGGCGCACCAATTATATTAAGGGCTTTGACAGAGCTACCAGCAATGTGCATACCTGCGCAAACAGCCGCAACCCTGCAACCAACAACATTGTCATCTACAACGGGCTTACTTATGTGCGGGGGCCAAATAACGGCCCTCCGGATACATATCAATGGATGCAGTGTCAGCAACATTTGCTGTCAAATTACGCTGACGGAGCAATCTTTGAGTTTTTCGGATGTCGTGATTATTCGAATGATGATGGTGCCACCTATTCTATGACTACGAATAGTTTCGCAGAGATTGTGACTCAGGTGGATGCGATGACTAATATGAATGCGCACGGAAAACGTCTGATGGTGTTCGGACGGGGGAAAAGAACGTACGTTGATTATCAAGAGGATTACAAGTGGCAGCAGTACCTGTTCGGCTGCTATTTACTGGGTGCATTCAACAATCACTCTTTCAAATATATCTCTTCTTTTCAGACAACGCCGTCGGGACGAAGCGAGGGTCTTGATCAGTACGCCGATCAATTTTATGTGCCGGCGAACTATCTTGGAAGTGCGGAGCCGTACTCTAAAATTACATCACCTTCCAGCTCGTCGGGTCTTTATACCCGGGTCTTCGCCGCAGGCAGGGTATTGGTTAACCCGCATGACAGCTCGGGATCAAAGACATACAAAAATACTAATGGCATTACGATGTACGACCGGATTGGAAACACCTACGCTAACAATGCGACGGTGAATTTGGCGCAAGGAACCGCTGTATTGCTGCTGGACAACAAGCTTTCTTCCAACAATATCGGCCGGTATATTGATTTTACCTGGACCAATAGCGCCGGAAGAAACCCGGTTGAGATGTGGTCTAATGCTGTAGTTAACGCCCAGACCAACCTTTATTGCTCTGCAGGAGCACCGGAATGGATGCATGACCTGATGATCTTTCCGGTTAAGCATTATCTCCATCAGGACGGTCTGATGATCCGGGCGCATTTCAGGAACACCGCCGCAAAAGTTCTAGTCCTCTGTGAGGTGGATGACACTAATAAAGTGAACGACTATGTTGTCTTCACGATCGAGTACGGTACCTCCCCGCCGGGATCAACTGTGACAACTGATTCACGAATTATATTCCGGTCACCGTCGACTTCTCTTGTAGCTCCCTATATTCCCGGAGCGATATGCACCGACACGACCTCCTTTCAGAGCCTCAACATTAACGCCGGAGATCGGTTTGCGACGCTGACGGGTTCAAATACGAATAGATATACCTACAAGCGCTGGGTGTTTATACGTATCCTCGGTGACGTGACGATTGATCACATTACAGTAGGCACCAACAAGTATTATTATGATGAAGATTATTATTACGATGGTCCGTAATGACTGAAAAATATCCCGGATGCACTCTGCTCCGGGATATTTTTTTAAGTGAGTGGAACGGGTTCAGTCCGATATTTTAATATTTTTATTCTGCAACAACTCCTGCGCATGGCGGAGGGTGACTTTGGTTAAATCTTTTCCGCCGAGCATGCGGGCGATTTCTTCGGTGCGGGCGGCACCGGTCAGCGGGGAAATCTGAGTGAAGGTGCGGCCGTCCTGTACCCGTTTGGCGACAGCGAAGTGCGTACCGCCGCAGACGGCGACCTGTGGAAGATGCGTGATGGCGATGACCTGGTGTGTTTGGCCGACCTGCGCCAGCTTGTCGCCGACGGCGTTGGCGATTTCACCGCCGACGTTGGCGTCGATTTCATCAAAGACGAGCAGGGGAATCCGGTCGTGCCGCGCCAGTACGGCTTTGACGGCCAGCATGACGCGCGAAATTTCGCCGCTGGAAGCAATCGCCCTCAGCGGGCGCATGGATTCGCCGGCGTTGGGTGCGAAACCGAATTCAATTTCGTCCAGACCGGATGCACCGGGTTCTTCGGCATCCAGCAGTTGCACTTCAAAGAGTCCGTGTTCGAAGCCGAGGTCGCGCAGTTCACCGGTAATGGCGTCGGCCAGTTCGCCGGCAACTTTCTGCCGCTTTTTACGCAGGGTTCGTCCGGCTTTTTCGGTGTCGGTCAGCGCGGCGGCGCGGTTAGTTTCAACGGCGGCGCGCTGTTCGTCACGGCTCTGCAAATCTTTGAGCCGCGCTTTCCACTCGTCGAGTTTGACGAGGACTTCCAGAACCGTCGGGGCGTACTTACGTTTGCAACTGCGATAAAGCGCAAGGCGTTCGTCGAGAAACTGCAACCGTTCCGGTCCGGCGCTGATTTCTTCGACGGCGCGTTGAATCACTGCGGAAACTTCCTGTGCGGTGCGCGCCGCGCCTTCGAGTTCTTCGGCCCAAGCTTCGGCCTCGGGAATATATTTGGCCAGCTGCGTGCAGGCTTTGCGCGCGGCGGAAAGGCTTTCCATGGCGGAATACTCGGCTTCGGTCAGTCCGCCGACCGCGGTTTGCGCCAGTTCGAGAATGTTCTGCGCATTGGCGATCTGTTCGTGTTCCTGCTGAACCGCCGTTTCGTCCTCTTCTGAAATTTTCGCCTCTTCGATTTCTTTGACGCGCCAGCCGAGCAGGTCGATCTGTTCGGCCAGACCGGAGTTATCGAGATTGGAAAGTTCCTGCAGCCGTTTTTCCAGTGTCTGGAATGTTTTGTATTTCTCCTGATAGGCCGCGCGCTCCGCCGACAGATGGCCGAAAGCGTCGAGGATGTCCATCTGCGCTTCCGTTTTCAGCAGCGACTGGTGGTCGTACGGGCCGTGCATATCGACCAGCAGGTCGCCGAGCGATTTGAGGACGGGCAGGGTGACCGGCGAGTCGTTGATCAGATTTTTCGAGCTGCTCTCGGTAATGGTGCGGCGGATCACCAGCGTTCCGTCCTCGCAGGGCGGCAGGCCGACGTTATCCAGCGCGGTGTTGACGGCCGACGGGTCGGCCAGTTCAAAAACCGCTTCGATATTGCAGGTCGTCTCGCCGGTGCGGATGAGCGACTTATCCGCCCGTTCGCCGAGTACCAGCCGCAGCGCGCCGATCAGGAGCGATTTCCCGGCGCCGGTTTCACCGGTAATGACGTTGAGCCCGTTTTCAAACGAGACGGCAAGGCTGTCCACCAGCGCCAGATTGCGGATATTCAGACGGCTCAGCATACGAGGCGCATCTTTCCAGTTTCAGCCTGTTCCGACAAGCGGGAAACAGAATCATACTTTCTGTGGCGCAGGCGCCCCCGCCTGCGAAAAGGGATGGCAGACGGGGCGTCTGCCCCACACAACAGCAACATTAGCCGATCGTGCCGATCAGCCGGAGGAACTCGGTGCGGGTCGCCAGTTGCGAGCGGAACGTGCCGTGCATCGCCGAGGTGATCATCTTGGAGTTCTGTTTTTCGACGCCGCGCATCATCATACAGAGGTGCTGCGCTTCGATCACCACACCGACGCCCTGCGCGCCGGTTTTTTCCATGATGGTGTTGGCAATCTGATCGGTCAGCCGTTCCTGAATCTGGAGGCGGCGGGCGAAGACATCCACCACGCGGGCCAGTTTGCTCACGCCGATCACTTTCTTTTCCGGAATGTAGCCGATATGGCACTTGCCGATAAACGGAAGCATGTGGTGCTCGCAGAGGCTGTAAACTTCGATGTCCTTGACGATCACCATGTGGCTGTCTTCGGCTTCGAAAAAAGCGCCGTTCAGCACGTCATCAATATTCTGGTGATAGCCCTGTGTCAGAAATTTGTAGGACTCCGCCACGCGCGCCGGTGTGCCTTTCAGCCCTTCGCGCTCCGGATTTTCGCCCAGTTCAACCAGCAGTTTGTGAATCAGCTCTTCCATGGCGTTGCTCCCGTTTAAATCGTGTGCGGAGTGTTCCAAGGTTTAGGGCAAACCGCAATGGTTTTTTGTGAACAAGGCACTTGCGTGGTACTGCTATGTTGTGGGGCAGACGCCCTCGTCTGCCATTTGTTCGCAGGCAGGGGCTCCTGCCACATTTAGACCAACTGTGCTTTCAGCCAGTCGAGAAGGGCGGTACGGTCTTCAAAGCGGGTTTCGAGCTGGGCGTCATAAGCGAGCTGGATCAGTTCGCCCATGCGCGAACCGGGCGCGACGCCGAGTTCCTGCAGGTCTTTGCCGGTAATCCATCGTTCGGGCAGGATCGGTTCGCTCTTCATCGCCTCGGCTTTTTCGAGCAGGAACTGGTAGTTGTCGAGCAGGCGGTGACTGCCGGCGCAGTCAAGGCGGTGCAGTTCGAGTTCGAGATCAAAGGTTTCGGCGCCCATCAGTTTGCGCAGGGTGGATTTATTCATTTTCTGCACGTCTTTGAAACGCATGTGGCGGTCAATCGCGGTGACGATCTGCCGGATTTCTTTTACCGGCAGTTTTAAACGGCGCAGAATTTCTTCGGCCATCTCGGCGCTTTTGCGGTCGTGTCCGTGGAACCGCAGGCGGTCTGCGGCGAGTACCGCCGTGGCCGGTTTTCCGATATCGTGAAGAAGGGCCGTATAAGCCAGCAGTTTTTTGAAATTGTCTGGTTTTGATGGTGGGGCAGACGCCCTCGTCTGCCATTTTTCCGCAGGCGAGGGCGCCTGCGCCACCGGTTTTTCCGCAGGCGAGGGCGTCTGCGCCACCGGTTTTTCCGCAGACGAGGGCGTCTGCGCCACAAAGAGAGAATACTCATCATTTTTCAAATGAGCTTTTTCCGGGTTGCCCTGAATGTAACGTATAAAGTTCTCAAGATGAGATTGGCTTCTGACGATGTGGTCAAATGATTCGTCCAACCAGAAAGGCCCGATCCGGTTTAACAGCCGGTTTATTTTTCTTGCAGAGATACTTTTCCAGGTTCGCACAAGATTACTGAGATCAACATTCTCATAAGGTGCTGTCAGTATGTGAACATGGTTGGGCATGATGACATAAGCCAGCAGCTCATATTGAATACCGTTTTCATGAAGTAACGTGCTTTCCAACAGAGCACGGCAGCGACTGTTTCTCAAATGACATTCCCCATATCCTTGATCCAATGCCGCTTCCTTTTCTTCGGTAAATTTCAATTCCTGCTGTTTTGAAATCGGGAGCGAGTCGTTTGTTCTGAATGTGATGAAATAGATTCGGTTCTGTTGCTGCCAATGAGGCAGTCGGCGGTGAGTTCTGTGGATTTCTCCATCCAGTGATCGGAAGGGGGAGTTTTCTGCAGGGCAGACGCCCTCGTCTGCTGTTTTTCCGCAGGCGGGGGTGCCTGCGCCACAGTTTTTCATGAGATTGAGCATGAGAACAGTATGTTCAAAGACGTCGCCTTCGGGATGAAACTGCGGCGGCTGTTCCTGTCCGATCATCGGAAGAATTTCAGGGATGATGAACTTCATCAGACCGAGTTCAACCAGTTCGCGCAGGGCATCGCCGGGCCGGATGCTTTCGGTGAGGGTGCGCGAAAATTCGTTTTCGATGCGCTCGGCACTGATTTTTGCGAGATCCGGCGCATGCTTTTGAATCGCGGCGCGGGTGGCGGGTTCGATCGTAAAGCCGAGCGTATGCGCAAAGCGTACGGCACGCAGCATGCGCAGATGGTCTTCGGCAAAACGCTTTTCCGGCTCGCCAATGGCGCGGATTATTTTTTTCTGCAGGTCTTCCTGACCGCCGACGTAGTCGATAACTTTTTTTTCGACCGGATCATAGAACATTCCGTTGACGGTAAAGTCGCGGCGTTTGGCGTCTTCTTCGGCACCGCAGAAGTGGATGGAGTCGGGACGGCGTCCGTCCTGGTAGCCGCTGTCGGCGCGGAAAGTGGCGACCTCGGTTCCGGTGCCGTCCTGCACGACGACGATGACGCCGAATGCCTTGCCGACCGCGACAGTTTTCGGAAAGAGCGCTTCGATCTGATCAGGAGTGGCGCTGGTGGCCACATCATAGTCTTTGGCTTCGCGTCCGAGCAGTTTGTCGCGCACAGAGCCGCCCGCGAAGAAGGCGGTAAAACCTGCCTTGCGGATTTGCTTCAGAATTTCCAACGCGGTATGCTCACTGCTGTCCATAAGTGCAGTGAGTCTGGAGTGAACCTATGAAAAAGTTAATCCTTTTCTCTCTACTTCTTGCGGCGGCCCTGACGGGTGCCGCCCAGACGACAAATGCGCCGTGGGCTGAAAGCCTGCAAAAGTTCAACATCGCTTATACCGGTTCGGGCTACATGGATACTGCCGCCTTCACCGAGTTTCTTGACCGCGCCGAGGGTGGACATCCGTCACAAAGCTTTTATGAACGCTTTTCGGAGGATCCGGTGGTGTTTTTTAAACAGTGGGGACTTTGGCGTACGTTGCTTTTAATTTTACTTGGCGGGCTGGCGCTGAACCTGACGCCGTGCGTGCTGCCGATGATTCCGGTCAACATCGCGATTATCGGGGCGGGAGCGCAGGCGGAATCGCGCCGCAAAGGTTTCGCGCTGGGCTCAGTCTACGGGCTGGGTATTACGGTGGTGTACGGCATTCTGGGTCTGGCTGTGGTGCTGGGCGGTGCACGCTTCGGCGCGCTGAACGCCAGTCCGTGGTTTAATCTCGGCATTGCGGTTGTATTTCTGATTTTATCGCTTTCAATGTTTGGTGTGCTGCATATCGACCTTTCCCGTTTTCAGAGCGGTCTGGGCGGCACGCAGTTCAAGAGCAGGTTCGCTACCGCGTTTGTTATGGGCGGGATTGCTGCGCTGCTGGCCGGTGCATGTGTGGCTCCGGTGGTAATCGCGGTGCTGCTGCTGGCCGGAAATCTGTACGCGCTTGGAGTGCATGCCGGACTGGTGTTGCCGTTTGTGCTCGGACTGGGCATGGCGCTGCCGTGGCCGTTTGCCGGCGCAGGACTTTCGTTCCTGCCGAAACCCGGCGCGTGGATGGAATGGGTAAAACGAGGATTTGGCCTGTTGATTCTAATGTTCGCTGTTTACTACGGACTGCTGGCCGCGCGCCTGCTGAAAACTCCTGTAATGTCGCCGGTCAGCGGAGAACAGTTGGTGAATAGCGCCGTTGGCCTTCGTGACGCATTAGACGAAGCGTATGCCGCCCGCCAGCCGGTCTTTATCGATTTCTGGGCTGACTGGTGCAAGAACTGCCACGCGATGGATGCGACCACTTTCACCAGCCCGGAAGTTAAAAAGCGGCTGGCGAAATACAAGGTGATCAAATTTGATGCCTCCAAGTATGACGAATCGCCGGCGAAAGAGACACTCGACCGGTTCAAAGTGGTCGGCCTGCCCACCTATGTCATCATGGAACCCGTAAGGTGAAGAAACAACCGCCCGCCGAGCGGTACAGACGAAAACCGCCGGAATTTATTCAATATTTGCATACTTCCGAAAACGGCTGGATTCAAGCTTGCCAAGGGCCGGGGCGGACTCTAGCATGTCCGCCTTCGTGTTTTTTGTGAAAAAGTAAGGGAGAAAAGTATGTTTTTACAGACAATCGCTATGGCTCCGCCTCCGGGCGCAAACGGTCAGCCCGGACAGTCCTCGCCGGTATTCACCATCGGTTGGATGGTCTTTATGGTCGCTATCTTCTATTTCGTGATGATCCGCCCGCAGCGGCGCCGCGAAAAAGAGCGGCGGACCCTGATTGCCGCAGTTAAAAGCGGTGACCGCGTACTGCTTACCAGCGGTATTATCGGTGAGGTTGCCAATGTGAAGGAAAAAACACTGATTGTGCGCGTCGCTGAAAAAACAAAAATTGAAGTGCTTAAGAGCGCCGTTTCGCAGGTGCTTGAAGAGAAGGGGGAACTCCCTTCTGAGGTAAAAGCTTAAATCGCCGGAATTTTGATCTATGAACAAAAGTACAATGTGGAAGTGGCTGGTACTGATCGCACTGACCGCGTGGTCGCTGGCGCTGGTGACCCCATTTAAAGAAAAAGTGAAACTCGGTCTCGACCTCAAGGGCGGAACGAGTTTCACCGTTGAAGTGGATCAAAATGAAGTCCGCAAACAGATGTTGGAGGGCGATGCCAAGCTCGAAGGCAGCGCGCTTGATTCCGCAGTTCAGGAGGCGGTTAAAAAGACGCAAGGTGTAGCGCTGGAAGTTATCCGCAGCCGCGTGGACGGACTTGGTATTGCCGAGCCGGAAATCTATCCGCTGCTTAACGACCGCATCGTTATCCGTCTGCCGGGCGTGGATGCGGTTAAGCGCACCGAGGCCAAAAACTCCATTCAAAGTGTGGCCTTCCTTGAATTCCGTCTGGTGCATGCCGAGAGCGATGCCTGGGTGAACGAACTGTTTACCGCCGGCCTGACGCCGCCCGGCTTCAGCCTGGTGCGGGTTGGTAATGATCCATGCTATGTCCGCGACCGCAAAGCGCTTGAGGATAAAGCTCTGGACCGTGTGTTCTGGGAAAATCTGAAAAAATTCGGCACCAAACGCGGGGCTGAGTTCATGCTCGAAAAAGATTCTTTAAAGGACGGCTCCACGGTCTACAGGCCGGTATATATCGAAGTGCGCAAACAGCTCACCGGTTCGGCTCTTAAAGACGCCCGGGTTGACTACGATCAGATTAACCGCCCCTACATTTCACTTTCTTTCAATAAGACCGGAGCCGAGCGCTTCGGCAAAGTCACCGCCGCCTATGCGCCGCGCGGCGAAAACAATCTGAACAGCGACACCGGCCGCCGCCTCGCCATCATTCTCGACGGACGACTTTATTCCGCGCCGACTATTCAGGATGCGATTTACAGCGGCAACGCCCAGATCACCGGTTCGTTCACCGTGGATGAATGCACCCGTCTGGTCAATGTGCTGCGCGCCGGTGCATTGCCTGCGCCGGTGACCATTATTGAAGAACGTACAGTTGATCCGTCGCTCGGCAAAGACTCCATTGACAGCGGAATGCGCGCTTCAGTTTACGGAAGCATCGCCGTATTTGTTTTTATGGCCGGTTATTATTTTCTGGCCGGGATTATCGCGAATGTTTCACTGCTGCTGGTGATTATCCTGCTGCCGTTCGGCATGTGGTTTTCCTCCGGTCTGCTCAGCCTGTTCTCAGCCGGAGCCGGCGCAATGGCCGGTCTGCCTGTGCTGACGATGCCCGGTATCGCCGGTATTGCGCTTACTATCGGTATGGCGGTGGACGCCAACGTGCTGATTTATGAACGCATGAGGGAAGAGCTGGAAGCAGGCAAAGCGCTGCGCAATGCGATCTCGGCCGGTTACGACAAAGCCTTCAGCGCTATTTTTGACTCCAATCTTACCACGCTGCTGACGGCCGTTATTCTTTTTTGGCAGGGCTCCGGTCCGGTGCGCGGCTTTGCCGTCACGCTGACGGCTGGTATTCTCGTCAGTATGCTCGTGGTTCTTGTCTTCACCCGCCTGCTTCTCAATCTGGTGGCCGACAAGACCAGTCTGAAAACCATTAAGATGATGCAGGTTTTCAAAAATCCGCACTTCGATTTCCTCGGTAAACGCGCCTGGGTTATCGGAATTTCCGTCGCCGTGATTGTCGGAACCTGGGCTGTTTTCCTTAAAAAGGGGCAGGATAATTTCGGGGTGGATTTCACCGGAGGAACTTCGATCACCTTTGCCTTTAACGAAAAGCAGCCGGTTGATGCGGTGCGTGCCGCTTTGGATAAGGCTGGAGTGACCGATGCCCGGATTCAGTATCAGAGCGAGCTCGATCCGACGGCCAAAGGCGCTGAAACACTGGAAGTCAAGGTGAGCGGACAGAACGGGGATGAGGTTGTTCGCATCATTGAGTCTGCTTTCGGCAAGAGCGGTTATCACAGTCTGCAAGCCAACATCGTCGGGCCGCAGATCGGTTCCGAACTGAAGAAAAGCGGCATGATTGCACTGATTCTTTCGCTAGTCGGCATTATCATTTATCTGGCATTCCGGTTTGAATTCGGCTTTGCAACGGGCGCAGTTGTGGCCGTGGTGCATGACGTGATCATTACCATCGGCATCTACTGTCTGTTCGGGCGCCAGCTCAGTCTGACAACCGTCGCAGCTTTACTGACCATCATCGGGTATTCGGTCAACGATACCATCGTGGTTTTCGACCGTATCCGTGAAGACCTCCGGGTGTCGCATGGCAAACCGTATGTTGAAGTGGCCAATCTCAGTATCAATAGAACACTGAGTCGCACCTTGCTGACTGGTGTTTCGACCCAGTTGACCATCATCTCACTGATGATTTTCGGCGGCGGTGACATCAGCGATTTTGCGCTCGTACTGTTCATCGGTATTGCGGTTGGAACCTTTTCTTCAATCTACATCGCCACACCGGTGGCGCTGCTCTGGCACAAAGAAGAAAAAGCGTAGGGAGAAGGATGAATTATGGACTATGAATTATGAAGCGAGTCATTTTCATGGTTCATAGTTCACCTTTCATAATTCTCTCCCATGTCCAAGCACTGGAAATTTAAGCCGTGCGACGAAGCACTGACTGAACAGCTTTTCCGTGGATTGGAAAATCTGCCGAAGCCGCTCGCGGCGCTGCTTGCCCAGCGCGGTTGTAAAACGGCCGCAGAGGCCGGGCTGTTCATGAATCCCGCGCTCTCCACCTTGAGTGATCCCTTTGAACTGCCCGATATGGATAAAGCCGCCGCGCGCATCCGCCGTGCGCTCGCTGCCGGAGAAAAAATAACCGTTTTCGGCGATTATGACGTGGACGGTGTTTGCAGTACCGTCCTGCTGGTGCGGGTTCTTCGCGAACTCGGCGGCAATGTCTCTGCCTATATCCCGAGCCGGTTTGACGATGGCTACGGTCTTTCGTCTGACGCGCTGGCCGCCTGCCTGGCCGAACATAAACCGTCACTGATCGTCACGGTTGACTGCGGTACCAACTCCGTCGAGGCCGTTGAAAAGGCCCGTGCCGGCGGCGTGGATGTCGTCATTACAGATCATCACGAACCGGACGCACAGCTCGCGCATGCCGTTGCTGTGGTGAATCCAAAACTGACACCCGGTCATCCGGGACGTATTCTCGCCGGTGCAGGTGTTGCATTTAAACTCTGTCATGCGCTCATTAAAGGCGGACGCGACAGCGGTTGTGCGGTTTCAGCTTCCATTGATCTCAAGAAGTATCTCGATTTTGTCGCTGTCGCCACGGTCACGGATATGGTGCCGCTGCTCGGCGAAAACCGCGTGCTGGTGCGCGGCGGGTTGCTGGCCTTGGAAAATTCGTGCTGGGCGGGCTGGAATGCGCTAAAAAAACTGGCGGGCATGACCGGTAAAGTCGAAACGTGGCACGCCGGTTTTGCTCTCGGGCCGCGCATTAACGCTGCCGGGCGGGTGGGGCGTCCCGATGCCGCACTCGAACTGCTGCTGACCGATCTGCCGGCGCGTGCCGATGAACTCGCACAGCTGCTCGACAGCGCCAACCGTGAGCGGCAGGCCATCGAAAAAGATATTGTCCGCGATGCCATTGAAGAGATCGATTCCTACTTTGATGAAACTAAAAACTTCGGCCTCGTCATCGCCCGTGAAGGGTGGCACACCGGCGTCATCGGAATTGTCGCTTCACGCCTGACCTCCCGCTATGGACGTCCCGTTGCTGTAATCGGGATGGACGGTGAACGCGGGCGCGGCTCCTGCCGCAGCATTGATGCATTCAACATTCTTGACGGACTCAATGTCTGTTCCGGTCTGTTAAAGCAGTTCGGCGGACACGCCATGGCTGCCGGACTTGATATCGAAGAACGGAATCTTGAAGCCTTTAAAATCCGTTTTAACGAAGCCGCCATCGCGCAACTTCAATCCGCCGACTTGCGGCCTGTGCTCGAGATCGACCGTGCCGTTACGCTTGACGAAACTGATGAGGCACTGATGGACGGGCTTAAACGCACCGGTCCCTTTGGTCAGGATAATCCGGAGCCGGTCTGGGCCGTTTGCGGGGTAAAAGCTATAGACAGCCGAATTCTTAAGGAAAAGCATCTCAAGCTGACGCTTTCGGACGGAAAAACGCAGCGTGAGGCGATCGGCTTTAATCTGGCTGAAAAACTGCCGGCCGGACTGATTGATATAGCTTTCACGTTGCAGGAAAATGTCTGGAACGGCCGAACGACTCTCCAGCTCAATATCCGCGATCTTCGTCCGGCGACGCCGTAAAATCTCTTCGCGGTTTCCGTTTCCTTCTGCTAAATGTATTCCCGCATGATGCAACGATACAAATTGACGATTGCCTACGACGGCACGAATTATGCCGGTTGGCAGGTGCAGCCGGGTAAAACGACGGTGCAGGGCGAAATCGAGCGCGCGATTGAGCAACTGACCGGCAGGCATGTCCGCATTCATCATTCGGGCCGCACCGATTCAGGGGTTCATGCCAAAGGGCAGGTTGCCCATTTTGATTTAAAAGAACCTGTGGACATCGGCCGGTTTATCAACGGGGTGAATGCGATGCTGGAGTCCGATGTGCGCATCATGAAACTCGAAAAGGTCCGGGCGGACTTCAACGCCCGCTATGACGCCGTCAGCAAAGAATACCGCTACTTTATCTGGAACGGCCATGCCGTTCCGCCGGAACTGCGGCTCTACCGCCTGCACGAACGGCGCAAACTGAATATTGCGGCGATGTGCAAAGCGGCGGAACAGCTGGTCGGCAAACACGACTTCGCGGCTTTCACCGCCAATCCGCAGCGCGAAATTGAAGGCACCGTAAAAACCATCCGCAAACTGACAGTCAGCCGTACACGGGCAGGGGATGTGACCATCTGCGTGACCGGCGAGGGCTTCCTTTACAAAATGGTACGCAGTATTACCGGATTTCTTTTGCGCGTGGGGATCGGTGAACTGACACCTGAAGACACCAGGCGTTTTTTAAAGACCGGTGTGCGAACCAATGAAGTGCCAACCGTCCGTGCTCTCGGTCTCTTTCTCTGGCGCGTGGACTATTGATTTTTCCATCCGTATTTTGGTCAGAAGACTGTTGCCAATTAACGAATCGATCGATTAGATATCTGCAACAAGGAGGCGTTTATGAAAAAGACATTGGTTCTGTTGGCATTGCTGGCTGTTTCCAGCGGTTGTGTGGCTACGCATACAGTTCGCGAAGTAACGGTTCAAAAAGATGCGGATGGCAAAGTGATCAAGACCGAATGCATTGAACGTCAGGAACAGCGCTGTTTGGCCAAGCGGGCTCACTTTAAAATTCTGCCGGAGTGATGAACCTGATTTGGTCGGGGAACGGCTTCTATAATCGTGATTTATCTTTGTCAAAAACCGGCGTTCAGCTAAATTCTGAGAATGAAAAATTCAGCATGGTTTATAATGGTGTTAGCGGTTGCGATTGCGCTGCCCGGGTGCAGGAAGAAAGAAGAAAAACCTGTCGCAGACGAAAAGCCGGCGCAGTCAGTCAAGCAAGACCTGAAAGCGGTTTCGGAAAGTGCCGGCAAGGCTGCTGCGGATTTCAAAACCACAGCCGATGAGGCGGCCCGCGAAGCAGGCAAAGCCTTTCAGGATTTTAAATCACGGGTCGACGGTGCTGTCAGCAAAGCAAAAAAGGATCTGGAAAAATAACCTTTCAGCCGTCCGGAATCCCTGTCACTTCCGAGCAGTAAATGAAGTATGACGTCATTATTGTCGGCGCGGGAGCGAGCGGGGTTCCCGCTGCAGCGGCTGCAGCGCGGTGCGGTGCGCGGGTTCTTCTGCTTGAACAGTGTGCAGAGCCGGGCGGCCTCATGACTGCCGGACTGGGGTTTCCTGTCTGCGGACTTTTTAAAAATGACATCACCCGTCCGCCGGAACTGCTCAACGGCGG
The DNA here is from genome assembly GCA_903826865.1 of uncultured Verrucomicrobiota bacterium. Taxonomy (GTDB): domain Bacteria; phylum Verrucomicrobiota; class Kiritimatiellia; order Kiritimatiellales; family Tichowtungiaceae; genus Tichowtungia. The sequence goes on from CAIKGD010000042.1 coordinate 19,077, forward strand.
ACTTCCAGAAGAGTTTTATGCAGCGGTTTGCAAAGAAGATCGCGACCCGGTGGTGGCGATGGGACGCGTTTATGTCTGCCGGTGTTCTACCGGCCTTTTCCGCCGGATTTTCCGGCGCTGGATGGAAAATATCAACCTGACTTTTATTTCGCAGGTGACCGGAATAGAGGTTGACACTGCCGCAGGTAAAATTGAGACGCTTCGGTTCCGTACCGCCGGTGGTGAGGAACAGACGGTTTTTCCGGGGCAGGTTATCGACTGCACAGGACATGGTTCTGTGATTCAACTGAGCGGAGCCGGGCGGATTGTGCCATCTGCTCTGCCGCTGGCCGGGTTTGCCGTGCGATTGAAAGGTGTCGGACCGGACGATCTCCTGCCGGTCAAGGTTCCGTTTCTTCTACGCAAGGCCGCCGGCGAAGGAAGTCTGCCGGACTGGTGCGCGTTTACATTTTTTTCATACGGATTGCCGGGCAGCGGTGAAGCGTTTTTAAAGTTCAGTCCGCCAGCCGCCATGACAGCGGAGCAGGCCGCCGGAACTGCAAGCCGGGCATTAACCTTTTTACAGGAAGGCCTTCCGGCGTTCCAAACTTCAGAAACGGTCGAAACTTCGCCGGCTGTTCTGCAGCGCGAAGGTTCCCGGCTCCAAGGTGAATATGTGCTGTGCGAGGAAGACATCCGTGCCTGCCGACGGTTCGAGGATGATGCCGTGCGCGGCGGGTGGCCGATGGAGTACTGGGATCCTGAAAAAGGACCGCAGTATATTTTTGCCGAAGAGGGCGGTTCTTACGGCATTCCGGGTCGTTGCCTGCATTCAGTTAATGTGCATAATCTTTGGGCTGCGGGGCGCTGTATCTCAGCCACTTCGGGGGCGCTCTCTTCAGCGCGGGTGATCGGAACAGCCATGGCAACCGGCGAAGCCGCCGGAAAGGCCGCCGCAGGGAGCTTTAAATGAATATTGTTGAGGTTATCCGCAGGGAGACTGCCGGGCTTCCGGCAAACAAGATTGCTGTGCGCACCGAAGCGGGGGCGCTGTCATATGCGGAGCTTTTTCGTGCTGTGGATACCGCTGCCGGTTTTCTGAGAAAGCAGGGAGTCGGCCGCTGTGCACGGATCGGCCTGGCATTTCCGGACGGTACAGATTACATCATCCTGAGTCTGGCCGTTCTTTCGCTCGATGCCGTGCTGGTGCCGGTGCCTGTTTCCTGCTCACGTGAAATCGCGGCGGACATGCTGGAAAAAACAGCCGCCGGTTTTTTGATCAGTCCCGAGGATATGCTGGCCTCCGGTGCAATCTGGATGGACGCAGATTGTCTGCCTGTCCATAGAGGATTTTTCCTGACACGCTGCGCTCCGTCCGTTCCGCTGCCGGAGGAGTTCACGGATATGAAGCCGGCCTTTATCCGTTTTTCGTCCGGCACAACCGGCCAAAGCAAAGGTGTGCTGTTAACCCATCCGGCTATCATAGAGCGGACGGATGCAGCTGATCAGGCGCTGAATATTACATCGCAGGATACCATTCTCTGGGTGCTTTCGATGAGTTTTCATTTTGTTGTGTCCATTTTGCTGTTTCTGCGGCGGGGAGCCGCAATCTGGCTGTGCAGTGAATCGTTTCCTTTTTCATTTCTTTCTGCTGTCAGGCGCGGCGGCGGCACGTTTGTCTACGCCACTCCGTTTCATTACCGTACGCTCATCGATTCCCGGGCACTGGATACCGAAGCGCTGAAGGGAGTGCGGATGGCGGTTTCTACCGCCATGAAACTGTCGCCGGAAATTGCAGATGCGTTTCGTAAAAAGTTTGGATTCGGATTAACCGAGGCGTACGGGATCATTGAAGTGGGACTGCCTTTCGTCAATGCAGCCGGTGCTAAGCCGGAAGGATCCGTCGGCCGGGCACTGCCGGGGTTCGAACTGAAAATCCGGAGCGCGGATGCCCATGGGGCGGGTGAGGTGCTGTTACGCGGGCCGGGCATGTACTCCGCCTATCTCTCTCCCTGGCAGCCAAGGCCGCCGGAGGAATGGTTTGCAACCGGCGACACCGGCTGTCTGGATCAGGAAGGTTTTCTCTATCTGCTTGGCCGCTCAAAAGATGTTATAAATTTTGCCGGGATGAAGGTTTTTCCTTATGAGGTTGAGGCTGTACTGGATGCGTGTCCGGGAGTGCGGGCAGCGAGAGTTTATGCGGAGGAGCACCCGCACTATGGACAGCTGCCCTGCGCGCAAATCGAAGCAGAGGACGGGGTGACCGCCGACGAAGTGCTGCGGCACTGCTACAGCCATCTGGTCAGCTACAAAGTACCGAAAAAAATTGAAATCGTCCCTGAGCTTGAGCGAACGGCCAGCGGAAAAATCAAGAGAACAGCGTGATTTAACGCCGATAGGTCAGCAGTTCCTCTTCAGAAATTCTGACCAGCTTTTTTGCAAAACAGCGGGGACAGCGCGTGCCGGTCATGTCTTCGCGGGAACGCAGCAGTTTGCCGCACCGGCCGCAACGCCACGGCGAACCGTTTTCTTTATTGTCGAGGTCATCCGCATGAGCGGAGAGACTGCCCGTGAGCAGCAGACCGGCCACGGTTCCGCCGGTCAGAATTAACATTTTCCGTCGCGTCGTTTTCATGGCCGCGAGGCTACCATGCGCGCCTGGAAGCAGCTATTTAAATTGTGTGTCGGCAGAAAGTTTTTTTACCGCGAAACTTTTTTTTCGGAGCGGTAGATGTTCCAGATAAGCGCACAGCCGATGATATGGTTGTTTTCGGTTTTGACGAGCGGGCTGTCGTTATATACAGCACCGGAAATATTGTCCCAGCGGTAATAGGCCCCGATTGACCAGCTGTCTGAAATTTTCTTTGAAACGTCCATGGAAAAGCTGAAGCCGGCGTAGCCGCCGTCGGCGCGGTAGGCCGGGCGCGATGCCGTGGCATAAACCGGCTCAACATCATAGAAGTAGCTGTTGTAATTCTGATCCGCGAAGTCGATTCCGGCGCTGACGCCAAGCGACACGCCTTGATCGTGCAACCATGTGCGATTCCGGTAGATGGTCTTGAGCCCGCCTGACAGTCCCTGATAGTCCATATTCAAATCACCGGTATCCACGGAAATCGCAGCGCGGGCTGCCGCCGTGATAAAAAACGGATCCTGATTTTTACGGTCACTGATAAAATATTGAAGCATCGGCCCGAACTCGATGATCGCTCCCAGATCCGGCATGCCCTGACGGGCTTTGTTATCTTCATCAACCGGCGGATTCCCGCTCAGTGACAGACCTGTCTCAATGCGGTCATTTTCCCAGAAAACGCCTTTAAACCCCTCGCGATCCGCTTTGAAAATTTTTCCGCGATAGATGAGATACGGCACTGGAAGAACATAGAGACGGTATTCGTCTGACCCGCGATAGTGCGGAAGCCTTGCTGCACCGGTGAAGAGCCCGACTTCCCATAACGGGCGGGCAAACGGGTCGTTTTGCGAATCAGTCATTTTATCGGCCTGTGCAGTGGTGGTTCCTGCGATGAGTAACAAAACGGAGAGTTTTCTGATGGCAGAATTTTTCATAATCAAATTTTCCTGCAGGCCAGCGCGGCGTTAATGCCGCCGAAGGCAAAACTGTTTTTAATGATGGTGTTGACCGGTTTGTGCAAAGGCGTCAATACATGCTGAATTCCTGCGCAAGCCGGATCGATATTTTCAAGGTTGAGCGTTGGATAAATAATATTCTGCTCCATCATTTTCAGCGCAGCAATCAGTTCAATGGCCCCGGACGCACCGAGGGTGTGTCCCATATATCCTTTGAGACTGCTGACCGGAACCCGGTCGCCGAAAATTCCGCGAACAGCATCGGCTTCTTCTATATCGCCGTGCAGTGTGGCAGTGGCATGCGCGCTGATATAATCTACTTCACCGGCCTGCAAATGACTGTCCGTCAGCACGTCGCGCAGGCAGCGGACCATGGCTTGCGCATCGGATTGACTGACATGAACACCGCTTGCACAGGTGTTATAGCCGAGGATTTCCGCATAAATTTTTGCACCGCGTGCGACGGCACGGTCGTAGTCTTCCAGTATAAGGATTCCTCCGCCTTCGCCGCAGACCAGGCCGTCGCGATCGCGGTCGAACGGACGCGGGGTTTTTTTTGGCGACTCATTGAATTTGGTTGAAGTGGCGTAGAGCACATCAAACGATCCGGTCACCGTGGGATGAAGTTCCTCTGCCCCGCCGCAAAGTACGCAATCCTGACGTCCGGCACGAATCAGATCGAAGCCTGTTCCAACCGCCTGCAGTCCTGATGCGCAGGCGGCGGAGGTTGCCAGAACGGTTCCGCAGATTCCCATGTATTGGGAAATGTTCATGGCGGCGGTATGCGAAACGCACTGGAAAAATTTCATAGAAGTCAGATTACTCAGATCGCGTGCCGGAAGCATCTGTTCGAAGGTTTCGTTGATACTGCCCGCGCTGCCCATGGTAGAGCCGACTACGCAACCGGTGCGTCCGCCGGTCAATTCTTCGCTGCTCATTCCTGCATCTGCAACAGCCTGTTCTGCGGCCAGCACGGCGAAGACGGCCAGTCGTCCCATCGAACGGCGGTTTTGGCGCGGAATTTTTTTCTCGTCCACCGGTTGCGCCGGGGCTGCAACCAGCGAACGCAACCCTTTGTAGGCCGTCCAGCCTTCCATGTATTGGACGGCGCTGGTTCCGGCTGCGAGGCTGCCCATCAGTGCCGACACACTGTTGCCCAGCGGACTGATGACACCCATACCGGTTATAACGACTCGTTTCATAGGATCACCTCAACCGTTCACAAATCAGATCGTTGAATTTTATTTTGTCCACCACGGCACGCGTGACGATAAAGGAAGACATCATTGCACCGACAATGCCCGGCAGCAACGAGCTTTGACCGGCCAGATACAAATTCCTCACCGGAAGCTTTCCGATCAAATTAAACTGACCGGTTTTTTGCCGGATGCCGTAGGCCGAGCCGTCCGGAGAGTTCAGATAATCGCGGAAGGTCAGCGTTGAGGCAGAGTCCACTGCTTTGAACGTTCCGTTCTGTCCGGCATAAAAGGCATTCACCCGTTCACGGATGCGACCCGTTTTACGCGCTTTGTAGGCATAATATTCCGGAGAGCGATGGCCGACTGTCGAACGGGACCAGGCGACGGTCTCCTGAGGGAAACAGGGCTCAAATGCGCTGACCGTCTGCACGTTTTTCCCGTTCACGGTTTCGATGTTGCGGATAATCACCAGTGCGGAATCGCCCGGCTGTTCCGGATCGAGCATCCGGTTGGTGTCTGTGTGCGGCAAGAGCGAAACCATGCTGTTGTCCATCGCTGCGTGCGGCACTTCAAAAACGCCAAAGACGGAAAAAAAGCCTGCGGAAGGCTCGAATGAATTAACCCGGTTTACAAAAGCGGGGCGCATGAACTCGGCGGGAATCAGTTTGAGCGCTTCCTGCGGGTGGATGGTTAGAATAGCGGACTCAAAAGAAACCGTTTCACCGGAACTAAGCAGAAAACGGCCGGCCTGACCGTTTTGGATATCCAGACATTGAATCACGGAAACCCCGCAGCGGAGTTCGACGCCCAGCTTGGAAAAAGCCTGTTTGAAAGCCCGGATAAACGCTTCGCCGCCGTTCTTCACCCGGGCCACTGACTGATAAAGCCCCTGACACATGCGGGCGTGGTTGGCAAAAGATATTTCAACTGGAGCCGAGCCGTAGCACATCGAGAATCCGCTCAGCAACGCCTTTAACTGCTGATTTTCCGTCAGGCGATCAAGTACAGTCTGAAAACTGAGATAGTCTTCATCCAGCAGTTCCATCGGTGCGTTGATCTGCCGGATATCCATCGTTCGCGTCTGGTGGCAGACTTGATTTACCAGATTGAAATAGTTTTCGATCGCAGCGTGCTCTGCGGGGAAATAGTGCTGAAGCTGCGCCTTCAACCGGGACTCGCCGGCCGGAAAATCGAAAACCTCACCGGTCTGCTCGAAAACAAACCGGTTGGCGTGTTCTTCAGTCAGAAACACCGGCTCGATGTCTTCGCGCAATCCAAGCACCGTCAACATGTCATAGAGCAGACCGCCGTCCGAAAACCCGCCGGTGAAATGGAATCCGGTATCGAAAGGAATGCCGCCGGTCCGGAAGCGGGCCATGCTGCCGCCCGGAACCGGGGCTTTTTCCAGCACCAGAACTTTTTTACCGTTCATGGCCAGCAGCAGGGCAGCCGTCATGCCGCTGATTCCGCTGCCGACCACCACATGATTATAGTCTGCTTTTTCCATTAGATGGCCAGACCGCCGTTTACGCTGATGACCTGCCCGTGAATATAGGACTGCTCATCGCTGCACAGAAAATTCACTGTGGCAGCCACGTCGTCCACCGAACCGAAGCGGTTGAGCGGAATCAGCGGCAGCACTTTATCTTTTGGGATTTCGGTCGTCATGCCGGTTTCAATAATGCCGGGGGAGACGGCATTCACAAAAATGTTTTTGCGGCCCACTTCACGTGCAAGCGCCTTCACGGCGCCGATCAGTCCGGCCTTGGAAGCAGAATAATTCACCTGCCCGGCCTGACCGATTTCTCCGGAGGTGGAGGAGATCGCAATGATTTTGCCGCGCTTCTCACGCATCATCGGGAAAAGCACCATCTTGGTGACATTATAAAACCCGTCCAGATTGGTACGCAGGACGGCATCCCATTCCGGCTTGGTCATCCAGACCATCAGATTGTCGCGCGCGATGCCGGCATTATAGATGAGAACGTCCGGAACCTGTTTGTCACAACGGGTTTCGAGCGCAGCGCGCACGGCTTCATAATCAGCGACATCAAAACTCAAGACCTCGCATGCGCGACCCAGCGCTTTAATTTCTGATTGTACTGTTTGCGCTGCTTCAAGGTTGCGGTTACAGGTCAGCCAGATGTCGAATCCCGACTTAGCCAGCCTCAGCGCAATGGCCCGTCCGATGCCCCGGCTCCCCCCTATAATTAAAGCGATTTTCATGCGGCCAATAAGCTCACAACAGCTCTTTAAATTCAACTACATACTGCCGGAGTGTCCAATCACAGTGAAAGTATTTATTGTGTGGTATCAGAGCTTGCCGATGTACTTGCCGGCGGACTGATCCTTGCAGGTTCGGGCAGTGTGGCAGAACGAATGCGGCCCGCAATGTGACCGGGAATTACTCCTCCGGCCATGGCGGCATAGTTCCAGGGAAACAACAGCCAATCTCCGATATTGGAGCCCACATAAGTGCCGTAAGCCGGATAGAGCGTGTTGTATCCCGTTTTTTGATTCTGCAAAGACCCCTCTGTGCGCAGGTAGCCCAGCGCATCCCGCGTGGCAAGAGCTTCCGGATACAGGTTAAAGAACGGAAGCATGTAGGCGAAGGCGTACGTGCCTTTGCAGGTCCGGCGGCCAAAGTCTTTGGCATGACCCGCCTCGTGCAGAGCCACTGCCGGAATGTCGGAATAGAGGTTGATCGTATTGCTGTAAGGATTGTAGTTGTCTCCGCCGAAGAACCGGCCCGGCATGATGGTGTAATACACCCAGTTGATCATGCCGAGCGTGTAGCGCCAGCCCGCGCCCACAGCCTCATTATGCAGTGTGCGTTGCAATTCACCGCCTACATTGCAGGAATTGATCCGCACTTTCACATCTTTCAGACCATTGGTCTGCAAGTACGCCCGCAGGATGTCTTCGGTCTCCTTGGAAAACCGGTGACTATCCACCCGGGTATTCCAGAGAATGAGTTTGGCATAAAGACTATCGGGCCAGAACCAGCCGGAAGCATCCAGAAATTTGTTAGGCGCGCCCTGTACAATCTGTTCCTCATTTGTCTGCAGCGGTACCAAATTATGGTAATCATCTGTACGGCCGTACCGGTACGGCAGATTTGCGCATCCGGTGAGGAATAACGCCCCGGTAATTCCTGCCAGCAGCAGTCCTTTAATTTTCATTTACGAACGTTACTATCCCTCGCCGTGACTTATCAAGTTGCATGTGTGTTCATGCGGCAGGCAAAAAACGTCAGTCTTGCCGCAGACGGTTCTTTTTGAAACCATTTGTCCAATGTTCGGAAAACTGAAGAAAGCGTCTAACGGTAAACTGCTGGAGCCCCGCACCATCGGGATTCCCCGTGCGCTGCTTTACTACCTTTATCCGGGACTTTGGGAGACGTTTCTCAAAGAGCTTGGTATGCAGGTTACGGTTTCCGCCCCCGGCACGCGCAAAACAATCGAACAGGCCGGACTGATCTCAGAGTCGGAGCACTGCCTTCCGGTCAAACTGTTCGATGCACATCTGGCTGAGCTGGCCGGTCTGGTGGAACTTATTTTTGTGCCGCGCATCCTTTCGACGCTTCCCGGTCATATTGCCTGTCCGAAACTCGGGGCTTTGCCGGACTGTGCGCGTGCACAATGTCCCGGTGGAATTACAATTATCACGGTGGATATCAACGAGAACCGAACCCCGCTGACTGAATCCATGGCGCAACTGGGACGGCTGTTGAATGCAGATGAAACGGTAATTCATCAGGCTACAGAACGTGCGCTGTCGGCGTTGCGCAGGGCGCGTGCCGTTCCGACAGCACCGCGCAAACCGGATGCACTTAATTTTCTGGTGATCGGCCATCCCTATAATTTGCACGATAGTTATCTGTCCGGCCCGATTCTTCAGAAAATTGAATCGCTGGGTGTCAACGCAGAGCTGGTCTCGTTCGCAGACCGCACGGCACTGCCGGAACCGGTCAAATGGGACACATGCAGCATCATGCACGACCGGCTGCAGCGGCTGGTTCCGTCAGAATGGGATGGCGTCATTCATCTCAGTTCGTTCAACTGCGGATGTGATTCCATCGTCAGCACGCTGTATCAGGAAGTGTTGCGCGAAAAAGAAATACCCTGCATGACGCTGGTGCTTGACGAACACGCGGGGCAGGCCGGTGTAGACACAAGGCTCGAAGCCTTCGTGGATTCAATTAAGGATCAGCATGAGCATGCCGCAACTTGCCATTGAGCCCTGGGGCAACTATTCACTGGCACTGGCCGCCTCGGTGGAATGCCTGCATGTCCGGCCGTGGACGCACACCTGCACCACGCCGGAAATTCTTAAACTGGGCGTTGAAGCTTCGCCGGAGTTCAGCTGCCTTTCTTTCAAGGTCACGACCGGTCATTTTATTAAAGCCGCCATGGAAGGGGTGGAATACGGCGTAATGGTCAACAGTCAGGGGCCGTGCCGGTTGCGGTATTACCGCATGCTTCAGCAGAAACTGCTTAAAGAACGCGGCTTCAATCTTTTTATTTTCGGCCTGGGCTATGACGGGATCAAGCCGCCGCTCATCCGGCATTTTAATCCGACGATGAATGACTTTTTGCGCTGCTGCTTCCGGGCCCGGCTGAAAGTTGTCACGATTGATGAACTTGAAACAGCCGCCTGGACGAAGCGGGCGGTGGAGTTGCGCGCCGGTGACACGACAAGAGCGATGAATGCCTGCATTAAGGATTTGGATCAGGCCCGCACGGTACCGGAAATCAAGGCATTCCGGAAGACGATCCCGGCCCGGTTTAATCAGATATCTGTTGATGTGAACCGCCGCCCGCTGAAAGTAGCGCTGCTGGGTGAAGCGACGATCCTGCGGAACAGTTTTCTCAATCAGAACCTCGAGGAGATTCTGGGGGGACTCGGCGTAGAAGTGCGTAATTTTTTTCTGCTCGGCGAAGAAATGCGCAATATTTTTAACATCGGAACGGGAAGTAAATACGGGTGGAAAGCGATGCGCAAGCTGGCGAAACCCTATTTGGGAACGCCGGTGGGCGGCCACGCGCTGGCGTCCGTTGCCCACACTCTTCGCTGTGCGCAGGACGGCTATGACGGCGTGATCCATGTTGCTCCCGCCGGGTGCATGCCGGAAATCAGCGTCCGGCCTATTCTGCGCAAAATCAGTCAGGATAAGGATATTCCGGTATTTGAATGTTCGTTCGATGAACACACCAGTCAGGTCGGACTGGTGACACGGCTGGAAGCGTTCGTCGACGTTTTGTACGATCGGAAAACTAAAAAGGAACTATGAAGACAACCGGTTATCTTGGTTTGGATGTGGGCTCTATCAGCACCAATCTGGTAGTGATGAATCCGCAGAATGAAGTGCTGTTTGAAACCTACAGCCGGGTAGGGGGTAATCCGATTTCGTCGGTGCAGCAGGCGCTGCTGAATGCGCAGGCGGCATTGGGCGAGGACATTCAGATTGCCGGGGTCTGCACGACCGGCAGCGGCCGCAATCTGATCGGTGCGGTAGTGGGTGCAGATGTCATCAAAAATGAAATCAGCACACACGCCCGGGCAGCGATACACCTGCATCCGGATGTGCAGACGATTTTTGAAATCGGCGGGCAGGACAGCAAAGTCACGCTGGTACGCGACGGCGTGGTCGTGGACTTTGCCATGAATCTGGTCTGCGCCGCCGGCACCGGCAGTTTTCTGGATTCGCAAGCCATTCGGCTCGGCATCACTGTTCCGGATCTGAGCGCCAAGGCCGTTCTGTCGACCGCGCCCACCAGTATTGCCGGACGCTGCACGGTCTTTGCCGAATCCGACATGATTCACAAACAGCAGACCGGCCACCGGCAGGAAGATATTCTCATGGGGCTGTGTCATGCCATGGTGCGCAACTTTCTCAGCAACGTCTGCGCGGGCAAAGAAATCCGCGCGCCGATTGTGCTGCAGGGCGGCGTTAGCGCCAATCTGGGAATCCGGCGGGCTTTCAGCGAGATCTTAAAAATTGAACCGGTCATTCCGAAACACCACATGGTCATGGGCGCTTACGGTGCGGCTCTTATTGCGTCAAAAGCCGGCATCAAACAGACCCGTTTTCGCGGCTACGAACTTTGCGTGCGAACCATTCTTACACAAAGCTTTGGCTGCACCGACTGCCCGAACCTGTGCGAAGTGGTGGAAATACTGGATGCCGGCCAGTTGATCAGCCGCAGCGGCGGACGCTGCCGCAAGTGGGACGGGGACATGACCCCGCGTCAGTAAACAGGAATCCAGAATCCGGAATCTTTTCCGTCCGATCCACTTCTTGAACAGCCAGTCGGCCTGTCATCTGTTGGGCGGCGGAAGACGCACGGCTTCCGCGACCCGGATGATTTCTTCCGGGCTGGAACAGAACGGTTTGTCCGGTACGGAAAATCCGGCGCGGCGTGCTTCTTCAACCAGTATGTGCAGGTATTCCGTCATATGTCTGGCGGTATACGGATTGATGTCATGAAAGTTGATAACGGCGCAGGTAACAGTGTGCGGGTCGGCGGTTGCACGCAGCTTTTTCAGCGCTTTGCAGATATTGGAGCGCCGCCGCAAACTTCCATTAAAGCCGTAAATAACTCCGTCTTTGGCCCGGACGTTTGCCATGAGCAGTTCAAGACCCAGCTCATCATAAATTGTACGCGTGCGGATATTGCAGGCACCGAACGGAGGTCGTACGAATTGCGGTGCAGAGCCGGTGATCGTGCGAATGACTTCCTGTGCCTGCCGGAGTTCGGGAATTAATTCATCGTCGGGTTGTTTAATGTGGGCGACATGACCTCTGGGTGAAACACTGTGAATACCCAGCGCATGACCCTGTTCGTGGGCGTAACGCATGATGTCGCGGCCACGGGGCGTTCCTCCGCCGCGCGGGTGTTCAGTTTGAACAAAAAAGAGGGCTTTGATGTTCGGCTGAATGTCATTCGTTGCCAGCTGATTGATAATGGCGAGTGTCGGATTATATTTCTCACGGATACTCGGCCCGTCATCGAAGGTGACCAGAAAATATATCTGCGGGGTGGTGGCAGATTGTTGCAGTCCGGGTTCCGGCGTGCGACAGGCCGTCAACAGGAGCAGTGTAATAGCCATAATACGTTTCATAAGCTGCAACCCTCATCCTGTCCCAGCCGCCGGTTGCTGGAGGCAAACCGCAGAAAACTCCCGCAACTCAGCCAGAAACGTTTCCAGCTGTCGGGTGATCTCCAGATCATGGATGCATAGCCCGCAAGAACGCGGGGACGCATAAAGTGTCGCTTATAAAAAGCGGTGAAAAGGCGTTCCAGCTGTTCGCGCGTCATGCCGTTGGGAATAAATTGGAAATGCATACAGTCGAGTTTCGGCCAGTCTTCGTCAAAGGTGCCGAGTTCGCGGATGTTGGTGTAGAGCGGCGCGCCGGGAAACGGGGTGAATTTGGCCAGGTTGATGTCGTCAATCGGCAGGGTGAAAACATAATCCATGCTCCGCTGAATACTGGCTTCGGTTTCACCGGGCAGACCCATCATAAGCAGACCTTTCATCCGGATGCCGGCGCGCTTGATCATGCGGATGCGTTCGGCGAGCAGATCAAGATCCGGCCGCTGACGGTGCTGCGCCAGCAGGGCCGGGTCGCCGCTTTCAATTCCGAGGCTGATCATCCAGCAGCCTGAAGCTTTCATCAGGCGGAGCAGTTCTTGGTCGAGATGTTCGGCCCGTGCGGCGCAGTTATAGGTGATACCCAGCCGGAGTTTAATCAGCTCCCGGGCAAATTTTTCCACCCGCTGGCGGTTGAAGGTGAATTGATCGTCGTAAAAATTAATATGCCGCACGCCGAACCTTTCCTTTAAATGCCGGACATGGGCGATCATGTAATCGGCTGAGTTGAACCGGAAGGTCGCGCCGAACACCGAGCGGTCGCAATAGGAGCAGGCGTACGGACAGCCGCGGCTGGAGACACAGCTGGAGTTCGGTGCGCGCGGATAATTGAAGATCGGCAGCGTGTAGGCTGAAGGATAGCCGTCCAGCTTTTCATAGGCGGGGAAGGGGAGGCTGTCGAGTTCGAGCAGGGTTTTGCGTCGGCCGGTAAATTGAGGGTTGCCTTCGGCATCGCGCCAGATGAGTCCCTGCATGGATTCCGGCTGCTCCCAGCCTCCGGCCGCCAGTTCGGCAAACGTCTCTTCGCCTTCGCCGACTACTCCGAAGTCCACTGCCGGATAGCCGCGCAACGCCTCAGCTTTCAACGCTGAGACATGCGGACCGCCCATAACTGTTTTAATGGACGGCAGCAGCGACTTGGCCCATTCAGCCATGCTGACTCCGTCGAGAAAACTGGACGTGGTGCAACTTAACCCAAGCAAGACGGGGCGCTGGTTTTGTATAATCTGCCGGATGCGGTTTTTAGAATCAGGCTTGGCATAACAATCTACGATCATCGTTTCAAAACCTTTTTGATCCAGCCACGCCGCGAGGCTGGCCAGTCCGATGGGCGGCATAATGTTGGTCATCCGGGCGACATCATGGACAGCGGCAGAGGCCGTATAGCCCAGCGGATGAACCAGAAGAATATGTTTTGCCATAGTGCTAACGTGTTTGTTGGTGATTCGTAAAACAGTCATCCAGAGTCTATCGGCAGAGACGCGGAGTGCAAGCCGGAAGGGATTGTATGATACGCATGATTGATGCAACCGTAACTCTCCGGCCTCGCCGCCATGCAGAACTTTGGAGATTTGTAACGGCGGCGGGTCAACACGCTTGCATTTACAGAGCTGATCTGTCACAGATGTTTCAACACTGAAATGTTCCGGAATTAGTCGCAGGGATTCGTGCACACAGCACCGGAAAAGCGGCTTTTATCCTTCAAGCAGGGGCAAGGTTGACCGTATGGAAGAAAATAAAATACTGAACATCATAAAAAAGGAACTTTTCCACGGTCAGGCGGATTATACAAAAAACCAGCCGGATCTGTTTATTCCTCACCGGTTTAAAATACTTGCACCATCGCAGGCAGGCCGCTTTGTTGAAGAAGTAAAAGCGAGTTTGATCGAAAAGGAAATTTTGGTGTATGTCCACCTTCCGTTCTGCTTTACCGAATGTTTATTCTGTAATTCCTTTCCGCATAAAGCCGATGAGAAAATCCAAAAGGATTATTTAAACAGTCTGCTGAAAGAGATTGAGCTGTTGAAAAGCCGCGGGGTGTTTGAGGGCAAGAAAGCTAAATGTATCTATTTTGGCGGCGGCACGCCCACATCATTCTCCAACAGCGACCTGAAACTAATTTTGGATACCATCTCCGCCAGTATCGATCTGTCTGACGGGTGCAGCATAAATTCTGAAGCACATCCGTTCACGCTCTCGGATCGGAATAGAATACGGGAATTGAGGGCGATCGGAATCAACCGGTTAAGTATCGGCTGCCAGACCTTCGACCAGCAGGTGCTGCAACTGTGTAACAGAAAAAATTCCGAGGTACAGATTGAGAGAGTGGTCAAGGATGCACAGGATGCCGGTATATCCATCAACATTGATATGATGACGGGATTGCCCGGACAAACCATGGAGAGTGTAAAAAGGGATCTTGAAATACTGGAAGGTATACGCCCTGACGCGGTTGAATATATCCGGCACGAGATAGTGAATCCGCTCATTATCAGCCATTATAAAAACCATCCCGAACTAATTATTGACCACGCCACGCTTTTTCAAATGGTGTGCATGACTCAGGAATGGATGAGCGCCAATGGATATGAACAGAACGGACGATTTACGGATGATAAGCAGTGGGGTTATCGCTATCATTGGCTGAAAGAAATGCCCATCATTGCAATTGGATCCCGGGCCCGGTCGTACACCAGAACGATTTGCTACGACAAACATGAAGAACTTTCCGTGTATTCAAATATTATCAGAAAAGGGGAACTTCCGATCGGCCGGTATATTTACCTTACGCCCAGAGAGCAGATGTACCGGTCCCTTTTGCTGGGTATTCAATTAAAAAAAGGCATGGATATTAGGCTGTTCCGCGACCGGTTTTCTGCGGATCCCCTTGATGTTTTTGCTTCACTGTTTTCAACGCTCAGCGCATATGGATGTCTCCAGCAGGAAGCCGGAGCCATAAACCTGACGAAATACGGTGCGTATTTTGTTGAAGATGTCTGTGACTACATCATTGATGCGGTATTAAAAGAGGAGTCAGGTGCTCTTATACGAACGCCTCATTCAGAGGGAAAGATATCTTCAAGGCTGTGAGGCTTATACCCTGACATGCTTACCGGATGGGCGATACTTTGAGGCTGGTTTTTTCCTTTGGTATTGCTCCATTTTCGAATATCAAATACTCTCCAATACGTAGTTTTCAAAAGGACAACACCGTATGCAGAAAGAAGAAATCATCGCACTGGTCAATGAGGTTTTTGTCGAAGATTTTGAAATGGAACCTGCTCAATTGACCCCGGAAGCCCACATCTTTGCCGAGCTGGGGCTGGACAGTCTGGATACGGTGGATTTAATTGTGGCGTTGCAGAAAAAGTTCGGTGTAACGATCCGTGGCGATGAGCGGATCCGGGAAATCCGCACCCTGAATGATTTGTACGAGTTTATTCTAAGTATCCGGCCTGCCGAATAGGGCGTCGCCGCATGAAGCCGCTTTTCCAGAAAATTATTCTCAACAGCACCTTCTACCTGCTGTTTTTTGCGGTAACACCTGTCTTGGTTCCGTTGCTGGCTCTGGCGGTTGCGGTGCGTGCTCCGTTTATCTCCCACCGCGCGGCCATGCATCATTTCCGGCAGCTGATCAAGGTGTACGGGAAAATTATTCTTTCTTTTGCCTGCCCGCTGGTGCGGGTTAAATACGAAGAAAGCCTCGTCCCGCCGCCCGCCGCCTGTCTGTATGTCTGCAATCACCGCTCCGCCTCCGATCCATTCCTGATGGCATTTCTCCCGGGTGAGATCGTTCAATGGGTCAATACATGGCCCTTTCGCCTGCCTGTTCTCGGAATATTTGCCCGCTGGGCGGGCTATCTCAGCGTGAAGGAAATGCCCCCCGAAGATGCCATGGCCCGCAGTGCTAAACTGCTTGCGCAGGGCGTTTCGATTGCCGCATTTCCGGAAGGAACCCGATCCGGCAGCCGTGAAATGGGGCCTTTTCACGGACTGGTTTTCCGCCTGGCACTGCAGACCGGCGCGCCTATTGTTCCGGTTTGTCTTGCAGGTAATGAGCATATTCCTCATAAAGGATCACCTGTGCTGAACCCCGGAATTATTCGAATACGGACGCTTCCGGCGCTGACGCAGAATGATTATCAGGGATTCAGCCCGTTTAAACTGAAGCGGGTTGTACACGAACAGATCAGCGGAGAACTTAAACGGATGGAAGGGGCAGAATGATAGCGAAAAACCAGACGCTTGCTTTCCAGCCGCCTGAAAAAACAGCCGCTGTTCAGCAGGAATTGCTGCGGGCGCATGTGGTGTACTGCAAGGAACATTCGCCGTATTACCAGCGGCTGCTTAAAACCTGCGATCCCGCCTCTGTTACGCTGGAATCTCTGGCGGAACTTCCGCTGACGGATAAAGCCGAACTGGCACGGTGCAATCCTGATTTTCTGGCTGCTTCCCGCGATAAAATCGTGGATATCGTTTTTTCCTCCGGAACCACCGGTCAGCCGGTGCAGATGATGTACACGGCCAGCGATTTACAACGTCTGGCGTACAATGAAATGCTGGCATTCACCGCTTGCGGAATCCGCCCCGACGACACCATTCTGCTGACCTGCACTCTGGACCGTTGCTTCATTGCCGGGCTGGCCTATTTTTCCGGCGGCTGCGAGCTGGGCGCGGCTATGATCCGTAACGGGCATGGCACACTGGAAAGTCACGAGGCCGTCATCCGTAAAACCAATCCGACGGTGCTGGTTGGCGTTCCCTCTTTTCTGCGCAAACTGGGTGCCTATCTGGAAGAGCGCGGCATGGATGTCACTGCGCTGTCTGTGAAAAAGCTGGTTTGTATCGGCGAGCCCGTACGCAAGGCCGATATGACGCTTTCAAAGCTCGGTGCTGATCTGGAAGTGCAGTGGGGTGCAAACGTTTTTTCAACCTATGCCTCCTCCGAAACCATCACCACCTTTTGTGAATGTACGGCTCAGCAGGGCGGCCATCTGCATCCGGATCTTGGAATTGTGGAGATTATAGACGGAACGGGCCGTTCGCTTCCGCCGGGCGAACCGGGCGAAGTGGTTGTGACGCCGCTGCAAATGGAAGGAATGCCGCTGCTTCGTTTTAAAACCGGCGATATTTCCTTCCTGCTCACAGAGCCTTGCTGTTGCGGGCGCAATACGCCGCGGCTCGGGCCGATTATCGGACGTAAAAATCAGATGATGAAAGTGCAGGGCACCACCCTCTATCCGCCGGCGGTTTTCGCGGCACTCGATGAATTGACCGGCGTTTGCGAATACTGTCTGATCGTGCAAAACAGCCATGAGCTTTCCGACCGGTTGATTCTGCATCTTGCGCTGACACCGGACGCGGACGATCTGGAGGCGATAAAACGGTTTCTTCAGGCCCGGTTACGTGTTACACCGTCCATTGTGCTGAAAACAGAAGAGGAGCTTCGCCAGACCGTATTTCCTTCGGGATCCCGGAAGCCGGTTCGCTTTATTGACCAAAGAGGTTAACCATGTCGTGTCATTCTTTTTGTGAAGAATCCGGATTCAGTCTCGAAGAAATCAGAGCGGTCGCTGCGGCGGGCCGTCTGCTGACGATGGAAGTCGAGTTTTCCCAGCTGTGCAACTTCCGCTGCCCGTACTGCTATCTGGAAAAACATCCTGAAGAAGAACTCACCTCGGATGAATCCCGCGATCTGATCCTGCAAGGGCGTGAGCTGGGTGTACGCACCATCATCATCCTCGGCGGCGAACCGATGATCTATCCGCGCATTCTGGAAAAAATCCGTTTTATCCGTTTGCTGGGCATGGATGTTGAAATGTTTACCAATGGCAGCAACATGACGGTTGAGAACGCCCGCGAACTGGCCGCACTCGACGTCAAAGTGGTTCTGAAAATGAATACGATGAATCCGGAAAAGCAAAACGAGTTGTGCGGTATGCCGGATGCCCACCGGATTATTCAGGATGCGTTCAACCATCTCAAACTGGCCGGTTATGGCGAAGGCGGCAAGCCGCTGGCCGTCAGTTCAGTCATCACCAGTGATAATATCGAAGAACTTCCGGCCATGTGGCGCTGGCTGCGCGGTCAGCAGATTGATCCTTACTTTGAAATGATCACGCCGCAGGGTTCGGCGGTGGAAAATGCCTGGCTATATGTCGATTCTAAGCGGGTTGAAAAACTTTTTGAGGCAATCCGGCAGATCGACCGGCTTGAGTTTAACCGCAACTGGGAGGCTCAGCCGCCGCTGGTGGGCGCGACCTGTCTGCGCCATCAGTTTTCCTGCTACGTGAATGCCTTCGGCGATGTGATGCCGTGTGTCGGCGTCAATCTGCCGGTCGGTAATATCCGCAAAAACCGTCTCGCCGATATCCTGCGCGACAGCGAGGTGATTCAGGATTTGCGGAAATATCAAACCACCATCAAAGGTCCGTGCGCCGCCTGTGAAAAAAATGAAGCCTGCTACGGCTGCCGCGGCGCGGCCTATCAGATGACCGGCGACTATCTTGCCTCCGATCCGCTCTGCTGGAAGAGCCTTGACCGCCAGAACGAAATTGACCGCCTGCCGATGCCCGCCGCCGGCCTTATTCCTCAACGCGCACCGATGAAAATGGTTGATACACTGATTTCCGTCGGGGAGCGCACCGCAGAAGTCGAAACAGTCATTGTAAAAGAAAATCCATTTTTGGACGAAAATCAGGCTTTGGAATCCGCCGCCTTCATGGAAATTATTGCACAGGCCGCCGCCGCCCATAACGGATTCCGGACGAGGCACCTTGCTGCCCGTCCGGAAGGATTTTTGCTTGGTGCCCGGCAGTTGAAAATCTCCGGCACGGCGCGGTGCGGCGACCGGTTGCGCACAACGGTTTATAAAGAAGCCAGACTGGGCGACTTCGGCGTAATCAAAGGCGCGGTTTTCAATGGCGATCAATGCATTGCGCAAGGTGAAATCAAGGTGTTTCACAAAGGGCCGGAGGCTGAATCATGAAGCCGTCTGTTCTTCCAATGATTGGAATCTTTTGCTGTGCGCTGAGCGTATTCGGCGGAGAAAGCTCCAATAGCTGGAAAAATGCCGCCGCCCTGTTCCAGACTTTGGAAAAAAACTTTTCAACCATTCAGACCGTCCAGACAAAATTTACCGAGGAAAAGAAACTGAAAATTTTTGACCGGGTCGTCCGGCTGGAAGGCCGTCTGGCGCTGGAATCCTCCGGCCGTCTGGCCTGGCGCGTTGATACGCCTATCCAGTATGTACTGGTGCTGAAAGACGACGCGGCTTTTCAATGGGATGAAGAAACCCGCAAGGTTCAGCGCCTTCCGTTTTCCGGAAACCCTGTTTTTGAAACCGTTATTGCGCAGATCCAGTGCTGGTTTTCCGGACGCTTCGCGGCGCTGGAGTCGGATTATGATTTGCAGGTATTGAGCGAAATGCCGCCCCGGCTGGTTTTCAGGCCGCGTACCGACCGGATGGTCGCCAAAGCCATCCGGCAGGTTACGGTATCCATTCGCGAAGATCAGCGTTATGTGGAGCAGATTGTTATTGAAGATGTGAGCGGAGATCTGACCACTATCCTGTTCCACGATACCGTGCTTAATGCGCCGTTGAATGCGGACTGCTGGGAGGTTGCGCCCCGTGAGCAGTGACCGGTTTTCCGCAACGCTTCTTTTCCTGCAGCGGCACAAACGTTTTTTTTTCGCGTCTGTGATCGGACTGCTGCTGCTTTCGGCGGTAGGTGCCTTTACGGTTCCGCTGCAGCATTCGCTGCTTCTTATGCTGCCCAAAGGCAGTGAATCCCGCCGGATGATCCGGTTTCTCGAAGATCTGGATTTTTCCGGAAAGGTTATCCTTTCGATCTCTCAACGTGACGAAACGCTTTCCCGTGCTGAGTTTCTGGCGCAGGTGGATGCTTTCGCCGGTGCGCTGAAACCGCCGCTGGTGACAAAAGTCATCAGCCGGATGGATGACCGGCAGATGATCAGCGACCTGCAGTTCTTCCTCCAGCAGACTCCGGGGCTTCTGGGCGCCGACGATTTCCAAACTTTGGAAAAAGAGATCACGCCCGGCGGTGTGGAGCAGATTTTGCGCAGCAAGTATCTTCAGTTGATGAAGCCCGAAGGCTCTTTTGTTTCTGAAATGATCCGCCGCGATCCGCTGGATATTCAAACCCGGCAGATTGACCGCATCCGGCAGCTTTCCTCCTCGTTCGGCTACACCATGAAAATCGAGGATCAGCACATTTTCAGCGCCGACGGAAAAAACCTGCTGCTGATTCTGGAAACGCCGGTCCGGTTCACGGATTCTAAGGGTTCCCGCGAACTGATGGATTATCTTGATCGAAATCAAAAACAATATATTTCGCCGGCCATTCAAGTGGACACGGTCTGCGCCCATTTGCACAGTCTGGGTAATGAAGCGGTGATCAAGCGCGATATTGGCTGGACCTTATCGATCACTGCTGTCGCTTTTATCCTGCTGTTTCTGCTCTACTTCAAAGACCTGCGGGCCGGACTTATTTTTGCCATTCCGTTCGCCGGGGTGCTGGTGGCGATCAATCCATCGGCGCTTTTCATGGGCGCTCTTTCACCGATGATTCTTGGATTCGGCTCGGTTCTGGCCGGTGTTTCCGTGGATTACGGCATTCATGTATATATTGCCGTGCGGCGCGGGGAATCCGCGATTGCCGCCGTGCGGGCGATTATTCGTCCGCTGGTGCTCGGCGCGCTGACGACCTCTGCCGTCTTTACCGGTTTTTTCTTCACCCGTATCGATGGTTATCAGCAACTGGCCTGTCTGGCTTTGATCAGTATTCTGGTGGCGCTGGCTGCGGCCATGTTTGTTCTGCCGCTGCTGATCAAGCCGGCCAAAAAAACGGAAATCCGCCGCCTGATACGCTTTCCGGTACTCCCGCCACGTTTGACTGCTGCTGTTTTTATGCTCCTGATGCTTGTGAGCATTCCGCTTGCGATGCGGATCAAATTTGACGGCGACATCGCCCGGCTTGACGGTTCCGGACGAAAGGTTTTTGAAACCGAAGAGCGTTTCCGCACCATATGGGGCGGCGGCGAAATGGGATTGGCTATTCTTTCGGTTTCCGGCCCGGATTATGAAAACGCGCTGGAACAGAACGACCGGTTTTACAATGCCGCAGTCCGGCAGACCGGACGTGAATCGCTGTCGAGTTTCAGCACCGTCTGGAAGTCTGCGGCGCAGCGGGCCGAAAACGCCAATCGGTGGAAACAGTTTTGGGATTCCGGAAAGAAGGATACGCTGCAACAGCTGCTGACCGAAAAGGGCCGGGCCTTCGGGTTTGCCGACAATGCGTTTAAACCGTTTTTTGAACAGCTTGAGGTGCCGTTCATTCCGGCAGAGAAGCCTTCTGGCAATTTACTTTTCGATCAGTTGCAGACGCGTTTTGTGCAGCAAAAAAACGGTATTACGCAGGTATTCACCTTTTTTCCCGACACCCCGGAAATGGTTTCCGCCATCACTCCGCTGGCGGAACAGACTCCCGGCGCTCAACTGGTTTCCCGCCGTACGCTTTCTCTGAGTTTGAAGACCGATTACACCGCCGAGATGGCGCGAATCACAGCCATAGCGGCGGTGCTTATGCTGACCGTTACTTTTCTGATGCTGAAGAATGTACGGATGGCGCTGATTGCGCTGGCACCGGCCAGTGCCGGAGTGATGGGTATGCTGGCCGTCATGGGTCTGCTGCACATTGATATGAATGTAGTTAATCTCATCGCCGCCGTCGTGGTGGTCGGTCTCTGCATTGATTACGGAATTTTCTATACCTATGCCCATGTACGCAGCCTTGATGCCGGAACATCGGAAGCCATCGCGCTTTCAGCCGGAGCCACACTGCTGGATGCCTGCGCGCTCCTTTTTGCACGCCATCCGGCGCTGTTTTCAATCGGGCTGACGCTCGTGAGCGGCGTATTGGCAGGCTACCTGACCGCGCTGCTGGCGGTTCCGGCACTTTGCCGTGTTTTTCTGGGAGAACGCCGATGAAGCCGTCTGTTTTGATTCTTCTGTCTGCCTTCGTTTTTGCGGGCTGCACCTCCGTTCCGTTTAAAACCGTGCCGCAAATTGCACCGGGAACCAATTCCGCCGAAACAGTTCGCGCTGCTTTTGCCTGCACGCAGGATTCAAACTATGAGGCGTTGCAGAGTGTAGTATTTCAAATGTTCGGGCGGAAAATGACCGGGCTGGGCTATTTTTCGGTTGATACGGAAACTTCGACTTTCGCGCTTTCCTGCATGACGCCGATGGGTATGAAGCTGTTTGATATTCAAGGGCAGGGCGATGCGGTGAAAGCTGTTTTTGCATTGCCGCAGTTCGGGCAAAAAGAAAACCTGGCCCGCGCGGTCGGCCTGGATTTAAAACGCACCTATTTTAACAATATTCCGTCGGAAAGTGCCGAAATCCGCCGGGAAAAGCATCGGTTTATCTTTGTTCAGCGGCAGGCGGACGGACGGACGGAATATGATTTCGGCGGGCCGGAGCAGTTTCTTCTCGAAAAACGTTTTTATGAGGGGAGAAAACTGGTTTGCCGTATCAGGTACTATGAATATGAACCGCAGGACGGTTTTTTCTATCCGCGCGGGATCGTGCTGGACAACCGGAAATATCATTACCGGTTGATTCTGCGTCTGAAGTCCGTGTATCCTGCGTCTGCTAAGTGAATCGGATGTGCATTGGTCGAAAATCAACACGAAAGGGAGCGGTATGAAGAGAGCAGTTATGTTTATGACAGGAATAGTGGTGGCGGGTCTGATGCAGGGGTGCGCCACGAATGTCACTAAACCGTCGGCGGCCCCGAAACCCGCTGTGGTACGGTTTGGCACATTTTCAAATGTCGTCTTGGAACCGGTAGTTTTTGCTGAGCCGTTTACCGCAGCAGGACCTAATCAAACGGCAGCAAAAAAGATCAATGAACTGTTAATGGATCAGTTGGCCCGTGTTTTCCCTGATATGAATTCTGCCGGAAAGAAAGTTGGTAATACACTGATTATCAAACCGGTGATTAAAGATATTAGATTTGTCAATAAAAAGGCGCGCACCTACGGAGGGGCGATGGCTGGTAGTTCGGCAATTCTGATGGAAATAACCTATCTTGAAAAAGAAACTCAAGCTGTAGTTGCCCGCGTCGAATTTTATGATTATGCCTCTGCTTTTGCCGGCAACATTAGTGTAGGTAAATCAGATATCAAAATGCTCTCGAATATTGTAACACAGATCGTCAATTACAGCAGCGCCAATCGGTAACGGATTTTAATCAGGTTCGTTTGTGCTAGCCTTCGTCTGAATCAAAACGGAAGATTTGGATGAAGGATACGTTTGAATGCGCGGGCTGACTTTTCCGCCAAGGTTGAGAAAGGTTATGGACTGGTCAGGAAAGTCGTACCTGTAATCTAGTAACTTCCAACGATTGAAAATGAACCGATTTTTATGCGAGATGAGATAAAAAAGCAGATGAAGATTCTTTCGCAAACGGCGGAGTCGGTTGCGGGGGAATTCTGCTTCAGCGAAACCTTTTCCGGGTTCCAGGGCCATTTTCCGGAGCAGCCGATTTTGCCGGGAGTCTGTCTGATTCAGGCTGTACTGGTGCTGGCGGAGTCTTTATGCAACGCCAAGCCCGTTTTACAGGAAATCGTTTCGGCCAAATTTTTTGCGGTGGTCAAACCGGACTCTCCGGTGCAGATCAACTGCACACTGGAAAACGGAACACTGAAAGCCGCTGTTTCCTGTGAAGCCGGTCGTGTGGCCGAAATTAAACTGAAGGTGAGCTGTGCGTAAAAAAAGTTATTTTAAAGAGGAGCCGGGAGCTCCTGCGCCATGGACATATTCCGTGCAGCGCCGCGCCCGCTTCGGCGAAGTGGACGCTATGGCGGTAATGTGGCACGGTCATTACGCGATTCTGTTTGAGGAAGCTTCCACCGAGTTGCGCCGCGAGTGCGGACTCACCTATGAAGCATTTTTTGAGGCAGGCCTGCGTGCACCGGTGGTACAGCTGCATGTGGATTATCATCATTCGCTTTTTCTTGATAAACTTTTCACCATCACCGCCGCGCTGGTCTGGACCGAAGCGGCGCGTCTGAATATCACCTATGAAATCCGGCGTGACGACGGCATACTCGCCGCATCGGGCTACACCGTCCAGCTTTTCACCTCTGCCGCTACCGGCGAAACCTGTTTCACGGTGCCGGAACTGCTGCAACGCTGCCATGAACGATGGAAGGCGCGCGAAACCGCATGATCAACGTGGTCGCCACAGCGTATGATCTGATTACGCCCTACGGCGACGGTCTGGAGCCGTGCTGGTCCGGTCTGCGTTCGAGTGTTTCGGCGCTTACCCGTGTGGATCGTTTTGAAGCGTCGGCATTCCAAAGTCAACTGGCCGGAACGGTTCCGGGATTGAGCTACCGTCAGGGGCCGTCACTGGTTTTCCAGCTGCTGGAAAAACTTTTCAAATCGTCCGGGGTAAATATTCCGGCAGATGCACGTCTTTTGCTGGCGACGACGACGGGCGAAGTCGATCTGCTGGAACAGGCCGTACTTTCCAATTCCGGTTCTGCGCAGGAAAGCGGACTGGTGCGGCTGCTCGAAAAAACGCGCGCGCTGTGCGGCGTGCAGGACAGCGGTACGATTATTTCGTCGGCCTGTACTTCTTCAGCCGCTGCGATTGCTCTGGGGGCATCCGCTATCCGCGAGGGCGAGTGCGATTGCGTGCTGGTGGCGGCGTGCGACGCTGTGACCGAGTTTGTCTTTGCCGGGTTTTCCTCGCTGATGGCGCTTGATCCGGAAGGTGCGCGTCCCTTTGATGCCAACCGGAAAGGGCTGAGCGTCGGGGAGGGGGCCGGTTATCTGCTTTTGATGAGCGAGGAACGCGCCCGCCGCGAAAAACGTCCGATCCTTGGAACTGTTACCGGCTGGGGACTGAGCAATGACGCTAATCATATGACCGGTCCGTCGCGCGACGGCACCGGTCTTGCGCGGGCAGTCCGCACCGCGTTGCGGCTGGCGGAAACGGACGAAAAAGAGATCGGCTTTATTTGTGCACACGGAACCGGCACCTCTTATAACGACACGATGGAACTGCTGGCCTTTCAATCGCTGTTTTCATCGCCGCGTCCGCTGTTTTCCGTGAAGGGCGGCACGGGCCATACAATGGGTGCGGCCGGTTTAATTGAAACCATTCTGACCTTTCAGTGTCTTCATGAACATTGCGTGCTGCCGACGGTCCGGTTGCAGCAGCCGGATGAACAGGCCAAAGGGTGGGTTTCGGCAGAGGCGGTTCCGATGGCGGCGCGGACGGCTCTGTCGACTAATGCCGGATTCGGCGGCGTGAACGCCGCACTGGTTCTGACGGCTGCAGGGAGCGATTCATGATTGCCGTGCAGGGCATAGGCTGGCTGGATGCAACGGCGTACGGACGAATCCGTCAGAGCTTTTCAACGTCTTATGCGGAACATACGGAACTGCATGCGCTGGGCAGAAGCGAGGGCTTGTTTAAATATCCGGTGAAAAATTTCGGTCGTTTCGAACCGTTGACCCAGAGGGTCTGCTGTATCACGGCATTGGCTTTGCAGGATGCGGGAATCGAATATGCTGAAGGCCGGCGGCTGGATATCGGCCTGCTCGGCACTAACGGGACAGGCTGTCTGGAGTCTAACCTTAATTATTTTAAGGATTATGTAGACGGGGGCCGAACCTTGTCGCGCGCCAACCTTTTCATTTATACTTTGCCCTCCAGTCCGCTGGCGGAAGCCGCAGTGCACTTTGGGCTGCAAGGGCCGCAGCTCTACATGCGGGCTGCAAAGGAAACAATGACACCGTTGATGCAGCGGACCGCAGGAATGATCCGGCGCGGCGAAGCGGAAAAAATGCTGGTTTACCGGCTTGGCGCGGTCTCGGGTCTTTGTATGGTTCTCGGTGAGACAGCCCGTCCGGTTTGTTCACTGGAGCAGGCGATTGCTATCGATGAAGGGGCCAAGGACGGCAGGACGCGAATTGAAGATTTAAAAAAGGCGGCGGAACACAATGAAAATTAAACTGATTTATCCCAAATGGCCGAAAATGCCTAATCAACCCCGGTTTCACCTGCCTCCGCACGGCCCGGTCTGCTTCGCGGCGACAGTGCCTGCCGAGGTCAAAATTTCTTTCACGGATGAACATGTTCAGACGCTTGATTTTAACGAATCCGCCGACCTGATCATGATTTCCTGCATGCTGACGTGTCAGATTCCGCGTGGCTGGGAAATCGCCGACACCTATCGCAGGATGGGTAAAAAAGTGATCATGGGCGGCATCGCGGTTAACCTCCACGCGGAAGAATCCATGACGCACGCCGACTCCGTGTTTCTCGGTGAAGCCGAAGGCCGGACGGAGCAGGTGTTGCTTGATTTTGAGCGGGGTGTGCTGAAGCCGGTTTATGATTTCCGGAATGACTTTCCGGATACCGCGCTGATCAAACCGGCGCGGCGCGACATCCTGGATCGCGAACTGTATAACTATCGCGGTGTGCAGATGGTTGATCTGGTGCATGCCTCGCGGGGCTGCCGGTTTAAATGTTTTCCGTGCTGCACACCCTATCTCGGCGGATGCAAATTCCGGCCGCGACCGATTGAAAACGTGATCGAGGAAATGGCGGGAATTAGTAACAACCGCCTGTTTGTCGTCGACAACTCGCTGGCGCAGGACGATCAGTGGGAAAAGGATTTGTTCAAGGCGATGATTCCGCTGAAGAAAAAATGGGTGTCGCACCCGATTAAAGATGATCCTGAAATTCTCGATCTCGCGGCTGAAGCAGGATGCTGGTACGTCTATCAGGCGATTGTTGACACTTCGGAGGTGATCCGTCAGCGCATCCAGCGTTACAAAGAACGCGGCATTGGTGTCGAAGGTACCATTATCCTGGGCACAGATGATCAGGATGTGGATTCCATCAAGCGGCTGGTCGATTTTCTGAAGGAAGAGGAACTTGATCTGGCCGAGTTCACCATTCTGACGCCGTTTCCGCACACCCCGATCCGTGAGCAGATGCTGAAAGACGGGCGGGTTCTTCATAACGACTGGATCCGCTATACCGGCGCTGAAACGGTATTTAAGCCGGCCCGGATGTCAGTCGATGAACTGGACACCATGCACCAGTATGCGTGGGATGAATTCTACGGACCGGGCGGCAAAGAGCTGGCCATGGGCAAGCTTTACATGTCGGTCATTCAAAAAGAAATTGCCGACGGAACCTATAAATCGCCCCGCCTCCGCCGTGAGGGCTGGAAAAGTGAGCGAAGGAAATGATCCGCGATACGGGACGCGAGATGCGGGGAATGAGATGCGGATTGCGTGATGCAGAATTGGGAGATGTGCGATGAGTTACAGAAATTTAGAAATATGGCAGTTGTCCAGAACACTGACTATCGACATACACCAGATGACACTGCAAAAACTCCCGAATTTTGAAATGTTCGAAGCGGGCTCGCAAATTCGCCGGGCAACGAAGTCGACAAGATACAATATTGTTGAAGGCTATGGGCGGCGACGCTATAAGCATGATTTCATACGGTTTCTTACCTACGCTCACTCATCGTGCGATGAAACCATTGACCATTTAGAGACGCTTTTTGAAACAAAATCTCTTTCTGATGAATCCCTTTATCGCCACTTGCACGATGACCTTAATGTCCTCGGCAGCAAACTGAATCGTTTCATTCAAAGTGTTGACGCGAATCATCTCTCAGTAAAAGAAGAGTCCGTTAATTACGAGGTGGAGTCATGAGTTCCGGCTCCTGTCTCTCGCATCCTGAATCCCGGATCCCGGATCCCTTCAAAATCCTGCTGATATCCGCCAACATCGCTACTTCTCCATATCCTGTTTTTCCGATCGGGATGAGCGTGATCGCCGCTGCGCTGCGTGCTGCCGGGCACGACGTGGAGCTTTTCGACTTTTTGCAGGAGGGCTGTTCGCTGAAACGGCTGCAGGAAGCCGTCACGAAGACGGAGCCGCGACTTATCGGTGTTTCAATCCGCAATATTGACAATGTAAATGCGGCGCATGAACAGCGCTATATTGACGGTGTCGCCGGAATCGTACAGGCCGTTAAAGCAGTCAGCGCTGCACCGGTCATACTGGGTGGTTCCGGTTTCTCGCTAATACCTGAAGAAATTTTAAAACGCACCGGCGGCGACTTCGGCATCGTGGGCGAGGGCGAAGTTCTGCTTTGTTCGTTTGTTGAAAATGCCGCACGCGGTGAGTTTCCCGAAGAACGGATTTTGCGCGCGCCGCTTCAGTTGCAGCAGGACGGAATCCCCTCGGCGCATTACGAATCGAAGATTCTCGATTACTATCTGAAAAACGGAAACATGGTTTCCATCCAAACCAAGCGCGGTTGCAATAAGCATTGTGTTTACTGCTCTTATCCGGTGCTTGAAGGGCGCGACCTGCGCATCCGCAACCCGGCGGATGTAGTGGACGACATCGAGCGGCTTGTGAAGGCGCATGCGGCAAAATACATCTTTTTCGTGGACTCTGTCTTTAACGACTCCGAAGGTCAGTACCGCGAACTGATCCGCGAAATGCATCGCCGTAAAGTTTTAATCCCGTGGACAGCCTTTTTCACTCCGGACAGTAAACTGGATGATGCGATGATGGCACTGATGAAAGAAACGGGGCTGCACTCGGCTGAAGTCGGAGCGGATGCCTCTACGGACATCACGTTGAAGGCGATGGGAAAAGATTTTCTATTTGCGGACGTAACGGCCTTCAACGAGCTGTTCATCCGGCATGGAGTGACAACGGCTCATTACTACATGTTCGGGGGCCCCGGCGAAACTCCTGAAACGGTTGAACAGGGCATCAATAATATTCGCGGCCTGCGGCAAACCGCCAATTTTATGTTTTCAGGTATTCGCATTTTGCCAAACACGCCGCTGTTCCGGCTTGCGCTGCGCGAAGGGCTGATCAAAGAAGGTCAGGATATGCTGGAACCGGTTTATTATTTTTCGCCGGCGATTGACCGCGTCTGGCTTGATAAAACGCTGGCGGAGCGCTTTGCCGACCGCTTTAACTGTGTTTTTCCGCCGGATGCGCTGGATGCAAAACTGCAGCTGCTGCACAAGCTTGGATACAGCGGAACCATGTATGACTTTTTAATCAAGGGCGGCGCGCATAAGTGAACGGCTTGTTTAAGCAAAAAGTCTGGTGCGTCATTCCCGTTTACAACAACGGCACGACGGTTGAGTCCGTGGCGTTGAAATGCCGGCAGCAGCTTGACCATGTGCTGGTTGTTGATGACGGCAGCACCGATATCGATATCGCCGGGCTTTTTGCGGATACCGGCATTGAAGTACTGCACCACGAAACAAATCGCGGCAAGGGAGCCGCTTTGCTCTCCGCGCTTTCCTATGTCCGGGAAAAGGGCGCGCAGTGGATGATCTGTATTGATGCCGACGGTCAGCATCATCCCGAAGATATCCCGGCTTTTCTGCCGCTGATGGAGCAATCGCCATCCAGCATCATTATCGGTGCCCGCAATTTTTCGACGGCCAATGTGCCGGGCGGAAGCCGTTTCGGGCGTCAGTTTTCCAATTTCTGGATCAAGCTGGAATGCGGTGTACGCATCTCCGATTCTCAAAGCGGTTTCCGCGCCTATCCGGTGGACTACCTGACCCGGATGAAATTCCGCGGAGACCGGTATGATTTTGAGGTCGAGGTTCTGACGAAAGCCGTCTGGTACGGGTTGTCGCTTCAAGAGGTTCCTGTGCAGGTCACCTACGCACCGAAAGGCGAACGGATCAGTCACTTTCATCAGTGGAAAGACAATGCACGTTTGACTCATCGTCACGGCATGCTCATCAGCAGGCGGCTGCTTCCGTGGCCGCATAAAAAACTGGTCAGGCCGGAACACGACTTCAGAGAACTGCTTCGTCATCCGCTTCGTTTTTTAATCCGGCTGCTTAAAGAAAGTGCTGCGCCCACCGAACTCGGCCTTTCTGCCGGCGTCGGTATTCTGCTGGGCACACTGCCGCTGATCGGGGCTCATACAGTTTCCATTTTATATGTGACTACCCGGCTGAGCCTCAACCGGACTCTGGCGCTGGTGATTCAAAATGTCTGCACACCGCCGTTTGTTCCGGTCGCTTGCATTACATTGGGGTATTTCATGCGCCACGGCAGCTCACCGATGCTTGTCGATCTGAGTAAAACGGCTTTGCATGAATATCTTTTCGACTGGCTGCTGGGGTCACTGGTTCTTGCTCCCGTACTCGCTGTTTTTGCCGGTGTGCTTGTATTCCGGCTGGCTGTCATGCTGCAAAAGAAAGAAGCGGGGACTGCCGCATGACCGCAACGCGAAAAATTCAGACAAAGCGCCGCGGCAACCGGCCCGGCATCTGGTTTTTTAAAACCGCCTTGCGGTTTACCGGACTGCGCGGAGCCTACGGGTTGCTCTACTTTGTCTGCGCTTATTATCTGTTTTTTGACCGCACTGCCGTCCGTGCAGCGAAAGCCTACATTGTGCGGCGTTTCCCTGCGCAGTTTTACCTTGCACGGCAGTTCACCATTTACCGTCTTTTTGTTGAACAGGGGAAGAACCTGATTGACCGCCATGCCATGCTTACCGGGGCGCACCAATTTGATCTTCAGATTAACGGTTTCGAAAAAATCCCAAGAGAAGCAGGCAAGGGATTTATTCTGCTGACCTCTCACCTTGGCAACTGGCAGATTGTGATGCCGGCCTTGCAGCAGATGAACCGCACCGTCCATTTGCTCATGCGGCCCGAAGATAATGCCGCGCTGCAAGAGGTTATGCAGGTAGATGCCGAAAGTTCGCACCTTAAAGTTATTTCACCGGAACAGCATCTGGGCGGCGTGGTGGAAATGATGCAGGCGCTGGAACGAGGAGATGTGGTCAGCATCATGGGTGATCGCACCTATCAGGCCGACGGCGTTGCGGTTTATTTTCTGGGCGAACAGGCGTTTTTCCCCTATTCCGCCTTTCAGCTGGCCGCTTCGGCAGGCTGTCCTCTGGTCATTCTGCTTTCCGCTAAAACAGGAAAAAACCGCTATACGGCGGATATACCGGACGTGCTTTATCCGGTCTGGATACAACGAGATAAAAAACGCGAGCAGATGCGGGGCTGGGTGCAAAAATATGCGCTGGTGCTCGAAGCCTATCTGCGAGAACATCCGTTGCAATATTTCATTTTTCATGATCTATGGGAAGAAGCCCGCCAGCAGCAAAAGGCATCTGAATGAAAATTCTTTTAGTCAGGCCCCATCTCTATCTGACCATTGCTAAACGGTTTCACGCCTTTCTCCGGCTGGAGCCGCTGGATCTCGAACTGACAGCGGCAGGCGTGCCGGCCGGTCATGAAGTTCATATCCTGGATTTAACGCTGGAACGTAATCCGGTCCGGGCTTTTGACAAAAAAATTGCATCCTTTTCTCCCGATCTGCTCGGCTTTGGCGGTTATTCCAGTCAGGCGCAACATGTGAAGCAACTCGCCATGCGGGCCAAGGCCGCCCTCCCGGATATCCTCATCGTGGCCGGCGGAGTGCATGCCACCATTGCGCCGGAGGATTTCAAACAGTCAGAAAGTTTTGATGCAGTGATTCGCGGGGACGGGGTTTCGGCCATGGAACAGCTGGTTAATACGCTGGCGTCAGGTGAACCGCTGCCGGAATCGGAATATATTATTCCAATCCGCTCCGAAAATTTTGATGCATTGACGGCCGCCCCGCCGCCCTGTCTGAATGAACGCTGTCTGAAAACACGTCCGCGCCGTGATCTGATTAATCCGGAAAACTACTTTTGTGTTTGCGGCGGCGCGCGCGGCGAAAGGCTTAAAACACTCTTTCCGCCCGTTGCCAGTATGCGTACCAGTGTGGGCTGTCCGCACCGGTGCAGCTTTTGCGTAGTTCATTTTCTGGCCAATGGAAAATATCTGCAACGCGCACCGGAAGAGGTGGTAGATGAAATCGAATCGCTGGAACAGGAACATATCTACTTTGTGGATGATGAAATGTTCATCAATCCTAAGCGGGCGCAGGCGATTGCCGAACTGCTGCTGTCACGCGGCGTGAAGAAAAAATATATCAGCTGGGCACGCAGCGATACCATTTGCGCCGATCCGGAGGTTTTTAAGCTTTGGAAACAGGCCGGTCTCGAAACGCTTTATGTCGGTTTGGAATCACTGGAAGAAAACTATCTGCAGGATTACAACAAAGGGGTTTCGCCCTCCGTCAACCGCCGGGCCGTGGAGGTACTGCGCGAGCTGGATATCGGTTTGCATGCGGCGTTCATCGTAAACCCGGATTTTGCCGCGCAGGATTTTATCAATCTGCGTAAAAGCATGAATTTTGCCGCTCCGGCTGAAATCACCTTTACCGTGCTTTCACCATCGCCGGGAACCGCTATGTTTGAGGAGAATAAAGACCGGTTTATCTGCGACGATCCGTATCTTTTTTATGACTGCATGCACACGCTGCTGCCCACCCGCCTGCCACTCAATCAGTTTTACCGTTATTTTTCTCTGCTGTATCTTTTCGCGTTCCGCCAGAACCCCTGGCGGGCGAAAAAGATAAAAGTTCCGCTGAGAGATTTGCTGCGGCTGATAGCCGGGGGGTGCCGCTGCGGCTGGACCTTGCGTCATATTTATAAAGATTATGACCGCAGGCTTTGGTAAGGTTCCTCCCATTGATTACGGATTTTAGAAAAGGAGTTCATTATGTCAGAAGCGAATAAAGAGGCCAAACTGGCCGAAATCAGAGAAAAGCTTAAGCGGCTGCTGGTCGAGCAGCTTTCGCTGGAGGATGTTGCGCCGGCGGACATCACTGATGATGGCGAGCTGTTCGGCGACGGACTGGGGCTTGATTCACTGGATGCCGTTGAAATTGTGGTGCTGCTGCAGCGCAACTTCGGCCTCGAAGTGAAGGATATGGAACAAAGCCGTGAAATATTCCGCACCGTGAATTCACTGGCTGAATACGTCTACAGCAAAACCTGCGTCTAAGCCCGGTCTGCTATGAATTCCGGCCCCATTTTAATAACAGGGATGGGCGTTATTTCAGCGGCCGGCACGGGGCTGGAGGCGTCGCTCCGGTCAATGGCCGCCGGTGAGCGTAATGTCGGGCCGCTGACGTTGTTTGAGTCGCCGGTTAAACTGCCGGTCTTCGAGGTGCGCGGGCTTCCTCCCCGTCAAACGCCGGGCCGCATGCGGACGATGGATTTACTGGAGCCGGCTCTGAATGAAGCCCTCGCGGCGGCACACCTGTCCAGCAGTTCAGGTTTACGGATTGGTGTGGCACTCGGCACGACCGTTGCCTGTCAGCTTAACGATCTCGACTTCTATTCCACCTGGCGGGAAAAACATTCCGCTCCGCTCGCTTCGGTGGATGGTTATCTGAACGGGAATCTGGCTGAAGCCGTTGCCGCACGGCTCGGCGCCGGCGGGCCGGCGCTGGTGGTGGTCAATGCCTGCTCATCCGGAACCGACGCCATCAGCGCGGCGATGAGCTGGCTGAAGGCCGGACTGTGCGATCTGGCCATTGCCGGCGGCGCGGACGAACTGAACCGTATTCCACTGGCCGGATTTAAAGCGCTGGGTGTTGCCAGCGATGAACCTTGTGCGCCGTTCGATGCCGACCGCAAAGGACTTAATCTCGGCGAAGGTGCCGGTGTACTGGTTCTCGAAACAGCCGCCGGCGCGGCGCGGCGCGGCGTACAGTCGCCGTTGCGGGTCTGCGGCTACGGCTCGTCGAGCGATGCCTATCACCTGACCGCACCGCATCCGGAAGGCGAGGGACTGATTCGTGCTGTTAATGCGGCGCTGCAGCAGGCCGGCATCCAGCCTTCGGATATTGCGTTTGTCAACGCGCACGGAACATCTACGCCCGACAACGACAAAGTGGAAGGCCGTGTTTTGCAGAAAATTTTCGGGCAGGGTATCAAGGTGCTTTCCACCAAAGGCTATACCGGCCATACGCTGGGTGCGGCAGGCGGCATCGAAGCGGTGTTTACCGCCGCAGGACTTTCCAATGGCTGGATACCGGGCAGCGCCGGTTTCCAAACTCTGGACGCGGAGATCGGATTTTGTCCAACTCTTGGAAATACAAAAATTTCCGGACATTATGCGCTTTCCACTTCGCTCGCTTTCGGCGGAAATAATACGGCGCTGGTCATCGGTCTGGAGGAACCGGCATGAAAATTTGCGGAACCGGAACCGTTTGTGCGCACGGACGCGGAATGGCTGCGCTGGAATCGGTCCTGACGTCCGGTGCAGTTCCTCCGTCGCAGATTGCCGTTCCGTTCCGGGATGTTCCGTTTCCGGTTTATGCAGTGGCTCCGGAGATACTGAAAGACCGTACGGTCCTGGGTGAAATGCGCCGTGCCGACCGGTTTTCGAAAATGGCGACACTGGCCGCTTATGACGCAATGGCGGAGAGTGGCGCAACCCTCGAAAACCCTGAACGGGTGGGAATTATTTTCGCTACTGCTTTCGGCCCGCACAACACAACCTTCAGTTTTCTCGACGACATTCTGAATTACGGTGATGCCGGGGTCTCACCGACCATTTTTTCAAATTCGGTTCACAACGCGGCGGTTTCGTATATTTCACACACGCTGAAAATCAAAGGGCCGACCTGGACGATTACCAGTTTTCACGATCCGTTTCAGCAGGCGCTTTTGCTGGCGCAGGTCTGGCTGGACGAGGGACGTTGCGATCAGGTACTGGTCGGTGCCGGTGACGAATGCGGCATGGTGCTGAACTATGTCTGTTCGCAGAAGCTGGCAATTGCCGAAACCGCCGCTCAGATGCGTCCGTTTTTTAATACCGCCGGTCCGGCGGTTATTCCGGGCGAATTGTCCGTATTTTTTCTGCTTTCACGCGACACAAGCGGAGGCGTTCAGATTATCCTCCGGCAGAAGGATTTACCTGCACCGGACTTGCTGATAGTTGATTTTGAGAGTCGGCAGCTCGATCTGCGTTCGGCGCAGATTCCAACCGGCTGCTGGTCGCATCTGATTGGAGCGACTCCGGTTTCAACCGCCTTCAGTTGCGCTGTTGCCGGCTTGATGCTTCAGCGGCAGAAAGTGTACTGTGCCGGAAATCTGCTGAACGGATACGGCGGAATAAACAGTGATTTTTTGTCCGTCCGGTTGCAGCGGATCGAATGCAACGGAAAAATCGGTTTGTATAAATTGGAGGAGGCGGTATGAAAAAATATATGTCGTTTGGATTGGCGATGTTGTTTGCGGCGCTGTTTGTGACTGTGGCACAGGCGGAAGTGGTCAGCGGAAAATCCTATTATACCCGGGTCAATATCTGGTACCAGGTACCGGAAAGAATTTTCTCAACCAATTATCACGTCGGTTCCATTCTGCCGGCCGGTTCGCTGATCAAAGCGGTTAAAGTCGGCAAGGATTATATTCTGTTCAGCGACGAGAAAGGGATCACCTACAAGATCACTTACATGGCGCAACACAGCACCGGCACGATGGCCTCTTTTTTAGCAGCCACTTTTTCGGAAGAGAATATTCTGGCGGGCGAGGAATACAAAAAACTCTCTGAAATGGAGAAGGGAAATATTTCCAAGGGGATTATTGCAGAAGGCATGAGTAAACCTGCTGTGCTTATGGCGTATGGTTATCCGCCATCCCACCGTACTCAGTCAACGGATATGAATGCCTGGACCTACTGGGAAAACCGTTTTGTAACAAAGCTCGTCACCTTCAGTCCTGACAGCGGCTTGGTGACACAGATTTCACGATAAAGGACTTCCAGATAATGACCAATCAATCCGTACAACAACAGCTGGTGCAACGGGTCGCGAGTATTCTTTCTGTTAATTCTGACGTTGTGGATGCAAAGGCCCCGCTGCATACGCTCGGGCTGGACTCGATGCGGCTGGTTGAAATTCTGGTGTTCGTTGAAAAGCAGTTCGGGATAGACCTGATGGATTCCAATCTTACGCGTGAAAACATCTATACCATCGAAGCACTCGCCCGTACGGTTGAGGGTAGAAAAAAAACGTGAGCCGTTTTCGTTATCTCAACGGAATTGACTGGGTCATTACCGGTCTGGGCCGCTCCCTGCACCGGACGACCGGTTGCGGGAACTGGTCGCAGCTTGTGCTGGAACTGGATGGAAAACTGGATTTCGAGGCCTTCCGTTCTGCTGTGCAGCGTTACGCATCCGCTTTTCCTGTTTTGCATGGACGGGCTGTTCGCGGCTGGCAGTTGGCACCTGTCTGGAAAATGCCGGTCCATAGACAACCGGCTTATGTCCCTGTTGAACGACATATTTTTCCGGATGATGTTTCTTTAAATATCATTATTGAACAGCTCGGACGATGTGTAGCGGTTGCGCCGGGAACTCCCGGCCGTTACATCGGATTTAACGTGTTTTACACAGCGCAGAAAACCTTTCTGGCTTTCCGGTTTGATCACCGCCTTTTTGATGCCCGCGGAGCCGAACTTTTCATACAAGGACTATTACGTTATTTCAGCGACGGAACAGCGGAACCGCCTCCTCTTTCTTACGTTTCGCCGGAAAAACCGCAGTTACGTCCATGGGTAAAAAAGTTTGTGTCAGGCCGGCATGTTGTCCGCATGCTTCACCATCAGCGGCATACAGCGGCCCCATTTCATCTTGATGCCGGTTTGCCGGCCGATTCATATTTCCGGTTCACCCTGATTCCGCTCAGTAAACCGGAGTCGGATGAGCTGACCAGCCGCGCCTATGAGCAGGCGGGCTATCTCATGCTGACACCGTGGCTGGCGGCCCGCATGACGGATGCGCTGGGTAAAGTGCTTGAGGCACCGGGACGTTCGCTTGGCGGATACGTCATTCCCTGTTCGGCCGACCTGCGGGCCGATTCAGCGGAAAAAATGTTTTTTAATCATGTTGCCTTTATCTGCCTGTGCCGCCCGGCAGGGGAAGGTACAGCTGAGGAATGGCCGCAGCGGTTTGCCCGGCAGTTTTTTGAACAGGTGCGGATGGATATGCCGCGGCATTTTGAGAATGCCTGGAAACTGGCCCGCATCACACCGGCAGCATTGTTTGGTAAACTGCTGGGCGGTTCGCTGAAAAGCTTTGCCGGAACTTTCAGTATGGCCAGTGTCGGCGACGGCCTTTCGGTCATTCAGTCTGTTGCGGGACTTTCCGTGAAGAACGCCTTTCATATGCCGCTGGTTCCGCCGGCACCGGGACTGGGATTTTTTGCCAATACATTTGCCGGCAGATTGAATTTCTGCCTCACGTCTTACAGCCGGCTGCTGAGTGATGAAGAACATACTGAACTGGCCGAATTGCTGAAACGCGAGCTGTTGAGTCAAACTTGACGGCCGGGGCAGGGCCGTCATTATGTTTTCTTCTTGTTTTGAAAAGGCTTCGTTCTCAGAATGTTCTCGAAATTCTGGTCGTCGCATCCGTAAAAATTCATGGGAGGATACAGTATGAAAAATGTGTGGTTGATGCTGACAGTCGCGCTGGCACTGGTTGCCGGTATTCAAACCGTCTCTGCTGAAGAACCGGCACCCCTGTCGCCCGGTATGCTCAGTTTCTTTAATCCCGCTCAGGTTCCGGCGGAAAATTATGATGTGGGCGGGCTGCGTCTGGGCGTTTTGTACGGCAAGTGCAGAAATCTGACCGGGCTGGATGTCGGTTGTGTCAATCAGGCAGCCGGCAATGAAACCGGACTGGCAGTTGGTCTGGTGAATTATGTCGAAAAGGATTTTACCGGGCTGCAGATCGGGGCCGTGAATATCGCTTACCGGGTGCACGCGCTGCAAATCGGTCTTTTCAATGGTGCCGACGATGTTGCCGGTATCCAGATCGGGCTGATAAATAATACCCGTATTATGCGGGGCTTTCAGGTCGGCCTGATTAATGTGATTCAAAATAACGATCTTTCGTTTATGCCGGTCTTTAACTGCTTTTTCTAAACACAAAGGAGCCTCATGAACACCAAAAGAAATCTCATTGCTGCTGTTTGCCTGACGGGTGCTGTTGTATTTGCTCAAAATGCCGCAACCGTTTCTCAGCCTGTTGATTCCGCCGAACTGCAGGCCTTCAAAAATCAGGTTCAGGCCGCCAATCCCGATATGAAGGTTGTTTCGGTTAATGCTGTTCGCGAAGCCACGCTGGTATCCGTGCCGAATCCGAAAATCGCCATCTTTGTCAAAAACCAAACCAAGGTCGCCGGAATGGACGATATGGTTGACGGCGTTCGCGACCGCATTTCAGCTGAGCTGGCCGGAGCCGGGATGATTGTGCTGGATCAGGCCGAGATCGCCTCCGGCTTTAACCGTTTTAAAGTGACTACGGCGGAAGAGCGCGCCGGACTGATTGATGGCGTTTTTACCGGCGGTTCGACCGTGCGCGTTGCCCAGATGCTGGGTGCGGACTATGTCATGGTGGCTTCCATTATTTCGGCTGACCGTGCGGCACTTATGGTGAGCGGCAGGCAGATGATGAGCTTTACGCTTCGTATGACGGTTAAAGTTAATGAAGCGGTGCAGGGTTCGTCAGTTTATGGCGATAACTGGACACGCAAGTATCCGGTAACAGCGGAAAATGCTGCCGGTACCGACGCCAGCGTCTATTACAACGATCTGCTGGATGACTGGGCGAAAGAGACCGGAGAAAAAATAGCTGAAAAATCAAAAACCTGGCGGCGCGTTGAAGCGGCTCCGGTTCAGCTGGTGAGCTTTTCGGCCAGCACAACCATTGACGAACTGATTAAGGGGCTTGAATCGGGCGTGCGCGCTCCGAATGAACTGCTCGACGAAATGCGCCGCATCGTCGGTGGTGCCACGGTGCAAATTGACGGAGCAACGGCCGGATCTTCCCCGGGAACTTTTCAGGTTGCTCCGGGAATGCATCAGTTGCGCATCTCGCGTCAATGGATGAAGGACTGGCAGCAGACGGTCAACATCCAGAACGGAAGTAATTTCAGAGTTGCGCTGGAACTTTCCGATGCCGGTTTACAGCGCTTCCACTCGTTGGAAAAAATGAGAGCGCAAATTGCCAGGGACTACGCTGACGCGATGGCGCTCAAAGGGGTGAAAGTCAATTTTGACACGGCTGCATGGCGCGATGTCTCCATCGGCAACAAAGGCAGCGAGATCAATCTGGAGAAAAAAGAAATCCAGCAGCAGGGTTTAATCAACGCTGCCGGACAGTAATCACCCATGAGGCCGACTTTTACACCGGTTAGAAGCGACGCTGGATTGCTGCTTGTGTGCATGCTCCTGCTGACAGCAGGTTGCGCTACGCACAGCAGGAATGCCGGTTCGGCCATTGCCCGGCTTAAAGCCGGCGATACGGCATCGGCCTTACTGTGGTCGGAAAAGCTGAAACAAAGCACCTTCAGTAAAGACCTCGGCTGTCTGGAAAGCGGACGCGTAAAAATGCTGTCCGGCGATTTCACAGGCAGCCGGGCCGATTTTGCGGCGGCTATTGATAAAGTTCTCGCGAAAACAGAAACCGGACCGGCCATCCGGATGGGTTCGGTGGGTTCAACCGTTGCCGCTTCAACCGTTACCGACGATACGTTGCGTACATACGAGCTTTCGCCGTACGAAATTATTCAATTGCTGCATTATCAGACGTTGAACTACCTGTTCAGCGGTGATCCCGAAGGTGCCGGTGTTGAAATGCGCCGTACCGTGTTTGCGCAGGATGCGATTGCCGAAAAATACTCCAAGGAAATTGCGAAAGCGCAGGCAAACGCCCGCGCCAAACAGGCTCAGGCGATGGAAACGGTTCAGGCTAAAATGGAGACGATGAGGCCGGCGCTGGAAAGAGTCAGCAGTTCCTATGAAAACGGCATGGCCTGGTATTTCTGCGGACTGGTGTTTGAAAAGCAGGGCGATGCCGCCAACGCCGCTCTCAGTTACCGCAAAGCAGGGGAGCTGGCACCGGGGAATAGCTGCATACGGAAGGATTTTCTGCGGCTGCTCCGCACGCAGGATCAACAGGCTTTTGCTGACCTGGTTCGGCAGTATCATGTGGATGTTAAGAGTCTGACGCGCGAATCCACCGAAATTGTAGTGCTCTATGAGGAGGCGCTGATCTCTGAGCGGCAAACCGTCAAAATTCCTATTCCGATTCCTGATTTTAACGGGGCGGTAACGCTGGTGTCGGTCGATTTTCCCTTTTACAACGATCCAGCCTATATGCCGGTACCGCTTGCTATTGCAGATGGCGGAACGAATCTCGGAGTCACTGAACCGGCAGTTTATCTCCAATCGCTGGCCTATCGCGACCTGAAAGACAAGTTGCCCGGCGTGGTTGTCCGTAATGTGACGCGAGCGGTAACTAAAGTCGCCGCGCAGCAGGCGGCCAACACCCGGAACGATGAGTTGGTGAAAATCGGTATGATGGCAATTAATGCGGCTGCCTCGATTGCCAGCACGGCAGACACCCGCGCGTGGTATTCGATCCCGATGGTAACGCATTTGTACCGCGGGCCGCTTTCTGCCGGAACGCACATGCTGCAATGCCGCAACCCGGCCACTGGTGCTGCATTCTCAATTCCAGTCACAGTTACCGCCGGTGAAACGCGGCTGGTATGGATTGCCGACACCGGCGGTATGGCTGC
Organism: uncultured Verrucomicrobiota bacterium; assembly: GCA_903826865.1. Classification (GTDB taxonomy): domain Bacteria; phylum Verrucomicrobiota; class Kiritimatiellia; order Kiritimatiellales; family Tichowtungiaceae; genus Tichowtungia. The sequence continues at coordinate 59,605 of CAIKGD010000042.1, forward strand.
TGCGGCGACCGCTTCATTATCAGGGAAAGGGTTGCCTCCGACCTATCAGCAGTTTAATAATCCATTTTGAACAAACGTGGTGCCGGGTTCCAATGAAAGGAACCGGCGGGTATTAGCAAAGGGAGCAGGAGTCCTGTATTATGAAAATATCAAAAAATATCATCACCGCCGCGCTGCTGACCGCCGGCGTCACCGGCCTCTATGGTTGCCGGAATACTTCCGGAACAGTTGTGAAGACGGATCATCTGACCGGAACATCCTCCATTATTGAAGAAAATGGACGTTTGGCGCATCAGGTGGACGTAGTTAACATCGCTTACGATGAAGTGAACGGCCTCAAACGGGCTCATATCACGATGCAATCCAACCGTAACCGCCGGTTGCGTGTGGATTACCGCATCTGCTGGTTTGATATTAACGGCATGGAAATAGACCCGCAGACAAAAACCTACCGCAATCAGATTCTTGAAGGACGCGATACCGTGACGGTTACGGGCGTTGCCAACTCACCGGCGGCGGTTTCTTCCAAACTTCGGATTCGTGAAACATCTCAGGCTGAATAATAGAAAGGATAAATGCATATGAAAAAATCAGTTTTCCCGTTGGGTCTGTTGTGCGGTGCAATGATTTTAAGCGGATGCGCTACCAGAATTTCTGAAGTGCCGCTCGACCGCACGGCCGCTACCACCAGAATTGAACCGCAGGATATCCGCCGCACCGTCGAGAAGATGGTGGAATCACTGCTCGTTGCACCGGGCGTTAAGGAGTTTGTCAGCGGACGCCGTCCCGTACTGGATGTCGAACCGATGCAAAACCGTACCACCCAGCACATTGACATGGCCAGTCTGACCGAATCAGTGCGCATGCAGCTTCTCCGGTCGGGAATGTTCCGGTTCGTGGATCGTTCATCTACCGGAACGGCGGCAGTTGATGTCGAGCGCATTAACCAGGAAAATCAACTGGGTCTGGTTGACGCCTCCAAGGCCGTGAAAGCAGGCCATCAGACCGCGCTGGATATGTATCTGACCGGCACGCTGTCGGAAATTAAGAACGTGACGGGCCGTACGACCGACCAGTACTACAAATTCTCTATGTCCCTGAAAGATCTCAAGACCGGAGAACTCGTCTGGGCGGACGAACAGGAAATCCGCAAAGCCAGCACCCGTCCTGTTGTAGGCTGGTAAGCACTTGCCGCTTACTTTGCGAACCCGTTCCGGAATTCCGGAGCGGGTTTTTTATATGCTCCGGCAAATAAACCTGCTCTTCTTGCTTTTTGAGGGCGGGTTAGGTAGCTTCTTCGCTCACATTTTTACAGGGAAGAATATGCCGAAAATTGAAATTATGCCGTCGATTCTGGCGGCCGATATGGGAAATCTGGAAGCCGCCATCCGCCAGTGCGAAAACGCGGGTGCCGACCAGATTCATATGGATATCATGGACGGAGTTTTTGTGCCGAATATCAGTATGGGGCCTGCTGTTGTTGCTATGGCCGACCGCGTGACCGCTCTGCCGATGGATGTGCATCTGATGCTTCTTCAGCCGCAAAATCACCTTAAGGCTTTCGCCAAGGCCGGTTCAGACACCATTCTGATTCACATCGAAGCCGACTGCGATGTTGAGGATACACTTAAAAAAATCCGCGCGCTCGGCTGCAAAAGCGGAATCACTGTGAATCCGCCGACGCCGGTTGAATCCATTTTCCGCTGTTTGGAAAAAGGGCTGGCCGATGAGGTGCTCATCATGTCAGTAAACCCCGGTTTCGGCGGCCAGAAATACATTGCGGAAGCCGAAGCCAAAGTGGCGGCTGTCCGCCGCCGCTGGCCGGATATGATGATCTCCATTGACGGCGGCATTGATCTCGAAACCGTAAAGCCGGCCGCCGCGCACGGGGCCAATCTGTTTGTGGCCGGCACATCACTTTTTAAAGCGCCGGATATGAAGAAAGCCGTCGCAACCATGCGTGCGAATGCCGCAGCCGCCTATTGTTCAAAACTCTGAAATTCTGAATCGAAAATCTAAAATGACTGATCTCTCCCGCATCCGCAATTTTTGCATCATCGCCCATATTGACCACGGCAAGTCCACGCTGGCCGACCGCATCCTTCAACTGACCGGCACCATTGAAGACCGCAAGATGAAGGAGCAGGTGCTCGACGCGATGGATCTGGAGCGTGAACGCGGTATTACCATCAAGGCGCATCCGGTCGCGATGAAGTACACCGCCAAAGACGGCCAACTTTATTCGTTCAATCTGATCGATACCCCCGGCCACGTGGACTTTTCCTATGAAGTTTCCCGCAGTCTTCAGGCCTGTGAAGGAGCTATTCTGGTGGTGGATGCCGCACAAGGCGTCGAAGCACAGACGGTCTCTAATGCCTTTCTGGCCGCTGAACATAACCTGACCATTGTGCCTGTCCTGAATAAAGTCGAACTGCCCAATGCTCAGCCGGAGGTGGTGGCACGCCAAATCGAGGAACTGCTGGCCATTGATGCAACGAACTGCCTGGAAGTAAGTGCCAAAACGGGGAAGGGCGTCGCAGAACTGCTCGAGGCCGTTGTAGCGCGCATCCCTCCGCCGAAACCATCAGAGGACGATGCGGTGCGCGGGCTTGTTTTTGACTCAAAATATGACGCTTTTCGCGGCGTAGTAGTTTATATGCGTCTGTTCAGCGGGAATCTAAAAGCCGGTGAAAAAGTGCGCATGATGAGCACCGGACTTGAGTATGAAATCAAGGAAGTGGGAGTTTTTACGCCGGACATGGAAGTCCGCAAGGAACTGACCGAAGGCTCCGTCGGCTATGTAATCGCCAATATCAAGGACTCGTCTGAAATCCAGATCGGGGACACTCTTACAACCGTTCGTAATCCGTCTTCGACCGCTTTGCCCGGCTTTAAGGAAATCCACCCGATGGTTTTTGCCGGTATCTATCCGATCGAAACCAGCGACTACGAAAAACTCGGCAAGAGCCTTGATAAGCTGCGCCTTAATGATGCGGCTTTTTCCTACCAGTCGGAATCCTCGGTGGCGCTCGGTTTCGGTTTTCGATGTGGATTCCTCGGTCTGCTTCATATGGAAATTGTGCAGGAACGGCTGCGCCGCGAATTCGATCTGGATATCATCGCTTCCTATCCGAATGTTATTTACCGGGTGCAGCTCAAAAGCGGCAAGATGATTGAAGTCGATAATCCGACCTACCTGCCGGATCCGACGGTTATTGAGACGATGGAAGAGCCGTTTATCAAAGCCACCATCATCACGCCGACTGTTTGTCTGGGTGAAATGATGAAGCTGGTGATGGAAAAACGCGGCGAGATCACGCATACCGACTCGATTGATGCCCAGCGCGTCATGCTCACCTGCGATCTGCCGCTCAATGAAGTGCTGATTGATTTCTACGACCGTCTTAAGAGTCTCAGCCGCGGCTACGCTTCGATGGATTACGAGTACGCCGACTACCGCCTGTCGGATCTCGTCAAGATGGACATCATGATTCACAGCGAACCGGTTGATGCCTTTTCATCCATTGTGCACCGCTCCAAAGCGGTATCGCGCGGACGCCAGATGTGCGAATCTCTGAAAGAGGTTATTCCGAAGCAGGCGTTCTCTGTCGCTATTCAGGCGGCGCTCGGCGGAAAAATCATTGCCCGTGAAACCATTCAGGCCTACCGCAAAGATGTGACGGCCAAGTGCTACGGCGGTGATATTTCCCGTAAACGCAAACTGCTCGAGCGCCAGAAAGAAGGCAAAAAGAAAATGAAGAGCATCGGCAAAGTGAATATTCCCCAGGAAGCGTTCATTGCGGTACTCAAAACCAAGCAGGAATAATCGATGAATATTTTTAAAATCCGTAAAGCGCGCAAAGAGCTCAAAGAAGTCCTGCACTACGCCAAACATATCCGGCACATGCATGAGGACATTGCCGGTCCGAACGCGCTCGAACAGCTTCACGCACAGGAAAAAGCTGCCCGCGAAGTACGCAAAGGAACGGCAAGTGATCTTATGGAAACGGCCGGCGAAGCCGTTGTCAAGGCGTGCGAAAAAGTCGCACCGCCGCGCCGCCACCCCAAAGTGCGCGAAAATGTCGAAGTACTTTTCGTTGCTGTCGCTGCCGCCATGGCCATCCGCGCTTACTTTTTCCAGCCGTTTAAAATCCCGACCGGCTCCATGCAACCCACGCTGTACGGAATTACGATTAAAGAAGAACCGGTGATCAAATCCGGCAATCCGCTGGCTTATGCCGAAAATCTGATTCTTTTCGGCGAGCGCTTCCGGACGGTTAGCGCAAAAGCCGACGGACGCATCCGGACAACCATGGGTGCCGATGGACTGCCGCGGCTTTATGGGCAGGATAATTCCGACGAAACCAGCACTATTTATATCGGCAGCGTACCGCATCGCATTCCGAACAAATTGATTCCGTTCTGCCGTTTCGGCGAAACTTTGAAAACCGGGGAGCCCATCGTTCAGGGAGTCGTTAAAAGCGGTGACTACATCCTCGTCAACCGCATCAAATATAATTTTATCCGGCCGAAGAGGGGGGATATTGCAGTGTTTGATACCCGTGAACTCACGCACCCGCAGGTTCGTAAAGACGCTTATTACATCAAACGGATGGTTGGTTTGCCCGGTGAAACGATTTCCGTTGCCCCGAAATATCTGCTCGTTAACGGTGAGAAACCAACCGATCCGCGTTTCGACAAAATTTTTAATGACAAGAAGTACAAGGGTTATCAATTTGCTCATTCAACAGTTCCGCTGCCGTTGATCGGAAAGCCGGGCGACTCTATTAAACTGGCTAACGATGAATATCTGTTTTTCGGTGACAATACGGAAAGCAGTCTCGACGGCCGTTATTTCGGAGCTGTCAACCGCCGGCAGATTTTGGGGCCGGCTTTCTTTGTCTGCTGGCCGTTTGATCGCGCCGGGCTTGCTGAAAGCAGTCACTGATCAGGATGCGCGTTTGTCAAAACGGATCCGATCCGGGCGGTTTTCCGAAGTTTGAATTCCGCATATGGCACTAAAAATGACCGTATATTATTATGCGGTACAGTGTTGTAAATCCATTATTTCCAGCATTTTACATCTTTCTTGGCGTCGGGAACGGCCGCCGGCCTGTCTACATTTTTCTTTGCTGCCGTGCAGGTTTTCCGAGCTGTTTTTCGCTATACGTGAGATTTCAGGAGCGGTTTTTTTGTCGCTAAAAAGCAGGACTTGGAACAAAATATGACTGAGGTTTGCAATATTTTACAGCAATCGATGTTATATAAATGTGGACTATGACCAGAGGGCTATATGAAGCGGTTGCGGCGTGTCTTTTTACTTTTTGCTGTTTTTGTGCTGTCGTGCGGTGCGGAGCAAATTCCTGCTACCAACCGTATTGATACACTAGTTCTCGCCAGACAGGCGGAAACCGGGTTTCCACCTTCTGAGCCCTGTTCCGATGCCGTTTTCGTTCGCCGGGCTTATATTGATGTGATCGGCACATTGCCAACTGCTGATGAAGTCCGCCGGTTCCTTTCCAACCGCAGTCCAACCAAGCGTGCCAAACTGATCGACGAACTGCTTGAACGTCCGGAGTTTGCCGATTACTGGTCGCTTAAGTGGTGCGACCTGTTGAGGGTGAAATCGGAGTTTCCGAGCAATCTCTGGCCGAATGCAGTGCAGGCTTATCAATATTGGGTTCGCGATACGCTTCGCCATAATATGCCGTATGATCAGTTTGTTCGTGCGCTTCTGACAGCGAGCGGAAGCAATTTCCGGGATGCACCGGTCAATTTTTACCGGCCGTTCCAAGAGCGGACACCCCGCAAGATTTTTGACACCGTAGCTCTGGTTTTTATGGGTGTGCGACTGGACAATTCCGGCTGGAGCGATGAACAGATGCTGGGCATGGACGCATTTTTTGCCAAGGTTGCCTATAAGAAAACGGCGGAATGGAAAGAGGAGATTGTCTATTCCGATCCGGAAAAACAACTGCTTCATCCGGTAACCAAAGCACCGGTGCTGCCGACGCCTCCGGGAAAAAGTCCGCTGACTCTGGAGAAGTCAGCCGACCCGCGCGTTGCCTTTGCCGACTGGCTGACGGCTCCGGACAATCCGTGGTTTTCCAAGGCCATTGTCAACCGTATCTGGTTCTGGCTGATGGGGCGGGGCATCATTCATGAAGCAGACGATATCCGCCCGGACAATCCGCCGTGGAGTCCCGCTTTGCTGGCATATCTGCAGACGGAGCTGGTGGAAAACAAGTATGATCTGAAACATATCTACCGGTTGATTCTCAATTCCGATACCTATCAGCTCTCGTCGCTGCCGACTCCTGAAAATGCAGGCGATGAAGCCGGGTTTTCGCACTACCGTGTGCGGCGGCTCGATGCCGAAGTGCTGATTGATGCGATCTGCAGAATTACCGGAACCGGTGAAGAGTATTCGAGTGCCATTCCTGAGCCGTTTACATTTATACCTTCAAGCCAGCGGACGATTGTGCTGGCGGACGGCAGCATAAAATCCTCATTTCTTGAAATGTTCGGAAGACCCGGACGGGACAACTCGCTTGAGTCGGACCGCAACAACAATGTTTCAGTTTTCCAGACTCTGCATATGCTGAATTCATCCCATATTCAGAAAAAAATTATGGACGGGCCGCGCCTGCGCAAACTGATGACAGACAGTCCGGGGAGCACCGAACGCATCAATCAGCTTTATCTGGAAATCCTGTCGCGTCTTCCGACGCCGCAGGAACAGAAAATTGCTTCAGACTACATTGCAGCGGCCAGAAGCGGAACTGCCGGTTTTTATGATCTGGCGTGGGCTTTACTGAATACCAATGAATTTATTCTGCGACACTGAAACAGGAGAACACGATGAATTCGAAAACAGCTCTATCCTTGGCGATTACACGTCGCAATGCTTTGCGACTCGGCATGTTCGGTGCCGCCGGGCTGATGTGCTCTGACTGGTTGACCCTGAAAGCTGCCGAGGTGCTCAATCCGATCAAGGCGAAGGCTAAATCCGTAATTCAGGTATGGCTGTGGGGCGGCTCCTGCCACCTCGACACGTTTGATCCGAAACCCGATGCCGGGTATGACTATTTCGGGAAATATGACAAACCGATCGCCACCAATGTGAACGGCATCCGGATTGGTCAGGCGCTGCCGCGATTGGCGAAAATGGCTGACAAGTATTCACTGCTCAGGGGTATGACGCACGGCAATAACGCTCACGAAGTCGCCTCGTACATGGTTATGAGCGGCACCAAACCGGTTGATGGAATCGTCAATCCGGCCATGGGGGCTGTTGTCGCCTATAAAAAGGGATACGGTGCGGGTTACGAAGGACTGATTCCGCCTTATGTCGCTCTGACAAGACCGCAGGGCCGGTTTTCCGAGGCGGGATTTCTCGGGTCGAAATACCAGCCCTTTGCAACGGGCGGTGACCCCGCAAAAACACCCTTCGCGGTGGAAGGGGTTATAGCAGAAGGAGTCTCCGACGAACGGCAGCAGAGCCGGCGTACGTTGCTTGGGAATCTCGACACCTTTTCCAAAGCCATGGAAGGCAGTCCGCTCATTGACCGGATGGCGAAAAATAAAGAGGACGCCTATTCGCTGATTATGGGCGAGGCAAAAAATACATTTGATTTATCCAAGGAGCCAGATGCACTCCGGACCGCCTACGGAAAAAATACATTTGGACAGTCCTGCCTGGAGGCCCGCAAGCTGGTGGAAGCCGGAGTTCCTTTTATCACCCTCAATGCTCCGGGCTGGGACACGCATAAAAAACATTTTGAAATGATGGCGCAAATGCTGCCGCAACTGGATAACGGACTTTCGACTCTTCTGCAGGATCTTTCGGATCGCGGTCTGCTGGATACGACTGTCGTCTGGTGCGGCGGGGAATTCGGGAGAACGCCGAAAATCCAGTGGGAAGCGCCGTGGGACGGCGGACGCAGTCACTACGGGAAAGCTTTTTCACATCTGGTGGCCGGCGGCGGGTTCAGAGGCGGGCAGGTTGTCGGTGCAACCAGTTCGCGCGGTGAAGAAGTAGTTGAACGGCCGGTCTATCCGTGGGATTTAACCGCCAGCATTTATGAACTGATGGGTATTGATCCGAACGGCACATTACCGACGCCGGACGGGAAAACGGCATTTATTTCTCCGCTGGCCGATAAAAGCATCAAGATCGAAAGCGGCGGCCTGCTTCGGGAGATCATGTAAGGGCTGGCTGGAGTGGCGGAATAATGAAAAAGAAAACGTTGCTGACTGTTTTATGTTTAAGCGCGGCGCTGTTGTGCGAGGCGGCGATTGTTCCCCATGTCGGATTTGTCTATCCGGCGGGCGGAACGCCAGGAACTAAATTAACTGTTACCATCGGCGGTCAGTATCTCAGGGATTTTTCCGGAATACATCTGTCCGGTATTCCGGTCGAATCCCGGATGACAGACTACTTGCGCATCTACGACCGGAAGGAAGCCAACCGGGTAAAGCGCGGAAAAGAAGTGATAGAAGCAAAAATGGCCGACGAGACCAATGAAGCGCGTAAACAGCAGATGCAGCGGCAGATTGAACGGCTTGATCAGGAAATGGCCATGGTGATGGAGACGGTCCGCGAGGATAAAATGAATCCCGCCATGGCTGCCAAAAAACAGTTTAATCCGCAGCTTGCAGAAAGGGTTACGCTGGAACTTACACTGCCGGCGGACATTACACCCGGCAATTATGAGTTGCGGGTGATTACAACCAACGGGCTTTCCAACCCGCTTCAGTTTCAGGTTGGACAGATGACTGAAACCTCCGAAAAGGAACCGAATAATCAGGTAAAAGCACCGGAAAAACTGTCATCACTTCCGGTCTTGGTGAACGGGCAGATATTGCCGGGCGATGTGGATTGTTTCTGTTTTCACGCCGGCAAAGGGCAGTCGCTGGTCTTTAAAGCCGAAGCCCGTTCACTGGTTCCCTATCTCGCTGATGCGGTTCCAGGCTGGTTCCAGGCTGTTCTGACGCTTTATGATGAAAAGGGCAGGGAAGTCGCTTACAACGATGACTACTTTTTAAATCCCGACCCCGTGCTGATTTATAATGTTCCTGCTGACGGGGACTATACCCTCTCCATCCGCGATTCAATCTTCCGCGGACGTGAGGATTTTGTCTACCGCCTTTCAATCGGTGAAATTCCCTTTATTGAACGGATATTTCCCCTGGGCGGAACTGAGAACAGCGACATGGAAGTTTCTCTTTACGGCGTCAATCTGCCCGGCAAAAAACTGAAATTTAAGACTGCTGGAAACGCGCCGGATATACAGCATATCCATGTGGAAAAAGACGGGCTTGTTTCCAACAGCCGGAGCTTTAGTTTATCCCCGTTGCCCGACAGTCCGGAAAACGAACCAAATAATCTGTTTCCTCAGGCCTTTGCAGTGACCAACGATACCGTTATCAATGGAATGATCGGAAAACCCGGCGATCAGGACTGGTTCCGGTTTGAGGGGCGGCGGGGACAGCAGAAAACCATCGAAGTGTTCGCCCGCAGGCTCGGCTCACCTCTGGATTCCCGCTTGACGCTGTACAACGCGCAACAACAGGTGCTGGCGGCGAATGATGATACGGAAGACAAAAGTTTCGGATTGCTTACGCACCCTGCCGATTCCCGCATTGACTTCACACTGCCCGAAAGCGGAACCTGTTTTGTACGTTTGGATGATTCGCAAGGCAAGGGCGGCGACGAATACGCTTATCGCCTGATGATCAGTGACGAACAGTCTGATTTCCAGCTGCGGGTTGTTCCGGCCAGCCTGCGCATTCCGCGGGAAGGCACTGCGATTGTAACCGTGCATGTCATCCGCTATGGCGGGTTTACCGGAGAAGTCCGGCTTTCTGTCCTTGATGCGCCTCTTGGTATTACGCTTCAAAGAGCTGTAATCCCCGAAGGCGCGAATTCCGCACAGATCGTCATTGCCGCTTCGAAGCGTACAGAAAAAAAGATGATGGAACTGGAAATCGAAGGCTCTGCTAATTGCGGTTCGCGAACCGTAAGCCGCCGTGCCGTTCCGTCCGAGGACATGATGCAGGCTTTCATCTACCGCCATCTTGTAACCGCGCAGAAGCTTCTTGTTCAGGTGGCTGAACCGGATCCGGTAACGGTTGCGTTGACCCTTCCATCGGGCGGAGTCGTTCGTGCCCGGCCCGGTTCGGAAATTTCGCTTAGCGCGATGGTAACCCGTAAAGCCGATGTGCAAGGCGGCGTGAAACTGACCTTGTCCGACCCGCCGGAGTGGCTCAGTCTTGAAACCGGTTATCTTGAGCGGCAAGGCGGTGAAGTCATTCTGAAAATCAGCCCTAATGCAGAACCCGGCAACTCAGCAACAGTTTTGCTGAACGGCACTGCGCGGCTTTCAAGATCACCCAAAGATCCGGAGTACAATCCGATAGCGAAATTCCAAAATATCAAGCCTGTCACCTTTGACATTGATGCCATCTCGATACAAATTATCAATTGAAAGGATCCGTTTTGACTGCAAAAATCTCAAAAACAAATTATGACGCCGATGTTGCAACCCTCACGCTGCCGTCGCATGCCGAGCACTGTATTACTGTGCAGTCGGAACAGAACATGAACCGGGTTTTGCGCAGTGCCGCCAAAGAGCGCAGTGCCACCATTCTCAGCCAGTTTGTTTTTGCCGGGCGGCAGCACTATCCTGAGTTTATTGCGGAAACCGGCAATACCGGCTGGCCCGTTGTCTGGTTGCAAGGCGATGCCTGCAAAGACGGCGGCATGTATTCCATGCAGGCGGTCGCTATTTCCGGTATCAAACTGCAACCGGTCAGGCTGGATGGCCGCGATGTCGGCTTCACCTACGAAGATGAACATGCCCGCTACTGCCGTCTGCGCGGAATCCTGCCCGCCAACCTGAAAGCCTCCCGCACGGTGCAGACTCATTCCGCCTTCCAGATCATGGAAGCTGCACTCGAAGAAAACGGTTTCCGCTTTACCGATACCGTTCGTACCTGGATATATTTGGATCGTCTCCTCGACTGGTACGGCGACTTCAACCGCGTCCGCACTGATTTTTTTGAAGAAAAGGACATCTTCCATCACATGGTGCCTGCCAGCACCGGTATCGGCGCGGGCAATCCCTTCGGTGCCGCCATCATGATGGATGTTCTGGCTGTTCAGCCCAAAACAGAACAGCTCAAAATCAACGCCGTCGACTCGCCGCTTCAAAATCCCGCGCTCGACTACAAAAGCTCCTTCAGCCGCGCTGTTGAACTCAAATTTCCGACACACCGCAGTCTGCTCATTTCCGGTACAGCCAGCATTGATCCGGTTGGTAAATCGATGTATCTGAACGATCCGGAAAAACAAATCCGGCTCACCATGGACGTGATCAAAGCAATCCTCGAATCGCGCAAAATGGGGTGGGGGGATCTTTTCCGCGGCATTGCGTACTTCAAGGATATGGACTATCTGCCTGTCTACCGGCACATTGCCTCAGAACTGGGCATCCCGCGTTTTCCGCTGGCTGTCTCGCATGCTGACGTCTGCCGTGACGACCTCCTTTTTGAAATCGAAATTGATGCCGTCAAAGTCTGAAACTGAGCGGCTGTTTTGGAAGAAGGCGTCGAGAACTCTGCCGGCTGTGCAGTTTCATTCAGAGATGACGAAGAAAGCGAAGCGGCGTATTGTCAGATTGCTTGATCAAGTGAAGTTATGGCACCGCTTGCTGCATCGAAAACAGCTTGATAGAGAGTTTTCTTTGGCGAAGTTTTTCGGGTTAAGGCATACCACCGGATTCGCAGTGATGCGCGCCTTTTCTCCTTTTTGAATTGCTGAAGGCAGACCGCAGCCGGGTAATGTTTCCTGATGAAAAGATAGCGGCTGGCAGTTCTTCGCCGCCAGCAGTCGTAAGGATCCGAATGTGTTTCGCTGACTCCGCCGATGTGGGCAATTTCGACATCCTCAACAAATCCAACGGTATTGCCCGCCAGCCGCAGCCGCAGGCCCAGATCAATTTCTTCGGAATACAGAAAAAACGCCTCGTCGAAACCGCCGATATCTTCAAAGGCTGTTTTCCTGGCGAGCATAAAAGCCCCTGCAACCCAGGCGGGGCCGGGCGGCAAATCCCACGAACGCTGAATTTTTTTATGGCCTGGATAGTCAAGTTTTGGCCCCGTCTGCTGTCCGTTATGCAGAATAGTTGCACCGCAAAGTCCGCACCCGGGATGCTGATCCATCCATTCCACGAGCCGCGCCAAGTCATGGTTGGATGTGAAGCGCGCATCGGGGTTGATCATGAGCAGATATTCACCCTGTGCATCACGGGCCGCCAGATTGTTGGCGGCGCCGAACCCGATATTTTGTGTATTCTCAATTAAGGTTAACTGGGGATACGGCAACGCCCGCAGTCGGGCGGCACTTTGATCGGGACTGGCGTTGTCAACCACCAGAATTTCAAACGAAACACCGGTTTGTCTGCAAACAGAGTCAATAGCGGTGCCGATTACATCGCCGGTATTATAGTTCACTAAAATGGCGCTGACTTTCATCGGCACAGAGGAAACAATATATATTCAAACACGACAAGGGCGAACCGCAGGCTCTTTGTATAATTTTATGCATCCGCAGAGGGAACCTCTTCAGCGTTCCGGGATTCCTGAATTTATCATTCAATTCTTTTCGCATGCTTCTAATCAAATCCTAACAATCCCCTAATAGAGTCCGCTCATATTTCTCTCCGTAAAAGGCGGTTGCCGGGGAGCGGAGGCGAAAGGGAAGACCTCCTGTCCGGTGCCCGCAGAAAACTAACAGAGTAGAAATAAAGGAGAAACTCTATATGAAAAAAGCAGTATTAAGTGCGACTCTGATCGCGGCGGCCGTTTTAACGGCGCAGGCTCAGGTTCAGGTGGATGCCGGTCTTCCGGATTACAAGGCCGTGCAGGGCGTTTCCGGCACAATCAAGGGCATCGGCTCGGATACGATGAACAACATGATGGCACTCTGGGCGGAAGGGTTCAAAAAGATGTACCCGAACGTGCAGGTTGAAATTGAAGGCAAAGGTTCTTCGACCGCACCGCCTGCACTGATTGAAGGTACTGCAACGTTCGGCCCGATGAGCCGCGCGATGAAGCAGCTGGAAATCGACGGCTTTGTTGCGAAATACGGCTATAAGCCGACCGAACTTCCGACCAGTATCGACATGCTGGCCGTCTATGTGCACAAAGACAATCCGGTCAAAGCGATGTCGCTGACGCAGGTAGATGCAGTTTTCTCCAAAAACCGCAAGCTGGGTAATGCGGAAGACATCACCGGCTGGGGTCAGCTTGGTCTTAAAGGCGAATGGGCGAATCTGCCGATCAGCCTCTACGGACGTAACGCCGCTTCGGGAACCTACGGTTACTTCAAAGAAAACGCGCTCGGCAAAGGCGACTATAAAGACTCCGTGAAAGAACAGCCCGGCAGCTCTGCAGTAGTGCAGGGTGTTGCCACCGACAGAGGTGCCATCGGCTACAGCGGCATCGGCTATAAAACCGCTGATGTACGTGCCATTCCTCTGTCACGGGATGCTTTTTCATATCCTGTGGAACCCACTCCGGAAAATGCCTACAGCGGTGAATATCCGCTGGCCCGCTACCTTTATCTCTACGTGAACTATAAACCCGGCAGCGAACTTGATCCGCTCCGCCGCGAGTTCATCAAGTATATCTTCAGCAAGCAGGGTCAGACCGATGTACTCAAAGACGGGTTCTTTCCGGTACCCGCCAGCATAGCCCGCAAAACACTTGAATCGGTAGGTATCAAAGCAGGCTTTTAGACCGAATCAGAGTCTGTCAGGATGGCGGCCTTAACCGGTCGCCATCCTTTTGACATAAAAACCGGAGGCAGTGAAGCAGATGACGGAAAGTTTTACAGGACGGGCGCGACGCAAGAAAACGCACTGGAGTGTGCGGGCGTCGGACCGTTTTTCCAAATCGCTGATCACCGTCGGCGGAATCGGCACCATTCTCGCCGTTTCCACCGTTTTTTTCTATCTGCTCTACGTCACCGTTCCGCTTTTTCGTCCGGCACGCATTGACGGCATGGAAACGCTGAACCGACCTGCCGCCGACAGCAATCGTCCGCTCTCCATTCAGTCCGATGAATACGGACTGATGAACCGCGTTCTCTACGCCGACGGCCGTCTGGTCTGCACGCGGCTCGATACCGGTGCCATGCTTTCCGAACAAATGCTTTTCACCAACGCTGCGCTGACGGCTTTCACCCAGGATGCAGCAACCTCCGAAGTGCTTTGCGGTTTCGCCGACGGCACTATTCAAATGGGCCGTATCAGTTTTCTGACCGCGTATGTCAATGCAAAGGATCTGCCGCCGGACTTGCAGGCGCTGGACGAAAATAAAACCGGTTCGTGGAACGGCGCGCTGATTCAGCGTATTTCGGCTGAACAGTTCCGTTCCGTTAAACTGTCCGCTGTTTTCGACGATCCGGTTCCCGGCGAAACGACTTCGGCTGTGCGTCTGCTGGATCAGATCAACAGTCCGTCCGGCCAGATTTCCGTGATGCTCAATGACGAAGGTACGCTTGCTCTTTTGCGATTTATCCGCCGCGAAAACATTATGACCGGAAAGGTGACGGTTCGCCGCACTGCCGCCGTAATTCCGTACAACACGAAGGAACACCGCGAACCGCCCGCGTGGATTCTTCTGTCCGGTCTGGGCGACACCGTCTGCGTCGCCTGGCGTGACGGCACACTGCTGCGTTTCGATACCCGCAACTTTTCCGGTCCGTCGCTGATTGAACGGGTTGATCTGATTCCGGAAAAAGATCGTGAACTGACTTCGCTTCAACTGCTGCTCGGCCGCACCACGCTGCTGGCAGGCGATTCCTCCGGACGCGTTCAGGCCTGGTTTCCAACGCTTTCGCCGAACGGTTCCTCGCAAACTTCACTGACCGCGACACATACGTTTCATGGATCAGCCGCGGTCACTGCGCTGGCTTCTTCTTCGCGCATCCGCATGTTTGCTGCAGGCTTCGCCGACGGAACGGTTGATCTTTATCATGTGACCAGCCAGAAGCGGCTCGCGCATCTGGCCGCCGGTGACGCGCCGGTGCAGGCGCTGGCGCTGGCGCCCAAGGACGATGGACTGCTGGCCCTGACACCCAAACACCTTGTGCAGTGGAACATTGATCCGCAGCACCCGGAAGTGACGCCCGCCGCACTTTTCAGACCGGTCTGGTACGAAAGCGCCGCCAAGCCGGAACACGTCTGGCAGTCATCGTCCGGCACCGACGACTTCGAACCCAAGTTCGGTCTGATGCCGCTGATTTTCGGAACGCTCAAAGCGACACTTTTCTCGATGCTGTTCGGTGTTCCGGTGGCTCTGCTGGCCGCCATTTTCACCAGCGAATTTCTTTCGCCGCGCGCCAAACTGCATATTAAACCTGCCGTCGAAATGATGGCCGGGCTGCCGAGCGTTGTGCTGGGTTTCATCGCCGCGCTGGTGCTGGCACCGGTCGTCGCAAGCATGCTCACGGTTTTTATGACGGTCTTTATCACCGTTCCGGCGTCGTTTCTGCTCGGCGCTTATATCTGGCAGCTTCTCCCGCACCGCTGGACTCTTTCGCTGGAACGGATCCGCCTGATCTTTATGCTGCTGGCGGTTCCGGTCGGACTGGGTATAGCGCGGGCGGTCAGTCCGCTGATTGAAAAACTCTGCTTCGCAGGCGATATCATGCGCTGGCTCGACGGACAGATCGGTCAGGCCTTCGGCGGCTGGGTGCTCCTGATTCTGCCGGCGGCCTGTCTGATGGTTGCGTGGATTTTCAGCGCGGCACTGGATTCTCGCCTGCGCTCACTTTCCATCAACTGGTCACGGTTGCAATGCGCGCTGTTTGATCTGGTTAAATTCATGGCCGGCTTTGCCGCCGCACTGCTGCTGTCGGTGGCCGCCGCCGCAGTTTTGCAGTGGATGGGGCTCGATCCGCGCGGCGGGCTGTTCGGAACCTATGTGCAGCGCAATGCGCTGGTCGTCGGATTTGTGATGGGCTTTGCCATCATCCCGATTATCTACACCATTTCGGAAGACGCGCTTTCATCGGTGCCCGATCATCTGCGTTCGGCCTCGCTCGGGGCAGGAGCCACGCCGTGGCAGACGGCGGTGCGCATCATTATTCCCACCGCAATGAGCGGCCTTTTTTCCGCCATCATGATCGGCCTCGGCCGCGCCGTCGGCGAGACAATGATTGTGCTGATGGCCGCCGGCAATACGCCGGTGATGGAATGGAATATTTTCAACGGCTTCCGTACACTTTCGGCCAACATCGCCGTGGAACTGCCCGAAGCGGTACGCAACAGCACGCACTACCGCACGCTGTTCCTCGCCGCGCTGGTCCTTTTTGTGATGACCTTTATCCTCAACACCATCGCAGAACTGATCCGCATACGGTTCCGTAAAAAGGCGGTGGAGTTATGAGTTCCCGGCCGCTTGAAAAATCCGTCCGGCCGCGGCGGCAGCGCTCGCGGGTTTCGCTGTTTGCGCAAGGCGAGCCGATGATCTGGCTGACCGGCGGCGGACTGGCGGTTGCGCTGTGCATGATTATCGGTCTGCTGCTGCTGATTTTCTGCAACGGGATTGCCACGCTCTGGCCGGCGCCGGTGCCGCAGTTCCAGACATCGGCCGGTTCTGTCTATATGGGCGAAGTTACCCGTGCTGAAAGTTTCCGCAGTAACGATGAGAAGGTCCGGGTTCTTCAGCGCAAGCTGGTGCGCACCGGCAATTATGAAATTTCCGGCGAGCATTTCGTCTGGATAAGCGATCATGATATCAAGGCGGAAACCCGGCCGGAATGGGCGCTGGTGATTGAGCGCACCGCGTGGGGCCGCTTCTACGGTTTTCCTGAAGGTTTTACACTTGGCGGCGATACGGTTGCTTCCACGCCGGAAGCCGCATGGGAAATGTTCAATAAACATCATCGCGCGGTGAGTGAACGGCGCGAAAAAATTCGCGAACTCGAAACGCACGAAATCGGCCGCGTCAACCGGCGGCTCGAAACCGCCCGGCTGAATCTGCGTACGGTGGAACTGCGCGACGGAAAAGACAGTCCGGCCTGGCAGGCGGAACACGCGAAGTTTCTCGAAACGGAAAAAGCGGTGACAGCAAAATTCGCCACGCTTCAGGAAGAGATCGTCCGGCTGCGCGCCGAAAACAGCCGCTATGTACTGAATCTGAAAACAGCGCAGGGCAAAGCGGTGGCAATGCCGCTGTCGGATATTGTTCGCGCCTATCCGGCCAATCAGCTTTCATTCATCGGCAAAGCAGGAATCTACTTCAGCCGCTGGCACGAATTCCTACTCGGTGAGCCGCGCGAGGCCAACAGTGAAGGCGGGGTTTTTCCTGCCATCTTCGGCACCGTGATTATGACACTGCTGATGTCGCTGGCGGTGGTTCCGTTCGGCGTAATGGCGGCGCTTTATCTGCGCGAATATGCCAAACCCGGACTGATTGTGAGCGCGGTGCGCATTTCCATTAATAATCTTGCCGGCGTGCCCAGCATTGTCTTCGGCGTGTTCGGCCTCGGCTTTTTCTGCTACTTCATCGGCGCATCGATTGATGAACTGTTCTACGCTTCCTCACTACCCAATCCAACCTTTGGAAAGGGCGGAATTCTGTGGGCCTCGCTGACGCTGGCGCTGCTGACGCTGCCGGTGGTGATCGTCGCAACGGAAGAGGCGCTTTCTGCTGTGCCCAATTCCATGCGCGAAGGTTCCTACGCCTGCGGTGGAAGTAAATGGCAGACGATCAAGCGGATTGTTCTGCCGCGTGCCATGCCCGGCATTATGACCGGCATGATTCTCGCCATGGCCCGCGGCGCTGGCGAGGTGGCTCCGCTCATGCTCGTCGGCGCGGTGAAACTGGCACCGGAACTGCCGGTGGACAGCATCGCTCCTTTTGTTCATGCCGAGCGCAGTTTCATGCATCTCGGTTTTCATATTTATGACCTTGGATTCCAAAGTCAGAACAGCGAAGCCGCCAAGCCGATGGTCTTCACGACTACGCTGCTGCTGATCGTGCTTATTTTTCTGTTAAACCTGCTGGCGGTGCGGCTGCGGTCCCGTCTGCGCCGCAAGTTTGTTTCCGCCGCATTTTAAGGAGAACCTCAATGGATATTCAGAATCCGGTAAAAAAGAAGTCGAACCGCCTCGCGGAGATTGCCGCCGGAAAAACCTTTCCGACCGAGACGCATGACGTGCTGAAGAGTGAAGAGCCGCTGCTGGAAGTTTCCGGCTTCAATCTTTCCTACGGCGCGAAGCAGGCGCTTTTCGATATCAATATGATTATTCCGAAAGGGAAGGTCACTGCGCTGGTCGGTCCGTCCGGCTGCGGCAAATCAACGCTGCTGCGCTCGATCAACCGGATTAACGACCTGCTCAGTACGGTACGGATTAATGGCGAAATGAAGCTGAACGGCGAACCGGTCTATGCGCCGGCGGTTGACGTCATAGAATTGCGCAAGCGGATGGGCATGGTTTTCCAGAAGCCCAATCCGTTCCCGATGAGTGTGTATGAAAACGTCATTTATTCACTGCGCATTGACGGTGAGCGCAATAAATCGGTGCTCGACGAGGTCTGTGAGCGCAGCCTGCGCGGCGCGGCGATCTGGGAGGAAACCAAGGACCGCCTGAATGAAAGCGCGCTTGGCATGTCCGGCGGCCAGCAGCAGCGCCTTTGCATCGCCCGCGCCATTGCCGCCGAACCGGAAGTGCTTTTGATGGATGAACCCTGTTCGGCACTCGACCCGATCGCCACAAATAAAATCGAGGATCTGATTGCCGATCTGCGCGGAGACTATACGATTGTGATCGTGACACACAATATGCAGCAGGCCGCGCGGGTGAGCGATTACACCGCCTTTATGTATCTGGGACGGCTGATTGAGTACGGCCCGACCAGCACCATTTTTCAAAACCCGCACCTGCAGGAAACGCAGGACTATGTAACCGGACGGTTCGGATAAGGAGGAAGTCATGTCTGTTGTTTTCATGAAAGAGATCGATCACCTTAAGCGGCAGATTCTGACGCTGAGTGCGCAGGTTGAGGAAAGTGTGATCCTCGCCGTCAAGGCGCTGTTGACCCGCGACGAAGAGCTGGCACAGCAGGTTATCCGCGGGGATTTCGACGTGGATCAGGTTGAAGTGGTCGTGGAGGAAGAGGCGCTGAAAATCATGGCGCTGCACCAGCCGGTGGCAGCCGATCTTCGTTTTTTGACTGCCGTGCTCAAAATCAATAACGATCTGGAACGCATCGGCGATCTGGCCACCAATATCGCCAAGCGCGCCGTAAAAATCTGCAAAGAACCTGCACTGATGATGCCGGATGAACTCAGTCAGGCAGCCATCCGGGCCCGTGATATGGTGCACGACAGTTTGAACGCTTTTGTTAATTTCGATGCAAATCCGGCCCGGGAAGTCTGCGGATCGGATGAGGAAGTGGATCAGTTCTGCAAGCAGGTGCGCCGCTTCGTGGAAGAGCAGATTCTGAAGCATCCCGACGGTATCAGCGGTTATCTTGATATGCTGCTGGCTTCGCGCAATATCGAACGGATCGGGGATCATGCCACCAATATCGCCGAAGATGTCATTTATCTGGTCGAGGGGGTTATTGTGCGGCACCGCACGGACGGGATACTCTGAAATCTGTTGTCTCGCAGAACGCAGTGGGGTAGTTTCGGGCACAAGAATGCGGAGAATCTTATGAAAGCAGAACATCATCTTAATGAACTGATTACAAACCATCCGGAGCTGGCGAACTGCCGGAATTCAATTCTGTCCGCCGCGCAGGTCATGAAAGCAAGTCTGGACGCAGGCGGCAAACTTCTGATCTGCGGCAACGGCGGCAGCGGAGCGGATGCCGAGCACTGGGCGGGCGAACTGCTCAAACGCTTCTGCACACTGCGTCCGCTTCCGAAAGGACTTCCTCCGGAACTGGCCGCCGAACTGGAAGGCGCGTTTCCTGCGATTCCGCTCACCGCGTTCAGCTCGTTTCAGAGCGCATGGGCCAACGACCGCAACTCTGATTTTAATTTTGCCCAGCTTGTCAATGCGCTGGGGCGGCGCGGCGATGTGCTGATCGGCCTGAGCACTTCCGGCAGCGCAAAAAACGTCAATCATGCTGTAACGGCCGCCAAAGCACTGGGGCTGAAAACCGTCGGACTTACCGGTGCTAAAGGCGGCTCACTGGCCGCAGCGGCGGATGTCGTCATTAAAGTTCCGGCAGCCGAAACCTTCAAAGTGCAGGAACTGCACCTGCCGGTCTATCACTGTATCTGTCAGATGCTGGATGCATAAACAGTGGGAATATTATGGCGGTTGCAAAAATACAGATTCTGATTGTCGAGGACGAAGAGGATATCCGCGAACTGGTACGCTACAATCTGGAGCGCGAAAACTTCGGGGTTGGGGAAGCCGCCTCCGGCGAAGCCGGGCTGAAAGCGGTTGCACAGAAGAAGCCCGATCTCATTCTGCTCGATCTCATGCTGCCCGGTAAAGACGGCTTGCAGATATGCCGCGAACTGAAAAAGAACGACACCACCTGCGATATTCCCGTTGTCATGATGACCGCACGCGGCGAAGAGAGCGATGTTATTACCGGTCTTGAGCTCGGCGCTGAAGATTACATTGTCAAACCGTTCAGTCCAAAGGTACTGGTCGCCCGGGTAAAAGCCGTCCTGCGCCGGAAAGCGGCCGTACCGGTGCCGGATACGGAAGATGTGCTGCGTATTTGCGAACTTGTTATTCACCCCGGACGCCATTCTGTGACGGTAGGCGGGAAACCGGTTGACCTCACCGCCACGGAGTTCGGACTTCTCCATTTTCTGGCCCGCCGTCCCGGCTGGGTTTTTACGCGTTACCAGATTGTGGATGCCGTGCACGGCGAAGACTATCCGGTTACTGAGCGTTCCGTTGATGTGCAGGTCGTCGGTCTGCGGAAAAAACTGAAAAAGGCGGGCGATTGCATCGAAACTGTGCGCGGTATCGGTTACCGGTTCAGGGATGAGGAATAACATGCACACCCGGCGCATATTCTGGCAGATTTATCCCGGCCACCTCGTGGTCACCTTTTTCACACTGCTGGTGCTTCTTGCCGTTTTTTCATCCGCACTTGAACGGTTTCACCGCAAACAGGTTTCTGAAAATCTTGAAGCGCTGGCTCAGTTCGCGGCCGAACAGGTGCGTGACCGGTTTGATGCAAACGAACAAACCTATCTCACCGCGGTGACCTCCAAACTCGGTGCTAAATCACCGGCGCGCATCACGCTGATTCTGCCGGACGGAACGGTGGCCGGCGAGTCTGACAAATCGCGCGAGCAGATGGAAAACCACCGCGACCGTCCGGAAGTGAAAACAGCGATTGAGCAGGGCCGGACAGGCCGATCCATCCGTTTCAGCAGCAGTGTCCGTAAAAACATGCTCTATGTCGCAGTGCCGGTCTATCGTGACAGCACTCTGATTGGCGTGGTTCGCACGGCCATGCCCTTGCTCAGAATGAAAGAAGCGCTCAGCGGAATCGAACACCAGCTGCTGTGGGGCGCGGCGGTGATTCTGCTGCTGGCGGCGCTCCTGAGTCTGTTCGTCTCACGACGCATCTCACAGCCGCTGGAACAGATCAGAGAAGGTGCCGAACGGTTCGCCGCCGGCGATTTTTCGTACCGGCTCCACTCAATCGGCTCTGCTGAGGTCGGCTCGCTGGCCGAAACCATGAACACAATGGCTGCCCAGCTTGAAGAACGTCTGCAAACCGTCAGCAAAGAACGCAACCAGCGCGAAGCCGTGCTGGCCAGTATGGTTGAAGGTGTGCTCGCCGTCGATACCACCGGACACATCATCAGTCTGAATAAAGCCGCCGCACAGTTCTTCAATGTCTTTCAGCCTGAAACCGCAACCGGCCGCAGTATCGAAGAAGTTTTCCGGAACATAAAACTTCAACGGTTCGTTGCTGAAGTACTCGAAGGGCTGGAGCCGCTCGAATGCGAACTGGTTGTCCAGAATAACCAGACCTATTATCTCCAGACGCGCGGCACCCATCTGCTCGGTACGCAGAACCGCCACATCGGTGCCGTCGTTGTTTTCAACGACGTTTCACGTCTGCGCCGTCTTGAGAACCTGCGGCGCGACTTTGTCGCCAATGTCTCGCATGAACTGAAAACGCCGATTACCTCCATCAAAGGATTTGTGGAAACCCTGCTCGACGGCGCGAACAACGACCCGGTCGAAGCGGAACGCTTCCTTAAAATTGTCGCCAAACACGCCGACCGGCTCAACTGCATCATCGACGACCTGCTGATGCTCTCCCGTCTCGAACAGGGCGGCAAAGAGGGGATGGAAATGCAGATGGCCGGGCTCTGCGGGCTTCTGAACTCTGCCGTGGATGTCTGCACTCAGCGCGCGGCTGAAAAGAATATCACCATCCAGGTTGAGTGCCCCGATGCGTTAAATGCTGTTGTTAACCCGCCGCTGATTGAACAGGCGCTCATCAACCTCATCGGTAACGCGGTCAAGTACAGCGCCGACGGGAAAACAGTTGTCGTCAGCGCCCGCGCTGAAAACAACGGCGTTATGCTGACGGTGAAAGACCAGGGTTATGGTATCGAAGAAAAACATCTCGACCGGCTCTTTGAGCGTTTCTATCGCGTAGATAAAGGCCGCAGCCGTCAGGAAGGCGGAACAGGACTGGGGTTATCCATCGTCAAACACATCGCGCAGGCTCACGGCGGCACGGTTTCCGTTCAGAGCCGCTACGGCGAAGGTTCTACTTTCTCTATCTGCTTTCCTTCCGGACAGCTCAAATCGGCCTGACGTTAAAAAATAGCGTAGTCACTCTCACAACCTCCCTTTGGGAAGGTCGCCCTGCAAGTTTGATTGCAGGTCGAGCTTCTTCGGTATTCCGAAGAGCTTGAGCAGCGGCGATGGATTGAATTAAACCGCTCTAGTTTCTGTTTTCGATATTTGGAAATGGACGATCACTTCCGCGCCTTCGGCCAGCAACGCTTCGGTCATCGCGCAGCCGATCCGCACCGCGCCGCCGGTTACCAATGCTCTTTTTCCATTCAGCACCATGCCTCTGTATGTTTCGTTGCAATTGGGCCTAAATCACAAAAGATTCCAAGTGCTCAAAAGGTATTTGGCAGATTTATTCATGCATTGCCGAAAATCGGACTCGAATATCTGAAGGTCGCTATTCCCAGTTACTTCGGTGATTTTGAAGATACGATGGCAACTACCCCGGCGAATAATTTTACCTGTTTCCAAATCAATCATGCGAATAACAATGTCTCCCTCGAGGCTGTCGTTATGATTTAGGCATAACCAAGCCAAAGTCACCTCCAGAGAAACTACATACTGATTTGTAGGGGTGGTGGGAGTAATAGGTCGGCTGAAGTAATAGCGACCTGTGATACGCGTCAATTCGCTATCAGGCCAGCCAGTCATGAATCGTTGTTGCTCTTTGGGGCCTAGGTTTTTTATACCGGGCATCGCCGAATCAAGCGGATCGATGATGATGTCGTGGAATGCAACTTTTGGTGAGGTTCTTAGGAGTTTGGCAGTTTCTTCTGCCAGAATTCGTTCGCCATTAAAGCTGGTATACTGATTTAGCCGTGCGCAAAGGACTTCCGATGAATTTTTTGTCAGTGCCAGCTCAATCGGTCCCACCAGTAAGCCGCCAATGTGTATGTTCTTTATGTCTATAGGTCTTCCTTTGACTGGCACGACGACCAGACTTCGATCTGGTTTATTGACGCGAGTGACAATGCTATCGGTGGCGCATCCGCATAGAAGTAGTTCCGCCAGAACCAAGCCCAGCAGACCTATTGTTTTATTCCTCATATTTTTTCCTTTGATTTGTTGTATGATCATATTTTTACGATCCACTCGATCAATGTGCGTGCACCGAAAAGGGTGACGCCGGGATCCATCCAGGGTTTGGAAGATTCTTCCCATGCGGTTCCGGCGATGTCGAGGTGTGCCCACGGAATATCTTCGGGGACAAAGTTGGCGAGGAAGGCCGCGCCGTTGATGGTTCCGGCGGTTCCGGATTTGCTGATGTTCTGCAAATCGGCGAAGGTGCCTTTCATGTCGTCCATGTTTTCCGGCCAGAGCGGCAGTTCCCATAACCGTTCGCCGGCGGCGTCAGCGGTTTTGACCAGCGTAGCGTTCAGTTTGTGGTTATTGCCGACAACAGCGGCGGCGGTATGGCCGAGCGCGGTGACGACCGCGCCGGTCAGTGTGGCGAGGTCAACGATGGCGGCGGGTTTGTGCTGCAGGGCAAGCGAAAGCGCGTCGGCCAGTACGAGGCGGCCTTCGGCATCGGTGTTTAAAATCTCGATAGTTTTTCCGGCGTGCGATTTGACGATATCGCCAGGGCGGGTGGCGCGGCCGCCGGGCATATTTTCTGCCACGGCCAGCATGCCGATGACCGGCGTTGCCGGTTTGAGCAGAGCGACCATCTGCATGGCGGCCAGTACGGCCATGCCGCCGGATTTGTCGTAGCGCATCCATTCCATGCCTTTGCCGGGCTTGAGCGAAATGCCGCCGGAGTCGAAGGTGATGGTTTTGCCGATGATGACAACCGGTTTGGCCTTCGGGTTGGTGCCTTTGTATTTGAGCGTGATGATCCGGGCGTCCTGCGTACTGCCCGCCGCGACGGCGAGGATGGCGTTGCAACTTTTCTTTTTCAGGTCGGCTTTGCTGAGTACGGAAAAGGCGAGTTTGTTTTCCTTGGACATTTTCTGCGCCCAGCTGGAAATCTTCTGCGGCGTGGCTTCGTTACCGGGCAGGTTGGCTAGGTCGGCGGTGGCGAGCAAAGCCCGGCTTTCCAGTTCCGCTTCGGTCAGTGCTTTGCGGCAGGCGGCGGGGTTTTCGCACGGTCCGGCAAACGTCAGCGACAGTTCAGCTCCGCGCTTTTTGGTGCCGGTTTTAAAGGTGTCGAAGCTGTAGGTGCCCCATGCCGCGCCGCGCGCCACGGCGTGTACGAAGGCTGCATCCGAGACTTTGCCGATTCCGGCGGCGGTGCTGACCGCGAACGTTTTAACGCCCGCTTTTTTACCGGCGCGCACGGCGGCGGATGCGGCGCGTTCGAGATATTCCATGCGGAAATGCTTCCGGTCGCCCAGTCCGGCGAGGACGATGTCGCCGGTTCCGGTCTGGAAGACAAGGGTTTGAGCGTAGTCGCCGCTGAAACCGGTTTTTTTGATCTGACTGCCGATCTGCTTCGCCAGTCCGGTGCTGCCGCTGAGCAGCGGCTTTTTATCCTGCACAAAAATAATCCAGGCCACTTTGGCCTGTGTTTCGAGCGGCCGGGCGGTCAGGATCAGTTTCATCAGCGCATATCCTCAGGAAGCTTGGCTTTGTCAGCCGGATCGGCCGGCCAGTTCGGCAGGTCGAAGCCCGCTTTGACGATGGCGTATTCGATGTTTTTGATATAACCCTCCAGTCCGTTGAAAACAACGGTGAGGGTGTGTTTCTCAAGGTCGGGGCGGAGTTCTTTAATGCCGGACACCGGCCGCAGGGCCTGGGCAATGCGCGCGGCGCTGTCCTGCGAGCGGAGCTGTTTTATCTGGAACGTCTCCGTGCGGATGTCGTTGCGGAAGCACCCGGCCAACAGAAGCAGGGCGGTGAGCGGAAGCCATTTTTTCAGAAGTGTTTTCATAGGTGCGGAAAATACAACGGAAACAGGGCGCGGGTAAACTTCATAATCCGAGATCATTCATCATCGGCAGGGCGTAAACCCTCCGCCAGCCCGGCGGTTTGCTGAATTTTTCGCGGGCCAGCAGCCTGAAATTATCAGCCAGTTCAGCCGTTTCAGGATAGCGCTTTTCGTAGATGTCGATGAAGTCGGCGTAGCGTTTTTCCGCTTCTTTGAAATTTCCGTTCATCTGCAGGGCAAGCGCCAGCCCGAAGAGCGCGGAAGGACTTCCGGTTTTCTGTGTGAGAGCCTGCCGGTAAAATTTTTCGGCCTGATCAGGCCGATCATTGAGCATCAACAGATTGGCCTGCAGGAAGCGCGATAGTACGCTGTCCGGATAGTTGCGGCAGATACGCAGGGCTTCGGCATAGCGGCCCTGCTGATAGTTCAGTGAGGCTTCGGCGACCCGGGTTTCCGCGTCATGGCTGTGCGGCAGGGTGTAAAAAAGATGGACAATCAGAATCGCAAGCAGTAAGCCGACGGCGATACTCAGGTCGGCTTTATTGATCCGCAGCCGGTGACCCCAGCGCAGAAGCTGCTGCGCTACCGAAGGAGCTTCAGCTTCGTCGTGCGCAAATTCATCCTGTACGGCGAGGATGAGCGCCGCCGTGACCGGACCGAGTGCGAAAGCGGGTGCGCCGGTTGTTTCACCGCGTGCGACCTCAATGCTTTCACGGTCAAACCAGACGGTGAAACCCTCACTCATGCGGTGTGCAAAGAGCATCAGCAGGGTGCGGGTGTTGTCGGCGTTCCGGAGCGATTCGAAAGCCATAAACTGATGGATGGCGGGTATATGGGCTGTATCGCCAATCGCATCCTGTTTCCACGAAGAGGGCGCATGATGTCCGGGGAAACTGCGGGTTTCTTCAAAATTTTCAAGCAGGGCGGTTTGCTTCTCGCGGTCAAGGCCGCGCCAGAAAAGAGGCAGGAAGGATCCAAAGGATGGTTCGCGCAGATAGTGTCCGTCTTTCCAGACATTGGAAAATGCTTTGACAGCCGGATCCCAGAACACTGTATTAAGCGTCTGAGCCAGCTGATTGCGCTCTTCGGTGAGCGATCCGGTGACAGATTCCGTATGTTCACTTTCTGCGCAAAGGCGTATTAACGCTTCAATTTCGGCTATCAGCAGAACCGTGAGTTCAGGTGTCGCTTTACCGCGTTCAAAACTTTCCGGAACGAAGACTTCCTGTTCGCTCTGCCAGGACGGGATGCGGTCGCGGTGCGGATCGAAGCGGCGCACGGCCCACTGTACATATTTTCGCAGAGCAGGTAGATATTTTTTAAGCAGTGCAGGGTCGTGGCCGCTCTGCCACGCCAGCTCAAAGGACTGCACGATGAACGGCCACGGCGCGACGGTTGCGGCCAGTCCGCCCGGTTCAACCCAGGCGGGAAAACCGCCGTTACTCTGCTGAAGTGAAAGCGCGGTCTGGATCAGTTCCAGCGCGACAGGCGGATCAGTCAGGCACCAGGCGCGGACGAGCGGATAGATTTCGTTGAGCGAAAAGGTTTCGTTGGCGAACCCGTCCGCCGCGCTCCAGAGGCCGTGAAGTGCGACGGTGCGTGAGCGCAGACGGGCTTTCAGGTTTTCCGCAGCGAGCGCGACAGGCGGATTATGAAGCGGATTGACACTGAAGAGCCGGCTGATATTTGCGCGGTCTTTTGCTTCTCTTTGCGCGAGAATTTCAAAACTTTCGTTGAGTGTATTTTCAGCTTTCCCGAGCGCCCGCTCCGGGGTGAGTTCCCCGCAAACCAGTGCAAAACAGTTATTCTTTTGCAGGAGAAGGGTGGTGGTGTGACCGCTCTGTACCCAGACCGCGTTGTTGTCACTTGTGATTTCTGCTGTCGCGTTCAGTTGCGGCATTGGCAGGCCGGAGACTGTGCCGTAGAACACTCCAGGTGCTGTTTGCAAGGCGTCAATCCGGTTTTTGTCGGGGCGCTTGCGCGCACTGATGGAAAAACCGTTGCAGAAGAGACGGACCGTACAGAGCGCCGACGGTTCAATCAGCTGCAGAATCCATTCGCCGCCGGGGATGGTGAGCGCGCCGGTGGCGGCACCGGTTATAAACGGTGTCTGATCCTCCGGGCCGGACAAAAATATCCACCCCTGTTTCCAGGGGACATCCGGATAATCTGTGAAAATATTTTTCATGCAGGAAACCATTATACTGTCTCAATCAGCAGGCTTCTTCAATACCTTGCTTTTTATTTCGGAAGCGGGTGAAAGGCTTGCGCAAACCGTTATTAAATGTTTATGATGAGTATGAATCATATAGATACGGAAGGGGTGGAGTTATGGCAATTGCGCGCGCAATAGAAACGGTTCGCGGTCTGGTTCATGATCTGGACGGACGGATCAGTCAGTTCGAAGTGGAAACCTTCGAAATGGACGACGAACTGATCGGCGCTTTCTGTGAAGAACTTGAGCGGATGTCTGCCGACCTTCAAACCGGTCTGGATACTTCTAATAACGAAATGATCCGGGTGGCGGCGCACTCCATCAAAGGCATGGGCGGCACGATGGGACTTCCGGAGATATCCGTGCTGGCGGAGGAAATCGAGCTGACGCTTCGCGCCGGACAAACGGAACGTTGCACGGCGCTTTGCCGTGCACTTATCAAATGGGCCCGTGAATTTGTTGCTGGGAAATAATGAAATCTTTCCCGGCAGACGATCCGCACGAAACGGTTTCGTCCGGAGCATCCCGGCCTGTTTTGGGAGGCAAGGTGCTGGTGGTGGACGACGAACGTCCTAACCGGCTTTACCTGAAAAAACTCCTTACCTCCTACGGTTGTGAAGTTTTTGAGGCGGTCGACGGGCCGTCGGCGATGGAACTGGTGCATCATGAACGGCTCGACCTGATTCTCGCCGATGTCGTTATGCCCGGGATGGACGGCTTTGAACTTTGCGGAGCCGTTAAAAAACTCACCGCGACCCGCGATGTACCTGTAATCATGGTGACAGCTAAAGGGCAGATTGAAGATCTTAAAAAAGGATTCGATCTCGGGGCCATGGATTATATCCGCAAGCCCTTTGATGCGCGTGAGCTGGTGCTGCGTGTCGGTAATGCGCTGGCACTGAAACGCAGCAATGATGCGTTGGCCCATTGGAAACGGCGCGTGTCGCACGAGCTGGAGCTTGCGGGAAAAATCCAGCAGTCGATGTTCTCGATGGAGCCGCTCTTTTCAGGGCCGTTCGAAATCCGTATTAAATACCGGTCCTCCATGGATGTCGGCGGCGATGCATTTGATGTGATTGAATTGCCGGACGGGCGCTGCTGTCTTTATGTGGCGGATGTGTCGGGACACGGCGTCGCCCCGGCAATGATTTCCTCCATGCTCAAGGCGACCGCAACCGAGCTGATTTGGACGTTCTATGAACGCGGTCCCGCATTTATCTGCAACGAACTGCATGTGCGCCTGTGTGCAACGCTTAACAATCCGGCTTATTATGCCACCATGCTGATGGCGTTTTACGAGCCGGCAACCGGTCGCTGGGTTTGCATGAACTGCGGGCATCCCGATCCGATACTGATTTGCGGCGGGAAACCCGTTCCGTTTCCTGCCGGGCACGGAGGCATTCCTGTCGGAATGCCGCTCGGCCCGGCCCGGCCCTTTGCCGAGGAGGATCAAACAGTTCTGGAAGCCCTCCCGGGTATGCACATTCTGCTCTACACCGACGGTCTGACTGAAGCGCGTCACCGCGAAACCGGCGAAGAATGCGGCGAAGAGGAGCTGGAAAAACTCTTTGTGCGCGTTGCCGCTGATCCGTACGCTGTTAACCGCCCTGCCGCGCTGCTTGATCTCATGGAGGCCGAGGGCTACTCCATCGGTCACGATGACTGCACAGCCATCGCTGTTCGCATGACTGAACCGGGCAAGGTTCTTATTGAGAGAAACATTGCCGTCGAAACACAGGCGGTTTCGGATTGCACAGAAGAAATGGAGCGGCTGATTCTGGAGCAGACGGGCGAAGACCTTGCTGCGCGCGTCCGGCTTGTAGCCATGGAACACGCCATGAATGTGGTCGAGCACAGCCGGCTCGGTGCGCACGAGACGATGTGGATGCAGCTTATTCTCGACGAATACGGCTGCCGGCTGGTATTTACAGATCAGGGTCGGGAATGGGATATTTCCCGAGCAGGTGCGGCTGAACCCGGCTTCGATGAGTATGCCGAGGGCGGACGGGGTCTTTTGATTACTAATGTCGCCGCCGACTGTGTAGAGCGCTATAGACGCGATTCAAAAAATGTTGTAAGTTACATTTTCAGGAGACAGACAGACTGATGAATGAATCTGTATATCAGGCCAGACGCGAGCTGTTCAAAACACTCGATCTGCCGGTATCCAAGGCGGATATCAAACGCCTGCGCTGGCGGCAGCGCAGGCGTCTGCTGGTCTGGGAGTGGGCGCTGAGCAGTCTGCTTGTGATTAAACGTCTGATGGATGTTGTTTGCAGCCTCATCGCCATCGTTATGCTCATGCCTCTTTTTATAATCGTATCGGTGTTTATTGTGCTCGAAGACGGCTGGCCGGTGCTCTATGTCCAGCATCGTGTCGGTATCAACGGCCGCATTTTTAATTTCTACAAATTCCGTTCGATGCGCCGCGGTGCTGACCGGATTAAAGCGCAGTTGATGGCGCAGAACGAATCCGCAGACGGCGTGATTTTTAAAATGAAAAAAGATCCGCGCATTACGCGGGTGGGGCGGGTTCTTCGCCGCTTCAGCATTGACGAAGCGCCGCAGTTTTTCAACGTGCTTGCCGGCGACCTGTCGCTGGTAGGTCCGCGTCCGCCGCTGCCGGCTGAAGTGGCGCAATACACGCTCGAAGAGCGCAAGCGGTTGCATGTCAAACCCGGCCTTACCTGCCTCTGGCAGATCGGCGGACGTTCTGAAATTCCTTTTGAACAGCAGGTGCGTCTGGATATGGAATATATTCACAGCCGGAGCATCTGGCAGGATATCTGCATTATGTTAAAAACCATTCCCGCTGTCCTTTTCGGACGGGGGGCGTATTAGAACAGGAGAGGTACCCATGAGTGTAGCATGCACAAAAGAACAGGGAATCGGGATTATCACATTGTCCGGTCCGCTTACCGCCGCCACAGTTGAAGCGTTCCGCGAACAGCTTGCCGCCTGGCAGGCCGGCGAAACCAATGTCAAAAACTTCGTCTTTGATCTGTCCGCCGTGGACTTCATGGACAGTGCCGGACTCGGCTCGCTGATCGCGGCGCTTAAACGCATTACCGAGCGCGGCGGCGACATGAAACTTGCCTGTCTTCAGAAAAAACCGCGCATGGTGTTTGAAATCACCCGTGCCTATAAGGTTTTTGAAATCTTCGATACCGTTGAAGAAGCCGTCAAGGCTGCCAAGCCGTAAAATATCCGGGTGTGTGCCGTGCAGTGATGAAAGCAGTGCTCTATACAGGCGGGAAGCCGTCTTGGACCGGTGTCTTCGGTGATCGTGCCTGGGTTTTACTGCCGGTCGGCAGCCGCCCGTTACTGAGCTACTGGCTCGAATTCTGTGTTGATCTCGGCATCACCGAGGTGCAGATCATTCTCGGCCAGGCCGCTGAATACGTGGAAATGTTCTGCGGCAACGGCGAAAAATGGGGGCTGAACATCAATTACAGTCTGATCCGTGCCGAGGACAATCCGCAGTCTTATCTTGCCCGCGACGCGGATCGCTGGAGCGACGGGTTGCTCTATATCGGCGGAGTGCTTTTCCCCCGCCGCCGGTCCGGCTTTACACTGGAAAAACTTCAGTCGCTTCTTGATGGCTGTTGTGTTGTGGATCACGGTAACCGGCCTGTTTTTTTTGTCAGCCGTGACCGCAGCAGCATAGACCGGTTTATCCGGGAGGAAACTTGCGGCTCCACGCCGTACAGTACGGCTGAGGCGGCAGGGCTTGATTTCACCTGCATCCGTGATGTCACACACTACTACCGGTTGAATATGGAAATCGTCCGGAATGAAATGAACCGCTACCTCTCCAGCGGTTATTCTTCCCGTGATGACGCTTCAATCGGCTATAACGTTATAACGCCGGCTTCGGTCACGTTTACGCCGCCGCTGGCTGTCGGCAACGACTGCCGTATCGGAGCCATTTCGACAATCGGACCCTGCACGGTTATTTCAGACCATGTCCTCATTGACCGCCAGTGCGAACTCTCGGACAGCATCATTCTCTCCGATACCTATGTAGGCCGCAATCTTGAGATCAAAGGTAAAATCGTTGCCGGCAACCGCATCGTTGACCCCGAAGACGGCACCTGCCTCGAGATCGAAGATCCCTGGCTTGTTGCACAGACCCGCCCGCGCAATTACATGCGTGATTTTCTGCGTGCCGTCTTCGGCTGGAATTTTACTTTGCTGCTTGTTGTCTTGCAGTTTATTCCCTTCATCATCTTATACCTCATCATCCGCCTGCTCGGGCGGGGACAGTTTGTCAGCCGCAGATGCCGGGGCATTGGCGGAAATGAAATTAAGGTTCTGCGCTTTGTGGCATCCAGTCCGGTGCCGAGCCTGCTGCTTATGATCTTTCACGGCATTTCTCTCGACCGGTTCCCGCAACTGCTCCGTGTACTTAGCGGGAATTTATGGCTTTGCGGGCAGGTACCCAAAGCGGCCGAAGGTGAAAAGATGAAAGACACCCAGTGCTATTTTCCCGCTGTCTTCAGCTATTCCGATGCGTTCATCGAAATTGATAAACAGATGGATGCCCTGTACTACGCCCATACCCGTTCGCTGGCCGCCGACTTGCGCATCCTGCGGCACGCTCTTTTTGCGCGCCTTGTTGAAGTCGAAATTATCTCCGGTGCGGCCTGAGTTTCCAATGTCTGGAAGCTCAGCGGAGTTTGTAGAACGTTTTGCAGTCAATTACTTCGCGGGCGAGCCCTTCAGCCCGCGCCACGCGCTCCACTTCGTCAGCGACCACATCTGCCACGCGCCGGTCAAAAACGGATGGAATAATGAATTCTTCCGAAAGCTGATCGTCTGAAACCAGGCTGGCGATGGCGCGGGCCGCCGCCAGTTTCATGCCTTCGCTGATCGCGCTGGCGCGGCAGCGCAGCGCGCCTTTGAAAATGCCGGGGAAACAGAGCACATTGTTGATCTGGTTTGGATAGTCGGAACGACCCGTCGCCATAATCCGCACATAAGGGCGGGCGATTTCCGGCATAATTTCCGGAACCGGGTTGGCCATGGCGAAAACAACCGGGTCTTTGGCCATTTTTTTGAGGTCTTCGGCGGTGATGCAGCCCGGCGCGGAGACGCCGAGGAAAAGATCGGCACCTTTCATTGCGTCATTCAGCGAACCTTTTTCATTTTCCGGATTGGTGTTTTCGGCGAACCATTCCTTGGAAGGATTCATTTTGTCTGTGCGGCCGCGGTAGATTGCGCCGGTGCGATCGAATCCGATCAGGTTTTTAACGCCTGCCGCCAGCAGGATTTTCGAGCAGGCCATACCGGCTGCGCCGATGCCGTTGACGATTACCTTGAGATTCCCCATCTTCTTGCCGGTGATCTTGAGCGCGTTGTAAAGCGCCGCCAGCGAAACGACGGCCGTGCCGTGCTGGTCATCGTGAAACACCGGGATATCGAGTTCCGCTTTCAGCCGTTCTTCAATTTCAAAACAGCGCGGCGCTGAAATATCTTCCAGATTAATGCCGCCGAAAGTCGGTGCGAGCAGCTTTACGGTACGGATAATCTCTTCAGTATCTTTGGTGGCCAGGCAGATCGGAAAAGCATCCACGCCTCCGAATTCCTTGAAAAGCATCGCCTTGCCTTCCATCACCGGCATACCCGCTTCAGGGCCGATGTCGCCGAGGCCGAGTACCGCCGTGCCGTCCGAGACGACGGCTACCATATTTTTTTTAACGGTCAGTGCATCGGCGCGGGCGACGTTTTCATGGATCGACATACAAACGCGGCCGACGCCCGGCGTGTAGGCGATTGCCAGCGCGCCTTTGGCGGCAAGGTCAAGTTTGCTCGTCACCGCGATTTTTCCGCCGATATGCGAACGGAACGTCACTTCGTCGGCGGAAATAACACGGGTTCCTTCGGCGGTTTCCAAAGCCTGGATGATTTCCTGCTGGTGAGCGCTGTCGCGCGTATTGACGACAAAACGGAACAGGTTGGCAATACCCTCGGAAAGGGCGGGCACGCCTTCGGCACCCGTAATAATTTTTTCGAGTGCCGGCCGGTCGAGTTTTGATTCCACGGTCAGATCAATGCTGTAGCTGGGAGACGGGTTTATTTTCATAGTAAAAATTCCTTATGAGCCGTCCATCGTACTTATCCGCCTCTGCCGCGCAAGTTTCAACTTAGAGATTTAACCGTGAATCTGTGCAACAGGCAGGGACGGCAGCCGCATCTTAGGGAATGGCTGAAGCCAAAGATCAGGATTGAACCGATGGATCTGTTCATTGCACAGAAGCGGTAAAGCGGTTCCGAGAGACTTGAAAAACGGCAATCAGTCAACTTTTTCAACTCTTGGATACACAAATCCGGGAAGAACCATTAATGTCTCCGGCATGAATACTTTGAACGTGCTGAAACAACTCGGAAAAACTCACGGAACGCCCCTTTTTGTGGTCGATCACAACGTTCTCCGGCGGAACTATGCCACCTTTAAGAAATACCTTCCCCGTGTCCAGGCATACTATGCGGTGAAGGCCAATCCGGATCCCGCTATCGTCAAGACGCTGTTTGACGCGGGTTCCAGCTTTGACGTGGCCTCGATGCCGGAGTTCAACATCGTATATGACCTGATCAGGCACATGCCCGCCAAACAACGGCAGGACTGGATATGGGACAAGATCATCTATGCCAACCCTATCAAGGTGAATGACGCGTTGCAGGAGCTGGATCAATACAAGGCGCTGGTCACGTACGACAATTACGAGGAGATCAAGAAGATCAAGAAGTACGCGCCGAACTCGGGGCTCGTCCTGAGGTTGAGCGTTCCCAATACCGGCGCTATGTGTGAACTTTCTTCAAAGTGCGGCGCGGCATCGGGCGAAGCGGTGGATCTTATTCTGGCGGCAGAGAAGGCGGGGCTGATTGTGGAAGGCCTGAGTTTCCATGTCGGCAGTCAGACCACCAACTTCGAGAATTTTGTTCAGGCCATTAATCTGGCGGCCGGTGTTTTTGAGGAAGCAAAAAGCCGCGGGTACACGAAAATGAATCTCCTCGACATCGGCGGCGGATTTCCCGCGCCCTACGACGCAACCGTGAAGCCCTTCAGCGAACTTGCCCGCAAGATCAACGCCGAGCTCAACCGGCTTTTCCCGAAAGACATTCAGATTTTAGCGGAGCCGGGGCGTTTCATGGTCGCGACGGCAGGCACCGCTGTCTCGACGGTTATCGGCAAGGCTGTGCGCAGCGGAAAACTCTGCTACTACATCGATGACGGTGTCTATAATACATTCTCAGGAATCATTTTCGACCATTGCAAATATCCGCTGAAAGCGTTCAAACGCGGTCCGACGGAGATTTGCACCGTGTTCGGCCCGACCTGCGACGCACTTGACGTGCTTTCAATGTCAGAAGAACTTCCGACCAATCTTGAGCTGGGCGATCTGGTGTACAGCCGGAACATCGGTGCCTACAGCACGGCGTCAGCAACGAGCTTCAATGGTTTCTCGCCAGCCAAAATCGTGCATATCAATCAATGAAGAGTTGGAAATAGAAGAAACGTCATGCGATGAATATGACGGTTCTTTTGTTATCTGCGCCGGGAGTTTACTTTTTCTTGCCGGCTTTCTTCGCCTTCTTGGTTTTCGCCTTCATCGCCTTAACGGCTTTTTTGGCCGCGACCTTTTTCGGGGCGGACTTCTTGGCTTTCACCTTCCTGGCCGGTTTAGCGGCTTTCTTTGCGGCGGGCTTTTTCATTTTTGCCTTCACCGACTTTTTCGCCGGCTTGCCCGCCGTAGCCTTGGCGGAGGAGGGCGCAGCCAGTTTTTTAATGGCAGCTTCCTGAAACTTCTTATCAATCGCGATGATCGGGTTAGCCGCTGAAACGGTGACCGTCGCGGTGGACTCTTCGAGTTCCGCAGCCAGTTCCCGTACTGTGCCGTCAAATGAGAATTTGCTGCCGGGCTTGATCTCTTTGACATCCGTCGGCAGACCGATCTGGTCGAGGATGGCAATGAAGGGCTCGGGATCGAGTTCTTCAACGTTGACCATGGTTTTTGGATCCCAGACACCCTGCGCGACCAGCATGGCCGCCGCTACCGGGGGAACACCGGCGGTGTAACTGATGCCCTGTGACTCGATTTCCTCGAAGCACTTGTGATGGTCGGAAACTTGATAGATGAAGACCTCGCGTTTTTTTCCGTTCTTCCAGCCCTTGACGAAATTGCCGATGCAGGTCTTGCCGGTGTAGCCGGGGGCCAGCGTTTTCGGATCCGGCAGAAGAGCCTTCACGACTTTCAGCGGAACAACTTCCTGTCCGGTGGTGAGCGTTACAGGCAGATGATTGAGGAAGCCCAGAGTCCGCAGCACGGTGAAAACGTTGATATAGTGATTACCGAAGCCCATCCAGAACCGGATGCTGTTCGCGTCAATGTTCTTCGACAACGAGTGCAGCTCATCATGTCCGTTCAGGTAGATCGGGCACAGCCCGGCTACGGGAAAGTCGTAGACGCGCTTGACGGAATGGGTCGGGTATTCCTTCCACTGCCGGTCAATCCATGTCCACACTTTGATGAACTCGCGGAAATTGATTTCCGGGTCGAAATTGGTGGCGAAGTACTTGCCGTGGCTGCCGGCGTTGACGTCCATGATGTCAATGGTATCGATCTTGTCGAAATACCGCTTCTGAGCCAGCGCGCAGTAGGCATTCACCACGCCGGGGTCGAAGCCGACGCCGAGGATGGCCGTCAGTCCCGCTTCTTTGCAGCGGTCTTTGCGCTTCCATTCATAGTTGGCATACCACGGAGGCTGCTCGCAAACCTTGTCCGGATCTTCGTGAATTGCTGTGTCCATGTAAACGGCACCGGTTTGGAGACAGGCTTCCAGCACGGACATATTGATGAAGGCATTGCCGAGGTTGATCACCATCTCGGATTGAGTTTCCTGAATCAGTTTGACGGTTGCCGGGATATCGAGGGCGTCAATCTGCCGTGAATACAGCTTCTTGGACGGATCCTTGAGATGCTTCATCCGCATGACGCTCTCAATGATCTCATCGCACTTGGCCTGGGTGCGCGACGCGATACAGATATCGCCGAGCACATCGTTGTTCATCGCCGCTTTGTGAGCCGTCACATGGGCCACGCCGCCGGCACCGATAATCAGCAGGTTTTTCTTCATCAACGTTCCTTTTCTTTATGAAAGATTTTCGAGGTAGTCCTTGTAACTAAATCGCCGGACGGTTTCCAGCTTTCCGTTAAGCCTTTTTACACAAATCGACGGCATAGGCAGTCCATTGAACCAGTTCTTCTTCACCATCGTGTATCCGGCGGCATCGGCCAGCCGAACCTCCGCACCGGCCGTCAGTTTTGTCTTAAGCTTGTACTGGCCGAAAACATCACCTGCCAGGCAGGATCGCCCCGCAATCAGGACAGGGTGCCGGCCGGGTCCGGGCGAGTTGACTTTCGGATTGGTGCGGTAGATCAGATGATCCAGCATGTGGGCCTCCATGGAGGCGTCAAGAATTGCAGTATCCATTTCGTTATGCACGACATCCAGAACGGTCGCCACAAGCTCGGCACAACCGGTGATCGCGGCTTCGCCGGGTTCCAGATACAACTCGACCCCGAACTCCTCGC
>CAIKGD010000043.1 GCA_903826865.1 uncultured Verrucomicrobiota bacterium
AACGGGAAAAAGACAAAACGGGGTGGACATCGCATTATTTAAGGCAATGGTATCAGTTCTATTAACCGACGAACGGTAGGGTACCTAAGAGGTCAAACGGGGCAGACAGTAAATCTGCTGGCTATGCCTTCGATGGTTCGAATCCTTCCCCTACCACCATTCTTTAAAATTTCCGACGCTTCCCGGTCAAGGGCGCAGGTCACGGAACTAGTTTAAGCTCCCCGACTGCCGTAACCGGTCAACTTAAAATGGCATCCTTAGCCGCTTTGGCAATGCGGAATTTAAGAACCCGCTTGGCGGCAATCTGGATCACCTCTCCGGTGGCGGGATTGCGGCCTGTACGGGCTGCGCGATCCACTTTAACCAGCTTTCCAAGCCCTGGAACGGTGAATCCTTCTTCAGCACCTTTGTAGGCCAAATCAACGAGCGTGTCCAAAGCGGTTTCCGCCTGTGCTTTGGTGATTTCTGCCTTTTCGGCGATTGCTGCGATAATCTGAGACTTGGTCATTGCCATGGAGGTTCTCCTGTTTTGGTTTCTGTTTGCGCCCCTTGCTTTCCCGCTACAGGGCTCTGCTTACTGGAGTTTTACTTTAACAGCCTGTGGGCCGCAAGCAATGATACGTCAATAGTCGAGCTGCAAGTTTTTGTCGGAGGCTACCGCCATCAGCACGCTTCAACCTTTCGTGAGTCCGTAAAAAAGTACAAGACCCGACAGAAAAAGCACCCCGTAAACCGTCATTCGAAACAATCTCTCGTCTGCCCTGTGATGCAATCGATCACCGGCCCAGATTCCAGCGCAAAGGAACGGTAGCGCACATGCGACCGTTTTAAATACCTGCGGATGCCAAACTCCTCCGGCAACAGTCCATTTCGTGATCAGGATCGTGTTTAATACGGTCCACAACAGACAGAGCGTGACTCGGAAAACAGATTTATCCGGAAGCGCCCGGTCAGCGTAAACAACCATAAACGGTCCGCCTGTCCCAAACGCTCCATGAATGATGCCTCCAGTGAAAAGAATTATCCGCATCCATATCGACCGTGTATCTTTGGGCGGCAGCACTACATACCCCTTGCGACGGGTTTTTATAAATCCGCGCAAACCGACGCCGATCATAAAAATCGCCAGCAAGGCTTTGAGAATGTTCTCAGGAAGCCTGTCAAAGAGGATCATGCCGACCGGAAGTCCTATAGCAGCATGAGTTACAATGAACAGAAACGGCTTCCACCGGATGTGTTTCCATGAACTGATAACAATGTAAACGGCAAGAAGCCATGCCAGCACCACTAAAACCGGCACAGCTGTGTGTATGCCAAGCAGAACGGCGGCAAACGGCAAAGCTAGCACAGTACAACCGAATCCGGTAATTCCCTCAAGCATATGAGTTGCGAAAACAACAACCCCGAAAATCAGCATGACAGTTAAAGTATCCATCAGCTTGCGAGCTCCTCATACATCTGCCGCAGATCCTCTTCTGTCACTGCAACCGGATTGTTTTTCATTACGGGATGAAAACTTTCTCGAATAAGCTCAGGCACTCCATCCACCGGAATGCCGGCTTCCTTTAAAGTACACGGCAAGCCTCCGTCCTGTTTAAGACGACGGATTGCCGCTATCATTTCGTCCAGCGTGAATCCGCAATAACCGGCAAATTCCTCCATTCGCCCTTTCATTGCCGGAGCATTGAGCCGGATCGCAAACTCCAGCGTAAAAGCACATGCCGCACCGTGCGACAAATGATATAAACTGGAGAGCGGATATGAACAGGCGTGAACCATTGCATTTCTTGGAAGCTGAAAAGCCATTCCTGCAAATAATGCGGCCTTCGACATGGCACTGCGGGATTTTATGTCCGCAGGATTTCGGTAAACGGCAGGAAGATTCGCAAAAATCAATCTGGCCGCCTCTTTGGCCATCAAATCACAGATCGGCTGGCTGTTTTTAGACCAGAATCCTTCGATGGCATGCGACAAGGCATCCAAGCTGGTAGCGGCCGTGATCTTTTTCGGAAGGCCAAAAGTCAATTCGGGATCAATAAGTGCCTTGCCGGGATAGAACAGATCAGAAGCCATTGGAAGTTTAACGCCCCTTTCGGGATCGTCCAATACCACTATCGGCGTAACTTCAGACCCC
>CAIKGD010000044.1 GCA_903826865.1 uncultured Verrucomicrobiota bacterium
GATGAACACGACCAGGTCTTCCGGTGTAATTCTCTTTTCCTCGATCATTTTCAGCAGACAGACCTTAACCAGTTCGTCGGTGGTTTTCGGCATATCAATTTTTGCCGAATAAACTCCGTAGCTGAGCGAAAGCTGGCGGACCGTGCTCATGTTTTCCGATAAGGCAAGAATCGGAATATTGCCGCGGTAGGAGGCGCAGATGAGGGCGGTTTGACCGGCTTTAGTGCTGGTGATAATAGCTTTCACCGGTAACGCGGCCGCACAGGATACCGCCGCTTTGGCCAGATGGTTGCGCGGCATCACTTCAGCGCTTTGCTGGTGTACAGGCAGTGTGGCCAGCAGTGATTCTTTCTGCGATTCCACGGTATGGGCGATTTTTGCCATCATTTGGACGGCTTCAATCGGAAATTTTCCGTAAGCGGTTTCGCCGCTGAGCATGACGGCGTCGGTGCCGTCATAGATGGCGTTGGCTACGTCGCTGACTTCTGCGCGGGTGGGGCGCGGATTATCAATCATGGATTGCATCATCTGCGTGGCCGTGATCACCGGCTTAACCCGCCGGATGCAGGCCATAATCATCTGTTTCTGAACGCCGGGAACCTCCTCAGCCGGGATTTCGATGCCAAGGTCGCCGCGAGCCACCATAATTCCGTGCGCGACATCAAGGATCGACTCCAGATTATTCACACCTTCCCGGTTTTCGATCTTGGCGATAATCTTGATCGGGCTTCGTCGCAGATCGAGAATGCCCTGAATGGACAGTACGTCTTCGCGGCAGCGGACAAATGAGTGCGCAATGAAATCGACCTCATTGCGCGTAGCCCAGTCGATAAATTCGGCGTCTTTTTCAGTGAGTGCGGGCAGATTGATCTGAACGCCGGGCACGTTAACGCCTTTTTTGTTTTTAAGCTCCCCGTCGTTGAGCGCGGTACAGATCAGCGTGTCACGGGTCTTCTTTTCGACCAGGAGTGCGATCAGCCCGTCATCAATCAATATCCGGCTGCCGATCGGGACTTCTTCCGCAAAGCCGCTGTAGGAAACCTGGAATCCGTTTTCCGGAATGAAGACGGTGCCGATTTCCACCCGGTCTCCTGTTTTGAGCTGGATCGGTGCCGCCATATTGCAGGTGCGGACTTCCGGACCTTTGGTGTCCAGCAGAATGCCGACACGGTCCGACACGGCCCGGATACTGGCGATAATTCTTTCCGCTGAGGGAATGTCCAGATGCGCCGTATTCAGACGCACCACATCCATCCCGTTTTCGACGAGCTGCGTAATGAAATCACGGTCACACCGGCTTTCAGTCAGCGTGCAGATAATTTTCGTTTGTTTGTTGCGCATGCAAATCC
Organism: uncultured Verrucomicrobiota bacterium; assembly: GCA_903826865.1. Taxonomy (GTDB): domain Bacteria; phylum Verrucomicrobiota; class Kiritimatiellia; order Kiritimatiellales; family Tichowtungiaceae; genus Tichowtungia. The sequence continues at coordinate 1,350 of CAIKGD010000044.1, forward strand.
TTCTGATGGCCGTGGGTTGTAACAGATTCCTCAGGCGGAACTAGCTTTAAATCGGAAAAAACGGTAATAAGGCCGTATTATGAAGCGGGAATATCAGCAGCAGCTGCTGGACATTGCGCACAACGCGATCTCCCAAGGTTTGGGAGATTTTCACGGTAAACTTCCAGTTCTTGGAACGTTACCCGCCGAACTGATGGAAAAGCGGGCGACGTTTGTGACGCTGACAATAGGCGGACAGCTGCGCGGCTGTATCGGTATGCTTGAAGCCTGCCGCCCGCTGGCTGAAGACGTTAAGGAAAATGCTTGCGCCGCCGCTTTCGATGACCCGCGTTTTCCGCCGCTCACTAAAGCGGAGTTCGTAAAACTCGAAATCCATATTTCTATCCTTTCACCATCCGAAGAGATGCATTTTTCGTCCGAGGCCGATCTGCTTCGGCAAATCCGACCCGGCACGGACGGCCTGATTCTGCAGGATGGTTTCCGGCGCGGGACTTTTCTGCCAAGTGTCTGGGCGGAACTGCCCGGGAAAGAACAGTTCTGGGCGCATCTTAAACGGAAAGCAGGACTGCCGGTAAACTACTGGTCGGATACCTTGCAGGTTTTCCGCTATACAGCGGAGTGCTTTCCCGCGTAGAATCCAAGAAATCTTTATGGCAAAGAAACCGGTTATCCTTTTTGCGATTAACGGGCTGGGCATGGGCAACAGCACACGCTGTCACGTTATTATTCAGAGGCTTGTTGCGGAAGCTGAAGTCCACATCATCACATCGGGTAACGGGCTTTTCTTTTTTACGGACCGTCCCGGCATTGCATCGCTCACCGCCATGCCGCCGCTGGCCTATGCTTTTTCCGGCGACGGCGTGAATGCGCTCGGCACGCTGGCGAGTGTGCGCAATATGCGCGGAACATTGTGCGAAAAGAAAACGCGGCTTGAATCACTGCTCGACAAGCTCAAACCCGATCTGGTGGTGACCGATTCGGAATATGTCATCCGTCCCGTTTTAAAACGCCGTATTCCGCTGGCGGGCATAAATAACTCCGACGTAGTGGTGACGGAGTATTTCCGCCGTAAAAATCTGCCGGCTTCCATCCGCACGCATTTCTGGGGAATCGAATATTCCGATTATCTGCTGCACCGTTGGAAATGGAACATGGCGGTCAGCCCGTCGCCGTTCGCCGATAAACCGCGCAGCGATGTTTTCAAGCGTATCGGCTTGATCGTGCGTGACGGGGCCCGTGAAACGGCGATGGAACGCGCCGGAAAACCGGTGCCGCTTCCGCGCGAAATCGACCGTATCGTTGTCATGCTGAGCGGTTCGGCCTTTGCCTCGAAGATTGCGGGCGACCTGCAAACACTGCCGTGGAAGGTGGATGTGATCGGCCGCGAAGGAACCAGTTCCGGCAATGTCACCTGTCACGGAAAAATCCGCGAGAGCCTTGAGTTTGTCCGTAATGCCGGCGCACTGGTGATTAACGGCGGCTTTTCCTCGGTGAGTGAAGCGGTCGCGATGATGCGCCCGGTTTACGTTATTCCCGTTCCAAACCATGCCGAACAGTTGATCAACGCACTGATGGTGAAAGATATCGGGGCGGGGGATGCGGCTGATGCCGGCACGATTGTTCAGCGGCTGAATGAAGCGTACCGTCTGAATCGCTGGGCCGGCATAAAAGAAACGCGTGCGCCGGTCAATTTTAACGGCGGCGACGAAGCCGCCGCGCTGCTGCTCGAACTGCTGCACGGAGCGAAAGCATGATCATCTGCGCCGACGATTTCGGGATGACCGCCGATATCAACCGCGCAACAGCGGAACTCACGCGCAGCGGAAAAATCGATGCGGTGTCCTGCATGGTCAATATGCCGTTTTTCACAACGGCAGAACTGGCCGCGCTTGGATCGGTACAGCTCGGCCTGCACTTCACGCTGGCGGACAGCCCGCAATCGTTCCGGAGCTGTGTGCTGCGCGCTTATACACGGCGGCTGAACCGGCAGGAAATTTGCGCAGAGCTTTCTGCGCAGTACGAGCGGTTCGGAGAAGTCGCCGGCCGCCAGCCCGATTTTATTGACGGCCATCTGCACATCCAGCAACTGCCGGTGGTGCGCGATGCCTTGATTGATTTTATCCGCACCCGCTGCGGCGTTGCGCCGCCGCGTGTGCGCAATGCGGCGATGCCGCTGCGGCAGTGCTCGATAAAAAGCTTTTTGATCGCCGCGCCGGGCCGCGTACTGAAGCGCAAACTGCGGAAAGCAGGCATTCCGACCAATGACGGGTTCGGCGGGATTTACAACTACCTTGATTTCATGCGTTATCCGCAGCACCTCGCAAACTTTATGCGCACGGTTCCGGAGAACGGCATCATAATGGTGCACCCGGGCCTTGAAGAACCGTGGCGCCGCGCTGAATATGACGCGCTGCTTTCCGGATTAGGCAGAAAATAAAACAAGGAGCGTTGTTTTATGCCTGGTGATCGATTGAACCCCGAATCCCGTTTATTCAGTCAACCCTCTTTCCTGTTACGAGGGAAGCCGGGTTTCTCCAAAGCGATATCCGGATGGTCGAAGTCTCTTTTGCCCGCAAATAGACCGGAGAACCCGGTTTTCCAAGGTTTGGAAATTGACCCCTCCGGTGCCGGTGGGCTACTCTATGCGCCTTTGAGACGCAACCCGATATCAAGGGGATTTTACGCATGGCAAATACAGTTTTAATCGGCGCGCAGTGGGGCGATGAGGGCAAGGGCAAAGTCATTGATGTTTTGACCGCCAAGGCGGACTGGGTTGTCCGCTATCAGGGCGGTAACAACGCCGGCCACACCGTCGAAATCGGCGACCAGAAGTACGTTCTGCATCTGGCACCTTCCGGCATCCTGCGCCCCGGCGTAAAGTGCGTTATCGGCAACGGTTTGGTGGTGGATCCGATCGGTTTGGCGGACGAACTGCAGGATCTTGAAAAACGCGGAATTGATTTTCGCGGGCGGCTGTTTGTCAGCGACCGGGCCCATCTGGTGATCCAGTACCACAAGGAACTCGACGGCGCGAAAGAGGCCAAGCTGGCGACCGGCAAGAAGATCGGCACGACCAAGCGCGGCATCGGCCCGGCTTACGCCGATAAGGCCGACCGGACCGGTCTGCGCATGGGGGATGTGCTCGAAGCTGATTTTGAAGCCATGCTGCGCGAGCGGATTGAAGCAAAAAATGCCCTGCTTAAAGTGCTCGGAGCCGCTCCGCTGGATGCGGACAGTCTGGTGGCGAAGTACCGCACGACTTTTGATTATCTCAAACCGTTTATCTGCGACACCGTTCCGATGCTCAACGCCGCCGTGCGCAACCCGAAAGCAGACGTCATTTTCGAAGGCGCACAGGGTGTTATGCTCGACATTGATTTCGGCACGTATCCCTTTGTCACCTCCTCGTCCACCGGTGCGGGCGGTGTAGCGACCGGTGCGGGCATTCCGCCTCACCGTATTGATGACGTGATCGGCATTGTCAAAGCCTACACCACGCGCGTGGGCGAAGGGCCGTTTCCCACTGAACTGCTCGATAACGACGGCGAAACGCTGCGCAAAGTCGGCCATGAGTTCGGCGCAACGACCGGCCGTCCGCGCCGTTGCGGCTGGTTTGATGCAGTGGTCGCACGCTATTCCGCGATGATCGGCGGCATTGACCGCTGGGCGCTGATGAAGATGGATGTACTCGACGGTTTTGAAACAATCAAAGTCTGCGTAGCTTACGAATGCGACGGCGAACGGGTTGAAACCGTTCCGGCCAGCATCAGCAAACTTTCGCGCTGCAAACCGGTCTATGAAGAGTTTAAGGGCTGGAACTGTTCCACCCGCGAAGCAACCACCTTTGAAGAACTGCCGAAACAGGCGCAGAAATATGTCCGCTGGCTCGAAAAACTGACCGGCGTGCCCGTAAGCATTCTGTCTGTCGGGCCCAAGCGATCGAGTACGATCGAATTGGTGATTTAAGATTGGCGATTGCCGATTGGAGACATCCTTGAATGCAGAAGAGTTAAAGACGAGGACGAAGCAATTCGCATTGCGGGTGATGACACTGATTGATGCCTTGCCGAACACGATCAAGGGACGGGTGGTCGCAAATCAACTGATGAAGGCGGCCACATCAGTCGGTGCGAATTACCGTGCCGCCTGCCGTGGACGTTCTCAGGCAGAGTTTGTTTCCAAGCTCAGCATTGTGCTGGAAGAATCCGATGAGTGTTGCTATTGGCTTGAGCTGATCATGGAAGGCGGGTTGATTCCTGCGACAGAGGTAAGTGAACTTTACCGGGAAGCAGATGAGATAACTGCCATTATGACCGCCTCGCATAAAACGGCGCAAAAGAATCGATAAATTTAAAATGGCTGCTCCAATCGACAATCAAAAATCGCCAATCGCAAATGTCCCCAGACATGTCGCCATTATTATGGACGGCAATGGGCGCTGGGCTCAGCAGCGGGGGCTGCCGCGGATTAAAGGGCATGAGCAGGGTGCCGAGTCAGTCCGCGCGGTGCTTCGTGCTGCGCGGCAGGCGGGCGTTAAGTATCTGACACTTTACGCCTTCAGCACCGAAAACTGGATCCGCCCGAAGGACGAGGTGGAAGGGCTGATGAACCTGCTGGCTGGTTTTATGGATCACTACGAAGGTGATCTGCTGAAAAATAAAATCCGGCTGCGGGTGATGGGGCAGATTGAGCGTTTGCCGCAAAAGGTGCAGAAGAAACTCACGAAGCTGATGGAAAAATCGGCGAAGGATTATGAATACACGCTTATCGTGGCGCTGAGTTACGGCAGTCGTCTCGAAATTGCCGATGCCGCCAGAGCTATTGCACGCAAGGCGGCAAAAGGCGAGCTGGATCCGGAAACGGTGAATGAAGAGACCGTGGCGCAACATCTCTATTTGCCCGACGTGCCCGATCCGGAATTGATGATCCGGACCAGCGGCGAACTGCGGTTGAGCAATTTTATGCTCTGGCAGCTTTCGTACGCCGAACTTTATGTGACGGATGTGTTCTGGCCTGACTTCCGTGAACGGGAGTTTTTTCAGGCCTTGGAAGCTTTTAACCGGCGCGGACGGCGCTATGGCGGAATCGTAACGCAGTAGAGGAACGTTATGGATAAGAAAAGAGTCGTACTGGGGTTGATCATAGCCGCCGTTCTTTCGGGCGCGGTGCTGCTGGTTCCGGCCGGAAACATTGCGGTGCTGCTGGGGTTGATGGCGGTCTGCGGACTCGCAATGCGCGAAGTGTATGCGCTGATGGAGAGAGGCGATCTGCCGGCATCCAAAAAGATGGGAATGATCAGCGGGCTTCTTTTTGTCGCTATGACCTGGCTGGTTTCCAAGCATCCCTGTCCCGGATTCTCCGGCGATGACATGCTGTGGTCGCTGCTTTTGATTATTCTGATGATTATTTTTTTCCGGCTGTTCGGCTACCGCGACGCACGGCAGGCGCTGCGCAACGCACTGGGCACTATTTTCGGATTTCTCTATGTGGCGTTTTTCTGGAGCTTTTTCGTCCGCCTGTATATGGCGGGAGACCTGGCGGAGCCGACCCGTGCCGCGTTTTACCTGTTGCTGGCCGTCAAATGGGGCGATGCCGGTGCGTATTTCATCGGTTCACGTTTCGGGAAGCACAAATTGTTTCCGCGCATTTCGCCGAAGAAGAGCTGGGAAGGATTGTTCGGCGGTATTCTTTTCTCCTGTGTGGTCGGCGTACTCTGGTGGCTCTGCACCGGCGGCACGCTCGGGCCGTATCAGTTCCAGCTCTATCACACGCTGATTCTCGGCGTTCTTCTTCCGATTATTGGAACTATGGGCGATCTCGTGGAGTCCATATTCAAACGCGCGGTGGACATCAAAGATTCCGGTGCAATTGCGCACGGAATGGGCGGTATGCTCGACATGATCGACAGTCTGCTTTTCACCGCGCCATTTATGTACATCTACATCAAGTTTTTTCTCACGCGCTAGAAAGGCGGATATTTCCCGATGATTGAATTTCTCCTGACCGGCTGGGCCGTTTTTTACACCGTTTTCGCGGCGCTGTTTCTTTTCGGCGTCACTGTTTTTGTCCACGAATTCGGCCACTTCATTGTGGCCCGCCGTTGCGGACTGGTCGTCAAAACCTTTTCTATCGGTTTCGGGCAGGCGATCTTCAAGTGGGAGAAAGACGGCATCGTCTACAAGATCGGCTGGATTCCTTTCGGCGGCTACGTCGCACTTCCTCAGCTTGATCCCGAAGGCATGGAAAAAATCCAGGGCGATGGAACAAAAGAGATCTATCCGGACATTTCGCCGTGGAAAAAAATCGCCGTCGCCGTTTCCGGTCCGCTCGGCAATATTGCACTGGCCGTTCTGCTGGCGCTCGCTATCTGGTTGATTCCCGGCGACGATGCAGGTGCGCAAATCCGGCCGATCATTGGAAGCATCGAAACCAACAGCACCGCCTATGCCGCCGGTCTGCGGCAAGGCGACGAAATCACCTCGGTCAACGGAACCGCCGTCAAAAACTGGTATGATTTTACGGTCGAAGCGATGCTTAAAAACAGCAATACGGTGGCACTGGATGTCCGTAATGCCGGCGAAGAACGGCACCTGAATATTCCGGTGGTGAAAGGCGAAGAAGGGTTACGCACGATTGACGACATCAAGCCCGCCATTCCGTGCCTTTTCGGTTCGGTAACAAAAAGCGGCCCCGCCGACCGCGCGGGCATCAAAAGCGGCGATGTCGCGCTGACGTTCAATGGTACTCCGATACTCGGCTGGGAGCATTTCACGGAACTGGTTCAGGCCGTTACACCGGGCGTTCCGGCGGCACTCACCATTGAGCGCAAGGGTGAAACGCTCGAACTTTCGATTATCCCCGAATACAACGGGGAATATAAACGCATTATGGTCGGCGTGCAGCTCGGCGGCAGCGGCCTGCCGTGGATGCTTTACAAAAATCCGGTCGATCAGCTCAAATATGATGCGCTGGCCATTGTCCGCGTGCTTAAAGCACTGATAACGCCTGCTGAAGCCCGGCAGGCTGCCGGCGGGCTCGGCGGACCGATTGCCATTTTCAGCATGCTTACCATGTCGATTAAAACGGGCCTCGTGAACACGCTTGGACTTATCCGGTTTCTCAACGTCAATCTGGCGGTTCTGAATCTGCTGCCGATTCCGGTGCTGGACGGCGGGCACATTGTTTTTTCCCTTTGGCACGGCATCACCCGCCGCAAAGTGAATGTGAAGGTGCAGGCGGCACTCATCAATATTTGCGCTGTTCTGCTGATCGGTGCAATGCTCATGCTTTCTTTCAATGACATTGACCGTAAGTTCCAGATCAAAAAGTTTTTCGGCAAGTTGTCAGGCCAGACGGAACAAGTTGAAGAAAAATAATGGATCGCTTCCGCAAGCACAGTTTTTTTAGCGGTATGTCGCCAATGCGCGCCATCGGTTTTCTGGCGCTGATGGGATTTGTTTTGTTTGTTTCATTCCGGATTTTCACCGCGCCGACGAAAACGGTTCAGATTCTCGCCGCGCCCGACGGCCGTCATGAAGCGCGCCTTCAGCATGTCTACTATTACTCGAAGCCGGGTTTTAAAATCGCTGTGCGTGAACGACGGTTTTGGCACACGCTTTTCTATCTGCCGGAATACACCAACGCGCCGGCCGGAGCGCTGGTCGAAAAACTGCGCTGGCGCGAAGATTCAAAGCAACTCTACTTTGACATTAACGGAAAAACGGTGTGGGGTTACGATTTCGAAGCTCAATCATTCAGGCTCAGATCGCCGTGAATGCGGATGACACCGTTTTCTTCTGAAATATGCAACGCCTTGCCGGGGAATGCCTGCGGCAGCCGTTTTTTCAAACCTTGGAAAACTTTAACTTTGATTTCCTCGCGCACTTCGGCAGGCACGTTATGGAGTGTGGATAGGCGGATTTCGACAACGTACCCCGGGCCGTATTTTGAGCCGAAGCCTGCTGAAAAAGCTGCGCCGACATTGAACAGTCCGTCATCTTCAGGGTTGGCTGTCGCGCCGCGTTCCGGGCGTGAAGGGTGGAGTGTGTATTTTCCTCCGTACTCAACTTCGAGCTCGTGGTCAATAGCGTCAAAAACGCCTTTGAGCGTTGCTTCCCACTTCATGGCTTCACGGCTTCTCATAGTGGAAACTTTGTGAAAAAAATCAGCGGCCGCGCAGCGCACGGCGGGTATCCAGATCAGCGGCTTTCTTCTTGAGGACTTCGCGCTTATCGACAGTGTCTTTACCTTTGCAGAGCGCCAGTTCAATTTTAACTTTTCCGCCTTTGAGGTAGGCTTTAAGCGGTACGAGCGTCAGTCCTTTTTCGCCGATTTTACTCTGGAGGCGGGCGATCTCTTTTTTATGCAGCAGCAGGCGGCGTGGACGGGTCGGGCTGTGGTTGTAGACGTTGCCGTGGCTGTAAGGCTGGATGGTCATCTGAAGCACTTCAGCTTGTCCATTTTCGATGTGGGCGTAGGCTTCGTCAATGCGGATGTGGCCGTCGCGGATGGATTTAACTTCCGTGCCGCGCAGTTCAATACCGGCTTCGAGTTTTTCCAGAACGTGAAAATCCCGGAACGCTTTGCGGTTGGTGGCCAGCACGCCCTCGGGGGTTCCGGGTTTTTTGCTTTTATCTGCCATGAATGAAATATCCGAACCGTTTCGTTGTTCTGACATAGCGCATCAAAACCCGGAACCGTTATTTGTTATTGGATATTCGTTATTTGCAGAACGGCGGCTGTTCTGAAGAGGATAAATCGTCTGTTTGGATTCCAATAACCAATAGCGAATAACAAATAACATGAACCGAACCGTAACGGGGCGGTTCGGTTCTAAAGGACGATATCGGGACCTTCGTCGAACATGTCAAAAGAGGAACTCATATCAATGGGCAGAATGCCCATTTCGACGGTCAGTTTGCCTTCGACGATCTCTTTGAGAACGACATCGTGAAAGTCCTGTTCCGGGAAGTCGCGTTTAACCATCGGGCGTTCACCGCGGATAAGCTGGCGGGTGCGGTAGGAAACAAGGTTTACCAGCGTCGGGATGCTGCCGATTTTTTCTTCTGCTTGGGTCAGGTATTCAAAGTTCATAGGCGATTCAATCCTCTCATTAGAAAGTAAAAAGCGGGGCGTAATGTACACGCCCCGCTTTCCGCCGTCAAACGGCAATTTAGGCTTTATCAGCAGCTTACATCATGCCGCCCATGCCGCCGCCCATACCGCCCATATCGGGCATGGCCGGTTTGTTCTTTTCCGGCAGGTCGGTGTCATGCACTCGGTCGTCAGCAGCAGGCCCGCAATGCTGGCCGCATTCTGCAGGGCAGAGCGGGTCACCTTGGTCGGGTCGATGATGCCGGCGGCGATCATGTCCACATACTGGCCGGTGGCGACATCGTAACCGTTGTTGCCTTTGGCTTTTTTGACTTCCTGTACGACGATGGCACCTTCGATGCCGGCATTGTCAACGAGCTGGCGGAGCGGAGCTTCGCAGGCTTTGCGGACAATTTGAACGCCGATGGCTTCGTCGCCTTCGAGTTTGAGGGCGTCGAGAGCCTTCTGAGCGCGGATGAGCGCCACACCGCCGCCCGGCACAATGCCTTCTTTGGCAGCTGCGCGGGTTGCATGCAGAGCATCTTCAACGCGGGCTTTCTTTTCCTTCATTTCGGATTCAGTCGCCGCGCCGATATTGATAACAGCCACCCCGCCGGCGAGCTTCGCCTGACGTTCCTGCAGTTTTTCACGGTCGTAGTCGGATGTGGTTTCTTCGATCTGGCGCTTGATCTGGTCAACGCGGGCGTTGATGTCTACTTTCTTGCCGGCGCCGTCGACGATAACCGTTTCATCCTTGCTGACGGTTACGCGTTTGGCACGGCCGAGGTCGGCCAGTGTGACGCTTTCGAGCTTGATGCCGAGGTCTTCGGTGATGAACTTGCCGGCGGTCAGGATGGCGATATCTTCCATCATCGCTTTGCGGCGGTCACCGAAGCCGGGAGCCTTGACGGCACAGACGTTGAGAGTGCCGCGCAGTTTGTTGACGACGAGAGTCGCCAGCGCTTCACCTTCGATATCTTCAGCAATGATCATCAGCGGCTTGCTGCTCTTTGCTACGCTCTGGAGGAGCGGAAGCATGTCCTGCAGGTTCGAAATTTTCTTTTCGAACAGCAGAATGTAGGGATCTTCCAGTTCCGTTTCCATCGCTTCGGCATTGGTGACGAAGTAGGGGGAGAGGTAACCCTTGTCGAAGAGCATGCCTTCTTTTACTTCGAGGCTGGTTTCCATCGATTTGGATTCTTCGAGGGTGATCGGTCCGTCTTCGCCGACTTTAGCCATTGCGTCGGCAATGATCTTGCCGATGGCCGTGTCGCCGTTGGCGGAAATGGTTCCGACCTGGGCGAGTTCTTCGGTGGATTTGGTCTTCTTGCTCATCTTGGCGAGAGCATCAACCAGAGCTTCGGACGCTTTGTCGATACCGCGCTTGAGACTCATCGGATTGGCGCCGGCCGTGACGTTCTTGAGACCTTCGCGATAAATCGCTTCGGCCAGAACGGTCGCAGTCGTGGTGCCGTCACCGGCGACGTCGCTGGTTTTGCTGGCGACTTCACGCACCATCTGTGCGCCCATGTTTTCAAAGGGGTCTTCCAGCTCGATCTCCTTGGCTACGGACACGCCGTCTTTAGTGACAGCCGGTGAACCGTATTTTTTGTCGAGGATCACGTTGCGGCCTTTCGGGCCGAGAGTGACCTTGACTGCTCTGCTCAGCTTTTCTACGCCTTTGAGCATCGCGTCGCGGGCATCTACATCGAATTTCATCTGTTTAGCCATTTATGATTTCTCCTTGATAAGTTGATAGGGGTTAGCCGATGACAGCGAGAATATCTTCTTCGCGCATGATCTGATACTCTTTGCCGTTCATTTTGACTTCTGTTCCGCCGTATTTCGGCATCAGTACAGTGTCGCCTTTTTTGACATTGAAGGGAATGACTTTGCCGTTGTCGTCCAGCTTGCCGGTTCCCAGTGCGATTACTTTGCCTTCCTGCGGCCTTTCCTTGGCGGTGTCGGGAATGATGATCCCGCCTTTTTTCGTTTCAGCTTCCTTCAGCGGTTCGACCAGTACCCGGTCACCTAGCGGTTTAATGTTCATGTATGCACTTCCTCCTGTTGTGGTTATCGGTTAGCGGTTAAGGGTTACCAGTTTCGGGTTGAACAGTTTTACTGTTAACTTCCAACTGGTAACCGATAACTAAATTATTTCTTCTTATCGTCGTCCATCTTGTAGTCGGCGTCGATCACGTCACCGTCCGCCTGCTTTTCGCTGCCGGACTGCGCATCGCCTGCCTGCTGTTGCTGAGCCTGTGCTTCGGGCTGCGCTTTGGAATACATTTCCGTCGCCGCCGCCTGCATGGCTTCATTCAGTTTTTCCATGGCGGCCTTGATGGCACCGTCATCCTCGCCCTTCAGCGCTTCCTTCACCGGCTCAATCGCTTTTTCAACATCCGCCTTCTTGTCTGCGGAAATCTTGTCGCCGTTTTCCTTCAGGAATTTTTCCGTATGGAAAACGGTGCTGTCGGCCTGGTTGCGAAGATCAACGCGTTCCTTGGCCTTTTCATCTTCGGCGGCGTGAATCTCTGCATCCTTCATCATCTTTTCGATTTCGTCCTTGGACAGGCCGCTCGAAGCGGTGATGGTGATGTGCTGTTCCTTGCCGGTGCCGAGATCTTTGGCCTTCACATTCAGAATACCGTTGGCGTCGATGTCGAAGGTTACTTCAATCTGCGGTACGCCGCGCGGAGCCTGCGGAATGCCGTCGAGCTGGAAATGACCGATCGTCTTATTGTCGCGGGCCATCTTGCGCTCGCCCTGCAGCACATGGATATCCACGGCAGACTGACTGTCGGCGGCGGTCGAAAAAATTTCGCTCTTCTTGGTCGGAATCGTCGTGTTGCGTTCGATGAGCGGAGTGCGTACGCCGCCGAGCGTTTCAATGCCGAGCGTCAGCGGTGTAACGTCGAGCAGAAGTACATCTTTCACTTCGCCCTTCATGATGCCGCCCTGAATCGCCGCGCCGACTGCGACTACTTCGTCCGGGTTCACGCCCTTGTGCGGTTCTTTGCCGCCGAACAGCGCTTTCACCGAATTCTGCACGCGCGGCATACGGGTCGAGCCGCCGACCAGAATTACTTCATCAATCTGGCTGGTGCTCAGCTTCGAATCCTGCAAACAGGCTTTTACGGGAGCTTCTGCGCGGGCGATTAAATCGTCCACCAGCTGTTCCAGTTTGGAGCGGGTGAGAGTGACATTCAGATGTTTCGGGCCGCTGGCATCCGCCGTAATGAACGGCAGGTTGATGTCGGTTGACTGTGAGCTGGAAAGTTCGCACTTGGCTTTTTCCGCCGCTTCCTTCAGGCGCTGCAGAGCCATCGGATCTTTCGAAAGATCCACGCCCTGTTCTTTTTTAAATTCCTGAACGAGCCAGTCCATCACCTTTTGGTCAAGGTCGTCGCCGCCGAGGTGTCCGTCACCGTTGGTGGCCGACACTTCGAATACGCCGTCGCCGATATCAAGAATCGAGATATCGAATGTTCCGCCGCCGAGGTCGTAGATGGCGATTTTTTCGTCATGCTTTTTGTCGAGGCCGTAAGCCAGCGAAGCCGCGGTCGGTTCGTTAACGATGCGCAGCACTTCGAGACCGGCGATTTTGCCCGCGTCTTTAGTGGCCTGACGCTGACGATCGTTGAAATAGGCCGGAACCGTGATGACCGCCTGCGTTATTTTTTCGCCGAGGTAGGCTTCCGCATCGGTCTTCATCTTCTGAAGAATCATTGCGGAGATTTCCGGCGGTGCATAGGTTTTGTCACCGATCTTAATGTGAGCGTCACCGTTGGAAGCTTTGACGACCTGATAGGGCACCAGCTCAATCTCATGTGCCACTTCGCTGTAGTTGCGGCCCATGAAGCGTTTCACTGAAAAAATAGTATTTTTCGGGTTGGTGACCGCCTGGCGTTTAGCCGCCTGACCGACCAGCCGCTCGCCGTCTTTGGTGAAAGCCACTACTGACGGGGTCGTGCGTCCGCCTTCGGCATTCGGAATAACAGTCGGTTCGCCGCCTTCCATAATTGCCATGCAGGAATTGGTTGTCCCGAGGTCAATCCCTAAAACTTTTGATGCAGTTGCCATA
>CAIKGD010000045.1 GCA_903826865.1 uncultured Verrucomicrobiota bacterium
ATATTTTCCTGATGGCCACGCCGCTCCATTCGCAAAATTTCGTGGCCGTCGGCGACGGGGTTCTTACCAACAACCGGCGCATCGTCACCAAAAACATGTGGTTCAACGGCACCGAACTGACCGATAAGGCGCAGCGCGCGCTGCGCCACGAGCAGATCACCATGGTGTTCAACAACACCGGCTACGTTCACTGCGTCTATCCGGAAGCTACGATGGCACCCGTGCACTATGAAAGGTTTCAGAAGAAAATCGGCGAATATCTTTCCACTGAAATCACCTTTGAAATTCTGGCCAACTTTCTGCGGCAGAATTCCCGTTTCCAGAAGTGCTTTCAAATCTGCCACGATTTCCACGGAAAGAAACGGTGGATTTCCGCTGAACGCGCCTACGCCTACGAACACAGCGCTCCTTTTAAAATCGGCGACAGCACCCGCGCCCAGCTGATGGAAGAGATTGATAATGACGAATTCTACTGCGAACCGATTCCCGGCCGCATCTGTCTGCCAAAGCTGGAAGAATTTTTTAAAAACAACCCCATCCAGCACTACGACGCTGAAAGCATGGCCGAACTCGGCACCAAGCTTGAATGCAGCAGTTCCGGCAAAAATGAAATGCTCGCCGAGCTGGCAAAATTCGTCCACTTCGAGCCGGAGTTTCCGGCCGCTGAAAAAAAGATTTCCAAACCCTGGAAAAAACTCGAGATCGCTCCCGGCATGGCGCGAGAAGAAATCACCGCTTATGTTGAATCCATGCGCATAGAAAACCGCTCCGCCGATCTCGCCTTTTACGCTCTGCGCGACCTCAGCCGCACCGACTGGGCACCCTTTCTCAAAGCCGCGATGGAGCGCAATCCGGTTTGTATCGAAGCGACGAAGACGATGAGCGACGATGAATTGTTCCAAACCTTGGAAAAAATAGATTCAGCATCCATCTACGACGGCACGCGCCTCGCCCAGCCCGACGAAGTCTGGAACTACAAAACCGGCGACGGAATCGAAAAAGCCATCCTGCTTTCCAACATTTTGAAGCACCGGCATCCAGAGGATAAAATCGAACTCACCATCCAGCCAAACGGGGTTGAGCTGAGTTTAGGCAAACAGGCACAAGCATTCACCTCGACTAAAGGCCTGACGGCACAACTTCTCCTGTAAGCTGGGTGCCCTCACCCGGCGATAAACGCCCTCAGAGGACAGCGAACCTATATTCTCAGAAAAAAGTTCAGCCGGTTGCGCAGTTCGTCCTTGATGGTTTCGGACTGGTAGAAAATCTGCTCAGCTTTGTTAAATTCGAGCAGGCCGACATTGCGGATATCGGGCTTAAGATAGATATCCGGCGGATTGGATTTCAGCCGGTTGCGGATCAGCGCGGTTTCCATAATTTCAAAGCTGCCGATGACCGTATCGAAAAAAGCCGGGCGATGTTTTTCATCCGCATTGCGTGTTCCGCCGACATCCGAAGCAATGACCAGATCGCACTCATCCTGAAGCAGATTGTACGGAAGCGGATTAACCACACCGCCGTCCAGCAGCAGATGTCCGTCGCGCTCGACCGGCGTAAACACACCGGGAATGGCCATGCTGGCGCGCACGGCGGAAAGCAGATCGCCCGACTTAAAAACCACCTCGGCGGCGTCGCCGTAATCAGCGGCTACGACATACAGCGGAATTTCAAGTGCTTCAAACGTGGTGCATTTCACAAAATCCGAAAGAAACCGGATGATTTTTTCGCCTTTAAAAAGTCCGCTTCGATCGAAAGAAGGATCGAGCAAAGCCGCCCACCGGCGCAGATCACGGCGGTCAAGAATACCGTTGCGTTTTTCCGGCCTTGGCGTCTGCCATTGATGAACCAGATTGCGGATTTCCTTGCCGGAAAGGCCGGAAGCGTAGAGCGAACCTACCACCGCGCCGATGCTGGTGCCCGCCATGCGATACGGTTTGATACCGAGCTCATCGAGTGTTTCAAGCACCTGAATATGCGCCAGCCCGCGCGCTCCGCCGCCGCCCAGCGCCAGTCCGATTTTCAAAACCTTCGGTTTTTTACGCAACCATTTCATAGGATCTCAATCGGGGTAACGGTATTCTTTGCCTTCGTAGTTTGTAAGTACAATCTCGTTTCCGTCGCGGAGGAACTGCGAGTTAGGAAGCAGTGAAATTTTTCCGCCGCCGCCGGGCGCGTCAATGGCAAAGGTCGGCATGGCAAGGCCGGAGATACGGCCTTGCAGTTCACTGATGATCTGTAAGCCCTTCTCCACCGGTGTGCGGAAGCTGGACGACCCGATAACCGGATCGCATTGAAAAAGGTAATACGGTTTGATTCGCCGTTCGAGCAGGCCGTAGAAAAGTTTCGCGAGTGTGTCGGTGTCGTCGTTGATTCCTTTAAGCAGTACGGTCTGGCTGACCATCGGAACGCCGGCTCCGGCGAGAATATCACAGGCGCAGGTCATTTCGGCAGTGAGTTCGGCGGGATGAATGAAATGGAGCTGAAGCCAGACGCGGTGCTTTACCAGAATGCCCGCCAGTTCCGGCGTGATGCGTGACGGAAGCACGGCGGGCACCTTAGAACCGAGGCGGATGGTGCGGATATGGCTGATTTTCCGAACCTTGGACAGCAAATCGTCGAGGCCGGCATCGGAAAGCGTGAGCGGGTCGCCGCCGGAAATCAGGACGTCGCGGATTTCCGTGTGTTTCTCCAAATATCCGAAAACTTCGGCTGACAGCTTCCAATCGCCGGAACTTTTGCCGACAAGGCGGCTGCGGGTGCAATAACGGCAATAGACCGCGCAGTCGAGCGTGGCAAAAAGCAGAACTTTATCGGGATAGGTATGGACGAGGCCGGGCACAGGACTATGAGCCTCTTCGCCGAGCGGATCAGTCAGTTCACCGGACGCCAGCATACAGTCATCGAGCGGCTCGACGGTGCGGCGGAGCGGATGATCCGGCCCGAGAGAATCGAGCAGATTCCGGTAATACGGAGTAATCTTACAATTCTGGAGGCTGTGCGACATATATGAACACGATAATTCATTTGCAGGGCCGCTTCTATTCAAATTATGATTCTCCTGTTTTTCATGCAGAAACGGAGTCGTCTAATGAAGTGCCCGCATAGAACCCATGTGAATGCCGATATGATTGAAGAGCGCACGCTTTTCCATCTGCGCTACAGCCGCGGCAAGGATATGCGCAGCGCGACGGACTTCGACAAGTTCTGGAGCTTCGCCCATGTCGTGCGCGATCTGGCCGTTGACGGATTCACCACCACACAGCGCACGTACCTCGACCGGGATGTTAAGCGCATCTATTATCTTTCACTGGAATTTCTGATCGGCAAGCTGCTGGAGCAGAATGTTCTGGCCTTCGGGATGATGGCCGCCGCGCGCGAGGCCTTGAAGCGGCTGGATATTGATTTGCAGAAAGTGATCGATCTGGATATCGAGGCCGGTTTGGGCAACGGCGGTCTCGGGCGGCTGGCGGCCTGCTTCCTGGATTCGATGGCCTCGATGGAGCTGCCTGCCTACGGCTACGGTCTGCGCTATGAACACGGCATTTTCCGGCAGGAGTTCGAGGACGGCTGGCAGAAGGAACGCCCGGACAACTGGCTGGAACTGGGCTATCCGTGGGAAATGATCCGCCCGGAATACACCGTGCCGGTATTTGTCTACGGCCGCATCGAAACCATTTCGAGCACCCATCGCGGGCGCCACCCGGTCTGGACCGACTGGCAGATGTTCAAAGCAGTGCCTTACGATATTCCGGTCATCGGCTACGACAACAACACGGTGAATATGTTCCGCCTCTGGAGCGCACGCGCCGATGAAGGATTCCGTCTCGATGTTTTCAATCAGGGCGATTACATCCGCGCGGTTGAGGAAAAAAACTGGGCCGAGAACGTCACCAAAGTTCTTTACCCCTCCGACAGTACCCACGCCGGCAAAGAACTGCGACTGATCCAGGAATATTTCCTTTGCAGTTGTTCCATCCGCGATATCGTCCGCCGCTATCAGAAAAACCACAGTAACTTCAATTCGTTCGCGCAGAAAACCGCGATTCAGATGAACGATACGCACCCGGCGCTGGCAGTCGTCGAACTGATGCGCATCCTTTGCGACGAAAACCATCTGCCATGGGATAAGGCGTGGGAAATCACGGTCAAAACCTGCGCCTATACCAACCATACCCTCCTGCCCGAGGCGCTTGAAAAATGGCCGGTGGAACTGCTGGAGCGTGTCCTGCCGCGCCACCTGCAGATCATTTATGAAATCAACCACCGCTTCCTGCAGCGCGTCGAAATGGATCATCCCGGCAACACCGGAATCATTCAGAATGTTTCACTGATCGAAGAAAACGGCACCCGTCAGGTTCGCATGGCCAATCTCGCCGTGGTCGGCAGCCACAAAGTCAACGGTGTAGCCGGACTCCACTCTCAACTGCTGCGTGAACGCGTCATGCCGGAGTTCAACGCCATCTATCCGGACAAATTCATCAACATCACCAACGGCATCACCCACCGCCGCTGGCTGCTCAAGTGCAATCCGGAGCTTTCCGCACTCATCACTGATAAGATCGGTGACGGCTGGATCAAAGATCTGGAAGATATCAAGAAGCTCGAACCGTTTGCGACTGACAAGGTCTTCCAGAAGGAATTCATGGCCATCAAGCGGCGCAACAAAGTGGCGCTGGCGCAATACATTGAAGAAACCCTGCACGTGCCGATCCACCCCGAATCGCTTTTCGACGTTCAGGTCAAACGTCTGCACATGTACAAGCGGCAGATGCTCAGCGCCATGCACCTCATCGCGCTCTATCAGCGCATCAAGGCCGACCCGAAGATTGACATCGTACCGCGCACCTTCATCTTCGCCGCCAAAGCCGCACCTGCCTATCATCTCGCCAAGCGGGTCATTAAGCTTATCAATTCAATCGGCACGGCCGTCAATCACGACCCGGTCGTCGCGGGCCGTCTCAAAGCCGTCTTCCTGCCCGATTATAACGTCTCGCTGGCTGAAAAAATCATTCCGGCCGCCGACCTTTCCGAGCAGATTTCGACCGCCGGAAAAGAAGCCTCCGGCACCGGCAACATGAAACTGGCGCTCAACGGAGCGCTCACCGTCGGCACCTGGGACGGAGCCAATATTGAAATTGCGCAGCACGTCGGTGAAGAAAATATTTTCATCTTCGGTCACCGTGAAGAGGAACTCGAAAAACTGGCCCGCGAAGGCTACAACCCGTGGAACTTCTACGACAGCGACCCTGAACTGCAAAAAGTTCTCGAAGCCATCCGCGTCAATGCCTTCGACCCGACACAGCCCGACCTTTATATGGATATTTTCAATGAATTCACCCGTCACGGCGACCCGTTCTTTTATATGGCCGACTTCCGCCCCTACGTTGAAGTGCAAAAACAGGTGGACGCCCTGTTCCGCCAGCCGGCCGTCTGGGCTGAACGGGCCGTTCTGAACGTCGCGCGCATGGGCTGGTTTTCCAGCGACCGCACGATCCGTGAGTACGCCGAGAAAATCTGGAACGTGAAACCGGTCTGCATTCCCGCCCCGCAACCGATCGAGTAATTAAAACCGCCCGCGCCGATAGGGAAACAGGGATGAACCGGTTGGCCGGTTTCCGCCGCGCTCCGGTGTAAACCCCGTGCGCAGAATAAACAGCGAACAAGGTTTGATTAAACGGGAAGCATTCCGTAAATTCTGCCGTCTTTTTTATCTATTCTGAAAGGTGACTGCTCATGTCAAACAACATTCTGGCGATTACGATCGGCGCGATTCTGGTTAACAATTTCGTGCTCTCCAAGATACTCGGTATCTGCCCGTTCCTTGGCGTTTCGAAAAAACTGGAAACAGCACTGGGAATGTCCGGCGCGGTGATTTTTGTAATGGCGTTGTCCTCACTGGTCATGGCGCTCATTGATAAATACGTGCTTTCACAAACCTTCGTGATTGCCGGCACCGAAATCAAACTGCGCTTTCTCGAAATTCTGGTCTTTATCGTAGTGATCGCCGCACTGGTTCAGCTGGTGGAAATCATCCTCCAGAAGTTCAGCCAGCCGCTCTACAAAGCACTCGGTATCTTTCTGCCGCTTATCACCACCAATTGCGCGGTACTCGGCGCGGCCGAACTGAATGTAAAAGCCGGTCGCGGCGTAATCGAATCCACCATCTTCGGCACCTGCTCAGCCATCGGCTTTGCGCTGGCGCTGGTACTCTTTTCCAGCCTGCGCGAAAGGCTCGACCTGGCTAAAGTGCCGGCCCCGTTTCAGGGCACGGCTATCGCTTTGATCACCGCCGGCATTCTGGCGATGGTCTTTATGGGATTTTCCGGACTCGTTTAAGCGGCGTTCCGCCGCGAAAGATGAACGATGAATTATGAAAGATGAAAACGGTATTTTTTAAGTAAGGCTCCTCATGACAATTATTCTTACAGCTGTTCTCTTCGCCACCCTGCTCGGCGCGCTCCTCGCTCTGGTCATCGGCGTAACGGCCAAAGCTTTTGAGGTCGAGACCGACGCGCGGGTTGAAACCGTCACCGGGATGCTGCCCGGCGTCAACTGCGGCGGCTGCGGCTATGCCGGATGCGCCGACTTCGCCAAAGCCATCGTCGAGGGCCGCACAATTCCTTCGCAATGCCCTGTCAGTACTGCCGTCAACATTACCCGGATCGCCGAGTACCTCGGCATCACCGCTGGAGAAAAAGAAAAAACCATTGCAGTGATTCGTTGCGGCGGAAGCTGTGCTGTCACCGTCCGCTCGCCTTATAACGGTGTCGGCGACTGCCGTTCCGCCGCACTGGTCGCAGGCGGAGCCAAGGGATGCGACTTCGGCTGCATCGGCTTTGCCAGCTGCGCGCGCGCCTGTCCGTTTGACGCCATTGAAATGCGCGACGGCCTCGCCGTGGTTCACCCGGAGCTCTGCACCGGTTGCGGCAAATGCGTGGACACCTGCCCGAAAAATCTGATCATACTCACCCCCGCCGCCGTTGATGTGCATGTCTATTGCAGTTCGCCCGAAAAAGGCGCGATCAAACTCAAAGTCTGCAAAACCGCCTGCATCGCCTGCCGCAAATGCGTCAAAGCCGCCGACAGTGAAACTCAAATGACCGTTAACGGATTTTTAGTTACCGCCAACTACAGCAACCCGCCCCTGCCCGATCTGGTTGAAAAAGCCAAATGCCCGACCACGGCACTGCGCCTGGCGTCGCAACACGCCGCAGGTGCCTATGAAGGAGTTTCCAAATGAGCGACAAACCCCGCAAATTTAAGGGAGGCGTCCACCCGGCTGACAGTAAGGCGCTTTCGGCCTCCAAGCCGGTGCAGACCGCTCCGCTGCTCGGAAAATATACCGTGATCGTCCACCAGAACATCGGCGCGTCACCGGAAATCGTCGTCAAAAAAGGTGATGTCGTCAAAAAAGGTCAGCTGATTGCCAAAGCCGCCGGCTTTGTTTCCGTACCGCTTCACGCGCCGACCAGCGGCACCGTTACCGCCATCGAAAAATGCCCCGGTCCGGCCTGTGTCAGCGTTCCGGCCATTGAAATCACCGCCGACGGTCAGGACGACTGGGGTTTACCTTTTGAGCCGATCACGGATTGGCAGAACACCGATCCAGCCGTTCTGAAACAACGCGTACTCGACGCCGGTATCGTCGGCATGGGCGGCGCAGGCTTCCCGTCACATGTCAAACTTTCGCCAACCAAGCCGGTCGACACACTCATCCTCAACGGCGCGGAATGCGAACCCTACCTCACCGCCGACCATCGTCTGATGCTTGAACAGACCGAAGACGTTTTGCTTGGCGCGGCGATTCTCGCCCGCATCCTCGGTTTGAAAACCGCCGTCATCGGTGTCGAGGAAAACAAACCTGACGCCATTTCAAAACTCAACGGAGTCGCCGGTAAATACAACGTCACGGTGCAGGAACTGCGCGTCAACTATCCGCAAGGCGCTGAAAAACAGTTGATTTACGCGCTCACCGGCCGCGAAGTTCCGATCGGCGGCCTGCCGATGGATGTCGGCTGCGTTGTGCAGAACGTCGCCTCTGCCGTTGCGGTGGTTGAGGCCGTCATCAAAGGACAGCCTTCAATCGAACGTATTACCACCGTCACCGGCGAACCGCTCGTCAATCCCGGTAACTGGCGCTTCCGCATCGGCACGCCGGTCTCGAAAGCGCTTGAACTGGCAGGCGGCGTCAAATACCAGCCCGCCAAACTGCTGCTCGGCGGCCCGATGATGGGCTTTGCGCAGAATTCGCTCGACGTCACCGTTATGAAAAACACCTCGGGCATTCTGCTCATTCCGGCCGGACAGGTCTCGCAGTACACGTCCGAACCGTGCATCCGGTGCGGACGCTGTGTCGAGTGCTGCCCGATGGATATTCTGCCCGCCACCATCAGCCAGGCGGTGGAAAATGAACGCTTCGACTGGGCCGAACAGCTTAACGTGACGGCCTGCATCGAATGCGGTTCGTGCAGCTACAGCTGCCCGTCGCACCGTCCGCTCAACCAGCATTTCAAGCGGGCCAAAGCTGAAATCCTGGCGGCCAAACGCAAACAACAGAAAAAATAGAGAAGCCTTATGTCAGAAACAGAAACCACCGTTGTTCAACTGCCGGACGCCACCCAGCTGGTCGTCAGCAACTCGCCGCACATTCGCGGAGGTGAAACTATCTCAAAAATCATGGTGCAGGTAATGATCGCCCTGCTGCCTGCGGCTATCGCCGCTGTCTGGTTTTTTGGACTGGCCGCCTTGCAAGTCATGGCGCTTTGCACTTTCGGCTGCATGGCCGTTGAAGTGCTCTGGAAAAAAGCGGCCGGACAGCCGACTGACAGCTGGAAAGACGGCAGCGCGGCCCTCACCGGACTGCTGCTGGCCATGAATCTCTCGGCCGGCGCGCCGTGGTGGATTTGCATTCTCGGTTCGCTGCTGGCGATCGGCCTTGGTAAACAGCTTTTCGGCGGACTGGGCTACAACCCCTTCAATCCCGCTCTGGTCGCCCGCGTCGCCCTGCTCGTCGGATTCCCGCAACTGATGACTTCATGGGTTGCGCCGCAGCCCGGCAAGTGGCTGGCCTGCGATGCGCTGACCGGCGCGACGCCGCTGGCGGCACTCAAAAACCACTGTTCGCCGGCTTCCATCAGCGACCTTTTTTACGGCAACGTCGGCGGCTGTCTCGGCGAAACCTCGGCGCTCGCCCTGCTTATCGGCGGCGCATTCCTGCTGTCCCGTAAAATTATCAAATGGCAGGTGCCGGCTTCCTTCATCGGAACCGTCGCGCTGATCACCGGCCTCGCCCACCACTTTAATCCTGAACTGACCCCGCCCGCACTTTACCACGTCCTCGCCGGCGGCCTTATGATCGGCGCCTTCTTCATGGCAACCGATATGGTCACCTCGCCGATGACCGCCAACGGCGCACTTATTTTCGGTTGCGGCTGCGGCATCATCACCAGCGTCATCCGTATCTGGGGCGGCTATCCCGAAGGCGTCAGCTTCTCCATTCTCTTTATGAACGCACTCACCCCGCTTATTGACCGCTACACCATCGGCAAACCGTTCGGCTACATCCGCATTAAAAAGGAGGCCGCCCAATGAGCCGCGAAAAGGTAAAAATTTTCCCGCTCGTGCTGAGCACGGGGCTGATTTCCTGCGTCGCCACAGCCCTGATGGCATGGGTTTTTCTGATTACTGAAAAGCCGATTGCCGCCGCCCAGCAGATGAAAAACACGGCCGCACTGAGTCAGGTTCTGCCGGCTTTTGACAACCAGCCGACCCAAGAAGCCGCCACGTTCGGCAGCGTTACATTTTACGCCGCCCGTAAAAACGGACAGATCACCGGGTTCGCCGGCGAAACCGTAACAACCAAAGGCTATGCCGGCGAAGTCAGCATACTGGCCGGACTTAAGCCGGACGGAACCATCACCACCGTGCTCGTCACAAAACAGTCGGAAACGCCCGGACTTGGAACAGTGGTCTGTGAGCGCATCCGCAAGAAAACCCTTTCCGGTCTCCTCGCCGGAAAAAAAGAAACCGGCCTGCCGCCCAACCGCATCCTCGACCAGTTTAACGGGATGAAGACCGAAGCCGGTCAAACGCCGTGGGCGGTCAAAAAAGACGGCGGCAACCTTGACGCCGTCACCGGTGCCACCATCACCAGCCGCGCCGTCGGCGGCGCGGTTTTCGCCATCGCTGAGACATTCGCGCGGAACAGAGAACAGCTTCTGAAGGAGAAAAACCAATGAGCCTCTTCAAAGAACTCACCAAAGGAATCATCCGAGAAAACCCGACTTTTGTGCTGATGCTCGGCATGTGCCCGACTCTGGCGGTCACCAACAACGCCATCAACGGATGCAGCATGGGACTGGCGACGCTTTTTGTACTGGCCGGCAGCAATATGGTGATCTCGCTCATCCGCAACGTCGTCCCGTCAAAAGTGCGCATCCCCTGCTACGTCGTCGTCATCGCCGCCTTCGTTACGGTGGTCGACCTGCTCATGCAGGCCTACGCACCGGCGGCCATTTATCAGGCGCTCGGCATTTTCATCCCGCTGATCGTCGTGAACTGCATTGTACTGGGCCGTGCTGAAGCGTTTGCCTGCAAAAACGGTATCCTTGCCTCGATTGCCGACGGAATCGGCATGGGTCTGGGCTTCACTCTGTCGCTCACCGTCATCGGCGGCATCCGCGAGTTTCTGTCAACCGGCTCACTCTTCGAGATCAAACTGATCGAGGGCTGGACGCACAGCTTCATGCTCATGGGACAGGCGCCCGGCGGGTTTATTCTGCTCGGCATTCTGCTGGCTCTCATCAACTGGAACAACCAGCGCAAAGCAAAAAAAGCAGGCCGCCTTTGGAGTCCGCCCGGCCTCGACTGCCGTCAGTGCAACCTCTGCGATCTCGGAAAAAATTAAATAAAAGTGGAGAAGCAGATTATGAAAAAAAAGATGTTTATATCTATCGTTGTCACACTGGTCGGTTGCGCGGCTTTTTCAGCGGTTGAACTGCCTAAGCCGGATCAGATCATTCCCTATAAAAAAATCGGTGATGTAAAACTCACTCTGCATGTTTTTAATCCGCCCGGACACAAAGCCACGGATAAAACCCCGGCGATTGTCTTCTTCTTCGGCGGCGGATGGGTCAACGGCGAGCCCTCGGCTTTTTATCGTCAAAGCGCCTATCTGGCATCCCGGGGCATGGTGGCCATCTGCGCTGACTACCGGACAAAAAGTAAACATCAAACAACACCGCTGGAAAGCGTGAAAGACGGCAAGTCAGCCATGCGCTGGGTGCGGTCACACGCAACGGATCTGGGCATTGATCCGGATAAACTGGCAGCCGGCGGCGGCTCGGCCGGCGGACATGTCGCGGTGGCCGCAGCGATAGTCAAGGATTTCAATGAAGAGGGCGAAGATACATCCGTCAGCTGCCGCCCGGATGCGCTGGTTCTGTTTAATCCGGTGACTGATACCGGCAAGAACGGCTTCGGTTATGACTGTGTCAAAGACTGGTGGCCGGCGATTTCGCCGATAGAAAATATTGATAAAACCAACCCGCCCCCGCCGACGATTTTTCAAGTTGGAACCAAAGACAAGCTGATTCCCGTCGCGACCGCCGAGCGGTACAAAAAGCTGACAGAAGATGCCGGTGCCCGCTGCGACCTGCGTCTGTACGAAGACCAGCCGCACAGTTTTTTCCACAAAGCCAAGTACTACGAAACCCTGCTGGAGACGGATAAATTCCTGACCTCACTCGGCTTCTTAAGCGGCCCGCCGACGCTGATAAAAGAGTAAGAGTATTTCCGGCTGCCGCCTCATAAAACCGCCGCATTTTCGCGCCTGAACCAGAGTTAAAATAGTTAAAAAAGTGCTTTTTCTCCGGGAAAATGGTATACAGAAAGTGCAACGGAAGGAGGGGAGCATCATGAGAACTGAAAGATGGCATCTTCATCTACATCGTCCGCATATGGCGGTGCATTCGCCGCAGACGATGCATTGGTTCAATGAACACCATGCGGCTACATCCTTGATGGTCGCCGGTCTGGTGATCCTGCTGATTGCGGGGATGACAGCCCTCGTTTATCGTTTCAGAGGAGCAGGGTTTAACAGCACGTTGGTGCATCCGCAGTTCCCGTATTATCCGTATTTTTGATGTGACCGGATTTTATGGCGAAGCGGAATAAGGGCGCAACAGGCGGCAGGCCTGAGCCCGGATTGTCGCCCTCCAGTCCTAAGACAGGGATTCGGGGGCGCTTTTTTGGTTTCAATCACTGCGCTCCGGCGGTGCATTAACGGTAAAGAAGGATTCCGAGCCATTGTTTGGCGTTACGGCCAAGCGTCCAGTCGCCCTCATGATCAACGATCAGCCGGGCACCGTTGCGGCCCAGCACTTCCGGAAAGACTTCCAGTACACGCGGCTTGTTCTTCTGAAGCAATGCCGCTTCTTCTTCCGTCGCCGCTCTGGCCTTTAACGGAACGCCGCTTTCCGAAACGTCCATGACGATCACGCCGCCGGATTCGCCGCCGGTCCATAGTGACGGGTAGCGGCAGTAATAGTCCGGTTTTTCAGTGACCGGCACGATCAGCCGGAAGGCGACAGGACAGTTGGTAATGTACTGCTGCAAAACAAAGAGCTGTCCGTTGGTCATATACGGAAACAGATCCATCGGATTTATTCCGGCGAGGTTATAGCCGTGCATATTGCCGTGAAAGGGTTTCAGTTTTTCTTTACGGAACCAATCGCTGAACCGGTTGTTTAAAACCGTCCCCATTTCAAAGTGCAAATGACTGCGCTGAACCGGTATTCCCGCTGTTGAGGTGTTTCCCATACGACCGATTTCAGTTCCGTGCGACACGGCATCGCCTTCTTTCAAGTCAGCCGCCGCAGAGGCAAGATGTCCATAGAGCGTATAGTATTTGCCCAAAACATCATGGTGGAGCAGCACCACGTAAATCCCGTACGAAGAGTTGCCGCCGGTTCGGTTGATGTAGCCGATGCATCCGTCGGCTGCGGCGAAAACCGGATCCTGTGCACGGCCTTTCGAGTCGCGTGTCACCGGCGCAATATCCACCCCTTCATGGAACGCCGGAAGAAACTGCTTTCCAAACTTCCGGGTGCGGGTTGAGCCGTACCAGGCCGACTCGATCTTTCCGGACTCCGTCGGCATAAATACGTCCGGATTATTGGTGTCGCCTAGACCGGTTTGAGGTGTAGGAAACGTGTATGAAAGACCGGGCGGCACGACAGGTTCATCAATATGCTCAGATTCGGCTGCTTTGGGTGCGCTGCTGCG
Organism: uncultured Verrucomicrobiota bacterium; assembly: GCA_903826865.1. Taxonomy (GTDB): domain Bacteria; phylum Verrucomicrobiota; class Kiritimatiellia; order Kiritimatiellales; family Tichowtungiaceae; genus Tichowtungia. Next base: position 13,285 of record CAIKGD010000045.1, read on the forward strand.
GAACATCCAGCAACCGGCGGCGATCAGGCTGATTGCAATAAGAACAAACAGATGGCGGCTGAAAGATACGTTTCGACCGGTATTTGAAAGCAAGTAGGACATAAATTAAGCGGCGCATGGTGCCAGACTCACCGGTAAAGACAACTGCAAACCTTTTCCGCAGTTGCGATTTTTTCCAATGTCTGGAAAGCTCGGCGGTCATGAAGAGAAATCTGGTTATCGTAATAGTGTGCGCGGCGGGACTGAGCGGTCTGCTGTGGTTTAAATCGCAGACGGTTTCCGATCCGTCATGGGAACAGCCTGCCATGAGTTCCTCGGCCCGTATCACCCTTTCCGGACGGTTCAGTACTAACCGGCTCAAGGAACTCCGCCGTCAAATTGACACCGCGCTCGAAGAATCCAAACGGCTCGTGAATATCTGGGACGAAACTACGGAAATTTCTCAGTTCAACCGTTTCAATTCAACGGAACCGTTTCCCGCTTCGGCCGAGTTCGCCCGACTCATCCGCTTTGCACTGGATTTCAGCGTGCAGACCGGCGGCGCATTTGACCCCACGGTGAAACCGCTGGTCGATCACTGGGGTTTCGGACCGAAAAAGAATCGGGATCCGCTCGAAGAGATCATGAAGGCTGTCGGCTGGCAGAAGGTGCGGCTGGAAAACGGTACGCTCATCAAAGGACATCCCCGGCTCCAGCTCGACCTTGCGGCGATCGCTGACGGCTACGGCGCGGATTGCGTTGCCGCTGTAATCCGCAAAAACGGCTGTACCGGCTTTCTCGTCGAAGTGGGCGGCGAACTTATCGCCGAAGGAACTAAACGGTCCGGAAAGCCGTGGCGCGTCGGGATTGAATCTCCCGAGCCCGGCAAGGCGTCCGGCGAAAAAATATTCCGGACAGTGGAACTTTCCGGAAAAGCGCTGGCCACATCCGGCGATTACCGCAATTTTCAAACCCGCGACGACGGCACACGCTACTCGCACATCATCAATCCGCACACTGGAAAGCCCTCCGAGTCGGATGTTGCCTCTGTAACCGTAATCACGGCGCAGTGCATCGATGCCGATGCCCTCGCCACCGCCCTTTGCGTGATGGGTTCGGAAAAAGGGTTCCAATGGCTGGACAAACATCCGGAGTTTCAGGCGTTTTTTATTCTTCATGCCGCCGACGGTTCATTCACCTCCCGGTTTTCAACCGGATTCCCGCTCCACTGATCGCCAGATAAGAGAAATAGAAGAAACATTTCCAATGACTGGAAAACCGGCTACCCTTTTGACGGCTTTAAAAACGGAGATTTTGAAATGAAGAATTTACAGGACAAAAAGGCGTTTATTTGCGATATGGACGGCGTGATCTACCACGGAAGCAGGCTGCTGCCGGGCGTGCTCGAATTTGTGGCGTGGCTGCGCAAGGAGAATAAGAAATTCCTTTTTCTGACCAACAGCAGTGCACGCACACTGCGCGAACTGAGCGAGAAGCTGGCACGCATGGGGCTGAAGGTGGGTGAAAGTCATTTTTACACCAGCGCACGGGCCACCGCGACATTTCTGGCCAGCCAGCGGCCGGGCGGTTCGGCCTACGTCATCGGCGACGCCGGCATTATCAACGCGCTCTATGACGAAGGGTATTCAATCAACGACACCAATCCGGACTACGTCGTAGTGAGCGAAAGCGCAAACTATGACTACGCCCGCCTCTGCCATGCGGTAAAACTGGTGCTGAACGGCGCAAAACTGGTCGGAACCAATCCCGACCTGACAGGCCCGATTGAAGGCGGACAGATTGTTCCGGCGACCGGCGCACTGCTCGCGCCGATTGAACTGGCGACTGGCGCCAAAGCCTATTACGTCGGCAAACCGAATCCGCTGATGATGCGTAATGCCCTCAAAAAACTGGGCTGTCAGCGCGAAGAAACGGCGATTGTCGGCGACCGGATGGACACGGATATTATCGCGGGGGTCGAAGCGGAAATCACGACCGTGCTGGTGATGAGCGGTGTTACTCAGCCCGGAGATATCGGCCGTTTTGCCTACCGGCCTAACTATGTACTGAACGGCGTCGGGGATATCGTTCCAAAACTATAAAGTCACCAGACCTTGACCGGCACCCGCCGACGGCCCCATTGAAGAGCCTGCCTGTGCGATTCATAAAACAGATCAATGCGCGACGGACCTTTAATGGCACCGCCTGTGTCCTCTACCCGTCCGTAACCGTATCCCGGAATGTACATAATCGTACCGAACGGATAATAACGCCGGTCGGCGGCAATAGTGCCCTCGTGTGCTTTGGTTCCCGAAGCTGTAACACCGACTTTCTTCGGTTTTCCCGCACTCGGGCCGGTGGAGTATACGGTCCGCCACGGCGCCCACCAGACCCGCTCCCAGCTGCAGCATTGACCGCAGGCGCAGTAGCTGGTCGTCTCTATCATTACAGTGCGCGCCGGAACGCCGTGCGGTGGACGAATAGACGCGCAACCTGTTCCCAGCAGGAGCAGCGCGGCAAGAAGCAGGAATTGATGCCTAAGCTTTTTCAATAGCGATGATGCAGGCGTGGCCGTTGAGATCAATGGTTTCGCCCTCCGTTTCGACGGTTGCAATCGAGCGCGCAAGAACTTCGGCCTGAATGTACTCAGTGAAAGCGGCGACAGCCTCCTGCACCGCTTGGTCAGACGAAATTTTCAGGTGAATCCGGTCCGTGACTTCAAAGTCGTGCGCTTTGCGCAACTGCTGAACGTTATTCACCAGTTCGCGGGCCAGTCCTTCACGGATCAGGTCGTCATCCAGTTCGAGATCGAGCGCAACCACCAGCGCGCCTTGCGCCTGCACGGCAAGGCCTTCTTTCGGAATGCGCTCAACAATGATATCCTCGCCGGCGAGTTCAAATGTTTCGCTGCCGACTTTGAGTGTGATCCCCTCGCCCGCCGCGGCGGTTTTCAATTCGTCGATGGAAAGTTTCTGCACGGCCTGATGGATCTGCTGCACCTGCTTTCCGAATTTCCGGCCAAGCGTTTTGAAATTGGCTTTGGCGCTGAGCGTCGCAAGACTGGTTTCATCGTCATCGAAGAACACTTCGCGGACATTAAGCTCTTCGGCGATAATTTCTTTGAGTTCGCCTACCTGATTAAGCAGTCCGCTATCGCGGCTGACCACATCAAGACGGCGCAGCGGCTGGCGGACTTTGGCGTCGCGGTCTTTGCGAAGCTGTCGGCCCATGCTGACGACATCCATAACGATGCGCATCTGGGTTTCCAGCGCAAGGTCGCGCTTCGCGCCTTCGGCGGTCGGAAAGTCGCAAAGATGAACGGACTCGGGCATGTCGTCTGTGCGCAGGTTGCGGTAAATTTCTTCGGCGATGAACGGCGTGAAAGGTGCGGCAATTTTGCAGAGTTCGATCAGCGCGTGGTAGAGCGTGGCATAGGCCTGCTGCTTGTCGCCGTCATCCTCACTCTTCCAGAAGCGGCGGCGCGAGCGGCGGATGTACCAGTTGGTCAGGTTTTCGATGAAGGCCACAAACGGACGAACCGCGCGCTGCAGGTCGTAGTTGTCCATCGCGGCCGTCACTTCCTGACAGAGATTGGCCAGCGAACTTTCGATCCAGCAGTCGAGCAGATTTTTACTTTGTCCCGGCTTCGATTTCCCAGGCGCCCATTTGTCGATGTTGGCGTAGGTGACGAAGAAGCTGTAGGAGTTCCAGAGCGGGATGAGCAGGTGACGCAATGCGTGTTTGACGCCTTCTTCCGAGAACCGCAGCGACTCGGCTTTGACAACCGGCGAATTGATCATGTAAAGGCGAAGCGCGTCGGCGCCGTATTCATGAACCACATGCAGCGGATCGGGATAGTTTTTGAGCCGCTTGCTCATTTTAAGTCCGTCTTCGGCCAGCACAAGGCCGTTGACGACCACGTTCCGGAAGGCCGGTTTTTTAAAAAGTGCAGTGGAAAGCACCATCAGCGTATAGAACCAGCCGCGGGTCTGGTCGAGCCCTTCGGCGATAAAGTGCGCCGGAAAGTTGGCTTCAAAGTGCGCTTTGTTCTCAAACGGATAATGCTGCTGGGCGTACGGCATGGCACCGGACTCGAACCAGCAGTCGAGCACTTCCGGCGTGCGCTTGTAGGTTTTGCCGTCCTTTTGAATCAGAATGTCATCGATCATGTGCTTATGCAAATCGGTGACTTTCCGCCCGGAAAGTTTTTCTAATTCAGCCACCGATGAAATACAGATGGTGTCGGACGGATCGTCCACATTGACCCAGACTGGAATGCAGGAACCCCAGAAACGGTTGCGGCTGATATTCCAGTCATTGGCGTCAGCCAGCCAGTTAGCAAAACGCTTTTCGCCGACGTATTCGGGCATCCAGTGCACCTGTGCGTTGTTGGCGAGCATTTCATCGCGCAGGTCTTCGACACGGACATACCATGCATCAATGGCGCGGTAAATCAGCGGCGTGTCGGTGCGCTCACAAAACGGATAGCTGTGCTGGATGGTGGACTGGTGAACCAGCTTTCCTTCGTCCTTGAGCCGTTTGATAATGGCCTTATCGGCATCTTTGCAGAACTGCCCTTGGTAATCAGGCACCTGCGCGGTGAACTTGCAGTCTTCGTCGAGCGGTTCAACCAGCGGAATTCCAGCGGCGCGGCAGATACGGTAATCGTCTTCGCCGTAAGCCGGTGCCATGTGAACAATGCCTGTTCCGTCTTCGGTACTGACAAAACCGTCGAGCAGAACGTGGAACGAACGGGGATTGTCCTTGAAATAGTCGAAAAGAGGCTCGTAGGTCAGTCCGGCAAGTTCCGAACCTTGGAACTTTTTGAGGATTTCGTACTCGCCTGCTTTTTTGTAGTACGCGCTCAAGCGTGCTTCGGCCAGCACATAGACCTCGCCGCTCTCCGCGTCGCGCACGGCGACGTAATCGATATCGGCTCCGGCGCATATCGCGAGATTGGACGGCAGCGTCCACGGAGTGGTCGTCCAGACCAGCGCATAGGCATTTTCAATTTCAAAGCCGTTCAGTTTGACGCGAATGGTAATGGCAGGATCCTGTACGTCCTGATAGTTGCGGCCTGCCTCAACGTTGGAAAGCGGTGTGTTGAGCTTCCAGCTGTAGGGCATGATGCGGTGGGCGCGGTAAATGCGGCCCTGTTTCCACAGTTCGGAAAACACCCACCAAATGGTTTCCATGAAATCTTTGTCCATGGTCTTGTAGTCGTTTTTGAAATCGACCCATCGTCCCATGCGGGTGACGGTCTTTTCCCATTCCTCGACATATTTGGTGACCATCGAACGGCACTGCTCATTGAAGACGCCGACACCTGCTTCGACGATGGCGGGTGCACCGGCGAGGCCGAGCGCCTCCTGCGCAAGCGCTTCGATCGGCAGGCCGTGACAGTCCCAGCCGAACCGGCGTTCAACCCGGTGTCCGCGCATAGTCTGGTAGCGCGGAACGATATCTTTGATGGTGCCGGCGAGCAGATGGCCGTAGTGCGGCAGACCGGTGGCGAACGGAGGACCGTCGTAGAAAACGTACTCGGAATTTTTTGCGCGGTTTTCGACCGATTTTTTAAACGTACCGTGCTTCTGCCAGAAGGCGAGTACACCCTCCTCCATCTCCGCAAAATCCACTTTACTGGCAACCGGTTTGAACATTTTTCTTCTTCCTGAATAAAAGCAGTCTGCACATTAAAAGACTGGAGCGGGAGACGGGAGTCGAACCCGCGACGTCAAGCTTGGGAAGCTTGCATTCTACCACTGAATTACTCCCGCACTGAAAAGGCAGGGATTGTCGGTCGGGCTCCGGGAACTTTCAAGCGTGTTTTTCCAATGTTTGCAAAAAACACCGCTCCGGAACGGGAAAAAGTCAAAACGGGGTGGACATCGGATTATTTTTGGCTATGGTATCCGTTCTCTTAACCGAGGAACGGTAGGGTACCGAAGCGGTCAAACGGGGCAGACTGTAAATCTGCTGGCTATGCCTTCGAAGGTTCGAATCCTTCCCTGCCCACCATTTTTAAATTTAAAATCTTCACTACCTACCAGTGCATCCTGTCACCAAAAAGGTTCCTGGTTCTTTCCATTTCCACCCATAAAGTTATATAATGCATGAAACTGGTAGTTGGCGGATACATTATGTCATAAGCTGGATTTTTCTTTTCGTGG
>CAIKGD010000046.1 GCA_903826865.1 uncultured Verrucomicrobiota bacterium
GTCGGGTGAGCCAGACAGTACGGCGCATAGTGCGTGATGATCACCGCCAGATTGCTGTGTGCCTTCATCTCCGGATCCGCTGGCGGCCAGGTATAGACATTGTAGGCACCAACTAAAATCTTCTGGTCGGGGAACTCTTTTCCCAGTCTGGCAGCCACCCGGTTGTAAAGCACCATCTGGCGGCGAGAGTAACGCTGGTCGCCCGGAACGCCGGGCTCATCCAGAGCCGTGCACAACCCGCACTCGCACCAAAGCCCGCCATCCGTGGGCGAAAGGCTGATCAGATCAACGCCCGGGTTGTTGCGCAGGAATGCCGACATGTTCTGCGCGAGCACTTGCGCCACCTCCGGGCTGCCGTTACAGAGCTTGCGATGGTCGGAATCCCGGGAGCGCTCGCCGTTAACCAGCGCAAAATATTCCGGGTGTGTCGAGAAATACTTATCCGGCATAAAGTTTCTTTGCGTATGATAAATATCCGGGTTGACTGAAAACGCAGGAGGCATGTTGTCGGCAGACAATACACGGTTCTGCCGCTGGCGCATGTCCCACTGCAAGTCATTCCCGATCCAGCGCATCGCAAAGGAGGGCGCGCGGCGGACATCCAGACTCTGAAAGACAACCTCGTTCAGATGCGGCAGACAGGCACCCAGCTCACCCGGCATATACCAGCGCGCCCCTAACAGGTCGTACAGTTCCGCCACAGAATAGATTGTGCCGTACGGCCCGCCGCCAACCAGCGCCATATCCCGTCCGGCAAGACGGACAATGTACTCTTCTTTCCCCAGTCCGGAGCGCTCGGCAGCGGAAATAACCCCGCCGGTAAAACGGGTGTTTCCGATCAGCACCCGGTTGCCGGAAATGTCGTGCGTATCGGTCACAATGGGTAGAGCCACGCCGGTGATGTCATAAAGTACTTTCTGAAGATCACCCGCCGCATATTTTTCCGCCGCACCTGCACCGGCGGGGATAACCAGAGAAGCATACGCCTTGCCATTGTGAATCAGTAAACCGGACGGGTGTTCGCCCGGTACCACAGAGGACACATTAATCAAAACCGGCGGAATCAGTTCCGATGTTACTGTAAACCGGGAAATGCCCATGACCGTGGCGGCATTAGTCGGTGCTAAACTCCCCAGCTGGGCATTAAAGGTCAAGGCGCTGCCAGTACCCCATTTTGCTGCGTCAAGACCATGGGCACCGGTAAAAGTGTTTGTCTGCGCATTGTAAATGACGTGCAGGGTGAAGCTTTGATCATCCAGATGCAGACTGAATCCATCCGGCAGTCCGGACATGCTAACGTCATTCACCATTGTGCCAACGTTGCCATTCACTTTTTTTGTTAATTGCACTTTCCCGGTTCCCAGCACCTGAACGCTCAAATAATTTGCAGTTTGAGTCAGATTCGCTCCGGCCACGTCACCCAGATAAAAACGAAAAACCCTGTTTGCCGAATCCCCCGCTATTCCGGAAGTTCCGCCACAGTAAAAGTCCGCAGAAAACGTCAGTCCCGTTGAATTGAAAAAGTTAAAACGACGATCTACTTTGCTTGTTAAAGCCGCTCGTGCTGCTTTCCCCATATTGCTGCGAGCCGCTGTTATAATCACCTGCCCGCCCGATTCTGTAATCGTGCTGTTCAACTGTGTTTCAACAGACCAAAACCCTGCTTCAGAGTCGCTGTCGGCAACGACATTGTTCGTAAAGTGATCGGGAAAAACGATATTGGGTGCACCCGCAACATGCTTCGCACTACACATCAGAAGAAGCACCAGTCCTTTTCTCAGTATTCCCTTAATCATATATTCCCCTGCTCCTTGTTTTTATATGCGTTGGCCGCCGCCCTCCCAACCGGAAGCTTTTGAAAAAAAGCTTCCAAACAAAAACGCGGAAAAGTCCACCGCGCTTTATTCGGCTTCCGGCACATCAGCCTTCCGTTTGCCTTCAGGCCGGTCGTCTTCTTCTGCGGTCTGAATGACTCCGGCCTTGATCAGCGTCTTGCGGAGATTGCGAATGGTACGGCCTTCGGAAATGTCGTTGACCAGCCAGCCAGGATTGACAACGCCCTCGTATTTCTTCGGATTGTTGCGAACATCCACTCTCAGGGACTCGCCGGTTTCATAGGCCTTGAGCAGAATTTGAGTCTTTGCATCGCCCTCGTCCATCCCGCCAGCCTCAGCCGTGAGACGGTAATAACGCGCGAGCCGTTCGGTGTATTCGGTCATGACGGCAATGCGGTCAAGGCGGCGGCGAACGATATCCGTCGCAGCAAGCGCCTGAGCATCCTGAAGGTGTTTCTTCATCTCACCTGCCAGTTGCTCGGTGAAGAGAAGATAGGCCGTTTTCCGCGCATAGCCGATGTGGTCATGCGGACTGTTCGCCATGGCGTTTTCCAGGCATTCATGATAGGCCTTCATGGGTAAAGCGGCTTCGCCGTAAAATTTTGTATAGAATTCAGAGAGAATGGCTGCGGTATCGGCCGTATGATCCCATAAGAGCCGGGCGGCAATATACATCGGCATGAAATCAGTCCAGATGGTGTCGGTCGAATACTGCGTATAGAGTCCCTCGACGCCCATCTGTTTGTAGAAAGGAATATCGGCGGAGATACTGTGGACGATCGGCCAGGGAAAATTCAGCCAGGCGGTTTTCAGGTAATATTCGTAGAAATAGATGTGGGGCGTTTGTTCCTTCCATGCGCGAATCAGCGCCAGAAAACGCCGGTTGGGTTCGCACTGTTCATCTTTGACCGGATGAGCATAGCAGTAGTTTTCATACCGGCAGATAATGACAGCCAAATTATGATGAGCCTTCAGAGCCGGATCCTTCGGCGGCCAGGTGTAATTGGCGTAGGCACCGACGAGGATGCGTTGATCAGGAAATTCTTTTTCCAGTTCCGAGGCGACCTTATTATAAAGAACCATCTGCCGCCGGGAATAAAGGCAGTCACTGGGAATGGGTTCGCCAATCAGAGCGTAGTCCGGCTGATCAAGTGCACGACAGGCATCACATTCGCACCAGCATTTGGCGCGCCCGTCAGTAGGCGAAAGGGAGAGCAGATTTATATACGGTTTTTCGCGAAAATCGCGGGCCATATTTTTCACTATTTCTTTCGCAACGCCGGGATTGGAGTTGCAAAGCTTCCGGGTCTTTTCGTCACGTGAACGTTTACCGTCGATGAGGGCGAAGAAATCGGAATGCCCGGCAAAGTACTCCTGATCCGGAAGCCAGTATTGCTGGGAATGGTAAATGCTGGGATGGACGATGAAAGCCGGTGGCATTTGCTGATCTGAAACAAAATTGGACCGGTTGCGCAGATTCCATTTCAAATCCTTACCGACCCATCGCATTGCAAATGAGGGTGTTCGCCGGATATTCAAATTCTCAAAGCGGATGGTTTCTAGTTTAGGAACACACGCCCCCAGTTCACCCGGCATATACCACCGGGCACCAAGCTGCTCATACAGTTCTGCACAACCATAGATAACGCCATAAGATCCTCCCCCGGTAATCACCAGATCGCGCCCGCGCTGGCGAATTATAAATTCTTCTTTGCCCAGAGCGGCTCTTTCCGCCGGAGTAATGAGCTCACCGGAACAACGCGCATCGCCAAGCAGGATACGATTGCCATAAACCGTCTGCGCATCATCCGCGACCGGTAAAACAACGCCGGTCATTTCATGGAAAACTTCTTGCATATCCGCAGCGGCATATTGCAGCCCTGCATCCGCGTCGGCCGGAATAACGATGGTCGCAAGGGCTTTTCCTTTGTCGATCAATGTTCCAACAGGATACGTTCCTGGCATAACACGTTGCCCTTTCAGAATAGAAAAGCCAGCAGCCCCTTTGCCTGACAAAGTCCGGATCGCAATTTTCGAAAACCATATCTGTGAATCGCCGCCGCCGATCCCGATGGACTGAGTCGGAGAGGTGTCATCCAATTGTCCGGGAGTGACTTCAAAGACCAGCGTGTTCCATTCCTCTTTTTTTGATAATGTTCCTGTCGCTTTGGAAAGTGTTACCCACAGGGGATTTCCGTCTTTTTTCTGCATGCGCGTATCCCGCAAGCGCAGCCTGACCGGCGATGATTTCCCCCATACGGAAATTTCCACTGCATACGTTTTATCTTTCCCCTGAACAGTGGCGGACGGAAATGTGAAAACAGCCCAGCCGCCTTTCCCATCACCGGAACCGGTGGAATCAGCATTACGGCACAGCTTGCCGCCCAGCGTCTCCGGGCGGCCGAATCCGTTGAGTTGAATCTGGCTGGCTTGTTCCGAAACCGTATTGCCAACGTCAACAGATGCAACCAGGTTCGTAGTTTGAGCGCTCCCTGCACCTATCGTCAATGCGGCCATCAGGATGCCGATTGTCGTCCGCTTTGCTGCCATCTGCCGGGGTATCCAGTTGACTGCGGGTTCCCCTGCGTCTTGTGCTTGATCCTCTTGCGTCCGTGAACTTTTCATGAAATTTAGCCCCGTATTATCGTGTTTCCGAAAAATATTTTCCGACACCACGCACATTATCTTTCACCTGCCGAAGGCAACTGAAGACCCCGTAATCTTAAATAAATTCCAGAAAACCAAAAGAATCAGGCCTGTGGAAATCCGGCGTCGGGAAGTCAACCGGAGACCAGGTCAGCCAGTGCGGATGAGACGATTCATCGGCACACTTATAAAAATTAGCCCTCCACACGGCACCGGGCTCGGCCGGTGCATACGAAGTGTGGTACTTGTGTAAGATGTCGAACGGAATACTGTACTCTACAGTCCATTCAACCGGCTCCTGTATCTCATTCACGATGGGCACCGCCATCGAATGGGCGATTTTGATCCGGTCGCAGTCGGGCTTGCCAATAAGCACCATATCCACATGGCGGCGTATCTGATAATGAAACAGATAAACCCCGCAACAGTTTAATTCAAAATTGAAGTATCCGGGCGATTCATCCCCCGGTGTAAAGAAAAACTCAACACAACTGTCCCGGCAGACTTTTCCTTGCGGTTCCTGCGCCACGGCTTTGACGTACCGGTCACGAACTTTGACAACCACGTACAACCTTTCCTGATCGTACAAGATTTTGACCATCGTTTCGGGCCGGTGCAAAGGATGTTCTCCCATATGGTAATCAAGGGACATAGCAGGGATATCCCGCCAGACCGGCTTATTCCAGTCGGCATTGATTACGACCGGCACCCCGACACGTTGTACATCATATTTTTTCACAGCTTAAAGACCCAACAGTTTGCGGGCGTTGTTATAATAGAGGTTCTGCTGTTCTGCATCTCCCCAGCCGGCGGCGGCGGCAATACCGTCGTAGCTACCAATACTGGTCTCTACTTCTGACTCATGAACGTCACTGCCGAACATGATTTTTTCATGCGCGGACGGAAACCACAGCAAACGCTTCCATTGTGACATGGAGATATTCGCCCTCCAGCCGGGAGTTGAGCTGGATAAATCGGCATAAATATTCGGAAAAATCCGGATCAAGGTAAGTGCGGTCAAATAATTCTGAATACCTAAGTGAGCGATGATAATTTTAAAATCGGGAATTTCCTGGGCAATTGCTTCAAGATGGATGCAATCCATATTAAACGACGACACCCGCTCGCCCGGAGCCGGTTGCGGCAGACGCACCACGCCGGTATGAAACAGGGCGGGCATCCCCAGATCCCGAATCCTCGCATACACCGGAAAATTTACTTCGTCATCATACCGGGTTTTCGGAACATGGAATTTAATCCCCTTGAAGCCGCGATTATGCAACTCCGTGACGGTCGCGACACCAATTCCTTCATCCCCCAGCCGGATAAACCCCCAGCCGATAAAACGATCCGGGTGTTTACGGCAGACAGCCTCAACCGCATCGTTGTCAGCGTACTGACTCGTATCATGCACCCCTTTGACAAACAGTTTGCGAAACAGCGGCCCGATACCCATCAACGCACAGGTTTCAATGGACAGGCGATCCATAGTACGCAACAAGGCGTCTGCGTAGTTTTTTTCCTCGATCAGATGATGATGCATGTCGATTTTTTTCATGATGATCTCCCTCCTATGACTCGTTATTATTTTTCTAACCGGCACGACAGCGTTCTGCCGTCCAATTGATCATTGACACTTATAAACTTGTAAAATCCTTCTAGTGGGCGGCACTTTCGCCGGATCGTTAAATCGCACATGATTGCGATACGCAAATATTCCCCGATCCGTATTGGCCTCAAGAAATTTCAACAAGTCACCGACCATTTTCTGCCGGTTCTCTTTCGAGACTCCGTTGATACGCGCCTGCTGCAATTGAACATCCCGGCGCATGTAGTCCAGTTGCAATTGCAGGCGCCGCAGGTTTTCCTCCAGATCAGCGCAGGTTTTAACTTGTTCTTCCGCATCATTCACCCGTGCGATCAGCCTGTCGATACGGATCAACACTTCGGCATACTCTCCGGCGGGCCTGTCGTCAGTTTGGGGAATCGAGCAGTAGAATCTTGCTGTATTTTCAAAAAATTCAAATACTTCTTTGGCCAGCGCCGGACACCCGGGATAACGGACGACACACAATTCCTGAATCGCCGCATCAATATCCACATCCGTATTCCAAGCTATTTTCGAAAGCGCATAAAGAGTGAGTTCATAGGTGAACCAGTCTCCCGGTTCGGCATATGAATAAATTCCTTTAATTCCAATGGATTTATAAAACCGCACTTCTTCCTGCATATAATGCGGCAGCATGACCGGCAGACTTCTCCACATATACTTGCGGTAGTATGAATAGATGCCTATGTCGCCATCGAAGTTTTTCTTCCAGGCATAGACATTTGCCATGAATGAAGCATTTTCTTTCGAGGTTGGATCATAAATATATTTCGTAAAATCCTGCTTGAATGGGCAGAGATCAATCAGCATTGCTCTATCCATCTTCACTTTTTCAGACGGAGTTTCAACGCTTGCATATCCGATGTATTCAATCCGGGTCTGAATATTATTCGTTTTAAGATATTCCACGACGGCCGTGTTGATCAGGGCAATCCGGTCGGATGGAGAGCCCAATTTAGCGCACTCCGGGCAGGTGCACCACCGAACCCCGTCCGGCGGCCAGAAATCAAATATATCAATCTCCGGATGCTGTTTTAAATAGCTGAGTACACTCTTTTTCAGATAATCCACGGCATCTTTGTTTGAACTGCAAATTACATGGGAATGATTATCCGTCCGCTTACCGTCCTTATCCATTGCAAACCACTCGGGGTGTGCTTTGAACAAACGTCCGTTATCTTTTTCAGCACTGATGAAATTCATATGGCCATGCCCGCCGACCTCAATTAGAATTCCGCGCTTTCTAAGCTCCGGTGTCAGTTCGTCTTTCCAACGATCCCAGCACACCCTGCCCTGCCCTTGATAGTCCAGAGGACAGACCAGAACGTTGAATTTGGCTTTGGGCATCCATTCGATCATCTGCTTCAGGTTGACAAGGTTATGAGAGAGCCCCTCTTCAATAAAAAGTTTCCGGTATTCCATAGAAGGCTTCTCAACCACGTCTTCCGGATGCAAATAACTTAATGTTTCATAATACGGGACATATTCATTCCGGCCGCGATAAACAGCAAAATCCGGAGCCAGCCACTTACAGCCAAGCCGTTCGAGAAAATCGTACACGGCGTACAGAACATTGCGGGAATTCGCTCCAACCAGATAAATATTCTCGCCGCGAACCATCACGGCGAACCCATCTGATGCGAATAAATTATTGGTAAAATCCGCCCCGACCGGCAACTGTTCTTTTGAAATGCGGGCAAAGGAATCTTTATCCGATAGAATGATAGAGGGCGTGACAACCTCATGGCCCAGAACAAAATCCGCCCCCGTCATTTTCCCAAGATACCGGTGCAATTCTTCCGCAGCATACTTCACAGTCTCTGAAGAACCGTCCGGGATAATAATTGAATAACGGGCCGCTCCCCCCGAGTACAATATTAAATCCGGTTTGGACGGCCCTTCTGAAAAGGCCAGACAGCTCAAGCCGCACAAGCCGACAACCATACATTTTATTTTAAATTTTTTCATTTTTATCATCCTTAGGTTAAACTCAGGCTGCTTGACAGTAACACTTCTCCCTTGATGTCCATTCACCCGACAATATCCCCAATAGACAGGCGTTCTTTTTTTACGAATGTGCTGCGTCCGGAAAGCACGATTCCTGCCGCACCGGACAGGAGGAGAGCCATCCCGGTCAACTGTCTGCCGGACGGCACTTCGCCGATAAAACAAGCCCCTAGAATCGCCGTCACCACCGGAACCCCCAGCATCAGCAGGCGGACTTCCCATACCGGAAGACGCTTAAGCGCTTGATAATACCCGATGAAAAACAAATAGACGCAAACTCCGCCGGCGGCAAGAATCGCCGCGCTGCGGGAATCAACGTTCAAAAAATCAGCGGCCGGGTAGCAAATCAGCTGGGCGGCCACGAATACGATCATGTTGATCAGACAGTTTGCGAAACCCAGCAGTAAGGCCCCCGTATCTTTTACAGCTTCTTTTATAAAATACGCATTCAGAGCCAGCAGAAAGGCATGTCCCAGTATCAGCCAGTCGCCGACACGGCCCGGCTCCCCGATGTTCAATCCTTGCCCGGTGTTCAGCAAGCACATGCCGGCAATCATCGGAGGAACAAACCACAGGGAATTTTTCCGTATTTGTTCGTGAAACACTAGAGCCGAAAGGATCAGCGCAAACAAAACATCCGCTTTCCCCAGCACGGATGCATTGGCTGCGGAGGTCAGCCTGACACCGGTCAGCAGGAAGATATTACATCCCGCGCCGATTGAGCCAACCAACAGCAGCGTCTTTAAATTGCGTTTTATTTTTCTCAAACAGAGGTGCCGCCCGGCCGACAGATGGCAGAAAAGCAGCAGTCCGCCGACAAAGAACATGATGGCGCCAGCCATCAGTGGCGACGAGCCGGGTGCGGAGACTTTGATCAGGATATATTCCAGACCCCAGACCAGCATCGCCATTAAAATGTATAAATAGCTTTTCATTAACAATTTTACCGGAACCCTGTATGTTGATACTCCATCGCTCCGGTCGGTTCGTCGAAATACCTGATGCAGTTGAACCGGGAGGCTTCCCGAAAGCTCACTTTATTAATGCCGTGCCAGACCGGTTTTAAAATATTCTCCATTGATATTTCGCAGGCGCCTGATCAGCTAACCGTTTTCGTCCAACACAAACCTCATCCATTTTCTCCGGTTGCCTGCGCGGTGTTAACCATCGCCGGTTGCGCCGCAAGTTTCGTCATTACAACAGAAAGATTCGGATGCTCCTGCAGCAGAGAGCCCGGGAACCCGCTGGTCACCGGCCCCAGCAATGCCCGGCGCCACAAACCCGCATGCCAGTTGCGCATGAAGGTGAGAAAAAACTTTTTACTTTTGAGCATCTCATACATGCCGATGGTAACGGCGCGGCGCGGCAAAATATCCAGATTACCGTTGGTTCCGCCCATGGCCATCTGGGCAAAGGACATCGGACTGATGGTCAGCTTGCGAGTCTTGCAAGCTCGGAAACTCTCAATATCCTCCGGCATACCTTCCATCGCCGGCGGATCATTAAACGCAACATGTCCGGTGATGCCAAACCCGGCCCAGCAAATATCCGCACCGCCGATTTCATCGACCAGTTCGGTGATCTTTTCCGGAGCATCGGGATCAGGAAAGATTATGTTTTCAGGCAGCGGGCGTTTATCCTTCGGCAGATAGGTGAAGAAACTCTCCTCCATGAATTTACGGAAACTCAGGGGATGCTTCGGACTAATCTGCTGATCGTTTTCATCCAGATAGTCATCCATGTTGATCGTCCGCAGATTTCTGCAACTGAGTCCTCTGCGAACAACCTCCTGTGCGAAAAAGCGGTAGTCCAGAGGGCCGACCGGGCAGATCACCGTAAGCAGTTCATTTTTCGCTGTTTTTTGCGCCAGCAGCTCCGCGAAGTGCATTGCCAGGTACTGGTTAAGCTGGGCGGTATTATCAACCACCTTGATTTTTTCCTGCAAAGACTGCACTAAATCAGACACTCGTGTTGCATAGATATCCATAATTGTTGCTCTCCGATAGATCCACGTTAATTAAGCCTGTTTTACTGCAGACGTTGTGGAAGTAAGTTTTTTTACTGACCAAACCGTGACAAAGGTGCATACGATCCCGACGCTCAGAGAAATGACGCCCTTCGCCGGCAGACCGGTAAAGAAATAGATCAGGCTGAACAGGTATCCGTAAACCATCGGGCCGGAAAATATCCATCCGATGAAGGCCGTTTTGAAACCCGTATCAGGCACTACGCCTTCTTTTTTCAATTCCTCAGAAATGGGCCGCCAGAAAGGTCCGGCGGGCCGCACCAAACGATAAAATGCTTTCAGTTTTTCTTTATCCGTCGGACGGGTGATGAAGGTTACTGTGACCCAAACCGCCGTTACAATCCCCAGCGATATGAACATATATTGCAGTCCGTTCTGCTGAAAGGCCTGCTCCGTTCCGTAAATAAACCACCGGAATACAATCATGCAAATGAGTGCGGCAGACATAGCCGCGATTTCACTCCAGGCGGAAACCCGCCACCAGAAAAACCGGAGCATGTAAACCAGCCCGGCACCGCTGCCGATTCCTACATAGATGAAAAAGAGTGTCCGGATGTCATTCGCCACAAAAAATATGGAATAGCTCAGAATCATCTGAACTACTGTGACTGCTTTGGCGACCCGGACATAATGCCGATCTTCTTTGTCTTTGACCACATACGGCCGGTAAAAGTCATTCACGAAATAGGAGGCTCCCAGATTCAAACGGGTATCCGTATTTGTCAGAAATGCTGCGAACAATGACGTTACCGCCAGCCCCTTCAGCCCGCCCGGAAGAAAATCAATTAGCGCCAAATAGACTTTTTCATGATCTGGATACATTTCCCTCGAAAAAATCAGAATCGAGGCCAAGCCCGCAATGATCCAAGGTAACGGACGAACCACATAGTGCATCACATTGAACAGCAAGGTTCCCAGCAAAGCATCTTTTTCACTTTTGGCAGACATCATGCGCTGCACAACATGACTTGCACCGCCCGGTTCTGCACCGCCGTAAATCTGCGCCCACCACCGGACAGAGGCGAAAATGATAATCGAACTCAGTGACATCATTCCGACGGTGCCGGCATCAGGAATGATCTTCAGCATATTCGGCATCGTAGTCTGGAGAGTGTTGATAAGCCCGTCCATCCCGCCGACTAAAGGATGTTTAACGGAAAAGACGGCAATCAGAATAGCTCCAGTCATGGCAACAATAAATCCGACAACATCCGTTATGACAATCGCTGCATAGCCTGCGAGCGCAGTGTAGGTCAAAGCAACCAATCCGCATACAATTGTTATGCCCCACTGCCAGGCTTGATAATCCGGATTGTCCGGCGAGATTCCCATCAGCACGGTTCCGATTTTGGCCACAGCGATCAGACCCGTTCCCAGCACCAGAATGTTCATTATAAAGCCCATGTACAAAGCCCGGAATCCGCGCAGAAAGGAAGCCTCTTTGCCGGAGTACCGGACGTTGATGAATTGTGCGTCATTAAAAACCTGCGTCCGCCTCCACATCTTGGCAAAAAAGAAGGTCGTGCACATCTGACCGAAAACAAAGCACCACCATTCCCAGTTTTTTGCGATCCCTGCTTCGCGGGTCCAGCCGGCAACCATCAGAGGTGTGCCGATACTAAAAGTCGTTGCGACCATGGACAACCCCAGCACCCACCAGGGAATGTTTCGTCCCGAAAGAAAAAAGCTTGCCGAACTTTGGCTGCCTTTTTTTTGCATGGCAAAACCGACAGAAATAACGAATATGAAATAAATAGCCACGAATACGTAGTCAAGCGGCCCTAAGTGAAGCACTAAGCTTTCCATTGTGTCTCCTGTTTATATGCTGCGGTTTACAATCTCTCTCCCGGCGTCCTCTGTCAGATGATCCATTTCGGCGATGAAAGCGTGTCCTGATCGGTCGTTATATAGTAATTACGATCTCTTATGTGGGTCACCGGGTAGTCATCACCCGATGCGGCAAACAACGCAATGCGCAACACTGTATTAGCCCAATCAAGATTGCAACCGTTCCGGCAATACAGCCGGATAGTTCTTGCTGAAAGAATCTGCTTCATGCCCAGTGTAAAAGCATAGCGGGGAAAGCACTCCAGATTACCCCCGACTTCCGCCCTGACCGCATTGAGCGTAACAGTGAAATCGTTCAGACGGACGGCTCTGGGCCCTGTGTCAGCGACCTGTTCCACCGGCTCGTTAAACGCAACATGCCCATGGATACCGATTCCTCCGTAACAGGTGTCAATCCCGCCGGCCTCATGAATGATCTGTTCCAGCCGCACTATATTTTTTTCATCAGGAAAAACAACACGGTCCGGCTTCAGTCCGCACGATCCGTCAAGCCGACTGAAAAATTCTCTGTGCGCACACCCTTTAAAACTCAGGGGATGATTCGCGCCAACTGCCCCGCCCTGCTCGTCACAGTATTCATCCATAAAGAAAAACCAGCACTCTGACAGCGAAATATTCCGCGTATTAATCAGGGACGCGAGATACGGATATTGTCCGACAGGGCCAACCGGCAAGATCAGCCTAGTCGGCTTCCGGCGGCTGTTGTTTGCTTCGATTTCACTTACCATATCTTCAGCCATTTTCCTGTGAAGTTCATCGATATCCGCGCACACAAGCAACCGTTTGCCAGCCAGTTTTTGTACTTCTGCCGGGGAAAGCTGCAGAAGGCGGCGGATTTCTGCTTTTCGTGATTCCATTTCAATTACTTCCGTTTTTGATTTCATCATACATTTCCTGTTCAGTGAAAATCACCTCTGGCATAGCGAATCGACATCTTTTCCAAATTGATAACACGGATTTTTGAGGTGTTCCCGCACGCTCCGAATGCCACATGGCGTGCCTTGCAAATGCTCGGCATCCGCCAGAAACTTGCGTGGATCAAAATCCGACAAACCCTCGTGCAACTGCTTACGAACCGCTCCGGTCGACGCCATGCGCAGATCGGCATCACTTTTCATCTTATACACCCCGTGCTGCATGTTTTGCTGAATTTCTTCAACCGGTTTTTTAAATAACTAATGATCTAAATATGCACCGTTTCGTTATTTTGATATAAAAATATATACTTTTTAAAATGTCAACTTAAATTTACTCGGAATAAATTTCTATTCAGGGTTAAGATTCTTTGATGGCTCAGTAGACAGAAAAGATACCTTCATGTTTTGGGGGGTAACGAAACCACTCGCAGAGTTAGTATTCTGCGGGTAAAAAAATAAGGAGAACACATGCCGGATCAGGAAAAAGTGCAACGCAGCGCAGATCATCAGTATCCTCAGGGACGCTGCGATATTGCTGGCTGAAGGCCAGACCGTTCCAACAGCCGGCCGCAAAGCGGGGAATCAGCGAGCAGAATTATTACCGTTGCGCAAAGAGTACGGCGACATGCGGAAGGTTCACGCCCATCGGCTGAAGAATCTCGAAAAGGAGAACGGACATGAGACAAAAAAGTGCTCACCATAGAGAGCACTCTCACCCGGAACCGGTTCGTTTAACGACGAACAAGCCGACGGCGAATGCACATCACCCGGCACACCGGCGTGTTATTTCACATTGAATTTAGCACGCACGGCCGCTTCGGCTTCAACCCAGTACTCTGCGGCACCCTTGCGGTTGCCATCGTTCTGAGCTGAAAAATAGGCTGCTTCGCTGACCATCGAGTAAAACTTCTCCTGAGAAACAGAGGTTTTTGCCGCAACAGCTTTTTCGCCCGAAGTTTTTTTCGCAGCCGCTTTCGTCGCAACCGGTTTGGCTGCAATGGTTTTTTTTACCGCCGGTTTCTTCGCCGTCGTCTTCGTGGTTTTCTTTTCTATAGCCATTTTGTTCCCTTTCAATAATCTGTTATCTGCGTTTCCTTTATAGCAGACGTGAGAACTTTAGTTTTCCACTCTCCAAATACAAGCCTAATTAGGCGCTTTAACTGGATGCTGGAATATGGTCTTATCCGCCCTGCTTTCAGCACGGAATTACCAAACATGAAAAAAGAAATCATTTCATTTGAGACATTACTCTCTTCGTGGTCTGCCGAAGTTACTGCCACCAACTTCCCTGAAGCCCATAGTGCTATTCCCAGCGGTGTTATTCCGTCCAGAAACGAAGAATTCGGCGACTACCAGTGCGAAACCGCCATGAAACTCGCCAAAGAGTTGAAAACTAATCCGCGCGCCGTTGCACTGACATACAAAAAAGCTGTTCATCCGGACTTCGTCGAAAAAATAGAGATTGCCGGACCGGGCTTCATCAATATAACACTCAAAACCACTGCTTTGGCTGCGCAGCTCGAAGCCATGCTGGCCGATGAAAAGATCGGCGTTCCGAACCTTGGGAAAAATCAGACTGTAATCATCGACTACTCCAGCCCCAATGTTGCCAAACCGATGCACATCGGCCACATCCGATCCACGGTCATCGGCAACTCCCTTGATCGGCTCTATCGCGCTCTTGGCTACAATGTCATCGCCGATAACCATCTCGGCGACTGGGGCACACAGTTTGGCCTCATCATTCTCGGTTATCGCGAATTTGCCGACGCCGAAGCGCTCAAAACCACGCCCGTCGAAGAACTCGAACGCATCTACGTCAAAAGCTACAATCTTTCCAAAGAGGATGAAATCTGGCGTGAGCGAGCCAAAGCGGAACTTGTCAAACTCCAGCAGGGTGATAAAGAAAACCGTGCGCTCTGGGAAACGTTTGTTGAGCTCACCCTCAATGAATTCGACCGCATCTATAAACGGCTCGGCGTCTCCTTTGACCTCTGCCGCGGCGAGAGTTTTTACAACGACCGCCTGTCGAGCGTTATTGATCTACTCAAAGAAAAAGGGCTCGTAACCGAGAGTAACGGCGCACTCGTTTGCGATCTCGAAGCTGACGGACTTAACATCGCTATCGTCCGCAAAAGCGATGGCGGCTATAATTACACCACCACCGACATAGCCACGGTCATGGCTCGCACGGAAGAATTCAAACCTGCAGAAATCATCTATGTCACCGATGAGCGCCAGCAGCTGCACTTCAAACAGTTCTTTCACATCTGTAAAAAAATCGGCGTGCCAACCCGACTGACTCACGTCTGGTTCGGCCTCATGCGTCTGCCTGAGGCAACCTTTTCCACCCGCGAAGGCAATGTCATCAAGCTCGAAGCGTTGCTCAACGAAGCGGAAGCCCGCGCTCTTGAAATTGTCAAAGCCTCCAGCCCCGGCATGGATGCGGCGCAGCAACACGAGATCGCCCGCGCCGTCGGCATCGGAGCCATCAAATATACCGACCTCAGCCAGAACCCGCAGAGCCTCGTTACATTCACCTGGGAAAAAGCACTCGCCATGGACGGCAACTCCGGGCCGTACCTGCAATACGCCTACGCCCGTATTGCCAGCGTCCGCGACAAATACGCCGAAAAATTTCCGGGCAAAAATCCCGATGAATTCCCTGTCGTCCTGACCGAAGAACAGGAACGCCGTCTGGCCTTGAAACTCACCCGCTTCCCGGCCGCCGTTGAAGCCGCCGCCAAGCTCGCCCGGCCCAGCGTTCTCGCCGACTATCTTTTCGACCTCTCACAGGCCTACAGCTCTTTCTACCAAAACGTCCCGTTTCTTAAGGCTGACGAAGGCGTCCGCGAAAGCCGTATCCGCATCTGCACCCTCACCGCCACCACCCTGAAGCAAGGACTCGACCTCCTTGGAATCGAAACACCGGAACGGATCTGAGGAGACTTTCGTCCACAGACCTTAGCCGTTAAGCCAGCCAAAGTACTTCGTCTGGTGAAAACGTTTCGCATTCCGTTTTACCGGTTGAAAAATGCTTGTTAAGGAAGTTTTCATATTAAAAAGCCGCAGGTTAATCCTATAATGTAATACCTACCTGTCATGCCATCAAGCAGGAAGGATTATAAACCAACCTAATGACTGAGAGACGTGTTTCTTAAAATCCGTTGAGCGGCAGTTAGTTGCAAGTTTTTCTTTTAAAATACGGTCAACATGATTTATTGTCCTGTCCAATTAAGCAGGGGGAACATTGTATGGAATATCTTTCCTTTTGGAAAATGGGACAGCCGCCGTTCGAATCAAATTGTGATGCACAGTTTTTCTTTGAAAGCGAAGCGCACGGTGAAGCCTTGGCGCGCCTGCTCTATCTGGTTTCAGATCGCGGGATGGGCATGGGAGCCATGACCGGTGAAATCGGCAGCGGGAAAACAATGGTGCTGAATGTGCTGATTTCCCGCCTGCGCAAAGACCTTTATACAACGATCAAATTACACACTGCCCACCTGCCCTTCGAACATATTTTGGCAGAAATCAACCAGCAACTGCGCGGTAAGGGCGAAGTCGCGCTGAATGACGACAAATACTATCTGCTGAAAGAGTTCGAGCAGCTTTTGCATAATAAAGTCAGCTCGATCGGCAAGCATTTGATTCTGATTCTGGATGAAGCGCAGTTCCTGAGCGAAGAGTGTCTCGATGAACTGAAATGTTTAACCAACTACAATCAACAGGAGTCGGTGCTGACAGTTATCCTTTCCGGACAGCCGGAATTAAAAGCCAAGTTGAGTGCTCTGCCGCAAATTTATCAGCGACTCGGCATGTTCTGCTACCTGAAGAATCTGCGCTACGAAGAAATGGTGCCTTATCTCCAACACCGTCTGAAAACAGCCGGTGCTGAAAAAACAGATATTTTCAATCCGAACAGCGTCGATCCGCTTTTTTCATTCTCCGGCGGATGCCCCCGTCAGATTAACCGCGTCTGCAAGCTGGCGGTAGACCGTGCCTGTCTGCTGAAAAAAGATCAGGTCGATGCTGATATGATCCGCATGATCGTCCGTGATATCGAAAAACACTTCGGTTGATCGAATTTCAAGATGAAAAAAGCGATCACCACCGGTCTGGGTGTCTTTTTTCTGCTCATAGCAGCTTTTACGGCTGATTATCTTCTGCTCGATTCAAAATATACCGACCGCATCCGGGCGAGCCATCTATTGCGCCGCGAACTTTGGTCAATAGGCATTGTCCGCGGCGAAAAACCGTTTGAACTGAACGTGCCGACATACCCAATTCTGCGCGCCCGTGACATTACGGACACCGCTGCCCGCTTTGTTGCCGATCCGTTCGCCGTGCAGGAAGACGGACATTGGTATCTTTTTTTTGAAATCGGCAGTGTTTCAACCCATCAAGGAGAGATCGGGCTGGCGACCAGCACAGACACCACAAACTGGGTGTACCGGCAGATTGTGCTGGATGAGCCATTCCATCTCTCTTACCCCTATGTGTTCAAGTCGAACGGAGTATATTACATGATTCCGGAAAGCCGTGCGGCCAAAACTATCCGTCTCTATCGCGCCGATCCATTCCCGTTACACTGGACGCATATCGCAGATTTAGTTCAAGGCGATTACACGGATCCGTCCATTGTCCGGTACAACAATCGTTGGTGGCTTTTTGCCTGCTCAGGCCAAAATGAAAACATGAGTGTTTTTTATGCCGATGAGCTGACCGGCCCGTGGTATGCACACGCCAAAAATCCGGTGATTGCTAACGACCGCGCCCGCGCCCGCTGCGGGGGTCGCGTCCGTGAAATCAACGGCAGATTGATCCGTTTTGCACAGGACTGTCTTGACCGTTACGGCCACCGGTTACTCGGGTTTGAAGTGACAGCTCTCACGCCAGAAAATTACGCAGAACAGCCTGTGGCGGAGCACCCGCTGCTTGAGCCGGACGGTTCGGGCTGGAACGCCTTCCGGATGCATCAACTGGATCTCTATCAGACGGGCACAAACAGCTGGATCGGTTTCGCAGACGGCAATGCGCATTAATGACGGTTTCGCAACCTATTTACTGGACGAAGGGCATCGTAAAACGCAATATGAATCCCGAACAGTCGTTATTGTAAAGTTATGCAGAGCAACCCGAAAGCCATTGTTACCGTCATTGCCGACAGCAACTTTGTTATTCCTGTCTACGTGCTGATTCTCTCGCTGAAATATTTCGAGCCGGCGCAGCGCATTCATATTCTGGGCATTTCACTTTCTGATGAGGAAAAAACTCTCTTCACTCAGTTTGATAATGTGTTTGTCATTGATTCTTCTATTCCGCGCAGCAACAGGCCGGGAGCCATGCGTATCATTGCCGACATCCTCAAAGGGGAAGCTCTGCTGACTGCAAAAGATTGTGATGAGCCCTGGATTGCCCTGCTCGACGGGGACTGTATCGCGACGGGCAATATCGGGCAGTATCTGTCTCCCGAAATTCCCGCACTCTATGCCCGTTCGCGCTCGGCTCAAGAAGACGACCGTATTTTCCGGTATTATCATAATTCCGGCGAAGCGAAGCGCGGCATCCCGGAGAGATTTATCAAACGCTGGCAGGAAGATGTCGGCCAAAATAAAAAACCAGCACGCGCCACTACGGTTCTTTCCGGAAATCTTATTCTGCACCGGAGCTATCTGGATTTCGCCCGCGTCTGGCAGAACTTTATGGAAAAAGTGCTGAACTACACTGATCCATCCAAAACGAATGCCGCCTATTATATGCCGGCAGAATTCGCTCTGAGCGCCTGGCTGATGTTTGCAGACAATCCGCCCCCGGTGCGCGAAGTACAGCTCAACAGCAATCCGGAAGCCTATCTGGCACACCTCGGACCGGCTCCAAAATACTGGCGGCTTTGGACTCGGAAAAACCTTCCGTACTTTGATAAAGTCATGCATCTGCTCGACTGGGCAAAAAAGCAGGGATACGCGATACCCTTATTGCCTTATGCCCTAAAAAAGCGTAATAAAGCTGCCATTGTGACGGTAGCTTTTGCCTATGGAGTCTTCAATGTGCTACGATGGAGAATCAAACGGCTGCACAAAAAATTCGCCGGTAATTCGCCGGAGCGACAGGCGCGGCGTTATGGACAACAATGAATCTGAGAATGGTTACATAATAAGAACGGCTGGGACAAAACTATGAAAGACAAACCGGACGATAACGTTAACTTCAAAAAATCCGCAGACGAACAGCCTGGAATGGAGCCAATCAAGAAGGAAACTGTTACAGAAGAAATTCAGCAAAAACAGCCGGACGGAACAACAACCGAGCCAATTCGACCCCGCTTTGGCGATGAAGCCCCTTTTCGGATTAAAGATCAGTTCAGTGATTTAAATACTATTCCGCCGACGCTTACCCGCGACACGGTTCGTTCCTCTAAAGCGCCGGGTCCAGGATCCGGACTGTCGGAAACCGCACGTCCCGGACGCACGATCCGCAAAGAAACCGCATTTC
Source organism: uncultured Verrucomicrobiota bacterium (assembly GCA_903826865.1). GTDB lineage: Bacteria > Verrucomicrobiota > Kiritimatiellia > Kiritimatiellales > Tichowtungiaceae > Tichowtungia. Next base: position 19,381 of record CAIKGD010000046.1, read on the forward strand.
AAGATTTTTTCCGCAACCTCGACCTGATCAAGATCGTGCGCGGTATTTATCGTAAGTTCTGGATCGTACTGCTCGCCGCCTTCAGCATGCTGCTGTTGTTTCTGCCTTTGGCATACCGCCTTCAAGGCCGTGCCACGTGGTCTGCCGAATCCGTCATGATCTACACCAAACCGACTCAAAAGCAGATCGACTCTCAGGGTTCGTCCTTCCTGCTCCGTCCTCTCACGCAAGACACGCTGGTTGACATGTTCCTCTCGCCTTCGCACATTAAAGCGCTCGAAGACGCCACAGGATTAAAGCCTCTCCAGAAAAACGTCTCTTTCGATTCACAGAGCAAATCGGATATCGTCACCCTGCGCGTCGGCAACATGCCGGATGAAAAAAAGGCGATTGATACCGTCAACAAACTGGTCGAAATTATCATTACGGACAACGATCAGTATTATCGGCAAATAGCCTCCGCAGCTTATGAACAGTACAAAACACAACGTGAAGCTGCTCAAGGAGCATTCAACGAGGCCGTAAAAGCTGTCGAGTCATTTCAGCTGAAAAACCAGCTGATTGAACTTAATACACAGTATCAGAATTACTTTTCCGCCGTGAACGCTGCCAGCGAACGTCTCAGCATCGCGCAGGTCGCCCATGAGGGTCTGCTGGTTCGAATCAAGAACTACGAAAAAATGATCGCTGAACTTCCGGAAGAGGTGTTGAACGAAGCACTGGAAGACAACCCGCTCAAACGCCGCATTTCCAATGCCGAAGCCGCCCTGCTTGATGCCCGTATTCAGTATGCTGCCGATAATCCGAAAATCCTGCGTCAGGAACGCGAAATCGAAGAACTGCGCAAAATGCTCCAGAGCGGAAGCTATGATGAAACCCGAGAACGAACCTATTTAAAAAATCCGCTCAAGAGCCAGCTTCAAGGTGACCTCCTGAAGCTTCGCTCCGAAGAGGACGTTGCCGCACAACAGGTGGTCGCTCTGAAAAAAGATTTCACCGATCTTCAGATTAAATTTCAGGATCTGCCGCGCCTCGAAAAAGAGTACGGCGTACTGCTTGAAAAACGTATCCAGACGGATATTGCTTTAAAAGCCCTGAAAGCCAACGAGGAATCAGCCCGCCTCACCGCCGCACAAACCAGCCTGTCGGATTTCAAACTCATCAGTGCGGCATCAACAGCTAAACCCACCACCGCCTCGCTGATCGGCAAAGTCATCCCGCTCGCCGGCTTCATCTTTGGTTTTTTTGGCGGGCTGGTTCTGATGCTTATTATTGAGTTGCTTGATGCTAAAATCCGCACACAACAGCAACTCGAAAGCGCTTACGACGCACCGTGCCTTGCCTCCATCGTTGAAATCCCGCATTTAGAGGACTACGATACTTATCAGATGCTCCTGCCCTCTCTGCGCGAAATTTCAGAACGCTTGAATGTCGTTCTGCAAGGCCACCGCGCCAAGGTACTTGGTTTATTCAGCTCGCTCGACGGCGAAGGCAAAAGCACTCTATCGTTCAATCTGGCGCGTTATTACAGTTCATTGAACATCAAAGTTCTTTTCATCGGCTTCGATGCACTCCCGAACCCCTGTCTGCCTGCCGCTGCCGGAATCGGCTGGCCGCAGATGGGTATCGAAAACTACCTGCGAGGGGAGACAGAACTGGCGGATATGATATCGAATGTAAACGGCGTGGATGTTATCCGCGTACAGGAATTGCGCGCTGATCTGCTGGATCTGGCCAAGGGATCGGCTATGCCACGCCTGTGGGATCTGCTCCGGCAGAACTATGACCTCATTATCACCGAAGCCCCTGCCGTACTTGACCATCCTCTCTCTGGCACCATTGCCGGGTTTCAGGATGAGATTATCTACGTGCTGGCCTCATCGGTCAGTGATCGCCGCCTCGTGGACGCTGGTCTTGAATTCCTCGAAGACCGCGGACTTGCCCCGCGTGCCCTCATTTTTAACCGCGTTGATCCCTACTACCTTGAAGACGTCCGCCAGCAGCGCATTATCCGCAACTTGGCTGAACGACGCAATCCGCTGGCCGACTTTTTTGCCCGCTTCCAGCGGCCTGCTGCAGCAGCCGAAAAAACGAAAGAGGTCTCCGGCAGTTTTACCGAAACCGAAGAAGATATACAGGGTACTGCCGACACTGAAGATAATGCAGAGCTTCCTGAAAACGAGGCTCTGCCTGAGTTCATCGGTGAGGAAAGCATCAAAAAGACAGAAAAAGAACCTGAGGAAATATCTTTCAAGGGCTGGCCCGGCAGGAACAACCCGCAGCAAGGAACCCCTGACAAGGAATCTGAAGACCATGAGAAATAAGCTCTCCATAATTGTTGCTCTGGTACTGGCGGGACTGGTTCAGGCTGAGAACAACACCTCCATTCAATCCAACCTGCTCAATCAGCTCACCGCCACCCAGAAACGCTCCAAGTTCCCGCCGGAGTACTTCATCCCTCACACTCCGGAAGGTCGCAAACTGCAGGTCGGCGACGAGGTAGAAATCGGCGTCTTCGGCCAACGCGACACCATTTCCGACAAGGTGCCGGTAGCACCCGACGGCAAACTTTATTACCGGTTCCTGCCCGGAATCATGGCAGAAGGCCGCACCGCCGAAGAAGTCGCTCAGGAAATGGAATCCAAACTCGGCCATCTTTTTAACAACCCGGAAGTATCCATAATTCCCACGCGGTTTATCTCCAACCGCCTTTCCATATTCGGGAAAGTTGAAACTGGCGGCGTCTATCCTCTCGATACCCCCACCACCGTCCGTCAGGCTATTGCTAAAGCAGAAGGAATTGCTCTCGGGAAATATCACGACAGCTGGATTCCAATTCATAATTACAAAGAAAGCTGGCTGCTTCGAGGACAGGAAAAAATTCCTGTCAATTTCGACGCCCTCATGAACAAAGATGATTTTTCGGAAGATATCTATGTCCGCCCTGGCGATGTCATCTACATTGCTTCCGCGCTGGGCCGTGAAATCTACCTCATGGGCGAAGTAAACCAGCCGCAGTCGCAGCCCTTTACCGCCGGCCTAACTCTCACCCAGCTTATCTCCGGTCTCGATGCCGGAGCCGGAGGCTACAAGGAAGCTACCGCAGACATCAAGCGGGTGGTTATTCTGCGCGATGCCATGAACGATCCCAAGGTTTTTAAAGTTAATCTGGATGCCATCATGCGCGGCAAGGAACACAATGTTTTTCTCGAAGCGGGCGATATCGTCTTTGTACCCGAAAAATCATTCCTCTTCACCCGCACCCTCGTCAAGGCCATGGTCAGCACCTTCGTCAACACCTTTGCCAGCGAATTTGCCAGTGACCTCAATCGTAAATATTTATTCCCCGGCGGATTTACTACCCCAAGAATACCCATACCATGAAAATTAAATTATTCATTCTGCTCCCGCTACTGTTGATTGCGATTATCTCCGCAGGATGTTCCGCCCTGCGCAATAAACCAAGACTCACCAGTAACAGCGAACTTCTTCCCGCTGATGTGCTTGAACTGCCGAATGTCTCTGAAATGACTATTAAGGACATGGAGCCCGGTGTATGGGTTCAACTTAATCCTGACGCCATAGCTGACAAAAAAACGCTTACCGAAGCCAAAGGTGAAACTTATCTGCTCGGTGTCGGCGATGAGCTGGAAATCACCCTGTACGGCGAAGGTGATGCGGAAACACGCCGCATTCTGCCGATTGATCCTTCCGGCAATATAACTTACATGCTCCTCGGAACTATTCCCGCTGCCGGCCGTACTATTGACGACTTGACGGCCGACATGCGTCAGCGCCTGAGCGCGAAACTCAACTACTCTATTCTCAGCGTCATCCCCGCCCGCTTCAGCAGCCAGACCTTCACCGTGCTCGGCCAGATGTATAAGCCGCAGGTTTACCCGTTGCAGGGACGAACATACATCCTTGATGCCATTGCCAGAGGCGGCGGCCCCAAAGTCGGCGTTATCCGCGATGTCAGTGCCGACATCCATGACTACGCCCACGCCACTCTCGTGCGCGGCGGGGAAGTCATTCCTGTCGACTTTGAACGTCTGGTTTATAAAGCAGACGCCTCACAGAATATCGAAATCCGCAGTGGAGACATCATCACCATACCTTCGGCGCTGGATCGTAAAATCTATGCCCTCGGTGCTTTCAATAATCCTCAAGGCATCCAGTTTGCCTCTTCGCAGACAACCCTCATGAACGCCATCGTTCAAGCCGGCGGTATCAACCGTGAAATTGGAGACGGACACGTCCTCATCATCCGCGGCAAAATGGCCAGTCCCAAAGTCATGCTTATGGACATGTCCCAGTTTGACTCGAAAAAAGCACGCGTCTTTAAAATTCTAGGCGGTCGCGCTTTGGATGTCACGCTTCAGGCCGGCGACATTGTCTATGCCGTGCCGAAAAAGTTCAGCTTCTTCCGTGATGTCATTAAACAGGCTGTCAACATGTTCGGAACTACGATCACTCGCGATGCGGCAACTGATATCTGGCAGCAGAAAGTTGATCCGTTCAACTTCGGAAACAACCGTCCGCAGTAAATCACGGTGCGCTTTGAAAGCCGGTATTCACACATGAATACCGGCTTTTCTTGTTTCAGAAAAACAGTCATTGCCTCCGGCAAGGGTTATTCAGCGATCAGGTCATAGTCGAGTGCACCGGTGATTTTGACATCAAACCGGTCGCCAGGAACCGCATCAAACTCCGGCAGAAAAACGACTCCATCCACTTCCGGCGCTTCTCGCTGCGAGCGGCCGATTAGTCCATCTTCTCCGGCACCGTCAATCATCACTTCGATGGTTTTACCAACCTGCGCGGCACAATGCGCAGCGGAAACTGCCCGCTGAGCCTCCATCAGAAGCGCACGGCGCTCCTGCTTAATTTCTTCAGGAACGCTGTCTTCAATTTTAGCCGAAAGAGTTCCCGGCTCGGCCGAATAAGTAAAAACGCCCGCATGAGTAAAAAGCCCTTCTTTCACAAACGTCAGCAATTCATTGAAATCGTCTGCTGTTTCGCCGGGATGACCGGTAATGAAAGCGGTACGAATGGCGCAGTCCGGAATAATCCCGCGGATCAAATCGAGTTTTTCCAAGGTTTGTAACTTTGTGAGCTGGCGGCCCATCGCGTCGAGCATCCGGTCAGAAATATGCTGAAGCGGCATATCTATGTACCGGCAGAAACGCGGATCAGAAGCCAGCGCCTCCAGCACTTCGCGGGTGAAGTGCTGCGGACAGGCATACATTAACCTGAACCATATATCCTCTTTGATTTCATCACGCAGTTTGCACAACAGTGTCTTGAGGTGCAATTCGCCGTCCCAGTCTTTACCGTACGCGGTCGTATCCTGTGCAATCAGATTGATTTCTACCGCACCCGCCTCGATCAGTGCGCGCGCTTCAGTCACGATGTCTTCCATTGGACGGCTGATCTGCCGACCGCGAATCTTCGGGATAGAACAGAAAGTGCAGGGATTGGAACAGCCTTCGGAAATTTTTAAATAGGCCGTGTGCGGCGAGCCCATCCGCAATCGCGGGCGGATCAGGAAGTCACTGTAGCCTTCCGGCTCGCTCTCTCCGGTTTTTTCACCCAGCAATCCGGCGCAGATTTCCGGCAGGCGGCTGTAGTCGTGAAATGAGACACGCGCATCGGCGTCATCAAGAAAACTTTCCAGCTCCGGACTGTCGTCCGCACGCTTGACGAGACAGCCGAGCGCAACAACGGCACGCGGGCCGCCGCCTGCTTTGAGACTGCGCAGTTCGTGCAGCACTCCCGCCGCCTCTTCGCGCGCATCCTGAATAAAACCGCAGGTATTGACGAGACAGATGTCGGCATCCGCAGGTTCCTCGGCAATCATCCAGCCGCTTTCAACAAAACGTCCGAGAATGAGCTCCGAATCAACTGTGTTTTTGGCGCAGCCGAGACTGATCAGCGCAACCACTGGAGAACGGACAATTTGTTTTTGTGCTTTATTCTTCATGCTTTTGTTCCGGAAAGAAATCACCCAATGTCGAACCTCGCGCAGACTTTGATTTTTTCGGTGCCGTGAAGGGCTCCTCGCAGCGCAGCAGAAACTCACGGCAGGAAATCACCGACGCGCCGAAAACCGAAACCAGCCGTTGTTCAACGCCGTCGGAAGTAACTACCAGAATCCGCTCCGGATTTTTTGCATCATGAACCATCTGCTCAATTAAACCATCCGCCGTACGGTTGGCTGGTGAAAAAAGCACTTCGAGGTACGGCGAGTCGAAAACGGCATCACGCCCGCCTTCGCGCCCGTCGAATACCACCGTGATGCGCGATGCCAGCGCCGTCGCCGTGCGTTCAATGCGGCGCACCAGCCGCTGACGGGCAATCTGCAAAACATCCGGCCGCCTGTCCAGTGCATTATCCTGATGCATCAGGTTGTAGCCGTCTATGATGAGCCGGTCAAAATCCATATATTTTCCAAGAGTTGGAAAATCAGCGCGGCAGTTTTATTTTACGGCGGATATACGTAGGCACGTCCAGATCTTCACCGTTCCAGATGGTACGTTCAGCGCCGCCAAAGGTTCGCGAGCGCGGTTTCAGCACACCGGACAGCTCGCCCTGTTTTCCGTCGCCGGAAAGCGGCTTGAGTCCGCCGCGACCGTCGTCAACCAGCGGTTCTTTCCACGCCTCTGCTGCCAGAACAATTGCGGAAATCCGCCCCGTAAAAGCAGGATCAATCGCAATACCTGTTTTGATCCAGCACTCCTGTCCTTTCGGAGTAAGCCCTTCGGCAATCTGCTCGATTTCGGAAAGCTTCAAGTCGTCACCGCCGGTAATGCCGATAATCATACCAGGGGCCTTCTCGAACATCGCGCCGTCCTCGACCAGCGGATGAGTGCGAAGTGAATCTATCAGCGCATCCGCACGCCCTTCACCGGTCGCCGTGGCACAGGCGAACCGGCAGAAAGCATCGCAATAATTCAGCATGGTGTGAAGCGCAGCGAAATCCAAGTTGCAAATACCGGTATGGGTCAGCAGCCGCCAGAGGCCGATGACTCCCGTGGCCAGCGTCCGGCTGCTGGTTTCCAGACTTTTTTCGAGCAACGCGTCGCCGTCAGGCTGAATGAGCGCATTTGGCATCTGCACAATGGCGTCGGCACAAGTGCGCAGACGGCGGATCGCGCTGTGCGCCTTACCTTGCGCCACCAAGCCCTCAAAAGGAAAAGGTAAAACGGTGAAAAACAGTGTAGTGGAGCCGAAACCGCGGGCCATCCGGGCTATAACCGGTGCCGCGCCGGTACCGAAACCGCCGCCGAGTCCGGCAATAACGATGAGCAGATCAACACCGCTCAGAATCGTTTCAATCTGACCGGCGGAGTTTTCCGCGCAACGGCGACCAACCTCAAGATCACCGCCGGTGCTCATACCATCGGTAAGCGCCTTGCCGACGGCGAGGCGGGTTTCAATATGCGCGCAGGTTTCCAGAGTTTGGAAATCGCAGTCCATAACAGCAAATTCCATCCCTTCAGGCGCACGCGGCGCAATGCGGGCTATGGTGTTGCACCCGGCTCCGCCCAGCCCGAGCACTAATATCTTCTTCTGTAAATCACTCATGACGTCCACCCCAGAGTTTGGAGAGCCAGTTCCGCCATGCGGCGCGGATTGGCAACTCCGGTTTAATCTGACTGGCGGCATAACGCACGCAACCGATGGCCGCGGCAAAGCGCGCGCCCTCCTGTTTAGTGGAAAGCCCGACACAGTCGTGGATGCGCCCGATCTGACAGGGTGCATTGAAAACCTGCTGAGCCAGATCGGTGACGCCTTCCATTGCTGAGCCGCCGCCCGTCAGAATGACGCCGGCGCTGAGCATTCCGGAAAGGCCCTCGTCTTCGATCTTTTCGGCAATCAGCTTGAAAGTCTCCTCCATACGGGTGTTGATGATGGCATGCAATGTCGCAGCGCGTACAACCCGTCCGTTGAAACCGCCTTCGGCAGGAATGGAAATATTCTGGTCGCTCTGCAGTCGGTTAATGAGCGCACTGCCGGACTCTTTTTTCAGTGTTTCAGCCTGCCGGCGGTTGAGGTTGAGGCCGCTGCTGATATCGGCGGTAACATGGTCGCCGCCTACTGCAATAGAGCCGGCCAGTTTGACGAGCCCGGAATTATAAACAATGTAGTCGGTGGTGCCGCCGCCGAGATCGATCACTACGACACCGGCGCGTTTATGTTCCGGCGCGAGTACAGCCTGAGCGGAACAGAGGCCGCCGAAAGCGGCATCGGCGCAGACCACCGGGACATTTTCTGCTATTTTTTTAAGGTTTTCGACCACGGCGCGCTGGCCATGAATAAGTAACATACCGACGCGAAGCTCTTCGGCCAGCATCCGCTCCGGATTGACAATGCCGCCGCGGCCATCCACTTCAAAGTTCTGCTGCAGGGTGTGCAGGCGGATACGGTCATCGGGCAGCGGAATTTTCCGGGCCACCTCAAGCGCCTGATCAATATCTTCACGCGTGATTTCCCCGCCGGGCTCTTCGTATTCGTTGAGAACCGGAATTCCGCCGACGTGCAGCAGACTTTCGGCCCGTCCGCCGGAAGCAACCAGATAGACACTTTCACCGATGGATTTGTGTGCGGCGGCTTCAGCGGCCTCCATGGCTCTGCGCACCGCGTCGAGTGCCAGTTCAAAATCAACGATTTCACCTTTGCGCACACCGCGCGATTCGCATTCACCGAGGCCGGCCACCATCAGGCCGCCGTCATCGCGGACTTCGGCCATAAGCACCTTGATGGTTGTTGTTCCGATTTCAAGTGCAGTGATAAAAGGAGCTGCCATACTTATTTCCCTTGTTCTGGTAACACAGCCGGTTCATGAAAAGTTACCGGTACATTGCGCCCGTCGGGTGTCAAATCAATGGTTTTTACACGACAGCCCTGCTCATTTGAAAGCTGAAGAACACTGACCAGCCGCACCAGCTTTTCGCGCCCCGAATGCAGCGGAAAACGCACGGTCGTTTCGCCGTTGACGACGGCAGTAACAAAATCGGGATAGCGGATATCAAAGCTGGCAAAAGCAACCTGCGATCCGAGGCCAAGCTGATCGGCCGCAGCGAGAATATCCAGACACTGGCGGATGCCGGGGTTATCAACGCGGTCGCCGGGATGCAGACTCTGCAATTTGAGCCCCCCGATCAGCGGAAGCGCCTGTCCGCTGCGCGTCATCGGCAGAATGACACCGTGGCGATCCACCAGAAACGGCAGGCCGCGCGCATTCCAGCGTATCTGTGCCATAGCAACCCGTTCAATCACATTTATGTTCAGCGTATCCGGAAGTTTGCGCTCAATCGCAACCGATTCGACCAGCGGTACTTCTGCCAGTTTTTGGCGCAGCTTATCGAAATCCACAGAAAAAAGGTTGATCCCGGTCTGAAGTCCGGCCCGTTCGCAAAAAAATTCCGGCGTAAGCCGCCCGTCAGATGTGATGTTTATCACTTTGAGCTCAAACTTCGGATTGCGGGAAAAAAAGAGCGTGCCGGTATACCGGAGTCCTGCATAACCACCGAACAGCAGGAGCGCCGCGACCGCCGTCAGAAAAAGAATCACCAGCCCGCGCCGGGCGAAGATTTTTGTCGACGGCTTGCTCCTGGTTTTACTGTAGTACCTCTTGGGAATTTTTCGTCTTCTGGCAGCCATAGCTGTTCTCCGGCGCTGTGCTTGCAACCTTTATAGCGAAGCGGTTTTCATGATTCGATCACAAAGCGCTGAAAACTCAATTCCGGCCGCCGCCGCCGCTTTAGGCAGCAGACTGTGCGAAGTAAACCCGGGAATGGTGTTGAGTTCGAGAACAAACAGTTCTCCCTCCGGCGTCATACGGAAATCCACGCGTCCGAATCCTCGCGCACCAAGCGCTTCAAAGGTTTTCCGTGTCGCGGCCTGCATCCGTGCGGCGGTTCCGGCGTCGAGTTCCGCCGGAATGACGTAGCGCGTGGTATCCACTTTGTATTTGGCGGTATAGTCATACCAGCCCGCCGCCGTCACAATTTCAACAATCGGCAGCACCTCGCCGTCTACAATGCCGACGGTGAATTCGCGACCCGGAATAAACCGCTGTACAAGGATTTCGTCGTCATATTTAAACGCATCAGCCAGCGCCGGAGCCCATTCCGCTTCGTTAAAAACCAGCGAACAGCCGACACTCGATCCCTGCCTCGGCGGTTTGACGGCCACCGGAAGCGAAAGCTTGCGTTTATCGCCGCGCCGCAGCGTTTCGCTCTCCGGAACCGGCACGCCGGCTTCGCGCAGGCGGATTTCCGTGAGCAGTTTATCGAACGAGCGGCGGCTGGCTTCTACGTCGGCTCCGACATACGGAAGTCCGAATTCTGTGAGCCGCGTCTGAGCGCCGCCGTCCTCGCCAAACGTGCCGTGCAGTGCAATAAAGACCGCTTCAATTCCCGCCGGAACTGCGAACTCCGATGAAGTTACGTCAATTTCAGCTACGTTGTATCCGGCTTTACGTAAGCCGCTGGCAATCGCCGCACCGGATTCGAGCGATACTTCGCGCTCTGCAGAAAAGCCGCCCTTCAGGACGGCCACGTTTTTAAAAGGTTTTTTCATGGTGTGCATCCTAGTGAACCGAGAAATCGCAGACAATCGGCAAGTGATCTGAAAAATGGACATCCGGCATCCAGCAGTTTTCCACGCTGATGCCGGGGCTGTGCAGAATAAAATCGAGGTGGCGCTTGGGCTTCCAGCTCGGAAATGTCGGTGAATCGGCGGCATGGGCGCTCTTAAGCCCGGTCGCGGCCAGAAACAGCCGCACTTCCTGCTCACCCCACAGTGCATTGAAATCACCGGCAACGATGTGCGGCTTTTTGACGGTCTGGAGCAGATCATAAAGGTCGCCGAGCTGGCGGTGGCGCAGGCGCGAACTGAGCGCCAGATGAATCAGAAAAAAGCTGATATTCTCCATCTCCAGCTCGATCACCAGCCGTTTCACGCCGCGATCAAAATAATGAAAGGTTTCTTTGTGACCGCTGTCGCGCACCACAAAGGCATTGCCCTGTTGATTCAATATCGGGAAATGTCGCGTCAGTGAATTCTCGCCGTATTTCGAACGGTAAACGTGATAGTGGCCAAGCCGGTCGGCAATTGTTTCGGCCTGATTGCTTTTTCGCGAACGGTATGAACCGGCATCCACCTCGACCAGTCCGGCCACATCGGGATTCAGATCGTGCAGGAACTGCGTAATACATTCGAAATTTTTACAGGTATGGCGCAGATAGCCGTTCAGCGGAGAGTGAAGTTTCCTGCCGCCTGTCCCGTACCGGATGTTATATAAAACAAATCTCATTGTCTTGCCCGTTCTGCCAGCTGTTCAATATCGCCCGCACCGATAATCAGCAGCACATCGCCCGTTTGCAGTTCACACTGAATATCCTGCCATGTCGCTTCCAATGTTTGGAAAAATTTAAGCCGACTGTTCCAATCCTTGGAAAAACAGTTCATCAAATCTTCGCTGGTGCCGCCCGTGAGCGGTTCCTCTGATGCCGCATAAACCGGCAGCAGCCACAGTTTTTCCAGCCCCTGAAAAGCGGGCGGGAAATCAGCCATCAGCGCCTTGGTGCGCGTGTAGCGGTGCGGCTGAAACACGCCAAGAAGCCGTTTCGGCTTCAACGTTTCACGTGCCGTCTGAATCAGTGTACGGATTTCTGTCGGATGATGGGCGTAATCGGAAATGATCGTATATTCGCCTTCGTAAACTTTTTCGAAACGCCGCCGTACCGGCTTAAGACCTGCCAGGGCTAAAGTTATCTCATTTCCGGGTTTCCACTGTTTGCAGACTTCAATGGCTGCAAGTGCATTCAAACGGTTATGACGCCCTGGCAATGAAACTTGAAACTTGAAATCTGAAACTTGAAATCCATAAGGCACCGCCTTGGAATTGTTTTTGCAGAGTCGTGATGCGGCAGGGTCTTCAGCGCAATAGACGATCTTCTGTTTCGTATTGGCGATGAAGGTTTTGAAGCACGCTTCAAACGCCTCAACACTGGCGTGGTGTTCCATGTGGTCATATTCAATATTGGTAATGACCGCGATGTCGGGATGATAGTTGACGATGGTGCCGTCGCTTTCATCGGCTTCGACCACCATGACCGGACCGTCTTTGGCGACGCCGTCAAAGCCAGGCACTTCACCGCCGATGCAGTAGCCGCAGCCGAGAATCTGCGCGATCATTGAAGTGGTGGTGGTCTTGCCGTGTGTGCCGCTGACGGCAATCGTAATGCGGTCGCGCAAAAGCGCGGGCAGAACTTCGCCGCGGCGACTGACCGGCACCGCCGCGTTCGCCACCTCAGGATGAGTGTCCGGAACGGCCGTGGTGCGGATGATCCAATCAACATCGGATAGATGCGCCGGATCACGGCCGATTAAAACCGGAATTTCTTTTTCCCGAAGCCATACGGTCTGCCGGTTTTCCTGTTCATCACAACCGGTAACGCAGTGTCCGCGCTCTTTAAGCAGTAACGCGAGACCCGCCATGCCGATACCGCCAATGCCGATCATGTGAATGCGGCGGGGTTTTGAAAGCATGCTGTCTATTTGCAGCCGCATTCTTCCACCACCCCGGCAAGAATTTCGGCTGCGTTCAGGGGAACTTTACGCGCTGCAGAGCGGACACGCATTTTTTCAAGCCGGGAAGGATCATCAATCTGCGCGGCGAGATAACCTTTAAGCCATTCAACGGTCATATCGCTCTGCTGAATTACGTCAGCGGCGCCGAATTTTTCGAGTGCGCGGGCATTGGCGGTCTGATGGTCGCTGGCGGCATGCGGATAAGGAATGAGCAGCGCGGGCAGACTGAAAACACCGAGCTCGGCGCAGGTCGAGGCTCCGGAACGGCAGACGGCCAGCGAGGCTTTTTCGTAAAGCGGCGCCATACCCTGTACAAATTCAAAAACTTCGGCGCTCACGCCGGCTTTCTGATAACGGTCGCGAACCGTTTGCGCATCCTGAAAGCCGGTCAAATGCGTAACGCTCATCCGTTTGTCAGAGAGCGCACAGACCGCCTCGGAAACTGTTTCGTTGATCGCATGAGCACCACCGCTTCCACCCATCACCAAAAGGTTAAAGCCGGCTTTTTGTTCTCCGCTCTCTGTCTTCTGAAGCTCCGGACGCAACGGCATACCGGCAGAAACAGCGTGCAGGCCTTTGAGATGGTAGCGGGTTTCCTCGAAACAGATCGCAATAGCCCGCGCTTTCGGGGCCAGCAGCCTGACCGCCCGGCCCGGCACGGCGTTCGCTTCGTGCAGAATATAAGGAATGCCATGCAGGCGCGCGGCCAGACATGGACCGATGGATGCATAACTGCCCATGGCAAGCACAACATCGGGCCGGTGGCGCAGCATGATACCCCAGCAGCGGAAGACTGCACCCGCAATGCGCAGCGCGGTGAGCACGGAACGGAAAGCACCGAACTGAAAGCCTTCCGACGGAATAGTGATGATCCGCCCTTCCCAGCCTTTGACCGCGGCGTCTTCGACGCCCTTGCCGGCCAGCCAGAGGGTGACATGGTGACCGCGTTCTCTCAGAATACGGGCGGTGGCAAGACCGGGAAAGATGTGTCCGCCGGTGCCGCCGCAGGCGATAGCAATATGCAGTTTTTCACTCATTTGAAAAATCCATGTTTTTTAAGCTCTCCGGGAAGATACAGCGAACCGGTGAAACAGACCAGCCGCTTTTTACCGGCATCGAGCCAGTCGAGAACAGGCTGAGGAGTTTCAACCGGCGTAATTCCCAGTCCGATCCGTTTTCCGGCCTCCGCAATTTCATCCGCTTTCATGGCGCGGTCGCCAGGCAGCGTGAACGCCCAGGCTTTTTCAACGGCGGGTTTGAGCGTTTTAAGGATTCCCTCAACGTCTTTGTCCTTCATGAAGCTGAAGAAAAAGCCGTTTCCAAACGTTGGAAAAGTTTCTTCCAGAGTTTGAAAAAGTGCGCGGGCACCGCATACATTGTGCGCACCGTCATAGAGTACCGGCGGCTTCGCCTGCAAGAGCTGGAACCGTCCCGGCCATTTGACGGCTTCAAGCCCCCTTTTCATCTGGAGACGGATGTTCTCAACATCGGCAAGGTCTTCGAGCGCGGCGACCGCAATGCCGCAGTTTTCGAGCTGAAAACTGCCGGCCAGCGGCAGGCGGATATTGTGGTAGTCGTGACCGCTGGCTTCAATATTGACGAGCTGGTCGTCACGCCGCCTTTCCAGACATTGGAAAAATGCCGCCTCGGCGCTTCCGAGAATTGGAACTTTCTTTTCTACCGCCTCGTTGTAGATGACGGCCTCCGCCTCGACAGGCATCGGGCCGCAGATGACGGGCGCGCCGGATTTGATGATACCGGCCTTTTCCCAGGCGATTTTTTCAATGTCCGCACCGAGATATTCCGCGTGATCAAAGTCGATCCGGGTGATTACGGAAAGAACCGGCTGGATGACATTGGTGGCGTCCCATCGTCCGCCCATACCGGTTTCAATGACGGCATAATCCGTTTTTTCGCGTCTGAAATATTCAAAGGCCATAGCCGTGGCGATTTCAAAAAACGTGGCCGGGCGGGTGTCAAGCGTTTGCGCGGCGGTTTCAACATCCGCAATGAGCTGCTCAAGAACAGGATCGGCAATGTCGCGTCCGTTGATGCGAAAGCGTTCATTGAAACGAAAGAGATGCGGCGAAGTGTAAAGGCCGGTTTTAAAACCGGAGGCGCGCAGCACCGATTCAATCATGGCGCAGACAGATCCCTTGCCGTTGGTTCCGGCGACATGAATACATTTGAGGTTTTTATGCGGATTGCCCAGCTTTTCGAGCAGTGCGGCGGTGACTTCAAGACCGGGCGTGATGCCGTGTGCTGTGCGGGCAAAGAGAGCGGCAATAGAATGTTCAATTTTCTGGTGCATCATGCGTATTCCGTACTGCGTATTTCGTATTCGGTTCTTTTCATTACGCAATACGTATTACTCGTTACGCTCCCGCCATATAGTCGAGAATCAGAGCAACGCGTTCTTTGAGCTGGCTGCGGGGAATTACCATATCAATGAGTCCGTGCTTCTCGAGAAATTCGGCGCGCTGGAAGCCTTCGGGCAGATCCTGCTGGGTGGTTTCTTTGATGACGCGCGGGCCGGCAAAGCCGATGAGTGCGCCGGGCTCGGCAATGATAACGTCGCCGAGTGTGGCAAAACTGGCCATAACACCGGCCATCGTCGGGTTGGTGAGTACCGGGATGTACGGCAATCCGGCTTTAGCGTGGCGGGCGAGTGCGGCGCTCGTTTTAGCCATCTGCATAAGGCTGTAGAGTCCTTCGTACATGCGGGCTCCGCCGGAGGCGCAGACCAGAATGCAGGGTCGTTTTTCGGCAGTGCAGCGCTCAATCAGACGGGTAATTTTTTCACCTACAACACTACCCATACTGGCGCCGAGGAAAGAAAAGTCCATGACGCCGAGACCAATGTCCCGCCCGCTGAGTTTAGCCGCACCGCAGGTGACAGCGTCTTTAAAGCCGGTTTTCTTCTGGTTGGCTTCAAGTTTGGCGATATAAGAATCCTTCCCGGTGAAACCAAGCGGATCGGCGGAGGTCAACTCTGCATCCCACTCAACAAAGGAGCCTTCATCGGCAAACATTTCGATACGTTTCTGCCGCCCGAGGGTGAAGTGATGGGTGCACTTAGAGCAGACCTGAAGACTTTCCTCGAGCTGTTTGGCGTAAAGAATTTCCCCGCAGCCGGGGCATTTTTCCCAAAGGCCGTCCGGGACATCCCGCTTGCGCACCTGAACCGATGAATATTTCTTCTTGCCGAATCGTAAAGCCATAAGTACCTCTGGAATGGTGGATTAATGGAATGATGGAATGATGAAAGGACTGAATAAAAACATTCCAATTTACCAATATTCCACAGTTGTTTCTATCCTCTCGCTACCGTCACCACATGCACCGAGGTCGCGCCGCCCGCTTTGAGTACCTGAGCACAGGCATTGACGGTCGCACCGGTGGTCATTACATCATCAACCAGTAAAATTCTCCGGCCTGCCGGGCGGGCAAAGAACCCAATCCGGAAAGCGCCGCATACGTTAGCCGCCCGCCGGGAGGCTGTCAAACCTGTTTGGCTGACTGTCGGACGGATGCGCCGGATGAGTCCTTCCCGAAACGGGATGCGCAGGCGGCGGGCAATCGCGCCGCCCAGCAGAACCGACTGATTAAAGCCCCTCTCACGGCGGCGGGCCGGATGGAGCGGAACCGCCGTGGCAAGGTCAAACGTCCTGACTGGATACTCAGCCTGCACACAGGCAAAAAGCAGTTCGGCCAGATCCTGCACAACCCACAAGGCGTTCTCATATTTAAGAGCCTTCAGCGCAGTGCCGACGGCACCCTCGTAACGAACAGCGGAACGCGCGCGGTCGAAGGCGGGTTTTTCGCGGGCACAGGCAAAGCAGGTGTAGTCGTGCTGAATATCACCCGCGACCGGATCGCCGCACAGGACGCAGAACGGCGGTTCAACTTTAGGTGTGTCGGAAATACAATCCCAGCAGAGGTATTTCATAGGGTCGGGTGAAGGCGTTCCGCAGTGGACACAGTTACGGGGATAAAGAAAATCCAGCATGGGAAAAGGATGCGCGTGAACTGTCGGATGTGGAAAGTGAAAAGTGATAAAAAAACAGACTGAGAGTTCCGCAAAAGCACGGCGTGTTGACGCCGGGGCAATCCGCCGCTACATTTATGCAGTCTTTTAATAAATTATGAAGTTAAACAAGAGGAGACAACATTATGAAAACACACCTAAAAATTCTGACAATACCCGTCCTTTTCTGCTGCACTGCGGTACTGGCGCAAGATGTGAGTTTTATCCGTGTCGAAACCTCCGAACCGCACACCCCGCTCTACCAGAACGAAGAGGGTTTCGAAACTCTTCAGGTCAAAGGCATGATACCGACCTCCACCAGCGATAGAAAATGGTTCCGTATTTCCGCCGAATACTCCACCGGCGCTGAATGGATCAACCGGTTAACTCTTGAATATTATGTCTTCTTCCCCGGCGAAACGAATGTGTTCAAAGGTGTCGCTACCTATGTGGACATTCCGCGCGGACGCGGACATTTAAGTGACATGTACCTGCATTTCAACAGCTATGCGCGCCACTATAAGCGGGGTGTCATTCAGTATGCGGTGGTCGCTTTGATCGACGGCAAACAGGTGGCGGCGGCGACCAACCAACGCCTGCCGGAAAGCTGGTGGAAGTCCCTGCCTATCCATCCCAACAGACTGCTGGATCGGAGTGTGACCCCGTTTGCGGTTTTCAATATAGAAAAATCTGAATCGCAAGACCGCAGTCCGCAATAAACACGTCATATGACTCAGGCTTGAGCGATCTTGGAGTGCCGCTTAAAAATATGATCGCAGGTCGCCTGCGGGACGCGTACACATCGACCACCCGGCTGAATAAAAAAGCCCTTCCGTCCAGAGAAGGGCTTTTCGTAAAATGGCGAAGTTCCCGTTATTCCACCGTAACTTTGTAGTAGATCACCGGCACATTGGTGTGAATGGTATCCACATAACTGGTTCCGTTCGTAATTTCAGCCAGCCATGGTGAGCGGAAGCCCTGCAAGAGATCCAGCGTATACCACACTTTATAGATGCGATCAAGGGGGTCGCCGGCAGCCTGCCACGAAATGATCCGTGCGCCGCTGGTGTTCTGGGCAACACTGACAACGCCGTCAGACCCGAACATCATTTCGACAGCCGGATAGCCCGGTTCGACACTGTTGGTTGCATTAAAACTGACCGGGAGATCTGCTGCTCCGCCAATGTAGCCGATACGAAACACCGTAGTTGCAAAAACATTGGTGGCTCCTCCGGAGGTCAAACTGCGTGCATCGCCGGTCAGGGTAACGACATTGGTTCCGCTGACCGGAATGGTACCGTTAAGCGGACTGGCGGTGATGACCGTCGGTCCGGCAGGCACGAAACTGATCGCCTGATCTGTGACAACGTCAGCGAAGGACACCACGATATTCGTGCCGTTTGTTACCGTAATGGTCTGATCCGGTTCCCAAGGATGCGGAATTTGCGTCGTGCTGTAATTAGTGGTAATCACCGTGGTCTGCCGGTTACTGAGTGTTGCAGATTCTGTCCAGACTGAATCCTGCAGGCCGATTGGTGTAGACGGCCAGACTGCACTTCCGGTCAGACTTCTATACTGGAAGCGGATGGATCCGCTCCGGTTCAAGGTCGCCTGAAAAGTCAGGTCGGCTCCGCCGCCGGACTGACCCACATTTTCCCAAGTGACTGTAAATTGGCTGCTGTCGCCGGAATATCGTATGTTTGCGTTATCATCGAGAACCAGATCGCCCTGATACGGCGCAATGACTTGATCCGCACCAAGCGCAACCCAGCCGTTAACGCCGATTGAAAGCTGGGTATAGCTGTTTCCGTAGAACCGGAAGGGGAACCCGAGCGGAATGGTCTGGCTGCGTCCTCCGGTCCAGACGATTGCATTGGCGTCAGAATCCGGAACGAATTTCCACTGAAAGTTGGTGGCCGCCCAGTTGTAGCCGCTGCTTTGAGCCCCGAAGTCGCTGATCGTGTAGGCCAGTGACACATTACCGGTGTTGATGAGCGACACGTTGGTCCGGGTAATGAAACCGGCCGGTCCGATAAAGGCAACCGGTGTCGGAGAAGCTCTCAGGCCAACCACCATTTTGGTTACTATGACCCTGACCACCACCGGACTATTGCTTCCGGTACCCCAGGCTATGTTATTGGTGAAAATATTAGTGGTCCCCGCAGTCCGGCCGGCAGCGTCGGCATAGAAGGTGACCGTTTGATCTGTTTGTCCAGCCAGCGTGCCGGCGACGGGGGCGTTAGTCACCCAGGGGCGGCTCACGGGCGTCAGCAGGACATCGGATCGTTCTCCGGTTTCCGGATTGTAGTTTGCTATAGTCAGCGAACCGGCACCACTCTGAACTAAGACGTCTGCTGCGTTTGTCCGGCTGACAGGTTGATAGACATAACGGATATTTCCATTGGCAGAGAGCCACGCCTGAAACTCGTTTCCAGTGTTATTTCCCCAGGCAACAACCAGCTGGCTGGCTGTCTTTTTGTAACGGATGCTGTTGGTATCTGCTACCGTTCCGGTCTGGAACGGAGCAACCAATGAGTTCCCGCCAAAACCGATTGTTCCGTAACGGCTAACGGAAAAGTTGGTATAAACCGTTCCGAACAGCGGAAAGTCGAAACCGACACTCATCGACGCACTGCTGTTGCCGTTCCAGTTTACAAACGTGGTATTGGTATCAACTCCGCTTTCAAAATTCGGCGAAAAATTTGTCAGGCTTACTTGCTGGGTGGTGACCAGATAGGCGACCGGCCATAAACCGTTATCTGTCAGCGAAAACGTCGTGCTGTCATTGCCCGCATTGGTCAGCAGAACAGCACCGGTGGCCGTGCCGCCCGCCGGCACAAGGATAGTCAGCAGGTTGGTCGAAACCGAAGGCCGCGCCGCTTTATAGACGGACAACTGGAAATTTGCGTTCCAGACCATATTGCTTGTCCTGTTGGCAACGCTGAACGTATGAAGACCCGCCGGTGCCGCATCAAGGATTTCAACTGTGTAATCTGTTGTGGCTGTCGTGCCGAGTTCAAACCAGCCATAGGTTGCCCCGGCCGGGGTGATCCTGAAATACGCCGGATTGGCCGAAAGTGTATTGGTGACGTTGAACACATCAAGCGCCCCGTCATTGGTGTTCACTATAGAAACAGTAAGCACTTCGCCCGGTTCATACAGATTCGCGAAAATACCCGTCCCGGGAACCTCTGTGATACTGTTGGTGAGATAACTGATCTGTGAACCGACAACAATGGTGAAGTTCGTCGCAACGCTGCTGGTTCCGATGCACACGGCCTGTGCAGTGAAAATATATTGCCCGGATGTGCTGGAATTGGCAATCAGCCAATAGGTATTTGTAAGAGCGGCACCGGCTTCCAGCAAAGCCGGCGCATTGCTGGGAATGACAGAGAAATCGGAAAGTGCACCGCTATGACTCAGTGTGGACGTCACGTTCGTTGCAGGACGCCCGCCGTTATTTCTAATAACTATTTCCACTTTGTTCGTCTGATCTTTTTCCATACCTCTCTGGTAGTTCACAGCAATGATCTGCAACGCCGCCGGTGAGGTCAAATCCATTGGCGGCGCGATTGCTTCACTCAAACTGGCCGTATGGCGGATATTATCCACGTCGGCATAGTCGGTCGAACCGGACGGCCGGAAATCACCGGTGGCATGAAAACGCA
Organism: uncultured Verrucomicrobiota bacterium; assembly: GCA_903826865.1. Lineage (GTDB taxonomy): Bacteria > Verrucomicrobiota > Kiritimatiellia > Kiritimatiellales > Tichowtungiaceae > Tichowtungia. Next base: position 39,679 of record CAIKGD010000046.1, read on the forward strand.
GGTTGGTAATAGACGTCAGACTGATCGCGGTCGAAGCCGCAGGAGCATTTGTATCGAAAGTGTTTGACCCGCTCAGGTCATACCAGACTCTCAGTGTATGCGTGTCCATATTGACTTCAGCAACTGCAGACAGGGTGCCGGACAAAGGAAGTCCGTTGGTGACGGCTGTCAGCGTTCGGTTGGCGGGCATTGCGCCACCCAGCAGATCACCGGTATCATAGCCCAGCACCAGACCGGCTGCTTGATCGCCTGCGTCTCCGGTAAAGTAGACACCCAGCAGGGTTCCGCTGTTGTTCAAACTGTTGGTCAGCGAATATCGCACATCATAACGCAGATAGTGCACGCCGGTGCCGGCCGGAGACAGCGCGGCATTCAGAATGGCACCGTTGGTCCAGACTCCGCCGGTTCCTGTATCTTCGCCGGTACAGCGTAACATTTTGTTGGATGTAAATACCGTGCTCCCGGAACCGGCACGGAACTGCGCCAGCGGGCTGTTTGTTCCGGTGTTGATCGTGTCGCTGAGCTGACGCCCGTTTACATCGCGATCAAAGTTCCACTCATTCGAATATTTTGCGGCCGGTGCGTCAGGCCCTGCTGCTGCCGTCGCATCAGCAAAACTGTCGCTCATCCGGAGCAGGCCGACTTTGACAAAGTCGTTGTCACCGGCGGGACGGAAGTCGCCGGTTGCCTGGAAGTGCAGTTTATTAATCGCTGGCAGGTTGATAGAAATATTATTGGTTTGCGGGCTGGATTCCGCAGTAAAACTGCCGGTGCCGTTCAGATCGTACCAGACCGCCATTTTCTGAGCGGTCATATCCACTTTGGCGATAACGTTTACTTTGCCGGTAAAATTGGTCAGATCGCACAGACTGTTCAGGTTCAGGTTGATTGGTGCAGCTGAAACTCCGAGGTCGCACTGCAAGGCAACACCGGCCACTTTGGTACCGGCGGCATCGGTGAAAGAAAAACCGAGCAGTGTTCCGCTGTTATTGTTGGTGGAGTTAAGATCATACTCGATATCATACCGCAGAAAAAAAACGCCGGTGGTCAGGCTGGCCGTTGTTGCGTCCAGTAACGCCCCGTTAGTCCACATGCCGGCGGTTCCGGGATCATTAAAAGTGCTGAGCAGCGCACCCAGACCGTCGGTACGCAGATAGCTGTCATTGTAACCCGGAACCGCAATAAAGAATGCGCTGCCCGCTGAATTAACGGTGTTTGGAAGAGTTTTCCCGGCCTGATCGGAATAAAAATTCCACTCATTGATGGTGGCCGCCGGAGCCAGGAAACCTGCCAGCGCCGCTGCTGTGCTGATAAAACAAATCAGTTTTTTCATAATGAGATACCTGCCTTTTCACCAATTCTCCCGCCGCATCCAGATTAGAACACAACTCCTGCAAAAAAGAAACCACGGAATGCAAAGGAACCGGCCTTTAAACGCTGACTCATGCGACCCGTCCTGACCGTTCCTCTGCTTATTTCCCCGTTTTTCAGTCATCGGCGGTGCTTGCCTGTCCGCTTTTGCGGTTCAATCAAGTTCCTGCCGAAAAAAGGGAGGGTGCCGGTTCCGGCGCCCTCCCTTGCTCAAACAAACTCAGCGCGCGTCAAGCCGCCAGCTTATTCGAAGGAGCGGGCGGTGTTGATCCGTCCGGTCGGCTCTACCTTCTTTGCCGTTACAAAGATCATCAGGTTGCGTTTAATTGCACGCTCCCCTTCGTTGCGGAAAAGACGCCCGACTATCGGAAGGCTGCCCAGCACCGGAACCCGGTCTACGTATTTTTCAACTTTTTCGTTGATCAGTCCGCCCATGCCCATGGTCGCGCCGTCGGCAATGGTCACTTCGGTCTTGATCTCGCGCCGCTTGAAAATCGGCAGACGGGCAACAATCGCGGAGTGGTTGAACTGCTGATTGATACCGAACTGATAGTAGCTGTAAGCCGAATTAGCCGGAGCAATCTGATAGTTCTGCCAGCCGAGCAGTTCGCTCACTTTCGGATTGAGCGACAGCGCAATCTGGTCGCCGTCCACTTTCGGGTTCACATCCAGCTCAACGCCGAGCAGTTTTTCAGAAAAGTCCACATATTTGACATGAACGATATTGCCTTCATTTCCGCCGACTTCATACGTTTCAGGGAAATAGTGCATTTCACCGACACGGATGGTCGCTTTTTTACCGCTCTGGGTGACAATGCGCGGCGCAGACAGCACATCCGTGCCGGAGCTCTGATCCAGTGCGGTGATCAGAATATCCAGCGGTGTCGGGCCGTTGCCGTCTGTCGTGTCGTTGTGCAGGCGGATCGAGTCGGGCGTTGCATTGAAGGTATCTTCAAAGCGGAAGGCTCTCCATTCACCGGCACCGGCGCCCGTTTCGCCGCGGCCTAAGGTACCGGGCTGAACAAAAGGCATTGGACCCAGCGTATTGCCCGGACCGCCGCGCAAACTATCATCAAAGAGCGACTGCCCGGCAGGAATGGTTACATCACCGGCGTCGATTCCGGTTTTGATAGCGGTTGACCCCACGCTGCGCCATTCAAAGCCTAATTCTTCCAGCGTGCCTTCGGAGACTTCAACAAACTTGGCTTCGATTTCAACCTGCTCCACACCGGAAGAGAGCTTGGCGACATCCATGGCAGCCAGAATCTCTTCGAGCACGGCCAGATTTTCGCGGGTGTTGCGGACAAACAGTTTTTCAGACTTCGGCTGATAAACAGCGGAGGAGCCTTTCGGGAAGTCCACTTCGGGGAATTTCTCCGTCACATCGGCTGAATCTGCAGTTTTTTCAAGCCCCATTTTGGCGGCGGCGTCAGAGGAAATGGCGTACGAGCGGAGCACGAGCCCTGTTTTCCAGGCCGCAGTGACCGCCTTCATGCCTTTTATTTCGGCGGTGCGGGGATCGCGTTCGAGGATTTTGCGCAGATACATACGGGCAATCACATTTTCAGGATCTTTTTTGATCACTGCTTCAAAACCCTTCTGCGCCTGCATGAATTCACCGCTCGCATAGAGTTCGCGGCTGGCTTCCACCGTGGCGGGAACATCCAGAACGGCGGCACCGGCCACCGGAATCTCTCCGGATGATTTAACTTCGGCTTTGACTGCATCCGCTTTCACAACGGATTTGTCGACCGGCTTTTCAGCGGCGACGGGTTTTTTAACCGCCGGCTTTTCAGCCGCAGCAACCGTTTCTTTATCGGCTTTGCGCCAGAACTTCCAGCCTTTGGACGGCTTTTTAACCGGCTGTTCAGCGACGGCCAAGGCGGCCGGTGCCGGTTCAACAACCGGGGCGGCAACAACGGCCGGAGCGGACACAGGTGCGCTTACAACCGGTTTTGCAACAGCAACCGGGGCGGCAACAACGGCCGGAGCGGGAGCTTTAATAACCGGAGCGGCCGGAGCCGGCTTGACCGCAGGCGCTTCCGCCGGGAGCGGCTTGGCGGCAGGTGCCGCCGGCTTGCCTTGATAACTGCCGAGTTCTTTCAGAATGCCGTCAACGCTTTCGGATTTCTCCTGAGCCGCGACCGTGCCGGCGATCAGGGCGCCGGCCATCATAAATTTGAGTACATTTCTCATAGGTTTTCTCCTTAAATGTCGGTTATTTCTTCATGGCCAGATCGGCGGCACGCCGCCCGTTCACGTCCACTTCGGTGGCCGTCACGAAGATCATCAAATTGCGCTTGATGCTCTTTTCGCCTTCCGAACGGAAGAGGCGGCCGATCAGCGGGATGCTGCCCAGCACCGGAACCTTGTCCTTATAGGTTTCCACTTTGTCGTAGATCAGTCCGCCCATGCCGACCGTGCTGCCGTCGGCGACTGTCACTTGCGTGGTCATTTCGCGCAGACGGAAATAAGGGAGCTGGCCGCTCAGCGACGGAACCGGAATGCCGAACTCATCGTGCTCCATCTTGCGGCGGCTGTCAGAGTTGATCTGATTGGCCTGCCACTCAGCGTTAGTCGGAGTGTTTCCGGGTTGTGCAAGAAAGGTTTGGTAGAGTTTGTTCCAATAGGTGTCGATCACGCCGGGAATATGCGTCACAGGCGCAATTACACTTTGGACAGGGTAGCTGAACCAATTCCTTAAATTGTTTACGACACCGTTGGATGGTGTTGTTCGGGCAGTATCCAGCCACGGTGTAAGATTCAGTGCCGGGGCGGTCGGAAGAGCCATGGCTGCGGCACTGGCACGCGACCAGACAATCATGCTGGCGTCGTCGGGAGTGACTTGGTATGTATCATAGCCGATCAGGTCAATCACTTTGGGTTTCAGTTCCAGATCAATCAGTCCGCCTTTGCGCAGAGCCGGAGTCACTTCAAGCTGAACGCCCATCAGTTCAGATTTCCAGTCGCTGTTTTCAACATAAACGCTGGTGTTGGCCGATTTGGCGGCGAATGATTTCGGAACCATGCGCTGTTCACCGACCCATATGCCGGCGGATTTTCCGTCGCGGGTGGTGATACTCGGCGCGGAGAGCACGTCGGCGTCATCCGACTGTTCAAGCGCATTGATCACCAGAGTCCAGAGGAGCGAGCCGTCGGCTTTATTGATCTGGACGGTATCCGAGTGATTGAGTGCGGTAGAAAACGCGGCCGTTTTCAAGTTGCCGAAAACCGCTCCGGGTACTCCCCCGGCAGCAGTGCGCAGGCCGCTTACCAGAAGATCCTGCCCCGCCGGCAGGGTGAGTTTTTTAAAGACATTGGCATCTGTACCGTTTTTGCTGTCGAATTTCCAGTTGAAGCCCAGCTCATCCAGAGTGCTCTGGTTGACTTCAATGAATTTGGTCTGGATTTCGACCTGCTTGCCCATCAGCGAGCGCTTGGCATTGTGCTGCTCAGCGAGTACATCTTCGATAGCCAGCACGTTTTCGAGCGTCTGACGGACAAACAACCGCCGGAATTCAGGGCGGTACATGACCGAGGTGCCTTTAGGAAATTCGATGCCGGTAAAAAATCCGGAAACATCAACGGTTGTTCCAGATACAACATCTTTGCCGGTGGTCAGTTCATTACCAACAGACTCGGATACTTTATAGGAGCGGAAGACCACATCGTTGGCGGTGTTCCAGGCGTTAGCGGTTTCGAGTGCACCGGCTTTTTCTGCGTTCGCAACCGGATCGGCTTTGAAAACCGCCTTGACTCCGTTTACCGCAGTGATGGTTTCGTCGCTGACCATTTTAACAGCGTCGCCGACTACATTGACTGTATCCCGCGGAGCCGACTTGATCTCTCTTACGGCACTTTCCAGCACTACATCGCTGTCCACCGCATAGTCCCGCGCGGTTGTCACTGTCTCAGCTTGCCCGCTCTGCAGGGAAGCCAAGAGCAGAACCGCCATTCCTATCACTGCCTTTCGCATGCTTCTTCTCCTTGTTTCTGTGTCCGACTGCCTTTACGCGAGAGTTTCCGCCCGATTCTGAAGCTTCTATCTGTGTTCCGAACAGCACGTCACTGTCTGTCAAAAGCCCGCTGAATCCCACCCTGACCTCTCCGCGACCCACTCTAAAAACCGGAACAGTATCCTAACATTTCAAACAATGTCAAAAATAAACCGGTACGTATTTGCGTTCACACGGCTTTCCAACGGAAAACGTGTCTCCTTCTGCCGGGCCGGTGACCCCGGAATACCGGATTTGCCTTTCCACGTTTACAGAATCTCTTTCAGCGCGGCAAGGACGGCGCGGTTTTGCGCGGGCGTGCCGACGGTGATGCGGATCCACTCCGGCAGGCCGTAGCCGTCCATCGGCCGGACAATGACTTTGCGTTTCTGCAATTCGCCGAATACTTTCCGGCCATTGCCGGTCTTCACCAGAAAGAAGTTGGCAACCGAAGGAACCATTCCCAGTCCGTTTCCAATCTTCGGAAGTTCGCGGGCAAAAAGTTCCAATCCCTGAAAAACCGTTTTGCGGGTTTTTTCCAGATGTTTATCGTCATCGAGCGCGGCGAAGGCTGCGGCCAGCGCCATGGAGTTGACATTGAAAGGTTGTCGAACGCGGTTGAGCAGGCCGATCAGTTTTTCATGTCCGACGGCGTAACCGATGCGCAGTCCGGCCAGTCCGTAGGCTTTGGAGAAGGTGCGCAGGACTATGACGTTTTCCCTGCCCTTCTGAATTTCTTTGATCATATCCGGTTTGGCCGCATCGGGCATGAATTCAAAGTAGGCTTCGTCAAAAACCGCCAGAACGTGCACGGGCAGTTTTTTGAGAAACGCTTTAATCTTGGCGGGCGTGACGGCGGTACCGGTCGGATTATTCGGATTGCAGATGATGACCATACGCGTTTCAGGCGTAACGGCCGCCAGCATAGCGTCGAGATCGTGCGTGAACTTCTGCATCGGCGCAGCAACAATCTTGGCATTGAAGAGCATGGCGATGAGGCGGTAAACGACAAAGGCGCATTCGCTCATCACAAGGTTGGTGCCGGGGCCAAGATAAACGTGGCCGAGGAATTCGATCAGTTCGTTACTGCCGTTGCCGAAGAGCAGATTCTGCGGCTGCACACCGAGCTGCCCGGCCAGTTTGTCCTTCAGGTAGAAACAGCCGCCGTCGGGATAGCGGTGCATCTCTTTAGCAGAAACCGCCATCGCCTTCATTGCTTTCGGCGACGGGCCCAGCTCGTTTTCATTGGAGGCGACTTTGATAATTTCGGCGATGTCATCGAACCCCAGTTCGCGCGCCACTTCTTCAATCGGCTTACCCGGCTCGTAAACCGGCACTGTTTCAATCCATTTATTGGGCTTCATAGTTCTCCTGAAATTAAGCGTAAAACTCTGCGGCGGATAAAATTCCGATCCCGGCCGCTTCCAGCACGGCGGAAGCGCGCTCGATGTTGTCGAAGCGAATGACAATCAGGGCATTTTTCTTCTGCTTACAGGCGAAGGCGTACATGTACTCGACGCTCAATCCGCCAGCCTCAGCCGCCTTAAGAATTTTTTCAAGCCCGCCGGGTTCATCGGCCACTTCAATCGCCATGACATCAGTGGTATTTACGGCGAAGCTGGCGGCCTCGAGCACTTCTTTGGCGCGCTGCCATTCGCGGACGATCAGGCGCAGGATGCCGAATTCACGCGTATCGGCCAGCGTCATGGTGACGATGTTGATTCCGGCTCCCGCCAGTACTTCACAAACGCGGCTTAGATGCCCCGGACGGTTTTCAAGAAAAACAGAGAGCTGTTTCAGTTTCATCTTTCACTCCTTTCAGTCGTGAATATCTAAACTCTAATTTCTAAATTCTAAATTCTAAACAAACTCAAATGACAAATGATCCAAATTAAATACTTAAATTCCGTCTCCCGATTTCGTGACAATCGCACCAAAAATATGGGTAAGTTCTTTCGCTTCCTGTTCCAGCCGAATCCGCTCATCCTCAAGGCCTTCTGCGAGAATCAAACGTAACCAAAGACGCGATTCCTTGGCTTCCTTACGGCAAATCTTCGCGCGCATCAGAAAATCCTTTTTGCTCAACGCCTCGTTGGCTTCAATATAATTGGCCGCCACAGATCCGGATGAACGGACAACCTGCTTACAGTCTTCGATGTTCGGAATATCTTTCACCACCCTGCGCACAAACGCCCGGACGGCCTTAGCAAACTCAAAAGTTCTCTCCTCCAGATCGTAGGACTGACTCATCGGGTTCCTGACGTTAGACTTGTTTAGAATTTAGTTTTTAGAAATTAGAATTTTCGATAATCGGACTATTGGTTCCGATTATCGATGACCCGTTTTGCTTTGCCCTCACTGCGCGCAATGGTGTGCGGCTCAACCAGACGAACCGGCACACGCAAGCCGGTTATATGGTCAATCGCCTGCGCCAGCCGCAACTGAATAGATTCCAGTTCGCTAATGCGGTCGCCAAACATTTCCTTCGTGACTTCAACCTGCACTTCGATCTGATCAAGCCCGCCCTTGCGGGTCAGTAGAATCTGATAATGCGGCACCGCTTCCTCCACTGACAGCAGCGCGGCTTCAATCTGCGACGGGAAGACATTTACGCCGCGAATGATCATCATGTCGTCACTGCGCGAGCGTATGCGGCTGATACGGCGGATGGTGCGGCCGCAAGCACAGCGTTCCGGAATAATCGAGGTGATGTCGTGCGTGCGGTAGCGGATCATCGGAAAGGCCTGTTTGGTGAGCGTGGTGATAATCAGCTCACCCTCCTGTCCGTCCGGAAGGACTTCGCCGGTTTCCGGATCAACAATTTCGATCAGAAAATGGTCTTCAAAAATATGAAGCCCCGCCTGTTCGCAGCATTCGATGCCGACACCGGGACCGATGATTTCCGTCAGCCCGTAAATATCAAACGCCTTGATGCCGGATTCGCGCTGGATATAGGCGCGCATCGCTTCCGTCCACGGTTCCGCGCCGAATACGCCGACTTTCACACCAAGCTCTTTGAAGGAAATTCCGCCGGCGTTCACCTTCTCAATCAGGTGAATAAAATAGCTGGGCGTGCAGCAGATCGCCGTAACGCCGAAATCCTTCATCACCAGAATCTGGCGCTCCGTGTTGCCGCCGGAGATCGGAATGACCGTCGCGCCGAGCCGTTCCGCGCCGTAATGCGCGCCGAGCCCGCCGGTAAACAGGCCGTAGCCGTAGGCGTTTTGCAGCACATCACCGGCGTGCATACCGGTGGCGACAAACGAACGCAACATGACACTGCTCCAGACCTCCAGATCGTCCCGGGTGTAGCCGACCACAATCGGCTTGCCGGTCGTTCCGCTGGAAGCGTGCAGACGGACGACTTCTTTCATCGGCACCGCGAAAAGTCCGTAGGGATAGGTGTCGCGCAAATCCGTCTTTTGGGTGAACGGCAGTTTCGCCACATCCGCGAGACTGCGGACATCCGCCGGTTTCAAACCGCGCTCATCCATACGCTGCCGGAAAAGCGCCACGTTGTCATAACAGCGCTGAACCGTTGCTTTCAGCCGCTGCAACTGCAAAGTCCGCAACTCACCGGATTCCATATAATCCGGAATACTCTCAGGATGAATGTTCGTTTCCATATATTTCCTCGCTCTACTGAGTCTATTTTCGGATCAAATCATCTTCACCGTTGTTGCCGGCGGGTGTGTTTGTGAGTGTGTGCGTCTTTGGGTGTGTGAGTCGTTCGGAAAGCAGATAGTCACAACTTTCTTCTTCCACCTTTGACTGAAAAGTACACCATTGATCCGATTGATCAATCATACGAACCAGCCCGCCGCTGATTTCATCATACACTGCGTCCAGCGCCTCAAAATATTCCTGCGTGATGTAACCGCACCGGAGTGCAAATTCAAGCCATGATTGAGTCTCCGCCGCTTCGCTGTCAGCATCTGTCAGTTTACTGCGGAAATGAGCCGGATAACGGCGTTTGCGCCACGCTTCGGCAATCTGTTCGCAAACCGACCGGGAGGAACGGCGAACCTGATCGGTAAGTGAATACCGTTCTTCCGGCGGCCAGCGTTTTGACAGTTCAAAAATCTGCATAGCGGCATCAAAAGCCGTCCGATACACCCGCAAATCTCTGAAATGTTTCACCAGACTCATTTTCTTACATTCCCGCCCACTCACTCACAAACCCGCATACTCACACACTCTCCCTCAACTCTTTCTCCCCAGCTCAAAGGCGGATTCATTCACTGCATACCCTTTTTCCGGCAGCGCTTCATGAAGCACGTTCAGCCAGACTTCGACCGGAATATCCAGATGCCGGCTCAGCAACCCGAGCATAGCGATGTTAAGGGCCCTTTTATTTTCCAGTTTTGCCGGATCAATCGCCGCCGGTTTTAAAATCACGGTGCCCGGCGAGCAGTCCGCCTCATAAAGCGGAAACTGGTCGTCCTGAAAAAGCACCAGGAAATTAAGCGCACCCGCCGGAACCATCGGACTGAACACTTTTTTACCGAACCGCACGTCGCTGCAAATGGAGCCGCCACGCTGGCTCATGCCATGCACTTCAGCTTTTTTCACATCGAACCCCTGCCGGAAAAATACTTCGGCGAGTATCTGTGTTGATTTCAGAACACCCATGCCGCCCAGCCCGGCGATTTTAATACTGGTTACTTTGTCACTCATACAAATTATCCTTCGGTTGTGCCCGGTTTCACACCGTTGCGGGCTACCGCCAGAATACAGGGCCGGCGCACAATCAGAACAGTCAGTTCGTCTTTTTCAAGCGCCTCGGCCAGCGCTTTTTCAAATTCTCCCGGCTGGCGGACCGGATCGAAAACTCCGATGTTCGGAACATTCATGGCGCGAACCACGGTCTCGTAATCGAGCTGATTGGCCGGCGAATGATCGAGCAGACGCCCCGTACCCGGGTGCTCCTGCTGGCCGGTCATAGCCGTCGTCGAGTTGTCGAGAATCAGCAGTACGTGGCCGGTCGGCGGCACGTTATAGGCCATCTCGGCCAGTCCGGTCAGCCCGCTGTGAACAAACGTGCTGTCGCCGATCACGCTGACAACCCGCTTCGCTTCCTCGCGAGGCAGCACGTGGCGCAGTCCGAGACCGACGCCGAGGCTCGCGCCCATGCAAATCTGCGTATCCATCGCCGCCAGCGGCTGGAGCGCGGCCAGCGTGTAGCAGCCGATGTCGCCCGCCACGATACAGTTGTGCCGCTTAAGGATTTCAAACGTCACCGTATGCGGACAGCCCGCGCAAAGCTGCGGCGGTTTACCGCGCGGCGGAACCGCCTCGGGCGTGCTGTCATGCGCCAGAATGCGTTTCACCCGTTTCACATCCAGCTCGCCGAAGCGGTACATCTCCGGCGCGCTTTCAATGATTCCGCCCGCTGCGCGAACCGCATCGGCCATGTACGGATCATTTTCTTCAATGACAACCGCTCGTTTAACGGTCGCGGCGAAATCAAGCATCTGCCGCACCGGCAGCGGATAGCTCATACCGATTTTAAAAACGGAAGCATCCGGCGAGGCTTCCCGCACGTGCTGATAAGCAACGCCCGAAACCAGAATGCCGAGGTTTTTCGATCCCGAAATTTTCTGATTCGGCCCTTCTGTTTCGTTCCATTCGGCAATTTCCGCCAGCTTTTTCCGCAACCGGTGATGAGCCGGACGGGCATGACCGGGAACCATAACATGGTACGGGATGTTGCGCTCGAAATGCGCTTTCGGCAGATCACGGTCCGGCTTGCGCGGTACGACAATCGTTCCGGAATGGCAGATGCGGGTGGTCAGCTTAATGATCACCGGGATTTTCCAGCGTTCGGAAATCTCGAAGGCCAGCCGGGTAAAGTCGTAGGCTTCCTGCGAGTCGGACGGCTCCACAAGCGGCACGCCGGCAGCGACGGCATAGCGGCGGGTGTCCTGTTCATCCTGACTGGAGGCCAGCCCCGGGTCGTCGGCGACAATAAACACCAGCGCGCCGTCCACCCCGCTGTAGGCGGCGGTGAAAAGCACATCTGCGGCGACATTAAGCCCGACGTGCTTCATGGTCGTGAAAGCACGCACCCCGGCGAACGAAACGCCCAGCGCCACTTCGGCGGCGACTTTTTCGTTCGGGGCCCATTCGGCTTTGCCGCCCAGCCTGTTAAAGACATCAAGAATTTCGCTCGACGGTGTGCCGGGATAGCCCGCTCCGCGCGCGGCTCCCGCATGCAGCGCACCCAGCGCCACCGCTTCATTTCCCATTAAAAACTGCCGTTTCATTTTCATTCCTTATTCAAAAGTTCAACCACCCAGTCCGGAGCACGGACCGGACGTCCGGTTTCTGTCGAAACCATGGCGTGCACGGTATAGCCCTCGGCGACTGCGCCTGATCCATCGGCCTGAACAATACGGTTTTCAAAAAGCAGGCGAGCCCGGCCTTCGGCCTTCAGAGTAACCGTCATTTCCAGCAGATCATCATAACGGGCTCTTCCGAGGAAGAAAACCCGCGCCTCGACCAGCGGCAGAAAAATGCCGCGCTTCTCCCACTCCGCATAAGAAATTCCGGCAGCTCGCGAAAGCTCTGTGCGGCCCACTTCAAACCATTCCAGCGCGCGCGAGTTGTAGAAGGTCTGCATCTGGTCGGTTTCGCTGTAGCGGACACGGAATTGAAGCGTATGGGACGGCACGGACATCTCCTCGTATTACTGTTCAATCCGCAGTTCCCGGTTGTGTGTATCCTTCCAGACACCGGCCACGCGGCCGGTTTTGAGGCGCCATGCGGCGGAAAGAAAAACGGGAACATCAAAGAGAAAAGCCATTAGGGCGACCGGCAGCATACCGGTTTTTTTCAAAATACTGATCGCCGGATTCCGCCAGAAGCGGAAACGAAACCACGGCGACGGCATGGTCGCGTAGAGTCCGTTAACGTGAATGCTGAGCTGCACGAGACGGTACAGCCAGAACGGTTCCGTTTCGTCGCGTGCCCGCAGGTAGGCGGTCAGGTTGAGTTTCGGCTGTTCTGCACGCATTTTTTTCAGATGGTGCATGAGCGCTTCGATGAAGGTTTGACCGACAAAGAGACGGACGCGGCGGAAATAGATGTCGCGGAAACTGCGGTACGCTTCGAAAGTGTAACCGGCGTTGTGAGCAATGCCGATGCGCGCCGGATTATCCGGTGCGTCGGCCATGTCACTGACAATCATCCGCTTAAAACAGCCGTCCACCGCGCCGGGAAAAAGTTTCGGCAGCCAGACGGTGCGCATCGTCGCAGCACCGGCGCAGAAACAGTGTCCGCGCACCTGAGCTGTTTGATTGCGCTCCGTAAAGCGGGTAACCGCCAGATTCAGCCGGTCGAACAGGCTTTTGCATTTCGCGGCTTCAATGTGCTTATGCCCAAGCGGTGAAATAACCTTCATGGCGTAGTTTTTCTGCAGCTGGCGGAGCATCTGCTCGAAGGCGTCAGTCTGGTCTATGATAATGTCGGCGTTGACGAAATAGATGAAGTCGGCGTCGGGCCGGCTGCAGGTATGGGACAGCAGGTTCCACGCATTGGCAAACCCCGCTTCCGGCACCACTTCAAGCCGCAGACGGACGGGGCCGCCTTCAGGAAATTCAAGGCGCGCTTTTTTAAAAAAATCCGCGGTCACTTCGACCGTGCGGTCGATGCAGCCATTCGCGATAACAATCAGTTCAGTTTCACACTCGAGACTTTTCGCGTTGCGGAAAACCGTCTGCTTAAGAATGGATTCCAGCGCGGGCACCATGCTGGCTTCTTCGTTCCAGGCCACCACGCCGACTGAGATTTTAAGTAGGTCACTCATACCGCGCCTGATCCCGGAAAATCAATCCTCAGCCTTCGGGTATGAGCCGAGCACGTTAAGCACGGCACAGTGTTTTGCGAGTGCTTTGAGCGCGGTTGTGACGTGCGGACTATCGGCATGACCCTCAAAGTCGACGAAAAAGTAGTATTCCCACGCTTTATTTTTGCTGGGGCGCGATTCAATCTTGGTCATGTTAATGCCGCTGATCTTGAGCGCATCCAGCGCATCGTGCAGTGCACCGACTTCATCCTTGATCCCGAAGTAGATGGAGGTTTTGTCTTCGCCGGTCGGTTCGCCGTATTTGCGACCAATAACGAGAAAGCGGGTGGTGTTGCCGCTGGCATCCTGAATGTTTTCAGCAATAACATTAAGATTATAGAGCTCGGCGGCCAGCGCACTGGCAATCGCGGCGCAGTCGCTTCCGGCGGCCATTTCAGCGGCCAGCGCCGTGCTGTTGACCGCGTCTATTTCGACACCGGAAAGATTTTCGCTGAGCCAGCGGCGGCACTGTCCGATCGCCTCCTGCTTACTGCAGACCCGGGTGATTTTTTCCCTCGGCACTGAAGCGAGCAGATAAAGCGAAACAGGCAGATAGATTTCCGCGCAGATTTTGAGCGTGGTTCCGGTGAACTGATCAAAGGTATGGGTCACCGCGCCTTCGATGGAGTTTTCAATCGGCACGACGCCGTAGTCGGCGGAGCCGTGTTCGACCGCGCTGAAGACATCGGTAATGGTGCCGACCGGATGGTAGTCCACACTGGCACCGAATTTGGCATGAGCGGCCTGATGGGTGAACGTGGCCGGCGGGCCCAGATAGGCGATTTTCAAATTGCTTTCGAGTGCGAGCGCGGCCGACATGATTTCGCGGTAGATCGCACGCGCCGACTCTTCGGGGAGCGGGCCGCTGTTAAGCCGGGCGATACGCTCAAAGACAGCTTTTTCGCGGGAAGGAACATAGATTTCGCCGCCCTGCTCTCTTTTGGTTTTCCCAATCTCAAGCGCTATTTTGATCCGCTTGTTGAGCAGCTTAATCAGCTCCTCGTCAAGACCGTCAATCTGCTTCCTCAGCTTCTCCAGACTCATCCTCTTCCTCCGTTACCGCCTGTTGCGTCTGCTGTTCTAACTCTTTTTCCATGGCAGGGAAAGGTTTTGTCCGTTCCGGTTTTTCGACCGGAACCATCCGCTTAAGTTCTTCCATGCCGGGCATCTCTTCAAGACTCCGCAGGCCGAAATGCTCCAGAAACCGCTGCGTGGTGCCGAAGAGCCACGGACGGCCCGGCAGTTCGCTGCGGCCTGTCACCCGCACAAGCTGCATCTCGACCAGATTGCGCAGCACCTGATCAACTGCTACGCCGCGCACGGATTCAATCTCGGAACGCAGAATCGGCTGGCGGTAGGCGATGATGGCGAGCGTTTCGAGCGCAGGCTTGGATAAACGGGCGGTCTGGTCTTTATCAAGCAGTGTGCGCACCCACGGGCCGCAGTTGATTTCGTTCTGCAGGCGGAATCCGTGTGCCACTTCGGCGATGCAGAGTCCCGTACTGCTCTGAACCAGTTCGTTTTTCAGCTCTTCGATAGCGGCCAGAATATCATCCTCTTTGAATTCGGCGAACTGCTGGTAAGGGCCGCCGTAACTGGCGCCGGCATCCACCAGCGCCTTGCGGATTTCCCTGGACGTGAGCGGCTTTTTGGCCGCGAACAGCAGCGCCCCGATAATCTGCTTCAGTTCAGGAAGCACTTCTATATTGCTCATACAGTCTCTTTCTCCTGCAAAACCGGTTCGGGCTCGCCGCCCTCCACCTGTTCAATAACGATTTCATCAAAATGGTTATCCTGCCGCGCGGCGAGGCGGTTGAGCTTGATCAGCTCCAGTACGGCAAGAAAGGTGCAGACAATCTCATGGCGCGAACGCATCCCGCGGAACAGGCGGCCCAGCGTGAGCGGCTTACCGTTCTTCGTGGCTTCCAGCAGCCAGTCGACTTTCTCGCTGACAGTGAACTGCTCGGCAAAGATCTCATTCAGCTCTTCCCGCGGCACGCGGTCAAGAGCCTGATTAAGCGCGCTGATCAGATCGAAGATACTGACGTCCTGCATGCCGATATCGGGCCGCACGCCGAGCTCGACGTGTTCGCCCTCGCGCGAAAAAACATTCTCCTGAACCGTTTCAAGGTGACCAAGAAATCCGGCGGCGTCTTTAAATTTTTTGTATTCGACCAGCTGCCGCACCAGATCCCAGCGCGGATCGTCTTCGTCATCCTCATCGACCGGCCCGCGCTCCTCGTCAGGCAGCAGCAGCCGGCTCTTGATCACCATCAGCGTCGCGGCCATGACGATAAAATCGCCGGCGATCTCCAGATTGAGGATTTTCATCAGCTCGAGATATTCCATGTACTGGGTGGTAATCCGCCCGATCGGAATGTCGTAGATGTCCACTTCATCTTTTTTAATGAGGTAAAGCAGCAGATCAAGCGGACCTTCAAAAACCTCGAGGCTCACTTTGTATTCTTCATTCGGAAGTAAATCGGCCATATACATTATTCCAATCCAACCGCCTTGCGGGCGGCCTGAAGGGTTTTACGGGTTTCGGCGCGCGCTCTTTCCGCACCCTTCCTCAGAACCTCATTTACAAAATCGGGATTCTTTTCGAGCTCGGCGCGCCTGGCGCGCATCGGCGCAAAATGCTCGTTGATTTTGGCGAGCAGTTCTTTCTTGGCGGTGCCGTAGCCGAATCCGGCTGTGCGGTAACGCGCGGCCAGATCGGCGGCCTCGGCGTCCGTGGCGAACAGCTTGTAGAGCGCAAACGCATTACAGGTATCGGGATTCTTCGGCTCTTCCAGCGGCGTGCTGTCGGTAACAATTTGCATCACCCGTTTTTTGAGTACGCCGGGATCACCGAAAATTTCCAGCGTGTTGTCGTAGGACTTGGACATCTTCTGCCCGTCAATGCCCGGCACCACAGCCACCGAGTCGCGGATGGACGGCTCGGGAATGGTGAATACCTCGCCGAACTGATTGTTGAATTTCACGGCGATGTCGCGCGTCACTTCGACGTGCTGTTTCTGATCACGTCCGACCGGCACCACGGTGGACTGCACCGAAAGAATGTCGGCGGCCATCAGCACCGGGTAGGCAAACAGACTGTGCGTGGCGGCAATCCCCTTGGCGATTTTGTCCTTGTAGGAATGGCAGCGCTCCAGCAGGCCCATCGGCGTAACCACCGAAAGAAGCCATGCCAGTTCCTGCACTTCCGGCACATCGCTCTGGCGGTAAAAGGCGGTCTTTTCCGGGTCAAGCCCGGCGGCCAGAAAATCGAGCGCAACATCGCGGGTCATCTGCCGCAGCGCGGCGGCGTCATTCACCGTCGTCAGCGCGTGATAGTCGGCAATGAACAGAAAGGCTTCGCCCTGCTCCTGCAACTCAATCGCGGGTTTCATCATCCCGAAATAGTTGCCGATATGCAGTTTGCCCGAAGGCTGTATGCCTGAAAGTATTCTCATTCTGAATCCCGCCTTCTTCATTAGCGATCCCCGCCAAAACTCCTAAAAACAGGAGACTTTAGCCGTAACTTCCGTTGCTCTGCAAGCTATGGAAGCCGGGAAAGCGTAAAAAAGCGTTTAAAACGTCCGGCTTTATTCTCCGTGAACCACTTTCGATTCGGCCGGGGCTTACTTCAATCCGACGGAATCAGTCACATTGCTGTGTTGACTTACTTCTTGCAGAAAACCGGCTTTTTTTGCATAATTTTTAAATTAAAGGGCAGGAATGAATCCAAATGGTAAAAGGAAAAAGAGTCAGGCTGATGAAAAAACGTAACATGGCCGCATTGTTGTGCTGTCTAACCGTCACCGGGCCGGTGTTTGCCGCTCTGGATGAATGGACTTTTGAAAACGATGCCGCCGGACTTACGCTTTCCGAAGCGGCAAACTCCGGCAGCAACCTTGCTGTATTCGCTGCCGGCGGGACGGGATTTGTGGAGACGGACGGTGCCGGACATCTGCTTTGCACACATGCCGGCAGCGGGCCGGACGGGATGTGGTCCGGCGATACGGTGCTGGATGCAGCTGTGACAAACGGCCTTTCTGGCGTTTATTATCTGCGATACGACTTCCATTACGATTTATCCGGTGCGAGACATACGAACGGTTGTGTTCTGGGGTTGAGCGTTACAGACAGTTCGGGAACCAAAGTCGCCGGTCTGGCGTTTACCCGGCAGGTGATCGACAGCCCCGAAGAGCCCCCTGTTCAGTACCATGCGACGCCTCTGGCCGAGGATATGTCCGATCAGGGACAGATATCCGTGATCGCAAAAGTGGATATGAATGCCCACACCATGGCCGTCTGGTATGACTTAACCGGCGGAAACCGGTTTAACGAGAACCTGCCTGCAACCAGCAATATTCCGGTTACACTGACTTCGATTGACAAACTGCGGTTTCAGGCGACCGGTGATTTCCGTCCGGCCGGCTCAACGGATTATGCCGCTGTTGATACCCTGCGCACGGCTTCAACCTGGGCGGAAATTGCGGGTAACGTCCCGCTGTCAGACCCCGAAGTTGATGATTACAATCTCCGGATTGGAACCCAGGCCTTTCAGGCCCTTTATCACTTTACCACCAACACCCTTTTGGTCGAAACCGCAGAGGCCATTCAGGGAATGGGCAGTGATGTGATTAAGTTCTATCTGGGAGTAAAATTTACGAACAAATACAACGTCACGATGTCAAGCGCTATTACCAATCTGGCCTTGCTGGCGCGCGACGAACCTTCCTGCCGGCGGGTTTTCGACATGCCGTTCAAATACTACATCGCCATGACTTATACTTTTGTTTCACAAAACGAAGTTCACTGGCGCGACAACGGGATGACCACTGAAGAACGCGATGCGGAATACGCGGAGATATACGGCATGACCCGGCATTTTCTCACAACCTACAACGACACAGGCAAACGGCTCTACATCGGCCACTGGGAGGGAGACTGGCATCTGCTGCCGGGACCGTCTTATAACACGGCAACAAACCCTCCGGGCACCTGGATCACTAATATGGTGAAATGGCTCAATGTACGCCAGCAGGCGGTGGACGATGCCCGAAGGGATACGCCGCACACCAATGTGTATGTTTTTCACTACTCCGAAGTCAACCGCGTGCGTGATGCCATGCTGAACGCCGAAACCAACAACCAGCGGCTCGTCAATGCCGTTCTGCCCTTCGTCACTAATCTGGACTATGTCTCCTGGTCGTCCTATGACGGACAGGATCTGGCCCCTGCTGCTCTGTACGAGACGCTGGATTATATCGAATCGAAACTTTCGACAAACAAGGCCTCCGTGATTCCGGGCCGGCGGGTATTTATCGGTGAGTATGGCTGGGGCTACGCCCCGACCCTGGAGCAGGAACCGGTATCGCGGGCTTATGTGCGGTCGTTAATGGCCTGGGGCACGCCCTTTATGCTTTTCTGGCAAATGTATAACAACGAAGCCGGCAGGATATTCTGGCTGATTGACGACGCCGGGCAGAAAACCCCGTGCTACTACATGCACCAGCGGTTCTATAACGCCGCCAGACTGCAGCTGGGCGAATTCCGGCAAAACTATGCGCGTTTGCCGGACGACACGGAGTTTTCTAATCTGGCGATCCCGTTGCTGGCCGCCCCTTTGCCGGAACCGGTGAGTCTGACTCTGACCAACCTGCCGGCGACAAATGTCCTCGCCGATGCCGCAACGATTAAAGCTGTTCTGAGGCAAGGTGTTTACGGTGAACCCGCTGCGCACGTATTCGCCTGTTACGGCACCGTGGACGGCGGAACAAACCGCGCCGACTGGCAGCAGGTCGTTGATCTGGGGCTGAACTCCCGCTTCGGTGCGGCGGATTTCTCGGCTCAACTCGCCGGACTGCAGGACTCGCAGACGTACTATTACAGGTTTTACGCCACCAACACCGCGGCGGAAGTCTGGGCTCCGGCCAGCTTC
Source organism: uncultured Verrucomicrobiota bacterium (assembly GCA_903826865.1). Lineage (GTDB taxonomy): Bacteria > Verrucomicrobiota > Kiritimatiellia > Kiritimatiellales > Tichowtungiaceae > Tichowtungia. Next base: position 58,823 of record CAIKGD010000046.1, read on the forward strand.
ACCTTTACCACGCTGCAACCGCCCAGCATTTCGAAACTTCAGTTCGGAAGTAACGGCTGCACCCTCTGGGTGGATCCGGGCGGATCATCAGCGCCGGAAAGCCTCCTGACCATACAAGCTACAACCAATCTGCTGTTTGCCGACTCCTGGACGACGGTATATCAGACGAATGTCGCCGGATTTTCCTACTGGCTGGATCCGGAATCACTCCTGTGGACGCAACGGTTTTACCGGGCGGTGCTGACCCCTTGAGAATACGGTATATAACACGATCCATCCCCTGCTATTTAAAACATTTTATAAGCTCTTCGGCATACAGAATATGTCCGCCGGCATTAGGATGATTAATGGTTCCCAGTAAAGACGGCCATGGGATTCCTTCCTGCCAGAGATTTTCCCAGCGTGCCGATGCGTCAGCAACGGCAATATTATGTTCCGCGGCAAAATCACGAAGATATCCGATATACGGGCGCTCATCTTTCCCGCGAATATCCGGCCAGTCAAACATCGAATAATTCGGTGTGATAAAGATAATCTCGGCTTCTGTCGGAGTCAGCCGGTCCAGAATTTCTGTATAGATGCGGAGGAAGGCCTCTTTTGTTGTAATGGTCCGGGCATCATTCAAAAACTCAATCACAACCAGATCCGGCTTCGGTGTAATTACGCGATTGAAGTCACAGCCGGCGCGTGTTCCGTCCAGCCATGCCGTAGACGTGGAACCGCCGACGGCGACACGATTTACGGTAATATCTGCCGACGGGAATTTTTCATTCAACCGCTGCTGAAGTAATGAGACGAAAGAATTCCGCGCACTGTCCCCAACGTCTGCACCTACCGTCACGCTGTCACCCCAGCAGGTGACACGTACCGGCATCCCGGCCTGAATTTTCTTCATCGTTTTTGGAATCATTCCAGCCTGCGTTGCGGTTTGAATCTGATCCGGTGTTTTTAACACGGGCAGAAAAACGGCGTCTGTTCCGTCACTGAACGCCGGGACATAAATATTCGCTAATCGTTTTTCATCCGGAAGTAATTCAGGAATTGGAGGTTCACTTATGCGGCTTTTGCCCTTGCGAATGATTGTACGTCCATCCGGCAACTGAATCTGTGAATCTATACGCTGTTTCGCATAGCGGTAATCAGCCAAAACCTGATCGTCAGGCCTTATGGAGGATGCATTGCCTAGTCCAAGTGTGCCAAATTCATGGTCAAGAATATAATCTTTGCCTTCTTTCAAAATCCGGCCGTTAAAGCGGATAACAAGACTGTCCGGGTCAAGTGCATAACGCACCGGCCCGTATGACGGCTCTCCGGTTAAAGGCTTCAGCGATTTCACACCCGCCAAACGCGTTCCGAGATGCCGGTTCGGCGGAGCCTCCTGAATTTTCAGTTCTTCACCGACGACTTGTACTATCTCGGCAGGATCTATGGTTTCACCCAAAGCCTTGATCGGCGACATCCCGAATGCGGAGAGTGTACTGAAAGCAATACCAAGAACCAAACTGCGCATATTTAATTTCTCCATTATCTTTCCAATTATTGATCTTACAAGCCCGCGGAATCCCAAAACATTCTTTTGCGACGACACTTTGAAATCCGGCAACCTCACCTGCAAAGGGAAAATGATCACGGTTCAAAAGTAATCGAACGAATCTGGAACACACCGGTCGAGTCGCCATGAGAATTCCCCAGCAGACCGATTTCCAGAATCTGATCCAGATCGAGCTTGCCGTTATCATCCACAGTGCCGCTTGAGCCGATCGAAGTAAACTCACTGAGATTCACTTTGACCGTCTGCCACCGGTCGCGAACCGCCACATCCACATCTGCAACAGCACGGTACAACGCACCGCTTGGGTCAACCAGCATCATGGACAAAGTGAAACCACTTGGGTTGGAGAACTTCATCTCCAGCGTAACCTGCCGGAAACCTCCTAAATCCTGAGGCCGGTCAAACGGCATTTTGACAACTCCCCACCCCTGTTTACGGCTGCCATTAAACACATAGTTTACTTGCACAACATTGCCGCCCGTCGTCTTTACAGTCCAATTCCTGCCGGGTGAACTGTCGGTCCATTTCGAGGCGGAAATGTCAATCGTGCGCGGCTTGAGATCGAGATACTTACGCAACTTTAAAGAGATTTTCCGCGTAAGCACATACGGCTCGTCCATGATACCTTTTAATTGCACTTCGAAGTGCATTGCAGGTGATGCCAAGCCCATACCCTTTTCATTCGGCGGGATGACAACAGTCAACGGCACCGTCCTTCTTTCGCCGGCAGCAAGCGTTACCATTAATTGACTCGGTTCACTTTGCCATCCCTGAGGAAGCCGCGGCTGCACATGCACTGTCACCGGCCGGTCAAACACATTGTCCAACTTGATGTCGGCCCTGATTTGCGAATCGTCCATCACCAGATCAGGCACCTGGTCAACAGTGACCGGAACCACAACCTCACCGGCCTCACCCGCCGCATCAAACACATAGGCTGGATCAACCTTTGCTTCGATGATCCGGATATCACCGGCACGCTGAAGCATCAGATTTTCCGTTCCAACAATATTTTCATACCGCACCGGCTGAGCAGAACGAACGAAAAAGACGTGCCGGTCATCCGCCCGTTCATCCTTGAACACCGCCCAGCGTCCCGAGGACCCATCCTCCGGAGTTTTGGCAAAGCGATAAAGGTAGAGCTCGTCATCCCCGCCCTTTACACGGCCTTTCATCGTAATGCCGGCCAAAGCGCGTGTCATCTGACAAAACGCGGCCACCTGCTTCTTGGGAATCGCATGTTCCGGGTTCTCATAGGTGAATCCGTAATAAAACGGATTAGGCAGGCCGCCGACTCCCGGGAGATGAAACCAGTACATCCGGTCTACGCCGCCGTCCAGAAGCATCAGATTCATTTTGACCATAAAGCGTGCAACCTCAGCTTCATTGTACATTTTAATACCCGGGAATCGCTGCGGTTTATTCATTGGCCGGTCACTGCCCTGATAACCAATCTCAGTTGTCCACAGCGCCGGCGGATTGCCGGAATTTTTATCAGAGGCCAACTGCTTCAATCTGCGCAGTTCCTGATCAATACCTCTGACGTCAGGCGAGGTTAAACCATAGGGGTGAAATGACAGTACATCCATTTTGCCGGCGCCTCCGGCATTCAAAACCTGCTCAATATAGGTCAGCAGAATATTGCTTGGACAGATGCCGACCACCATCTTACCGGGATGTGTGCTTTTCAGCCTGTCATATGCTGCAGCCAAATAGCGTGCGTAATCCTCTGCCGATCCGGGGAATCCACAGTTGGGCTCATTAAATATTTCGTACGCCTCCACATACGGCGCGGTCTGGCTCACCACCGCATCAAGCGCTTTCAGAGCGGTCGGCACATCAAGTCTCCCCTGATCATCAAGCATCCAGCCAGGCGCACCGGTCAGCATCGCTAACAGACCCGCTCCGGTTTCCTTTACTAAATAATCCAACAAACTTGAATCCATCCGAAAAATATCGTTGCTTCCCAAATTCTGGAAGAATCCATGCAGGCGGATTCCCCCCGCGCCCATCCGTTTGATTTGCTGTGCGCTCTGTCGATAATTCGAATCGCCCATCGTAATTGAAAAGCGCGGATCCGGCAAAGGAGGCGGCAGCGTTGTGACAACGAACGCATCCTGGCCCTTAACCAAGCCACCCCCTACCGACCAATGAATTCTGTAAAAACCCGGTTTTGCAACAGGAATCTCGAACTCCTGCCGCTCTGATGCGCCTTCATGGACAGCAAAACTCCCCTGTCCTGCACTCTGATCGTTATAATCAGTTAACTGGTATTCAAACAGCAGGGGTGCCAGACTCTGATCGGGATGAGGACAACTTACATGGACAACAAAACGAGGTGTTTCTGTGTTATAGAAAATCCGTGTCGATTCAGTGCAGCTAAGACCGGCCTCCAGCGGCGCAAAGGCTTGAAAGCCATCAACTTTTGCTGCGGAACCGACTTCCACCTCATCCAAATCCATTTGTAAAAATGTCGAAAACACCACTTGAAAAGATCGCATCTGAGCTGCCGTCAGCGGCAAACTGAACTCGAATCGCTGCCAGTGCGGCAATAGTTTAAAGGTCTGAGTACCGCTGCAGGTGTGTACTGAACTGTCCGGTGAAACAAATCCGAGACTGAGGCATCCCTCTCCCCGGCCGCGGGCATTAAAAGATACTGTCACCATCTGCTCCGATTTATCTGCGGTAAACCACGAGCTGAACACATCCACTGAACGACCTCGCTTCATCGCGCTAAATACCGCCAGAAAGCAATTATTGCTTTCCATGCCGACATTGACATGGCTATCCATATCCGGGAGCGACCACCACCAGCCTACATCAGAAACATCAAATGATCCGTTATTCAGGCGGTTTTCATTCCTCATTGACAAAACTTCGGCCTTGTTTTGAATTTGTTCCGCCCCTCCTGCCGACGCCAATGCAAAAAGTCCAATTAGTACGAAAACTCTGCTTCGATTCATTTTTTTACTCATATCTTCAACCTTCACTTATTGGCTTATTTAGTCAACATCCCGCGGGGGACATTCATTAAATATCCCATAACAAATCCAAGTTTCTGTCAAAAATTTCTCTCTGTTTTTATTCTAACATCCTTCTTTAAAGCGGGTTGGAGCGTTTTTTACACTCTCCCTCGTTTTCACCTGAGTTTTGATTGAATAAAGCGGGTCTCTCCAAGCTCTTCGCTTCGCACACTTGGAACAAGGAGTACCCAGTTTTTAAAAATGATTTGATAAAGCTCGTTCGCTGATTCTGTCTGAAGCTCACTTATAATGACTTGGCATCGGTCGTTCCGGTTCTTCAGGAGGTGCTCAGCGGCTCAAGGCATGACTTGGAGCTCAAGCCGGAAAAAGATCGTCCGCCGCACTACCGGCATTTCCGCGTCGATCCGGCTCTGCCGCTGACCGTTCTGCCGTTTCCTGAAGAACCAACGGCCGACTGGCATCAGCTCCAAAAAGGACATGAAAAGAAAACCGTCAGACGCATCGGCATAGTCCGAAGACGCGAGGGTTCGCCGGTGCCACCTGAAAAGTGTGTTTGTGCATACTGCAAGGCCCCCGCGGGCCGGCTTTAAGGACTTCGACGGGGCGGTTCGCACTGACCACGCTCTTCGTAGCCTACTACAACTTCATGCGGCCTCACGGCAGTCTCGATAAAAGTCCACCGGTCGAACTCGAGTGCCTCAAAGGCAAGAAGCTCTATCCCGACCAGTGGGTTGAACTGCTGCGTCAGGCCGCCTGATCAATCAAAACTCAGATGTCAAAGAACACCGGACTACTTGCCCGCTGTGGTCTCGCTGTGCCGCCGCACCCCGCGAAACGCTAAAATCACTCGTAAACTGCGCATTCCGAAGAAACCATCCCCCCATTCAAAGCCCTCTTCCATCCCGGCCTTCTCCGGGTTCCGGCTCCGCCTTCATGCGCTCAGCGCTTTTCATAAAATTTTTTACAGTTCTGCACACCCTTGCCGCTGTCGGTCAAATAATCAAACCGTCGCAGCACCCCGCTTCCTTCGCGATTATTTCTTCTCCCCATCCCTGTTTTTATGGGTTGGATCCAGACAATCCCGTGCGGGTTCTCTGGGTAAAGCGTCTCCCCAGGATTTCAGCCGTTTCAAAAGATCAGCGGCTGCTTCCGGATGCTGTCCGGCAATATCCGTTGTTTCATACGGATCTTTGCCGAGATCATACAGTTCGGTGCGGCCGGTCGCAGATTCATACACCAGCTTCAGGTCTCCGTCCCGGATTGATAAATTCACCCAGTCGTGCGGCTGCCGCTTGGGAGCCAGCTTGGCTTTCCAGGGAATTTCTTCCCCTTTGCGGATTACCTTGTCTGTGTAAAAAAAGCTTTCCAGAACCGGCTTCGTGCGCAGAATCTCTTTGCCCTCAAGAGCGGACAGGAGGTTTTCGCCGTCAGAAACATAACCTTCCGGCAACGGAATCCCGGCGGCAGCACAGAGCGTCGGCAGTATATCCACCGCCGTCAGCACGGTTTTATGATTCACATACCCCGCCGGAATTCTGGCAGGCCAGCGGATAAAAAACGGAACACGGATTCCTCCTTCAAACAGGCTGCGTTTACGGCCTTTGAATCCGCCGGTTTCACCGCACGCGGCATACCGGCCCACGTTTGGAGTCGGCGTCATGAGTTCCGGTCCGTTGTCACTGGTAAAAATAACAATAGTATTATCGCGCAATCCATTATCGTCTAAGAACTTAAATAACTCTCCGAGAAACCGGTCCGCGTTGCCGAGCGATGCATAGTAGGTCTGTTCCGGTTCGGGAACATTCTTATAGGGCTCCCGGTAAGACGGCAGCGGTTTGTAGGGAAAATGCCCTTCGCGAATGTGCAAGTTAACGAAAAACGGCTTTCCTTTGGTTTTAAGCATGAACTCCATCGCCTTGTGAGCGGCGATTTCACTGCAAACTCCGATAAGCTCGGGGTCTTTTTCTTTCCCGCCCGCTTTCCGGAACTCCTCCGGCCAGTATTCTTCACCTAAATCGCGCAACTGAGGCCCGTTAAGACTGCTCCAGATAGATACATCATCAAACCCGTACTGTGTCACAGGCGGCGCAGAGGGAGCATCCGGCGATGCTAAATGCCACTTGCCGTAGTGTGCCGTTGCATAACCGGCTTCTTTGAAAAGCCGGGGCAGCATCACCGCCTTGACATCCAACCAGTCCGGCACAGGATAGGGTCTGTTCTTTTTTGGTGCAAATACATGCTGTATGAAAAACCGTCCGGGAACCTGCCCGGTGATAAACGCCGCCCGGCTGGGCGAGCAGACCGGACTGTTTACGTTAAACTGAAGAAACTCGGCCCCCTCTTTGGCGAACCGGTCCAGATTCGGGGTCTTCAGCACCGGGTGCCCGTGACAGGAAAGGTCTCCCCATCCCCAGTCATCGGCGAGAATGAACAGGACGTTAGGGCGTGCATCCGCCGCCGCCTGCGCACCGGCCGAAAGACCGGCCATAGCTGTGACACTCAGGCCTATGGCCGGCAGTACTGGTAATCTTATTTTTTTCATTTCTTCGATCCCCTTTTATTAATGCGTGGACTCGGCAGGACTGACATTACCTATTGATAAGAGCTCAATTATTTTGGTTGAATTTTCCATTAGGGGCTCCTTAGTTCCCCAAATCCAACACTGCTCATTTTGGTTTTTTCATCGTAGAGTTTAAGTTATTGGGGCGTCAAACTGAAGTTAGTTTAACCGCATAACCTATAAAAATATGTCTACGATGATTAAAATAGTTTTGAGTGATAGTTTGTTACGATGGATGGGGAAGAATAAAGATTATGAGTTAAGCATGTCCTTACGGGATTGTCAGGTACTAAGAAAAAGTCTTGAATGGGTTCTGAACGGCCTTGGCTCTCATAAAACTTACATATAAGGAAAAACGTTATGCGCGAGTATTCAGTCATTTTGGGAAACCTCGGCAACACCTGCGACCGGTTTTGCAGCGGCTATAAAAACAATCCGGACACGCTGGAAATGCTCCGGAACGCGGCAGCAATCCCTCACGTAAAAGGAATTGAGCTCGTCGGAACCTGGGACATCCGCCCTGACAATGTTCAGGAGATGAAAAAAGCACTCACCAGCCTCAGTCTGCAGTGCGTTTCAATTATCCCCGATCTGTTTGCCGACCCGCGCTGGCAGCGCGGAACCTTCAGTTCAGACAACTCTTCAGTCCGGCAGGCTTCCATTGATTACACCCGTTCGATGTGCGATGCGGCTCTGGAGCTGAATTGCTCCACGATAAATCTCTGGCCCGGTCAGGATGGTTACGATTATCTGCTGTGCACGGACTACCTTGGTGCACGGGAGCGGCTGTGCGAAGCAATCGCCCTTCTCGCCGGAGAGTATCCGCAACTGAAATTTGCACTGGAATACAAACCGAAAGAGCCCCGCACCCACTCGCATATTGCACGAATGGCCGATACGCTGCTGCTGGCGCAGGAAACCGGAAAGAAGAACGTCGGTGTAACGATCGACACCGGCCACGCTTTCATGGGCGGCGAAGTTGTTGCCGAATCCATCGTACTGGCCAAACGTGCCGGCGGCCTGCTGATGCATATGCATTTCAACGACAACTACGGTGCTTGGGATGACGACATGATGGTCGGATCGATTCATTCGGTCTGCTATCTGGAAACACTCTACTGGCTGGACCGCTGCGGTTACGTCGGCTGGCTGTCGATGGATCAGTACCCCTACCGGGAAGATGCCGCCGCAGCTATCGGAGAAAGCATTCTGTGGCTCTGCCGGTTTGACGAGGTCCTGACTCAGTATCGCGGCAAAATCGATGAGCTGATTTTGCAAGGTGATGCCGTTGCTACCTCCGCATTTCTCCGGAAGGCTCTGTAATGACTCCTTTTTCGCAGGCGAGCTGGATCGGATACGCCGGCGGACTGACCGGCAAAGCGCTCTATTTCCGGCAGTCGTTTGAACTGAAATCGCAGGTGCAGAGCGCTGTTCTGCGCATCGCAGGATTGGGTTATTTCGAACTTAGCATCAACGGCGAAAAAACCGGCGATGCCGTACTCGACCCGGCTCCGACCGATGTCTCCAAACGGGTGCCGTACCGCACGTTTGATGCAAGCAAACAGCTGCAAGCCGGTGAAAATGTAATTGCTGTAACCGTCGGTCACGGCTGGTACGGCCGTCCGAAACTGATTCTGCAACTCGATATGGAGCTCGAAAACGGAGAGGTTCGCACCGTTTCCACAAACAGTTTCCCGGAACTCCGCAACTGGAAAGTCAGCGACGGTCCGGTCCGCTCCGACAGCATTTATGAAGGCGAGGTCTACGACGCGCGCTGTGAATTAGGCTGCTGGGCTCTTCCGGGCTTCGATGATTCTCAATGGCGTCAGGCCATGGCGATCGAACCGCCCGGCGGAGAACTCGTCGAACAGTCCTGCGAACCGATTCGCGTCGTACGAACGATAACGCCGACGCGATCAGGCAATCTGTTTGATGCGGGCGAAAATATCGCCGGCTGGGCCCGGTTGCGGGTTCAGGGCGAAGCCGGGAAAAAAATCATACTGCGCTTTTCCGAAAACCTTGATGACTCGGGTCATTTACATCCCGGAACCAACCGTAACGCCGACGTCCATGATGTTTATATCTGCAAAGGCAGTAACATTGAAGAGTGGGAGCCGCGCTTTACCTACCACGGTTTCCGGTATGTGGAAGCCGAAGGTCTTTGTGAAACCGACCAGCTGGAAATCCGCGTTGTGCGGACTGATGCTCCAACCTGCGGGACATTCCAATGTTCCAGCGAACTGTTAAACCGGATCGTAGAGGTCATCCGCCGGACAGAAGCAGGCAATCTGCACGGTATTCCGACTGACTGTCCGCAGCGCGACGAGCGGATGGGCTGGCTCAACGACATGACCGCCCGGGCGGAAGCGACGATGTATCACTTCGATATGTCGAAATTCTACCCGAAATGGATGGACGACATCGCTGATACGCAATGCCCTGAAACCGGAGCGATTGCTGATACGGCTCCGTTCCGCTGGGGAAGCCGTCCGGCCGATCCGGTTGCCACCTGCTATCTGTTGATTCCGTGGCTGCTGTATCTGTTTTACAACGACACGAAGACGATGGCCCGCCACTACGACGGCATGAAAGCCTGGGTCGATTACCTGACGAGTCGCGCAGACAATCACATCATTGGATACAGTTATTACGGCGACTGGGCACCGCCGGTCGGCGAAGCTTCTGCGGAGAGCATCGGTGCCGGAGCCATCTCCGCCCATACGCCGGGAACCCTGATTTCAACGGCCAATTATGCATGGTCCTGCCGCCTGCTCTCGAAAATATCTGCCGTTCTTGGACGCTCTGACACCGCGAAATATGCCGAATTGGAACAGGCCGTTATCGAATCCTACAATCGCGTTTTCTGGAACGAAGCGGCCGGGGGCTACGGCTCCAATAATCAGGCTTGCAATGCCATTTCACTGGCTCTGCAACTGGTGCCGAAAGAGCGGGTTGATCGTACGCTGGACTCTTTGCTGGCCGACATTGAGGCGCACGATTTTCACCTGACGACCGGCAACCAGTGCAGCAAATTTCTGCTTGAAGCACTGTCCGACCACGGCCACATCGACACGGCGTTTGAAATTGTGAACCAAACCACCTATCCAAGTTGGGGCTATATGCTGGCCCATGGTGCAACTACCCTCTGGGAGAGGTGGGAATTTGCCAAATCAGGGGGCATGCATTCACATAACCATCCGATGCTTGGCAGCATAGGCTCCTGGTTTTACAGCCGCCTCGCCGGGATTCGCCCGAATGAAGAAGCCCCGGGATTCGGTCAAATCAGGATTACTCCGCAACTGCCATCGGGCCTTGATTATTTAGATGCGACCTATTATTCATGCCGCGGACCGATTCATGTTCATGTTCACAGGAAAATTGACGGAAAAATCGACTGCCGAGCTGATCATCCCTGATATTTATTCCAACCTGTAACCCGGCATTTGACTTCTTCTTTTTGGGCGGCGGAATGGCGAACGGATATAAAAAATGTTCAGTATTTATATTTTCCGGAGGGGCTTTGTTGCGGTGCCAGAGGAGTTTGTTTTCAGTTTCGCAATTATTGTTAAATTAGCCGATTAACCTGCGGCTATATTGAATCATGCCGATACAATGCGTATTCTGTTCTGCACGATCAGTAAATTTGGAATCAACAGGTCATTATTAATTTATGTTTAAACCGGGAGATGCGTGTATGAAGGCGAAGAAACCGAATATTTTATGGCTGATGAGTGATCAACATAATGCAAATTGTATGGGTGCCGCGGGGCATCCTGACGTCAGAACTCCAAATCTGGACCGGATTGCTCATAGCGGAGTACAATTTAATCGCGCTTATTGCAACAATCCGGTTTGCGGTCCGTCGCGGTGTTCATTTTTATCCGGGCAGTACGTTCGCAGTCATGGAATCGCGGGGAATTACAATCGGGATGTCGAAAGCAGTGGAAGCCCGAATTTGGCCCGTCTTTTCCAGCAGAATGGCTACGAAACTGCATTGATCGGGAAAGCTCATCTGCCTTGGCAATGGCTTAAAGAAGGGTTTGGATTTATCCGGTTTTCTGATCTTTGCGACGCTCAATTTAACGATCCGACGAGCTGTCATTATTTCAAAGATCTGATCGATGCTGGACTGGCCGATAAGTATGATCACGGCACGTTCTTCCCCGGCGACCCCAGATATGGAGATCGCGCATTTATCAGTGAGCTCCCGGAAGAATTTTCGCTGGAGGCTTGGACGGGACGTAAGGCCGTTGAATTCTTAGACCAAAGGGACCGGCAGAAACCGTTCTTTCTCAATGTCAGCTTCCAACGACCCCACAACCCATATTCCCCGCCGGCTGAACGGGCGGATGAGTATGATGCGTCGGCGTTGCATTTGCCGGATAATGCCTGCGATTATTTGGAGCGGGGTTTCGCCGGTAAACCGCAGTTCCAGCAGGAGTACATGGCCGGGAAAAAAGGAATGGGTTATCCGTTCCGGTCACACGACCGCAAAGAACTTAGAGTGCAGATGGCGGCTCATTTCACATTGATTACGATGATAGATGAAGCGATTGGTGAGATTCTGAAGTCGCTTGAATCTCACGGCGAACTCGACAATACGATCATTGCATATGTTGCTGATCACGGGGATTTCGCCGGTGAACACGGACTCATGTCGAAAAATCTGGGGATATATGAGTCCATTCATCGAATTCCGTTCCTTCTGTCCGGTCCAGGTGTAACGAAGGATGTTGTTCGGGATACGATTGTTGAAAGCGTAGATCTTTATCCAACGCTAGTTGAGCTGGCCGGGTTGACCTGTGAATCAGGTGTGGACGGAGTTTCCCGCACTAAGGAAATAACTACCGGCAAGGGCGGGCTTGATTCCACCATTTGTGAATGGGAGTTTGTGTCCCCGCAGAATAATGTTCATGCCATAAGAAATGATCACTACCGGTTTGTGTATTACGATACGTTTCCTGATGATGGGGAGTTGTATGACTGTCAGGCTGATCCTGGCGAACTAAATAATCTGTTTCAAGATGTTCGCTATCAGGCTGTTCGGAATAAGTTCATTAAACAGCTGGAAGAATATCGGGTCGGTGTAAAACGGGTTTACAGGTGGAGTGAAGATGCGCCAAAGACCGCCAAAACAAAATATCAGGCATCTGTTCGTATTCAAAAATTCGGGGCAAAATGGTCGGACATCTGTACGGAAGTGTCGAAATCTTAGATAGTACGACAGCCATTCCATATCAATGTGATGTATTATGGAAATTTTGACTTTTCAAAATATCCGCAGTATTGGTCAAACATGCGCAGTAAAGTCAGGATGATAGATATTGCCAAGAAGGCTGAGGTGACATCTGCCACTGTTTCCATGGCTTTAAATAATCATCCCAGGATTTCTGCCGCGACGAAAGAGCGTATCCTGCGGATTTGTGAAGAGCTTGATTACCATCCTGACCCAGTTGCAAAAGCCCTGGCACTCTCAGGATCTGACGAGAGTAAATCCAGCTACTTAGGTACGATTGCGTTGCTCGAAAGCGAAGAACGATTTCAACAGGTTGAGCGGTTTCCTGAGGTCAGGGGATGGCACGCGCAGTTGACTGAAATCTGTTCAAATGCGGGGTATAAGCTGGATCACTTTGTTGTGGGATCGACAAAGAAGGAGCAGCAGTCCCTTAGCCGGATTTTACAGACCAGAGGGGTCTGCGGGCTGTTGGTGTACGGCTCGAATCAGGAGATACATAACTGGGGAATCGATTGGAGCCGGTTCGCCACGGTAGTTTATGGGGGTTCCTTGCATGAACACTTTGTGCATCATGTTATGAGTTGTTCCTACCAGGATGTCTATGATGCGGTGATCAAACTTCATAAGATGGGCTATAAACGGCCCGGGTATTTCATGGTTGGTCCATATTTTGATCACTGGGCGGCCGGGTTTTCATCTGCATTTGAAACTTGGGGGCGAGTAAAGAAGACCCCGAAGCTGGTTTTAGAAGGATCGTTTGCGAGGAATGATCAACGCAAAATATTTTTCGATTGGTTCCAGCGGTATGAGCCGGATGTAATTGTAGCGAATTATGATGAGTATTTTTTGCAGATGTTATCTGAAAAAGGGCTCCGTGCTCCTGATGATGTAGGATATCTATGCCTGGATGTGTGGCCGTCAATGAAGCATCTCTCCGGTTTGATTCAGCGGCGTGATGTGTCGTATCGGGTTATGGTGGACTTGATCCACGGAATGCTTATGCGGCATGAATTCGGTCCGCCTGAACAACCGTATTGTATTCAGATCCCCTCGATATGGAATGAAGGTCGGACTTTACGCCGGGGGGAATAGATATTTCATCAGACTTTTTCCGGCTCCGCAGGCGAATGCAACCCGTTTAATCGGTTATCTCCTTTCCGGCCCTCACCAGCCGGGTCGTTGTTTTGGTTAAACAGGAAATACCATGACCCTTCTTTTTTGAAGAACTTTCAGGACACTACCCTTTTTCAAATATCCGTGGCATTAGTTAAGCATGTGCGATAAAGTTAGGTAAGGGACATTGCCAAGAAGACCGGGTAAGCTTCCAGATCAGGAAATGAGTGGGTAAATGAGAATAACAATTCTGGCTTTTTTAGTTCTGCTCCGAAGTTCCGCGATGCGGGTAGCTGACACGGCATATCCGCCTGACGCCGGTGTCATTAATGTCACAAATCCTCCGGCCGGCTTTATCGCAGCTATTCCGGACGACGGAATTGATGATACTGCGGCCATCAACGCCTTGCTTTCTAAATATAATAACATCAACGCACTGCACAATCTTGCCTCCCGAAGTTTTTACTTCCCTGCCGGAGTCTATAATATTACGAATACTTTGGCCCCGGTCATCAGCAATCAGACGGCTTCGTCGGTCGCACTGAGCGGCGCAGGCGTTGGGAAAACGGTCTTTTTGCTGGCAGACAATTCTCCCGGGTTCAGCAACACCAATTCACCTAAGCCTGCCATCCTCCAAGGAAAGCAGTATGTGCAAGGCGACCCATCTGCTGGAGGTCCCGGCTCCGCTTTCGGTAATATTGCCCGGAATTTTAGCATCCGGTTGGGAAATAATTCCGGCGCGGTCGGGATTCTGGTTAATCTGGCCAATATGGGGCAGGTTTATAATATTGATATCACGGCATCGAATGCTTTTGCCGGCTTATTGACGTATGACCGGTGCGGTGCCGGGCTGATTCGAAACATCTCCATTGCTCATTGCAAATACGGCATCTGCCACTGGTGGGATTATGACCGTCATTTGTACATGGATTTCCCGGCAGACAGCCCATCAGACGGTCTGGTTTTTGAACACATTAACATCACAGATTATAAGACTTCGGCTATTTATGATTACGGCAAATATTACATAATGCGCGATGTGGTGATCAACTCATCTGCAGCTGCCGGACCGGCAATAGATCTGGGATTGTTCGGCGATCCTGCAGTCGCCATTCTGATTGACCTGAAAATTTCAGGGACGTCCACCAACCCGGGCATCAAGCTGTCAGACGATGGAGTCTTGCTGTTTCTGAGGAACGCAGACATCACCGGATGTTCGGTTCCGGTTGAGCTGAGTTCCGGGTCGAATATCACCCAGACACATATCAATGAATTTTCAACCTATGCCATTCAGTCAAAATACCGGCCGGGTGCGGCGCTGACACTGAACCTGCCGGTAAAAGAAGCCCCGGTGTATGTGCCGGATGCCGGCGACTGGACCAAGACCACCATGAGCACAAACAATACAGACGTGGAAAATCAGATCGCGCTGCAAAACGACCTGAATGACTGTGCCACTCCTGTTCTGTATATTCCGTACGGGCAATATTCTTTGACCGGAACCCTCTCCGTAAGTAATGCCTCCCTTAAACTGGTGCAAGGTTGCTTTTCATACCTTATTGGAGCTCCGGTTTTTGAAATTTATGATGCGGATGAAGCATTGATTATCGAAGACATGGTGATCTCTCCGAATCAACGGTATGTGCAGAAGATGGGCAAACCGCTGGTATTCCGGAATATCGGGGTCGGGCCGAGAATTGAGAACACGGCGCAAGGTGTCGGCGATATTTTTATCGAAAATATAGGGGCCCAGCCCCGGATCAGTGTAAGCAATGGCGTTCATGTTTATATGCGCCAACTCAATCGGGAACATAAAGGCGTAGTCAATGACGGCGCAGTGATCTGGTGTCTGGGGGATAATATTGAATCAATGGGTGATCCGTGCACGATTCCGTGGCTGACGAAAAACGGCGGAGTATCGGAAATTCTGGGAGCCATGTTCGACACATCAACCACAGCATCACAGGCACAATATGCGACGAATTATCTTTTTGAAATCGAAGGAGATCAGAGCCGTTTCTCAGCGGTTGGCTCCGGCTTTTTTAACCCGGATCTCAGTAGCGGGTGGGATTTGTTTATCGCTGACAAGCTGGGCGAGCAATATCTGATTGAGTCGGACGGAGACTATCCGATTAAAACCTTCAGCGGATATAAATGGCGCCGCATGTTTCTGCCGCCGTTTATTGTAGATCGGCGGAATCTGGCCTTCTACCCGTTTAATGACGGCAAAACCAATACGACCGCTTCATTATATCATGTCGGCGCTGTAACCCCGTCGAGCCTGGTTGAAGTTTCTGAGTTTGGTTTTGTTAATAAGATATTTACAAACGATGTCAACGGAAACAGCAGGAATGTGAACGTAAGCTATCTTGAGGACACCAATTTGCCGCTGGATAATTTTTCAACAAACTACTGCGAATTCAGTGTAACGCCGCAGTCCGGGTACAATATGGACATCTCCGGTTTTTCGTTCAATTATGCCGGCGAAAATACCTATACGGCCCCGTTCACGATGCGGTTTTATGTGACAACGGCCGATGCCACCCCGCATATCCTGGGATATGCGTCACTTACAGTGGGTGCTAATACAAATCAAGACTGGCAAACCTGCTGGATTGATTTAAGTACAAATTCGGCTTTTCAAAACGTCACCGGCACTCAAACATTCCGCATGCATTTCACAGGAACAGTTAAAAGTTCGAAATGCACCGGGTATTTTGACAATGTAACTCTCCATGGAACCTGTGAAAAAAGTCCGTCATATTTTTAAATAAGAGCGTCCTCTGGATGTTTTTTAGAAAACCGGGATTCCCTGCAAAACACGGTCCAGTTCTTCGCAGCGCAGCTTGCAATCGGGCTCTGTCTCTCCGTTTTCTTCCGTACTTTTGATTCATCGTTCGGGAAAAGCCGGCTCGAAATCGGAAGGATTGATCCACCCCGCAGGAATTGATTCTCCGCTCATGTGGCGTTCGTAGAAACCACGGTTGTTTTCATTCGCGACAGGGTATTCATCGAACAAACGGCCTTCCCCGAACATACGCGGATCGCCTTGTTCTTTAAGCTCTGCGGCGAGCTGCCGGGCCAGTGTCTCGCACCGGCCATGAAATGCCGGTTCTTCGGCAAGGTTGTGCATGCAGGCTGGATCGCCGGCGATATGGTAGAGTTCCTCGGCCGGGCGTTTCCCGAAACAGAGTTCCCAGAAGCGGCGAGACTGTTCGGGGTTAATGCGGCTGTTGAGGATTTCAGTTTTGGTCGGCGATCCGTCGGTATCCATATAGCCGGTTTGCGGGTTACCGGACGGCCACCGCTCCGGTTCATAATTACGCAAATAAAGCCATCCGTTTTTGACAATCCCGCGAACCGGATACCCTTCATCATGGGAACGCCCGACATCGTGACGTTCTCTGCCAATCAATACATGGTCTCTGACGTCCGTTACCTGTCCGCTTTTGCCGGCGCGAAAAATATCGGCCAGGCTTCGTCCTGCGATCGGTTGCATTCCACTTGTCCCGTCAGCGATTCCGGCCGCCTCCAGAAAGGTGGGAGCAAAGTCGATGAAGCTGACATAGTCATCAATAACCCGTCCAGGCGCAGAGATTCCCTGTTTCCACATAATGGCCAGCGGCAAGTGGTTGGAATATTCGTATCCATTGCCTTTCATACGCGGAAACGGCATCCCGTTGTCGGACGTCACCACGACAATGGTATTGTCCAGCAAACCGCGTCTTTCGAGTTCGCCCAGCATCTGCTCTAGGTGCCGGTCGAAATATTCGACTTCGTAGGCATAGTCGAGCATGTCGGTACGGACTGTTTCATTGTCGGGCCAGAACGGGAAAACATGATGGATATCGGACAGTTTTTTACCGCCCTTGTTTATGCCGGAGCCGAATTCATAGGCGCGATGCGGTTCGCGGCTGCCGTACCAGAAACAGAACGGCTGATCAGCGGGACGCCTGTTCAGAAACTGAGCGAAATTGGCTGTATAATCCACATTGCAAATTTCCGGAGTCGGCGGAATGAGAAGGATGTCGTTAAACGCCGGGCCCGTGGGCGTTCGTCCTTCGCGAGGAACACCCGGTTCCCAGCCTTTTCCGGTGAACCCTGTGAAATAACCGTTTATCGAGAGCGCTTCCATAACAGTCGGAAATTTATCGGGAATAAAAGACCAATGATTGGCCGCCTCTTCCAGCTGCCAGGAATTACGTCCGGTCAGAATGCATGCCCGGGACGGGCCGCATTTTGCATTCGGAGTGTAGGCGTTGTTGAAGAGCAGTCCGTCAGCCGCGACACGGTCAAATCCCGGCGTCTTTACCCAGGAACAACCGTAGGCTCCCATGTGCAACCCGGCATCGTCTGCGATGCAAAAGAGAATGTTCGGACGTGAAACGGCATTCACGCTCAACGCCGCACCCGCAACAGTCAGTGAAAGTAACTGAGTCTGGAGCTTCATTGCTCAGGCTTCCTGAGATTTTTTATTTTTCATATCATCAATTTCTTTTTTCAATTCATTCACTTTCTGCTCCGTCAACGGATAAAAATAAATCAGAACAACACCAGCCAAAGTGAAGACAAACGGCACGGCCGAAAACAAAATGCGGAGATTGCTGATTGATTCCGGCGACTGCACCTTTACCGACGGAACAATTCCGGCCAGCGTCAGAAGAAACCCGCTGAGACACAGCCCGATTGAAACTCCGATTTTCAGAATCAAGCCGTAGACCGCCCCGTACATTCCTTCGCGACGCAACCCGGTATTCAGTTCGTCCACATCACAAATGTCCGCCACCATGGACGGGATAATCAGCCATATAAATGCGATGCTCGGTGCCCTGATGCAGAAAGAGATCAGCTGCATATACGGGTGGGCGGGCATAAACGTCCATATCTGGGAAAAAAAGCTAAAGGCCGTAATGATCATTCCCAGCATAAGTGTTTTCTTTTTTCCCCAGTGAGTAGCCAGCCAGGAGATGCCCGGAATTGTCAACAGGCCTAGAATCGCACCGAGCATTCCGCCAAGGCCGGTTAAGGTTGCCGCAGCATTGCGGGCTGTTTCACTTCCTTTGAAAACATAATAAATATTCACATAAATCGCCATCGGCTGAACCAGGAAATAACCGATAATAAAAAGAGTCAAGCTGCCGCAAACCATCAGGAACGGCCGGTTTTTCAAGGTGGTGGTAAAGGCCGGACCCAATTTGATTTTTTCCTGCTTCTGCGCCTCGACCCGTTCCCGGCAGAAGAAGACGGACGCGATACCGGTTCCCATCATAATTAAACCAATCAGCAGACCGACATATCGGGCACCGACAACTTCGTTTTCGTTAAAAAGAAAACAGAATTTATAGGTCCATGCAATAAACAATCCGGCCGATGTGCCAAAAAAGGCGCGCCAAGCCTGAACCCGCGTACGCTCGTTATAATCCGAGGTCATTTCATATCCGAGGGCATTCCACGGCACACTCCAGATTGTATAGGCCGTGTAATAACCGATCAGCATAACAAGGAGATAGACGGACAGAACGTTTTTCCCCCATGCCGGATTTGGAGTCCACAGCAATGGAAAGCTGATGCCCAGAAGAATGGCACCTACCAAAATCAATGGGCGGCGACGGCCCCAGCGACTGCGAAAATTATCAGAAATATGCCCCATGATCGGGTCGCTGACCGCATCCCACAGACGCGGGATCATCAATGCGATGCCGATCCATGCCGGATTGACCCCCAGTGCAATTGAATAGATCGGAATGGCCAGCACGCTGATGACGTTGATCAGATCGTTCGTCATCCCGCCCATTCCCCATGCAATTTTTTGATACCGGGGTAGTTGGTTTTTTTTCATAACGATATCCCTCGCGGATGATGAATCTTTACCCGCTTTATTTTTGTTTTATACGCTTTTCGGCCAACCAGACTTTTACTTCAGCCGCCATCCCGGCCGCCATTTCCGGATGCTGATCGAGAACATTGTTCTGCTCGTTAGGATCGGCCTGCGTATTGAACAGTTCGACCGGTTCACCGTTTAAGGTAAGCAGTTTCCAGTTGCCGTGCCGCACAATCTCCGTGGCGTAAGGTTCCGGTTTCGGATAATGCCGGTGGATTTCTTTGTAGAGATCCATCTGCCAGAAGACCGGACCGCGTTTCTCTGAGTCTGGAGCAGGTCCTCCGGTCATATGCGAAAGCAGACTCAATCCGTCCAACGGAAGTTCCGGAGGCAGCGGCACACCCGCCGCTTCGCAAAACGTCGGCAGAAGATCGGTTCCGCAGGCAAAGGCATCGCTTTCTTTCCCGGCAGGAATCCGTTCCGGCCAACGCACAATCATCGGCACCCGAAGACCTCCTTCGTGCAGATCGGTTTTGCCGCCCTTGAGATCACCGATATGGCCTTCATAGGCCGCACCGTTGTCGCTGGTAAACAGAACAAGAGTGTTGTCGGCTATGCCGAGTTCTTCCAGCAGATCCAGAACCTGTCCGACTTGGGCATCCATGTGCTGCACCATGGAGCGAAAGCGATGCTGGTCGTCACTGATTCCTTCGGCCGCGGTCGCGGTCCAATGAGGTTCCGGCGCGGGCTCATACGGTACATGCGGTTCCAGCCACCACAGGTTCAGAAAAAACGGTTTCCCGGATGCCGCACATTCCTTGATCATTTGACCGGCAAAGTCACCATTCGCTTCGGTCAGGTGTTTGGAATAATACGGATCACCCGGCCCGACATGCCTGTCATTGCGCAACAGCACTTTTCCGCCTCTGCGATAAAGAATCCGCTCTTCAGCCATTACAGAACGAAGGGGTTTCTGCTCAATTTGAGTCTGGTAGAATTCGAAACCGTGCTGACGCGGCCCCGGCTGGTCATTCATCCGAAGGCCTTGACCATCGACATGCAACCCGCCGAGGTGCCATTTGCCCACATGAACCGTAGTGTATCCGGCATCACGTAGCAGTTCGGCCACAGTCGTCGCCGATTCCGGCAGATAACGGTCCACATCCGTAAAATGCATGGTGATGTTGAATCGCAGCGGATAGCGACCGGTCAACATCGCTGCCCGGCTGGGACTGCAAACAGCGGATGCCGCATAATAACGGGTGAACTTCATGCCTTCTGCAGCCAGCCGGTCGAGATTAGGCGTTTTAACGGCCGAGCTGCCAAAGCAGGAGAGATCCTGATAGCCGAGATCATCTGCCGAAAAGAGGATAATATTCGGCCGCACCGCCGACTCGTGACGGATTTCTCCGGCCAACGCTCCGGAACCGACTCCCGAGGCCCCCGTTGCAGCAAGTATTCCGCGCACAAAATCAAACGCCCGATGATGAATCATTCCCCGCATTTCCTTCCTATTTGGAGACTAATCATTAGCCCATCTGCCCGGCAATGCTCAATCGCGATCAAAGTTAAGCGTATAACCCAGCCGCTGAAGTCTGAGAGCGCCTGCCCTCAGTTTGGTGTCCAATAAGCACTGCAACACAAGCTGCTGCGTGAATTTCTGGGGCCGGCGGAATCAATATTAATAGGCCGCACATTATTCTGCAAAACAGAACGGGTCACTTTGCCGGGCGCAAGGTTCCGCCTTCATTCCAGAGCGGAGGAATCTGAACACAATACGGCCGCGCCGGAGGACCGAATTCATGCCGCATCAGCATTCCGTGCAACAGATCAACCATCACCTGATAACAGACCTCACGCAATTGAAATAACCCGGAAAGGTGTAACATACACGATAGAACATCCACACAGAATATTCCCACATCTTCCGGAACACGAACGCCTTCCGCCGCAAGAGCCTCAAGCAGCCTGACATCTGTATTGGTTATGATTACATCCGGTTTGTAGCGCCGGAACCAAGCGATAAATTTTTCACGGCCTTTTTTCTGATCGGTATGCTCCGCTGTATTCAGGTGCGGGAGTATCTGTTTCTGACCCAGTGATTGCAGCGCGGTGATATATCCTGCCAGCCAGTAGTCGAGCGAACCGTCAACTCCGACGATAAAAAAACCTGCCCGCTGATAGCCTCGTCCATATAACTGAATCATGGAGTCATAAACATCCTGATAAGAACTGCTCATCACATTGTGGACAAAATGTTCGTGCAATGAAGCAGCATAAGCAACGACAGCAAACTGCTCCCACTCCAACATCCATTGATGAATCTCTGCATTGGCACCGTACACGAGAATACCTTTTATTCCCCGGGTCTGCAGAACCCGACTCAGGGCTCGTTGCTCTTTTTCCGTTGATCCGACAACAAAATGGTCGAGCCGGTACCCCATGTTTAGACAAGTACCGGTCATCTGTTGATTCCATTGCTGACCCCACGGAGTCTGGGTGTGTTTAAAACGAAGCTCCCCTTCCAGTAAAGCCAGCGTGCCCAGGTAACTTGACTTCTTGATTTCAGATGCTTTATAAGCCAGCGCTTTAGCGACCGGATCGGGCTGATAGCCCATCTGTTTGCAGATTTCCCAGACATGTGCTTTCGTTGTTGCAGAAATCCGGGGGTGATTACTCAAAGCCAAAGAAACGGTAGCGGAGCTCACACCGGCCTTTTCGGCAATATCTGTCATTTTTATTTTTTTGCTCATTCAGCGAACAAGGTAACCTCATTTCTATGACAAGTCAAAATCGCAGAATGATACAAAATAAATTCGCTTCTATTGGCTGCTCCTGCCGGTTCCAGTCAAACGTACGTTGTCGATGGCTGGTCTATATGCGCTGTTAGTCTGATTGTCGGTAATGTAAAATCGAAAGTCCTTTGCTGTGGAAATGTTTTTATACCGCGGAGTATCAAGATTTATTTTTATGGACTTTGAATCGTTCGTAGTAAGAAATGTACCCGTGCAGGTCTCTATTGTCTTATATTTTCCATATCCTGCAATACTGCTTTGAATATCGAACGAGAAGGTAAGCGCTTGTGTACCGACACCAGCAGCTTTCATATCAAATGTTAGTTCTTTTAGATCCACCTCCCGCCCGGGTTTCGGTTCGAGCGTAAAGGTAAACATTGTCTGTGTTGCCAGTGCATCATCTATATTGTTCGATGTCGCTGATGCATTAGCGCAAAACTCCTTATTAGAAAGTGAACCGTTTACTGCCCACTGCCTAAAATAGTTGGTCCCCACAATATTATTCGTATCCCATTGTGTTAGATCACGATTCGTGTCGAAATCATAAAACACAAGTTCATTGTACGCAGAGCCATGAACGGCGATATTATCAATGTATGCCAGACACTGATAAGACCTGGCACTCATGCCAAAATACAATCGGATTTCCAAGTTTGTTTTCATCGCTTTATAAAGCGGGTTGGTGTCAAAGTGTATATAAGCTTTTTTCCAGCCGGAATTTTGATTGAGAGCGATGGGTTCAACAACCGACCCAAGGAGATTGGTGTTGCCATCCGTTATGTAGATAACAAATGTATACCCATTTGTGTATGCGTTGTTTGTTGCCATATACATAAAAGAAAGCCCGTGAATGTCCATCAAATTGGTTGGTGTGATGGTGAAAGATACGTATTTGTTGCTAGCTACAAGCGTTGGAAAGTTCGTACCGGCATTCATATACAGTCCATGAATTTGTCTGCTCCGCGAGTACTCATCAAAAATCTCTGCGGTTACAAAAGGAAGATTTGCGTTCGTCACTATTGGTGAGACTGTCACATTTTCGTTTGTTATTCTTGCAGTCAATGTTTGATTCCCATTGGGAGCATCCTGAGTGTACAATGCGAGAATATTCTCCGGGTTTCGCGAATACGGCAGTATCGTAAGAGAACCGGTTATGGGACAATTTGATACGGCAAGATATTCCCCCCCTGACATATTATTTGTGATGGATTTGAAGTTATTGGATATCACATAATCCCATCCGTAATTGTCTTGCGGGACATAAGTGCCGCTGTTAACTATAAAAAATTTACTGTTATCAGATACCCTGTATAAGTAATCATTGTTCGCCGGATGTTCATTCGCATCGATGGCTCCGCCGAGAATTTCTGTTACCCCTCCATTTAGCGTGATCCATGGCTGTATACCGTCCTCCATTTCTTCGACGTTTTCGCCTAAGCACCAAATAACTGCGCCATTATTTGTTACGGAGAAATGCTCGCGATCAAACTGTCGCAGATACACATTTACTCCGTTTTGAACGCGTAACTTCGTATGTGAACAGAGATTTTCTCCATAAATATCCCCTGTGCCGTTAGTAGTATTTTCGATAACCCCGCCAGCACCAAGATTGATTATGGATAAAGCATCACCGCTGGACTGTCTAATAGTGCCATACGTTACCAGATCTTTTATTACAAATAATTCATTCGCATTGCTAAGTACAATGGCGTTTTGGGCGCTTGTTACATCAATAAAGGAGTGAAATCCTTGGATTTTTTTGATCCTTGGATTGTTAACGACCAGGTTGTTAGTGATGTGGTAAGTCCCAAAGGGTAAGTAAACTATCTCATGTCCTGAATTTAAAGCCGCCTGAATCCCGCAAGTGTCATCCAGTGTGTCGTCAGGGCGGGCACCGAAATTGGTTACACAGACCCAGTTGGTCAGCACAGGAGTGTAATAGTCCGGTGAATCTTTTGCAAAAATTCTAAGAGATTTATTATCATCATTATAAATAAAAGAATTAAATTTTTCATAATCTTTATATATACCCGCAATATAGTATTCCTCATCAATACATTCCGGAGACCCGCCCCCCCGATTAACAATTGAGTCCCGTAAATACAAAAAGGCGTTCGTTTGATCTATGCAATAGGCCGAATTGGTGATGCCCGCTGGTATTGTAATCCTGATCTTATCAATAACGGTTTGTGACATGGCAATGTTTCCCGCCAGATACACCGGATACCTGCTGCCGGAATTTGTTGAACCAATATCAATGTTACGCATTTGAAGCATTTTACCGCGATTATTTACACCAAATGTTTGATAGTTCGTGATGATTATATTTTCCAAAACAATATTATTCCGTCTGGAATCGGAGGCGGTTGGAACCTGCGGCCATTCGCAAGTGATCCCTTTTAAAAACGGGCCTTCGATAACAGTATCTTTTATTAATCCCGGCCCCGTTCGAGAGTATATCAAAAGTCCAGCGTACGCAGGCTCAACGGTTTTAATCTTAACATTTTTTATACTTGCATAATTTGCCAATTGCGCGCTTATCCCGATCGCATGTGTATTTGCTGTGTCAATTTCCACTGTTAAATCCCTCACAAAATTCGCGTACCCTGAGGCGGGTCCCAAACTGCCTTTGGGGAGCAACGCGATTACAGGATTAGTAGAACCACTGGCGTTAAATGATCCTGACTTCAGCTTAATCACCGTGCGGTCAACACCAGCTCCGCATAACGTAATTCCGCATGCCTCATTCGTGTTTAAATCTATAGCTTGTAAGGTTCCGCTTACCAGATATGTTCCGGCAGGGAAATAAAAAGTATACCCCATGGTGCTTTCGACAACTTTTTGAGTATCAGAATTATTGTAGCGACTTAACAGTCTATTAATCGCGTCGGTGTTATCGGTGGTTCCATTCCCGACCACACCATAATTTGTTACGTTAATTATTCCAGCATCAGTCGGGTACACAATGTCGAAACCATACGTATGCGTAGGAGCTGTTAATAGTTGCATCAGAAATAATAAGAACGGTATCTTGATGGCATCAGTTATTATACTCATAGTGATTCCTCCTTCGTTATTTCGACATGCTATTCATCTATTGCGGATTTTTCATTTAGTTCTTCTGGCAAATATCCTTCTTTCACGTCTTGAGTATTGGATATTTCTCTTAGATTGTTAATCTACTTTTTGCTTAAGCGCTTCACTCCGGCATTGGATTTTTTTTCAGCGTCGCATTTATCGGTTAATCATCGGAAGAATATTCAGGAGCCTCGAGCAGAATGCACCAGAAGATACTGATCTCCGTTACGAGGGGGACACTGCTTTCGAGTGTTCCCGCACTTTGGCCTCTGCAAAGCTCAACGAGCTGATACGCTCAGTCATGCAGACCAAATGTCAGAGTATAGACTCCGGCCAGATTCCCTTTTTTACGGTCACCTTTTTCCAGAGCCTCTACGATCTTCTGCACAATTTTATCATTGGCATCTTTTTGGCGGCATAATCATCTGAACATCAGGAGGCACCTCACCATTCGGATATTGATTTTCTCCCTCATTTTTCAGACTCGAGTAAGGCCTTGGCTTTACGACGAAACTGCCTCTGATCCGGCACAGGCTTTTCTTCTTCCGACTGCGACTGGATATATGCGCGGGCTTTGGAGTAATATTTTTCTAAGGCATGATAAAGAGGTTGTTTTGCGTTGTTATTGTCAATGAGCCAATAGCCATCGTATCTACCATCAATGATTTCGTTATCGTACATCTGCCAGTAGAGAACAAACGGACAACCCCACTCCACTGCTAGGCTGGCGACCTCAAGGCTTTTAGTTTTCTGTTCTTCCGGGGTGAACGCTTGCGCCTTGTAACCGAACTCTCCGATGAAGACACGAGATCCGCTCAGCCCGGTTTTTTCCGGAATATTTTTCTGAATAAAATCGAGGCTCGCGCGCAGTTGCAGCGGCACATTATCCCCAAACAAAATTTCATAAGATGAATATGAAACATAGTCAACAGATGTATGCGGCAGTACCTCAGTTGTAACGCAAGGCTGTCCGCGAATACCCTTCCCGACTAAATTCACCTCAGCATAATGAAACACGTTGACGTCAGAATGCACCACATCACGCTTGGCATCATCGACGGCCTTTTGCCGATTGTTAAACCACCGGATCATATTTTGAACACGTCGAGACTCTGGAACAGCAGTCTGGTCATATGTTCCGAGCAACAGCCAATCCCCTTCCCAGTTCCCGAAATGAAAGGTTTTCCCGCTGCCGTTGTAGGCCCTCAACAGATAGCAGGTCAGGTCATAAATTTCTTTGTATTCCGTTTCTGCGTCCTGCTCTGTATAGCCGTCATCATCCCGCCAGTCACAGTCCTTCATTGCGGTGACCCACATAAAGTAGTAGCAGAACGGCATATCCAGCACCGTATGAATGGCAGAATTATTTTCAGCTAACTCGGTCAGGTTGCGGTACTGTCCCGGAGACGATCCCGAATAATTATCATGATCGAACCCCGGCCCCAGCCGAAACTTCAGAATATTTGACCCCATGTCATGGATGCGCTCTGCAGTTTCTACCAACCGCGCCTTGTCGGTGAACTGATATTTGGAACCAATGGTCTGTGTGCCGATAATATAGTTAAAACGATCGACCTTATTTTCGTCAGCGCATCCGCAAAAAACAGTTGCCATAAGCAGTCCTCCTGTAATTCTTGACCGGTTTATCATCCTTTAACCCCTCCCATCTGAATTCCTTTTACAATGAATTTCTGCGCCGCGACAAACAGTATGATCAACGGCGCAATGCACATCAGGCTGGCCGCCATGAGAACATTGGTCTGCTTGCCATAGGCACCGTCAAAATAGAGCATGCCGACAGGCAGCGTGCGCAGGTGATCGCTCTTGATCATGATGAGCGGCCAGAAAAAGGACTGGTAGTTGTAAAGAAACGTGAAAACACCTAGAGTGATCAGACCCGGACGAGCCATTGGCATGCAGACGTTCCAGAAAATCTGCCAGTGGCTGGCTCCGTCGATCTTGGCTGCTTCATCAAGTGCCGTCGGGATGCCCAGCATAAACTGCCGCAGCAGGAAGGTTCCGAACGCGCTGAAAGCTGCCGGAATGATCAGTCCGGCATAGGAATCAAGCAGACCCATTTTAACCATCAGCGCATAATTGGGAATCATGGTAACAACACCGGGTATCATCATGGTGGCGAGGTAGAGTTTAAAAACCGCATCGCGCCCCCGCCATTCGATCCGGGAAAAAGAATAGGCGGCCATCGCGCTGGTCATCAACTGCAGGAAGGTCACCCAACAGGCCACAAAAAAGCTGTTTACATAGTAACGGGCAAAACGGATCTGCTCGAAAACGGCCGGGTAGTTTTCCGGGTGCCATCGGGACGGAACAGGATTGAGATTTTCAATTTCAGACATCGGTTTGAAGCTAGCCAGCACCATCCATATAAATGGAAGAACCGTGGTCAGCACGATACCCGACAGCCCGATATGGATCAGAACTTTCTTCCAGCCCTTTCCGTCCGATCTTTTTCCCGCAGTCTTCATTAATTGATTTTCCGGCTTCCAAAGGTCCAATTCACCAGCGTAATTGCGAAAATGACAGCGAACAGCACCCATGCAATGGCCGAAGCGTATCCCATCTGGAACTCTTCGAACGCCTTGATGTAAATGTAATAGCTAAGGGTGGTCGTGGTTCCGGCCGGGCCGCCCGCAGTCAACACGCGAGCCTGCTCAAAGCCCCCTTGCAGGCCGCCGATAAATCCCATAATCACGATAAAAAAAGTCGTAGGGGCCAGCTGCGGCCAGGTGATGTGCCGGAATTGAGCCCATGAACCGGCACCGTCGATTTCCGCAGCTTCATACAAATCCGGGGGAATGTTGCTGATCGCTGCGATATATAAAAGCATGTTGGTTCCGCCTGCGGCAACCCAGATGCCCATGATGATGATAGCCTCGCGTGCACCCAGCCCGAAAAACTCCCGTACGCCGATCATTATCTGTTCGGGATGCAGACCCAACAGATTTTTTGCCGAACTGAGCCAGCTCGGAAGCTCTACATGCGCCGTGCCGGCTCGCTCCAGCAGCCAGCGGATCGCCGCATTGATGGGGCCGTATTCAGGGTTATAAAGGCTTTTCCAAAGAACAAACAGAGCAACCCCAGCCGTAAAGGTCGGCAGGTAAAACAGCGTTCGATAGACCACGATGCCGCGAAGCTGTTTGGAAAGCAGGTTCGCCAGAAAGAGCGATAATGCGATACAAACCGGAATGCCGAGCATAAGGTAGACGGTGTTAATAGAATAAAGCCAGAACTCCCGGTCGTGAAACAGGTCGAAAAAGTTTCGGAACCCGACCCACTGGAAGGATACCTCTTTCATTAGATTCCAGTTCGAAAAACTCATAACCAAACTGAAAATAACCGGCACCAGCAGGAAGAGCATAAAACCCAGAAAGTTAGGGGCAATAAAAGCCAGTCCGGCCCAAATATCGCGATGCTTTCTGCGGCTGTTCTTCATCAGCGACCTATCCGTTCGTTATAGAATTTCCGAAGTTTCGGATCGCTTGCAACCGTTTTGATAATTTCTTCATTAATAAGCTGCGCGGCCGTTTGCATCGCCTCTTGCGGGGATTTCAGATTGTTGGCGACCAAATCAAGCTGGCGGGTAATAATCCGGTTTGCAGCTGCACCATTAACAAACGGGCTGACTTCATCGGGAATGCCGCGTTCCATGGTTTCGATCCAAACAGAATTATATGCCTCATCAGGATAGTTTGTGGCATTCAAAAAAATTCCCGACTTACTGTACTTTTTAATCGGCCCCATCGAATCGGCCTGCCGGTTGATCAGGTTGTTGTATTCCGGCGAGGCCATATAGAGCAGAAAATCCAGCGCCTTGTCAGGATGTCTGCTGAACCTGTTAATGGCCGTAACCGCGCAATAGGCACGATATTGGCGCACCGGACCAAACTGGCATTCGCTGACACCGAACTTCAGTTCCGGAAAATTATCTTTGTTGCGAAGAACCACCAGCCACCAGCGTCCGGCCAGCGCCATAGCGGCCTGTCCATTACCGAACATATTAATCTTCCCGCTTCCGTAGCCGCCGCCGGACGGAAGCGCGCTGGCTTCGGCAGGTGTCGGCATTACATGATATTTCCAG
Organism: uncultured Verrucomicrobiota bacterium; assembly: GCA_903826865.1. Taxonomy (GTDB): domain Bacteria; phylum Verrucomicrobiota; class Kiritimatiellia; order Kiritimatiellales; family Tichowtungiaceae; genus Tichowtungia. The sequence goes on from CAIKGD010000046.1 coordinate 88,061, forward strand.
ATGAGGTCATACATATACTGGATCGCCGCAATCGCCTCCGGGCTGTCAAGCAGGCAACGGGTACCGTCATCCGAATAAATCTGCGCATGCCACTGCCGCAGGAAATCACCATATTGCCACCATTCGAACATAAAACCGAACTGCCGTATACGGCCATGGTCATCACGAATCGTCAGCGCCTGAGCCAGCTTTAGAAACTCGTCGCCCTTGATAAACGGTCCGGGAGGTTTCAACCCTTTTTGGTCAAGCAGGGTTTTGTTGAACAGCAGCGCGTCGGCACAGGCACCGCGAGGAAACCCGTACGCACGACCGTCAAGCAGCGCCGTCGTATGGGTACCATTCCACGTGTCGTGCTCAATTGAAATTCCGCGTTGTTCAAGTTCCTTGGTGATATCCAGCGCAATACCGGCTTTCACGAAGGCTGTCAGTTCAAATCCATCGAAAATATCCAGCAGATCCGGCCCCACGCCGGACAGGCACTGAACAACCACCTTTTCCTTGCCCGAGCTTTCCGGATCAAGTGTTACGCACGCACGGGTATTCTGCTGATTAAACAAATCGACCTGTGCACGACGCGCCGGATTGTCATCGCTGACCCAAACCAGCTTCACTCGTCCGTCCGGACTGGCGGGCAGCCCGGTTAATCCCATGATCAACGACCAAATCACCAGTATGCCCAGCGTTATGGAAAAAAATAACTTCATGAATATCAATTGCAGGATATCAAACAGAGAACTCCGAATGAATTTCAAGATTCAATATTCTTTGTTCAATATTCTGCGGGTTCCTAAAACGGGTTGTCTTTCAGATAGTCCAACAGTTCATTCACATCACAGGTCGCCACGGCGCAGACAATGTCGCCGCCGCCGTAGTATACGAACAGAGTATCGTCTTTGATGATGTTCCCGCAAGGGAATGCGACGCCGTTGTAGAACCCTTTGGTTTCCCATTCCTGATCCGGCTCCATCAACCAATCGGGCGTACGGCACAGCACCTTGGTCGGATCATTGGAATCCAGAAGCATAGCCCCGGTCCGATAGTATTTATCCGGACCGACGGCATGATACAGCATCAGCCAGCCGTCTTTGGTCTTGAGCGGCGGAGAAGACCCGCCGACCTTGCATTCCCAGTCAAACTCCGCTTTAGCTAGCAGTTGCATCTTTTTTGCCTCAAGCAGATCATCGCAGGCTGCAATCCAGATTGCCGGATGATCGGTTCCAAATCCCGGACCGGCCCAGGACATCGGGCGATGCAGCGTGTAAAACTTCCCGTTGATCTTCTCTGGGAAGATAATTACGTCACGGTCATCTACGGTGGCGTCGGTCATGCGTCCGGCGCGGATATATTCCTTAAAATCTCTGGTGATCAGCAGATTGGTGGACGTCCAGTTTTTCCTCAGCGCAACCGGAAATTCAGGCGGACATTTGGGCACGGAGCAGACCGGTTTCGCTTCCCAATATTTTCCGGGATAGAACGGGCGCGAGGCGTAGGTAATGAAGTACCACTCGCCGAACTTCACGATACGGGGATCTTCCATGCAACCCATGTCGTGGCCGCTTTCCGGCGGGGAGAAAAGCGGTTCGTCGGAACAGCGCTCGAAGTTGAATCCGTCTCTGCTTTTGGCCATTCCCAGTCTCACAACATGCCGATCATCATGACCGGCGGCGCGGTAGATCAGAATAAATTCTTTGTTCTCCTCGTCGTACCATGCAGCGGGGTTGGTCACCACCGAGCTTTCCCAGCCGTTTTTCGAGTTTGGCCCGAGAATCGGGTTCCCTTTGTACTTTTTAAACTTCATGCCATCTCCTTAAATTCTAAATTCTCAATCCAATCATAAATGGCCAGAATATGCCGCTCTTCCGGCTCCAACAATGCGTTTACCGGACGTGCATGAATCAAAAAATGACAACGTCACTATAGCCCGGGAACCCATGGATAGTGCCCGGCACCGGTCAGGCGCGGGGTGTTTTGGTTGTATTCTGTAAGTCGGTCTTGAAGCCCGCCAAACATCCCTCGTTCGTGTTCAGTGCCGGCAAGGTTATTCTGTTGATACGGATCGTTTGCGATATTAAAGAACTGGTAATCTCTCTGTTCGATGTCGCGATCGGCTTCGTCGAGCAGCACCCCGCACATATGGGTCATTGTGCGGATGCCGAGTTCACGATACGGCGTTTCCACAATAGCGTAATTGCAATCAAGCTCATCGCGCTTGCCTTCCAGCAACGGTACCAGACTCTGCCCCTGTACTGAATCAGGAGCAGCTCCCCCGGCCAGATCGATTAGCGTCGGCATCACATCAATGAGCGAAACGACCTGCCGGTCGTTTACGTGCGGTTTAATTTTTGAAGGCCAGCTGTAAATCATAGGGATACGGATGGATTCCTCATACAAACGGGCTTTATTAAAGAGGTGCTGACTGCCCAGCTGATCGCCGTGGTCGGATGAGAAAAGAATGATGGTGTCTTCGGTCAATCCGTTTTCTTCCAAACAATCCATCACATGTCCGACCACAGCATCAGCCCAGGTGACCCCGCCGTAATAGAGCGCAGTCAGATTGCGGATATCGAAATCATCGGTCGGCAGTGCAGTGACCGGCACCGGATGATCTTCACAATATTCACGATAGTCGTGCTCCCACATATAGATACTGAACCAATCTTTATCGAACGGAAGCGAGCCGTCTTTCCAAACATTGGAACGCAGGGGAGTTTTCAAAGGATCGTACTTCCGAGAATACTGATACGGCGCGTCAAGGATTGGCATGTGGGGCGCGGTGATGTTGAAATAGACAAAGAAAGGCTCGTTCCGATTCTCCGCCACATAATTCCGAAGCGTTTTCAGCTCAAAATCGGCAGAGAAGCCGGTCACCTTAAAAGCCCGTGTCTCATTTTCAATGAAAGCAGCTTTGCTGTAGTAGGAAGTGGTTACCAGACTGCGGTCGAAACCCATTTGGGACGGAGTCGAGTCGATATGCCATTTGCCGATATGAGCCGTTTTGCAGCCCTGCTCTTTCATCGCCTCAGGCAGGGTTTTGTCGGGATGCTTGTTGCGGTTGCTGCACCCAAGACTTCCCTTACTGAGGATTTCATTGTGTCGTGAGCCGACGCAAGTTCTGGCATATTGTCCCGTCAGAATATTCGACCGAGCCGGCACGCAAGTGGGGGTGTTCGATATACCCACCTCAAACCGTACTCCGCGTGCAGCCAGCCGGTCGATATTCGGTGTCTTCACGAACTCGTTGCCATAGCATCCTAGCGCAAAACTGGTGAGCTGATCGCAATAGATGATAAGAATGTTGGACTTCCTTCTGCTCATCACAACGATGCCTTCACCGGCGCTCCCGCCCAGCCCGTCCGCTTCAGCCAGTTTTCCAGTTCAGCCCGCATCTTTTCCTTCACCGGGGCAAATTCAGGATTGTCGGCAAGATTGATGGTTTCGCCAGGATCGCTGTCCAGATTAAAAAGCACCTCGCCGGGAGGTTCATTAAATTGATACTCGTCTTTATGCGAAAAAACCATGTATTTAAACCCGTTCCCGCGCACCATGAAGTGCCCTGCCATTTCAGGCAGAACCTCGCGCTGCGCTTTAGGATTCGCGCTGATTCGTTCGCTAAAGGTGTACGGGTAAGCTTCCGACGCCTTTTTTTCTCCGCTCATGTAAGGCAATAGACTTTTCCCTTCGGCTTGGGCCAACGGATCTCGCCCGAGCATGTCGAAAAGGGTCGGAAAAACATCCACCGTGCTCGCCGGCGTTTTATTAACATGCGGCGGCAGCATCTTCGGGTAACGTATCATCAATGGAATAGTGGCAACCTCTTCGTAGAAAGACGACGTTTCCTTCCAGGCCATGCCGTGGCCGCCGGCCATGTCACCGTGATCCGAAAGAAATACAATGATAGTATGATCTATCTCCCCGGCCAGCTCCAGCGCCTGGAAAATTCGTCCGACCTGATCGTCAAGAAACTTAACGTTGCCGTAGTAAATCCGCAGATACTCGCGCAACCCGATCTCTTTGCCGTCCGGGCCGCGCATATTCGTTACGACAGCCCGGGACCACTGGTGTTTGAACTGATCAAGAAGAAACTCGGCATTGGCCGGCAGTTTAATTTCATCCGGTGGAAACATTTCATAATACGGTGCAGGCACCAAATAGGGATCATGGGGAATATTAAATCCAACATTGATCATAAACGGCTTCCCCGCCGCACTGCTTCGCCTGATGGTTTCAATCGCCCGATCAGTCACCTGATAGTCATAGCAATCCTCCTGCTTAAGATCCAGACGCCCCATGCCGATGGCCATTTTCCCGGCGGCATCATTGCCCCACTTTTTTCTCAGGTCATTATGCTCAATCGCCGCCTCAATTTCGGCGGTAATCTCGATTGGAAAGATCAGCCCGTACCAGTCGCTGAATCGACCATTCCCCCGCGCCTTATATTGATCGAAGCTGCCGGCCATTTTGTCAAAAAATTCGGGAAAATAGCGATATTGATCGGGATACCAGGGCACCGAATCCCCGTTTTTAATCGGCTCGAGGTGCCATTTCCCGTAGTGATGGGTGGAATATCCGGCGGTATTCAGGATGCGGGGATACGTTTGCTCGTCTTCCGTCATGCCCTGCTGTCTCCAACCGCAGTTCTGTACCACACCGTGCTGATGAGGATAACGGCCGGTCACCAGCGACATGCGTGACGGAGAACAGTACGGCGTCGGACAGGTAGCCTCCGTAAAGCGAACCCCTTCCCGGGCCAGCCGATCAATATTGGGAGTCGAAACCGGACCTCCATAACAACTCAAAACGCTTTTATTCAACTGATCTGGAAAAATCAGCAGAACGTTCGGTTCTTCCGCTGCCATTAACCACGGCGCTGACATCAGCGGAAACGTAACAATCCCGGCCAGCGCATGAACCCCATTCCGCCTGTACATTGATTTCATCATCAACCTGTTCTTTCTATATTCTCTACATCGTTGAACGGAATATTTAACCCTCCGTCCTGCCGCTGCTCAAGTATGCCCCGATGCGTGCAAAAAACAACGCCTCCCTGCTGATAGACAGGGAGGGTCGAAACCCGGGGGTCTTCCCGTTCCTGCGCTATTGCGCGGAGATGCGTATATTGTCCACAAAAATATGATTGTAATTGTCTGCTGTATCGCTTACGAATCTCACCATCATGTTGGTCGTAAACGACGACGACGTGTTTGTTATAATCAGGGCGGGATATTGCCGGACTCCGTTCGTAAAATCGGTACCGCATTCATATACAGCCGCATACGCCCAGCCAGCTCCGCCATTACTACTGTATTTCACCCTGAAATTATCCGGAGTTTGCGTATGGATCGGCATATACGTAAATTCGATCTTCAGTTTTGTATAATTGGTTAAATTAAGTGCTGTTTTTAGCCAGAAGTAATGATTTGTGTCGCTCAGCAAACGCACCCCTGTTGTGTCTTTTGCATAAGCTCCGGTCAATACGACACCATCCGCACTATTATTAGTAGTCCAGTGGCCCCATCGGTCACTTGAAGTTTCAAAGTCGTCATAGGTCAACTGTGTCCAGCCAAAGTTACTCAACGAAATATCAGTTTCGTAATAACTCCCGAAATACGATGCTGAATTTGTTTTAAGCTGCAACTTGACCCGGAGCGGAAAGGACGTATTGCCCACACTAAAGACGGCCTTGCTTACCGTCTGCGTAATTTCCTGCCCCGCGTTGACAGTCTGAGTGATCGACACCGTGCTCGTAATAATACCGCTAGTCTGGTTCGTCTTAAGAGTCATCACCAGACTGACCGTGTTCGGATCCCATTTATTGGTTCCTGTGTTTTGAATTACAGCAGTTGCAACCAGAGTTTTCTGGCTGGCAATGACAGACGGCATCTCAACACGGGTGAACTGACAGTCCATTGAATTTGAGGGCGCAGTCTTCCATAAAAGATTAGTATCTAAGTTCTTCAGATAGTTAGTATAGCAAACCTTTCCGGCAGCCGGACAATTAGTTCCACCCGGAATAAAATACATGTTTGTCAGCGTGCCGGCGTCATCGACCGCAGGATCAAGCAATACAGGGAACTTCGTCGTGTAGGGCAGTCCTGCTATAAAATTCTGATAGGGCGTAAAATAGCCTTCAAGCGGAACATGAAACGCATCGCGGGCCATCCAGACCACCACACCAGGAACCGGCTCATCCTGAACCAGAGCCGCTGTCTTAAGCTGCGTAAATGAATAATACGCCGGCTTTTTCATATCCTGCTCCGTCCGGAGCCCGTAATATTCTTGCCGAAGCGTCGCCCAATCATTCTCGGCCACTTCCAATAGATTGGTGTAATCAGTCCAGCACCACCCGTGAATCCCGTCCAAACCGGCTTTTGTGCCGATCCTGAACATGCCTTCCCACAATATCTTTTGCTCATTGGTAATAGCGGTTTTATGTAGTGGATCATAGCTGTTGTAGCCGAACTCCGCCAGTGTTACCGGCACCGGCTTGTCCTGCCTACTCATCGAATGAAGACGGATTAGAAACTGATTGTACCAGGCAGGATCGTTGGACTGGCCGGAATATATATGCAACGAAGCATAGTCCACCTCGGAGTTGCCGCGATGATTATCAAAGGAAAGTCCGCTGGCGCTATAGGTCGTATCATCGTCCATATCGCCGTTACATATATTGCTGGTGAAATCAACCGTGACAAACGGACGGCGCTCGTTGCAGCGCTCTTCGAGCGCCTGACGGATGTATAGCACAGCGCGGTTCACGCGATCCCATAGGAAGGTATAATAATCGCCGACTTTATTCGTCCAGCATCCGTTTGTTAGAAATTCATCTCTTATCGGTGGCATAGAGGTGTTGCAATTATCACCGGCCCCTGCATAAAGCCAATGATTGGTGGCGCGGGTTACCGAGCCGTAGGTTTCCTGAATCCAGCGGTTCCAGCTGACCAGCGTTTCGTCGGAATACTTCTTTATCGTGCCTCCGTTCGTATAGCTTCCGCCAGCCAAGTTCACATAGAAATCATCATCTAGCACATTGTTCGTGTTCAGATCATCCCGTTCGGCAAATTTTGGTTCACTGGACAGGTCAACCGAAAAAAGCGAATCGTACCGCCACAGCTCGGCTTCATTGAAAAACTGCACCAGAAAATCCGCATACTCTTTTAAATAA
>CAIKGD010000047.1 GCA_903826865.1 uncultured Verrucomicrobiota bacterium
GTATTCGAGCCCGTCGAGCATGCCAGCGGTGAGCTCGCAGATCTTTTCGTCGTCGTCCATGAACAGGACGCGGCCGGTGCCGAAACGCAGGGTGGGGGCGCGGCGGGCCTCGACTTCGACGGGTCGGTCGGCTTGGGGCAGAAAGATGGTGAAGGTCGTGCCGGTGCCGACGGTGGAGTCGACGCCGATCTGGCCGCCTTGCTTGCGCACGATGTCGAGCACGGCGTCGGTGGCGACCGGCGCGGGCGAGTAAGCGCCCATGCCGCCGGTGTTCGGGCCGAGATCGCCGTCGAAGGCGCGTTTATGATCCTGCGACGAAGCAAGCAGTACGACGTGTTCGCCGTCAATCAGCGCGAGGATCGAGGCTTCTTCGCCGACCAGAAAATCTTCGATCACGACGCGGCTGCCGGCGTCGCCGAACGCGCCGCCGAGCGCGTCTTTGATGGCGGCTTCGGCTTGTTCGACCGTTTCGGCCACGGTGACGCCTTTGCCGGCGGCGAGGCCGTCGGCTTTGATCACAATCGGTGCGCCGCACCGGCGGACGTAAGCGCAGGCTTTATCGGCGTCGGTGAAAACGGCGCAGGCGGCGGTCGGAACTCCGGCGGCCTGCATAATTTCCTTGGCGAATTTTTTACTGCCTTCGAGTTCGGCGGCGGCTTTGCGCGGACCGAAAACGCGGAAACCGGCGGCTTCCAGAGCGTCGGCCAGACCGGCGCACAGCGGCGCTTCCGGGCCGATCACCGTCAGATTGGGCTTGTTGGCTTTAGCCCAGCTGACGATACCGGTGACATCGGTGGCGGAAAGGGCGAGATTGGTGCCGAGCTGTGCGGTGCCGGCGTTACCGGGCGCGCAGAAAAGCTCCGGCTTGCGCGAATCGTTCTTCAGTTTCCAGCAGAGCGCGTGTTCCCGTCCGCCGTTGCCAATTACCAGTACCTTCATCAGAAAAGCCCTTTCGTTGCGAGGTGCCTAGTTAGCCTGAATTTGCCGGTTTGGACAAGCTCCGGCCTGAGCGAAAAATATGGAAGTTTACAGAAGGGCGTAAAGAAAAATGAAGGCCGGGCGGCCTGTTCATCGCCGGTGCAAGTTACGATTCACTTCTGGAAGAGACTCCGGTGGAGAATGTGATCGCAATGTTCGATACGATGAAAGAGTACGGCGTTTACAAACATATAAAGCGAGCATGATGTTCACGACAGCAACGCTTCTGGACGCAGTGCGTCTGTGCAAACTGCGGAAATACACCTGCCATGGATTGACCGCGTACGGCACACCGGGGTCATTTGCTCCTTTTGTCATTCGTTGGAAAACTTGAAGAAACTCCGTTGGCAGGATAGCGTTCAGGCCGCTTGAACAAACAACTTCCAGAAATACTTGCTCCCGCTGGAACGCCCGAAGCGGCGTGGGCCGGATTGGCTTACGGCGCGGACGCCGTTTACGCCGGACTGCCGCGCTTTTCCGCCCGCGCCGAAGCGGGCAACTTCACCGCGGAAGCGCTGAACGAACTGATCGGCTACGCACACCACCTCGGCCGCCGCATCTACATCACCTTCAACACGCTCGTCCAGCAGAGCGAACTGAACGACGCGCTCGAAACGCTGGCGCTCATTCATGATCTGAACGCCGACGGCGTGATCGTGCAGGACATGGGCGTTGTCCGGCTGATGCGGAAAAACTTCTCTCAGCTCCGGCTTCATGCCAGCACGCAACTCGCCGTCCATAATCTGGAAGGCGCGAAACAGCTCGCGACAATGGGCTTCAAGCGCGTCGTGCTGGCTCGCGAACTCAGCCTGAAAGAGATTGCGCACATCAGCCGCAACTGCGGGATCGAAACAGAAACCTTCATTCACGGCGCGCTCTGCTATTCCTATAGCGGGCTCTGCCTTTTCTCTTCGCACCTGATGGGCCGCAGCGGCAACCGCGGACGCTGCGCCTATTGCTGCCGCCAGCAGTTCCGCGGCGGAGGAAAAGAAACACTGGCATTTTCGATGAAAGATTTTTCCGTCGCCGGACATCTGCCGGAACTTCTCGCCGCCGGCGTTGCCTCGCTCAAAATCGAAGGCCGAATGAAAAGTCCGCTCTATGTCGCCGCCGTCACGGACTTCTATCGCAAGGCGCTTGCCGGGGATGTTGCAGACTCAGAACAGCGGCTGTCCGATATCCAGACCATTTTCGGGCGGCCGGCCACCGATCTGTATCTGAGCGGCGAAGACAACAATGATGCCATTGATCCGGTTAATGCCGGACACCACGGCGCGGTGATTGGAACCGTCAAAGAAACCCGGCGCGGCTGGCTGATTCTGCACAGCAACCGCGCGCTGATGAAATTCGACGGCCTGAAAGTGGAAACGCCCGGCGACACCTTTGCTTACGGTTTTGCCGCGCATGACATCCGGCTGGCCTCCGATCCGGAAAGCAAACGCTGCTTTGAACTTCCGGCGAACGCGGAGATTGCGATCAAACTGCCGCCGGATCATCCGCAACTTGCGCCCGGCACGCCGGTTTACTGCTCCTATTCGCAGGCGGTGCGTCAGCGCTACGAATTCGCCGCGCCGCGTCCCGGACAGTTCCGCCAGCGCCGCCCGGTGAATATCCAGGTTTTGCAGAATCCGGAAGAAACGGTTCTAACCGCATCGGCCGATTGCGACGGAAAAACCGTACAGGCTGAAATTACAATTCCCGGACCGTTTGAACCGGCGCGCCAGCCGGAGAAATCGGCCGCCGCGATCCGCCAGTGTTTTGAAAAACTGGGCGAGACGGACTGGAAGCTGGGCGAACTGACGCTGGAAGGCCCGGCGGTTTTTATTCCCGCCTCCGTACTGAACGATGCCCGCCGCCGGTTAATTACGGATTTTTCCAATGCTTGGAAACGCCAGCACCAAAACCCACCCCGCCCTGCGGGCACCCCTCCGGCGGAGGGGATATTTGAAGTTCCCCTCCATGGGAGGGGTGGCCGGAGTAACGCGACGGCCGGGGTGGGTTGCGCTGTCTGGTCGGTAAAAGTCCGCGATGTCCGGCTGCTGGAAAAACTGGAACACTTCGATGAGTTCGTGCTGGAAATTGATCCATCCCGACCGGAAGAGATTGAAAAAGCGCGCGCCGCGCTGCCGCCGGAGAAACTGCGGCTGGCGCTGCCGGTGATTATCCGCGAAGAAGACACCGCCGCATTCCGCAAGCTGATTGCTTCACTGCCGGATCAGCAAAAGTGGGAAGCGGCCAACGTCGGCGGACTGAATCTGCTTCAAGGCAAAGGAGACATCACTGCCGACTGGCCGCTCTACACGCTCAACACGCAGGCTGCTTTGCAATGGCGCGAACAGGGGATCGGTCAGCTGGTGCTTTCGCCGGAAGATGACGCGAAGAATCTGTATGCGCTGATTGAGCAGCTCGGCGACGCGGCCGTCGTTCCGGTTTATCAGCATACGCCGCTGATGATTTCCGCCACGCGTCCGGCGGCTGACGGTTCAGAACTCACTGATTCTTCGCAGCGGAAGTTCCGCGTTGAACAGACCGGACGGCAGTTTGTGCTAGCCAACGAAACTCCGTTTTCGCTGACCTGTCATCTGGATGAACTTAAAACCAAAGGCGCGCGCCGTTTCCGCATCGATCTGTCGTATGGAATCAAGTCGCCTGACGAAGCCGCAGACATCGTTCGCCGCATCACCTCCGGCCTTGCGGTTTCCGGCCATACCGGCAACTTTGACCGCAGGCTTCAATAACGGCGGGCGGACTTCGGCGAACTCAGTCGAGCCGCGCTCCGTCGCCGTCGGAAACGGTTTCGATCCAGCCAGCGCCGAAGGCTCCGGCGGACACAGCAGAGCGAAACCCTCCAGACTTCGGCAGGCGGCCAGCGGTGAGCATTGCCGAACCGGGCGCCTGCGGTACGTATCGCCGCCGTCTCGGCGGCCGTGGCTGTCCTCGGATCGCCGCAGGACAGTAAATCCGGTTGCTTGCAACCGGATGGCAACGAATTGCTTGAGCAGGGAAGCCGTTTGACGAGCAAACGGCTGTACTCTGTCAGGGTCTCTGACAATTGGTTCGCGCAGGTGCCGTGCGGCATTCCAATCGTTATCTGTAGCCGCCCGCGGTGAGGGCGGAGTGGGCGAGCCCACCCTTCGACCACGCTCCGGCCAGGCCGGGCTCACTCACAGAAAGGCGCAATCATCGTCTTGAGAAGCTGATGTTTCAGCTTGAGCGCTTTTAGGGAAACCTCTACTTTCCGGTGGACGCGATAGACTTTTCTGAATTAACGGATTCGAGGGCCGTCTAACAAAATTATAATTGTTAATCGCATGAACTTGGCAGATCAACCATCACAAAACTCCCAAAGGAACAATCCTTGGGAAATTCTTTTTCTGGCCGCACTAATTTTTGTTTTCGGACTGTTTCTGATTAATGTCACTGAGCCCCTTATTGTTTCTCATCAAGGTGGGGGCGGAGTATCTGGCAAACTGTCAATGTCCTGTGTGGATGTGTTTAGTCCAGAATTCTGTCGGTGGTATGGAATTACTTGCATGGCCATTTCGTTCTCAATGGCGTATTTCTATTTTTATCTGAGAAGGAAAATACAAGAAGACGGAGTAGTTAACCCTGAGCCGAAGTAATTGCTTTTCGGATAGAATAATTTCTTACGATATTAACCGGTCTCACGGCTTCAGATTCAGCCAGCCGATAGTGTGCAGAAAAGTGATCAGGATGGCGACGGGGCAGATGAAGCGGACGAAGATGCCCCACATGGATGCCAGCGTGAGCGGGTGAGTGCTCGAGTTGTGCGAGGGATCATCTTTGAGTCCGGCCATCAGCGACAGTAAATGAACGTCGGCGAAGTTCTTGGAGCCGTGACGGATTTCTCCGATTGCGTTGCGGGTTCCCCAGATCCAGCCGGTGAAGAGGCAGATGAAAAGTCCGCCGAGCGGAAGCATCCAGTTGCAGGTCAGGTTGTCCACCAGATCAAAGAAGCTGGCTCTGGCTCCGCCGAAGCAGGCGGCGACGGCTTTCTGGATCGCCGGAAGTTTGTCCCAGTTTTCGATGCTTACGGCGGAGAGTCCGCCGAGCAGGAAGATGGCGATGCCGGTGACGATGGCGGCGCGGTGGCGCGTCCATTTTTTCTCATCCACAAAGTAGGCGGTGACGACTTCGAGCAGGCTGATGCCGGAGGCGAGCGCCGCTACGGCCAGCAGGATGAAAAACAGCGTGCCCCATAACGGTCCGGCCGGAAGACGGTGGAATACCGCCGGAACGACCTGAAAGACGAGGCCGGGACCTTCGCCCGGTTCGAAGCCCATAGCAAAGACGGCGGGGAAAATCATCAGGCAGGAGAGCACCGAGACGAGTGTGTCGAGTCCGGTGATCCAGACGCCGGAGGCGAAAATGTTTTCATTTTTTCCGAGGTAACTGCCGTAGGTGATCATCGCGCCCATGCCGAGACTGAGGGTGAAGAAGGCGTGGCCGAGCGCCACCAGCACGCCTTGCGCGGTGAGTTTGGAAAAGTCCGGCGTGAAGCAGAAGCTGACGCCCGCGGCGGCGCCGGGCAGGGTCAGCGCACGCAGGATCAGTACCAGCATGATGATGAAGAGCAGGGGCACCATGAATTTGCAGGCGGTCTCAATACCTTTCTGAACGCCTTTGTAGATGATCGCCACGCAGAGCAGCATGAAAACAAAGTGGAAGCCGATGACCCGTCCAGTGCTGCCGATGAAATCCAGATACGTCGTTTTGGCCTGCGCGACGGTTTCGAAGGTGAGCTGGTTGCTGGCAGCTTTCACGACGTAGCCGATGGCCCATCCGCCGATGACGCTGTAGTAGGAGAGAATCAGAAATCCGGCAACCACGCCCATGATGCCGACGATCCGCCAGCTTTTCCAGAAGACCAGTCCGCCGAAAATCAGTGCGGTGACGCCCCAGCCGATGGCGTGGAAGCAGAGCAGGGCGATGCCGGTGAGTACCATACCTCCGCCGAGGAAATGCGCCAGCAGCGAGGCAGGCGGCGTGAGCTGGTTAAAGCAGCCGATCGGGTTGCGTTGCGTGTGGCGGCCCAGTGCGATTTCACAGATCATGACCGGGATGCCGACGGCGGCGCAGCACAGCAGATAGACGAGCATAAAAGCTCCGCCGCCGTTTTCACCGGTGATGTAAGGGAAGCGCCAGATACTTCCGAGTCCGATGGCCGATCCTGCCGCCGCCAGGATGAATCCCAGCTGGCCGCTCCATTTTTCACGTTCAGGGGTTACGCTTTTTTCTTTCATGCGGTTTCCTTGTTTTCGAAGCGGCGGCCGGTTTGGATTTGTGTTTACGGACAGAAAAACCGAAATGGCCGAGGTACCGGCCGAGCGCGAAATATTCGCCGTGGACGAAGGCGATCAGTCCGGCTTTTTCGAGGCAGAGTTTGCCTTTGGCATCAATCAGCTCCGAGGAAGCCTGAACGGCGACGACTTCGGCGATGAACATAACGTGCGAACCCAGTTCCAGCGTTTGGGTGACGCGGCACTCAATGTTAACGGGGCATTCGAGAACGACCGGGCAGCTGACTTTCAGAGCAGGCGCCGGAGTCAGGCCGGTTTTTTTGAACTTATCGTGTTCGCGTCCCGAGACGACGCCACACCAGTCGGTCGCTTCGGTCTGTCCGACGGCGGGGATATTTACGACAAATTCGCCGGTTTGTTTGATGATGCCGTAGGAATAGCGTTCGGGCCGGACGGAGATGGAGAGCATCGGCGGGTTGGTGCAGACGGTGCCGACCCATGCGATGGTGATCAGATTCGGCTTCCATTCTTTGGTGCCGCCGCAACTGACCAATACTGCCGGAACGGGCGAAAGCATGTTGCCGGGTTTCCACGACTGCTTTGTGACGGACTGTTTGGGATGCATAGGAGAACTTTTTAAGCCGGGCGGGCCGGAGAGACCAGCAGAAAACCGGTGATTTTAGTTGTTTTATATTTAGAACATTATAATTTACTAATGTTTTGGAGGTGCTATGAATAATCGGGAACGGGAAATGACGGCAGAAGTTCTTAAGGCGATGGCTCATCCGGTGCGGCTGGGCGTGATCGAACTGCTGGCCGACGGCGAAAAAACCTGCACGGAACTGTTTGAACAGCTCGGATGCAGCCAGTCGCTGATGTCACAACAGCTCAAGATTCTCTGTCAGCAGAAACTGATCTCCATCCGCAAAGAGGGAACGCAGAAATACTGCGCGCTGCAGAATTCTGATTTCCTGAAACTGTTCGACTGTATGAGCAAACACCTGCGCACCTTTCTTCACTTCAAAGGCTAGAGACAAAAGGAATTATCATGGCATCGAAAAAAATTGTAATCATCGGCGGCGTAGCCGGCGGAGCCAGTGCGGCGGCACGAGCACGGCGGCTGAGCGAAGAGGCGGAAATTGTTCTCCTTGAACGCGGCCCCTATGTCTCTTTTGCCAACTGCGGACTGCCGTACCACATCGGCGGTGAAATCGCCGATCGTGACCGTCTGTTGGTTACCACGCCCGAACAGCTTCGAAAGCGTTTTCTCATCGACGTGCGCACTCGTAATGAAGTCACTGCTATCCATCCTTTGGAAAAATCGGTTGAAATCAAAAATCTTGAAACCGGTAAAATCTATCGCGAATCCTACGACGCACTCGTTCTCAGTCCTGGTGCCGAGCCTGTTCGCCCGCCGATTTCAGGCATCGACAATCCAAACGTTCTGTCACTCCGCAATATGGAAGACATGGATCGCATCATTAAAGCGCTCGCCGGGAAGCAGCACGCCAGCGTCATTGGCGGCGGCTACATCGGCCTTGAAATGGCTGAAGCACTGCGTCGCCGTGGCGTTGCAACTACGCTGATCGAACTCGCGCCGCAAGTAATGGGCCCGGCCGACCCCGAAATGGTTTCGATTCTTCATCAGGAACTGACGATCAACGGCGTTGATCTGCGGCTCGGCACGTCGGTTACCGCTTTCAGCGAAACCGCGAAGGGCTTGAAACTTTCGTTGAGTTCCGGCGAAACACTCGAAACCGGAATCGCCGTGCTGGCCATCGGCGTAAAACCTGAAACCGGATTGGCTAAAGCGGCGGGACTCGAACTCGGTCCGCGCGGCGGCATCAAAGTCAACGATCGCATGCAGACTTCGGACAAAAATATCTACGCGGTCGGCGACGCGGTGGAAGTCACCGACTTCATCACCCGCCAGCCTGCACTGATTCCGCTGGCCGGGCCCGCCAACCGGCAGGGGCGCATTGCTGCCGACAATATCTTTGGCCGCGATGCGCATTACCGCGACACGCAAGGCACGGCCATCTGCAAGGTTTTCAACCTCGCTATCGGCATGACCGGTCTGAGTGAGAAGGCCGCCAAGCGCGCGGGAATTGCATACGAAAAGATTTATGTTCATCCTGCCAGCCATGCGTCGTATTATCCCGGTGCCGCGCCGCTCAGTATCAAAATGCTCTTCAATCCGCAGACCGGCAAAGTACTCGGCGCACAGGCGGTCGGTTCCGACGGCGTGGATAAACGCATTGATGTCTTTGCGGTCGCTATCCGCGCCGGACTGACCGTCTTTGATCTCGAAGAACTGGAACTGTCCTATGCGCCGCCGTACGGCTCCGCCAAAGATCCTGTCAACTTTGCCGGGTTTGTCGCGGCCAATGCGCTGCGCGGCGATGTGAAACTCTGCCATACGGCTGATATGACCGGTCCGGCGGCGAATCAGAAACTGCTCGATGTCCGGACCTTGGAAGAGTTTACCGACGGGACCATTCCGGGATCGAAAAACATCCCCGTTGATGAACTGCGCGACCGGCTCGGCGAACTTTCAAAAGACAAGGAATACCTCGTTTTCTGCCGGGTCGGGCTGCGCGGCTATCTCGCCTGCCGTATGCTGGTACAAAACGGATTCAAATGCCGCAACCTCACTGGCGGCTATATAACCTACCAGCGCGTTACCGCGCTGCCTGCCGCTGAAATGCCGGAAAAACACAAACCCGAAAATGATTCCGACTACGAAGATGCTAAAAAGGAGCCGACCATGAAGCTTGTTAAAACCGTTAACGCCTGCGGACTGCAGTGCCCCGGCCCGATTCTCCAACTCAAAAACGCGATGGATGAAGTGAAAGAAGGCGAGGCTGTTTGCATCACCGCCACCGATCCGGGGTTCGTCGCCGATGTTCCTGCCTGGTGTAATACCACCGGCCACGAACTGGTGAGTCTGGAACCCGCCGAAAAAGGGGGCTACCGCGCCACCGTCGTCAAACGGGCTCCTGTTGCCGGCGGCGTGCAAAATTCCGGCAAACGCTCCATGGTTAATGTCGTGTTCAGTAACGATTTTGACAAAGCCATGGCGGCCTTCATCATAGCCAACGGCGCCGCCTCGGCGGGCTATGACGTGACGCTCTTCTTCACTTTCTGGGGAATTAACATCCTCCGCAAGTCCGGCCCGGTTACCGCGAAAAAAAACCTGATCGAAAAAATGTTCGGGATCATGATGCCGAAAGGTCCGGACCGCCTGAAGCTCTCGCAGATGAACATGGGCGGCGCGGGACTGGCGATGATCAAAGGCATCATGAAACACAAAAACGTCATGCCGCTGCCGGCACTCATTGCGCAGGCGCAACAGAGCGGCGTACGGTTTGCGGTCTGCACCATGAGCATGGATCTTATGGGCATTAAGAGAGAGGAACTGATTGGCGGGATTGAAGAAGGCGGAGTCGCCATGTACGTTGATCAACTCAGCCGGAGCAGCGCCAATCTCTTTATCTAAGCGAGCAGTTTTCATATAGACGTCGTTCCCGGTCTTGTTTACGGTTTCGGCCATGAAAACAAACCTCCGCATCCTTGCCGCCGCCGCCCTTGTTCTGGTGCTGGTGAAAAACAGTTCAGCGTCAGAACAACCAACTCCGCTTACGATGTATCTCTGGCCGGATCGTGCCAGCCGTCCGGGAGAGAGGGAACTGCCGGATAAGCGGAACAATGTCTGCCGCATTACGGATGTTTGTGCGCCGTCAATCATGGTGTACCGGGCGTCCGGGACTGATCCGGCGGCTCCGGCGGTTATGGTCTGTCCCGGCGGCGGCTATAGTATTCTGGCGATTAATCTGGAGGGAACCGAAATCGCAGAATGGCTTAACTCAATAGGATTTACCGCCGTTGTTTTGAAATACAGCGTTCCGAAGAACCGGGACGGAGCGTTACAGGATGCTCAGCGTGCCATGGGGGTGATCCGCCTGCACAGCAAAGAGTGGAATATTGATCCGGACCGGCTGGGCGTCATCGGTTTTTCGGCAGGCGGGCATCTTTCAGCCCGGTTGAGCACCACCTATGAAACGCGCACCTATCCGCCGGTGGATGAAGCGGACGGGTTAAGCTGCCGCCCGGATTTCACCATGTTGCTGTATCCGGCTTATCTTGGCGATGAAACGTACACCTTGCCCAAAGAGGTTGCTGTGACCTCCAACACGCCGCCGGCCTTTATCGTTCAGGCGCAGGATGACGTTGCGTATGTAAACAGCAGTATCGCTTACTGTCTGGCGCTCAAACAAAAAAAGATTCCTGCCGAGCTTCACCTGTTTCCATCCGGCAGACACGGCTACGGCCTGCGTCCGTCGGCATATCCGGTAGCCGGCTGGCCGAAACTCTGTGAGCAATGGTTGCGGAATACCGTGCCGAACAAAAAACCTTAAGCATCCTGCGGGGGAATCATCTTCGGGAAAACTTCACGGTTTTCCTCCAGCTGCTTTTGAATAGCCCACAGCATCTCTTTAAGCTTCACCAGCTGGATCGGTTTGGCAAGGTATTCGTCCATTCCCGCCTTCAGCCCGCGGGTGCGTTCTTCTTCGGCGGCGTGAGCCGTCATACCGAGAATGACCGGCCGCTTTTTGCCGATGTAACGTTTGTGAATTTCCCGCGTGGCGGTCAGGCCGTCCATCCGTGGCATCTGGATATCCATCAATACGATGTCATAGACTTTGGTATCGATTTTTTCCAGCGCCTCAATTCCGTCACGGGCGAGGTCTGCTTTGTAACCGAGATTGGCGAGCATGCGCAAAGCGACCTTTTGATTGAGCATATTGTCTTCGACGACCAGCAGATTCAAGGGGCTGGCGGCGGCATGCGCGCTGGCGGCGGCAATCACTTCGGTGTAGTTGCCTCCTTCGCCGTGCAGAATGTTGGCGATGTTCTGGTAGAGCACGGCTGATTTGGCCGGCTTAACGAGGTACGAGGAGAGATCAAGCGCCTCATCCTGTTTTCCCGTTCCGACAGAAGTCAGCATAATGATCGGCAGTTCACCGGCAGGACGAAGTTTTCGAACCTCTTTAACCAGCATGGCTCCGTCCATCACCGGCATCTGCATGTCGGTGATCATCAGGACGTACGGGTGTCCTTCCCGGACGGATTGCAAAGCGGCGGACGGCGTGTTGAAGGCGACCGGCACCAGTCCCCAGCGGGTCAGCTGTGCCGTTAGAATTTTCAGGTTGGTCTGATTGTCGTCCACGATGAGCACATTGCGGCTGTTAACGTTAAAGGGTTTCTGGTCGTCCCGCACCGTTTTCATCTGCCGGGCGGCGGCGGCCCGGATGGTGAAGTGAAATACAGAACCTTTGCCGGGAGTGCTTTCAGCCCATATGTGCCCGCCCATCAGTTCGCTCAGGCGGCGGCCGATAGTCAGGCCAAGGCCGGTGCCGCCGTACTGCCGGGTGGTGGAGACATCGGCCTGTGTAAAGGCCTCAAAGATGTAATCAAGCCTGTCCTTCTCGATGCCGATACCGGTATCGCGCACGGAAAAAGTAAGCTCATAGCCTTCGCCGGACGGTTTGCTCGAAACCGAGACACCGACTTCGCCTTCGCGTGTAAACTTAAGAGCGTTGCTCAGCAGGTTGAGCAGAATCTGCCGCAACCGTCCGGCATCTCCCCGCACAACGGGCGGCACTTCGCCGTCCACCTCACAGGTCAATTCAATATCTTTTTCAGACGCCCGGACAATCATCAGGTCGAGTGTATCCTCCACACACCGGATCAAATCAAAATCCTGCTCCTCAATCTCCATGCGCCCGGCTTCAATTTTGGAGAAATCGAGAATATCGTTAATCAGTGTAAGCAGGGCTTCGCCGCTGATGCGGACGATATTCGCGAACTCTCTTTGTTCCAGACTGAGGCCGGATTCCATCAGCAGGTCGGTCATGCCGATGACGGCGTTCATCGGGGTGCGGATCTCGTGGCTCATGTTGGCGAGGAACTCACTTTTTGCGGTGGCCGCTTCGCGGGCCTGGCTGGCGAGACTGGTTGCTCTGGCCGTAGCCTCTACCAGCCTGCGGTTGCTCTGCACCAGATTTTCTTCGGCCCGCTTACGGATGATGGCGATTCCGATGGCCGCCGCTACGGCAATCAGAATGGCTCTTTCGCTGGTGTTCCAATTATAGGCTTCCCGGCAGTTATCAAAACCTACAAATCCCCAGAGCTGATCGTCTGCCGTGATCGGAACAACCAGCAAGGACACAATCTGCTGCGGCAGCAGCACCTCTTGTTCATGTTCCGGGAAATCCCGAACCGCACCCTCGATCAGTTTTCCTCTGCTCAACTCCTGATACCAGCGGGGAAACATTTTATCGAAGGAAAGGTTTTGCAACCCGGGATTATTGAGCTGCACACTGACTCCGGACCGAACCCACTCATGCCGCTGACTCATCAAGTGTTCACCGGTTTCTTTATCGATGTGACTTTGAAAAACATAAGCCCGGTCCTGACCGGAGGCTTGTCCGACATCCTCAAGCACCTGTGCAATGGCTTTCTGGATATCCTGCTCTGACAGGAAGATATGACTGGCTCTTGAGGTGGCCTGCAACAGAGCCTCCCGTTTTTTCAGCGTCTCTTCAGCCTTTTTGCGCTCGGAAATATCCACAAAGCATTCCAGCAGTTTTTCCTGACCGCTTATTTGAATTCGTTTCACTGTTTTTAAAATAGGCAGGCGGCCGCCGCCCACCCGCAGTATTGCCCGCTCTGAGTTATCCACCATCTGGCCCAGATCGCAAACGGGACAAGCTCCTTCATCGGCGGGGCATAGAAACGTATGACAGCGCTGTCCAATCAGATATTCCGCCTGAGCGCCGAACAGGTTTGCTGCATGATCATTCACCCGTTCAATGGTTCGGGTTGCGGGATCTATGATGACCACTCCTGCAGGCAGACTGTCCAGCAGGATTCGCTGCAAGGACTCGCTCTCGCGCAACTGTTCACGCTGGTGGTATTCTTCGGTCACATCGCGGAAGACAAGCACGGCTCCGATGACGCTTTCGTCCGCGTCGTGGATCGGTGCGCAACTGTCAGCAATCTGGCACTCCCGGCCGTCGCGTGCGATGAGCGCTGTGTGGTTGGCTAAACCGATAATGCGGTTTTCGCGCAGGGCGCGCTCAATCGGAATTTCAGCCGGTTGCCGCGTCTGGGCGTGAATAATATGAAATATTTCGGCGATGGGTTTGCCCCGGGCTTCGTCTGTACTCCATCCTGTGAGGGTTTCGGCCACGGCGTTGAGGTTGACTATACAGCCGTTGGTATCGCAGGTGATTACGCCGTCGCCGATAGAACGCAGCGTAGCCGACAGGCGCCCCTCACTTTTCCGCAGAGCAGCAGTCCTCTCAAGCACCAGCCGCTCCAGATCTTCGCGATGGCGGCGGAGTACGCTGATCACGCCGACGAATGCTGCGGTGAGCAGGAATCCGGTCAAGAGAGTCTGCCATTTTGCCCGTGACGGATATACTCGCATAAAATCCGGTCCCGCGTATGCAGTCACGGCAAAGACCTTGCCGAAAGCGAAAACAGGACGCGTTGAAAAAAGAGCGGTGGACGGGGGAGTGTCAGGGTGCCAGGATGCGGCGAGCTGCCGGGGTTCTGCATTTCCGCTCAGGAGAGAAAGTTCAATGAGCACCGAATTGTCCGGATTCGCCTTTTGAATCAAAGTACCTATTCGCAGTACAGCCAGAGCATAGGCACGCAAATGCTTATTGCCCGCAAAAACGGGCCGGCAGACCAGCATGCCTGTCCGCGAACCCGATTCCTGCAACAGAGTAATGGGGTCGGTGCCGGTAGTCAGGCCTGTGCGCGCCGCTTCCTCCAGTGCCGCCCGGCGCAACGGATCCGAGCCCATGTCGTAGCCCAGAGTGTTTTCGTTGCCGGCCAAAGGCGTTACTTGGAAAACGGGATAGTAAACTTCACGTCCAGACACCGGTATTCGTTTCTCTTGTGCATTTTTTTCCCAAATCTCGAATCCGGCAAGACCTGCCGTGCGGGCCTTCATTTCAAAGAGCGCCTTGTCCACTGCAGGCACGGCCGGAAGCCATTCCCATATCTGGATTACCGGGTTGTTTGTCAGATATGCAGAGAACTGTATAAAATTCTCCAAAGAGACGGTTTCGCTGTCTTCATGGAAACGCGCCAACCCCTCCAGTTCGGTCGTACAAAGATCGCTCAGCGTTTTGGCAATCGCATCTGTTCGGCTTGCCGCCAGTTGCTCAAAAGCCTCGTTGCGGTGATAGGCCTCCCGCTGGTTGACCATCCAGCCCGCAAACAAAGTCAGAGTCAGCCCGACCGCAACAGCCAGCGCGGGTTCGATGTGACGCATCCAGCACGGCGACTCAAGGGTGATCCGGGCCCGTCTGGACAATAAAGCCAAGCCGATCAGCAGGATCGTGACCAGTGCCAGCGCCAGCCGCAACGGCGGCATAGCTGCGCGGATCAACATCCTGTTCCAGGCACTGGCGTCAATATCCATACCCAGCACGGCGAGCACGGTGCCGGTTTTTGGGTCGGTTACCGGAACCAGCCCTGAAACCCACACGCCCCAACGGTCCGGAATCGGACCTTCAACAAAAGCGGTTCCCGTATCAAACGCATGGAGAAGATTCGCGGAGGGTTCGTTGTAATTCTGTCCGGGGGGAGAGGAGTCTCTGGAGCTGGCCGGTTCGCTGTCCGTGAAGAAAAAAACAGTACCGTCGGCTTTTCGGCCCATGAGATAGATAAACCGGCATTGCGGGTTGGCAGAACGGGCGGCGGCAAGCTGCGCCTTGAGCCGCAGATAAACGGGGTTGTTCATATCCGCTTCCGTGCCTGAGAGCGTCCTGATAATTTCCATGCCTGCCGCCGGTATCAGCATCTGTGTCTGCCGGAGCAGATCTTTGCGCATTTCGCGATCAGTCTGCACCATGGTTCGCCAGCTGAAAACCAGCGACAGGATCAGCGCCGCTGCGAATCCGACGGATAATCCGAAGTTAAACTTTTTTAAACGTCCGGAAATTTTTTCTTCGCTCATGCCAACCAACCTCACGGCAAACGCTTTCTTTTCAGGGCGAAGATTACATAATCATTTCTGTCGAAGCCACAAGTAATTCCGCTTACATCGTCCGCCTTTTATTCAGATTGCGTTTTTTATCTTGATCCGGCGGCCGATTCGTTTTCTTCTTCCGGCACATCAACAGGAGAAATTCATGCCACGGATTATCAACAAAGACGAATGTGTAAACTGCGGAGCCTGCGAACCGGTCTGTCCGGTGGAGTGCATCTCGGAAGTGGACGGCAAGCGCGTTATCAAAGCGGCCGACTGCGTAGACTGCGGAGCCTGCGAGCCCGTTTGTCCGGTCAGCTGTATTTCCGAGGCGTAATATTTGCCGGCCTATTGGAAAACAAAACATCACCCTGCGGTACTGTCTGTTTAGAATAAGAACGCATCATGGGCCTGTTTGAAACACAGGGGCATGTAACGGGCGCGGCGCGGAAGGCCGGTGCCTGCTACGGTCTGGCGGATTCGACGGAAAATGTGATGCATACTATAACTCGGCGAAAATGAAAAACTCTGCCGCATTAATACAGACAAAAAAACAGGAGACGTCCATGCAACGCTACGGTTCCGTCATCGGTGTCAAGGAAGACAAGCTCGCTGAATACAAACGCCTGCACACCGCCGTCTGGCCTGGTGTGCTGAAGATAATTAAGCAGTGCAACCTCCGGAACTATTCAATCTACCTGCGGAAAATGCCCGACGGCAATTTTTATCTCTTCAGTTATTATGAATACACCGGCAATGATTTCGCTGCCGACATGGCGCGAATGGCCGCCGATTCCGAAATGCAGCGCTGGTGGGCTGTCTGCGAGCCCTGTCAGATACCGCTGTCCGACCGGTCCGCCGCCGAGTGGTGGGCCGCCGCCGAAGAAGTGTTTCACGGCGATTAATCCGTGCGTCCGTGTCCGATCAAGTGTGTATCCGACCGGTATTGGCCGGGAGACTGGTTCATAACCTGTCTGAACTGACGCGAGAAATAGTTGCTGTCGCTGAAGCCGCACGACAGGGCGATATCCGTGACGGTACGATCACTGTGTTTGAGCATTTCGGCGGCCTTCTGGATTCGCACACACATTAAATGGTCAATCGGCGGGCGGCCCATGCATTCCCGGAATATCCGCTGAAAATGGCGGCTGGAAAGGCGCGCTTTCTTTGCCAGATCGGTGAGGGTTATTTTTTCAGCAAAGCGGGTTTCGATACAGGCAATAGCATCGCCCAGCCGCAGCAGATCGAGGGACTCTTCGGACGGCCTGTCGGAGTAGCAACGCGAAAGAAAGACGACCAGTTGCATGAAGAGCCCGAGGGCCATCAGCCGGTAGCCGGGATTGCGCATTTGAGTCTCCCTCAGCAGATCGTGGATGATTTCGTTCACATGATTGAGCGGCCGTTCGGAGAGATGCAGCCGGCTGTTGAATTTCTGCTGGGTGCGCAGAACCGGCTCCAAAGCAAACAGGGCATGAAACCCGGGAAGCGCCCGGATATCCCATTGGTTCATCTGCAGCGCAAGGGAGTCGAAAAGGATATTTGCCAGCGCCAGGCCGTGCATGTCTTGATACTGATGTTCGTGCTTCCCGGAAATGACGAATACGTCGCCGCTTTTAACAGGGAACTGCCGGTCGTCAACAGTATGAACCGCCGTGCCGCGCAGAATAATGACCAGTTCGTCAAAGCCGTGAGCATGAAGTGGAAACTCGGGTTGCGGGTCGCGGATATAAATCTGCAGCGGCAAAGTAGGGTCGTCGAAATAATCGCGCTTCCGGAGCTTTTTAATCATGGCGTGATCGTGCTAAAGAATGTCTATATCGTCAAGGAAACGTCGCCGGTTCGCTGGTAACGTACACGGCTGTTAAAATGTAACTAAGGAGGTGCCGAATGAAACGATCCATCCTGACGCTTATACTCATCTGTTCCGTCCTTTTTGGAACACACACGCATGCCGCTGATACGCTTGATCAAGGATTCCTGAATCCGCCCGATTCGGCCAAACCGCAGGTTTGGTGGCACTGGATGAACGGCAATGTTACGAAAGAAGGCATCACGGCCGACCTTGAGGCCATGCAGCGCGCGGGCATCGGCGGGGCACAGATATTCAATGTCAATCAAAGGATCGCCTCCGGTCCGGTTCTGTTTAACAGTCCGGAATGGCAGGAGATGGTCAGGTATGCCGCCGCCGAGGCGCGCCGGCTGGGACTGGAACTGAGCATTCATAACTGTGCCGGCTGGTCGAGCAGCGGCGGTCCGTGGAATACACCCGCGAACAGCATGAAGACGGTCGTTACCAGTGAAAAACAGATTCAGGGGCCTTCCCGGTTTGAGGATCAACTTGCGCAGCCGCCGACCCGGCTTGAATTTTACCGCGACATTGCCGTGCTGGCCTTTCGCACTCCGGATGAAAAATACATCCCGATGCGTTCCGTTTCTCCGAAAGTCACGGTTAACGCAAAGAATCAGGATGCGGCCAAAACGGCAGACGGGAAAGCCAATACCTTCATCCAGCTGGATACTCCGGCTCCGGATGCGCCGCAGTACATCCAGCTGGAATTCGCCCGGCCGTATGAAGCGCGAATGCTGCTGATTACACCCGGCCCCGGTAAGCCGGGAACCAGCGGCAGCATCGAAGTTTCCGATGACGGTCAGGTTTTCCGGGCAATCGGTACTTTTTCCATGGCCGGTGCGGACAAAGTCCAGAATTTCACCTTTGCTTCGGTCAGCGCCCGGTTTTATCGTGTGCTTTTTACTGCAACAGAGAATCGCGTGCTTGCTGCTGCACAGAAAAACAAGCCGGCCATTGCGGAAATAGAGTTTTCGCCGAAGGCCGGCATCAACAATCTGGCAGGAAAGACCTTTGGTTATCGCGGCGGCGACATGAAGGCGACGACCTGCAATACGATGATCACGCCGGAGGCGGCGGTTCAGAGCAGTCAGATCATAGACTTAACTTCTCAAATGAAAGCTGACGGACAGCTGGTGTGGGATGTGCCGGACGGTGACTGGACGGTTCTGCGCGTTGGCTATACGTCTATTGGAACCAAGAATCACCCTGCAACCGCCGAAGCAGAGGGCCTTGAATGCGACAAGTTAAGTAAAGAAGCCGTCCAGGCGCACTGGGACGGCTGCATGGGAAAACTTCTGACGGCACTCGGTCCGCTGGCCGGCCGGGTCGAGTCGGGATTGAACGGGGTATTGATTGACAGCGATGAAGTCGGTACAGAGAACTGGACGCCGGATTTCAAAAAAGAGTTCCGAAGCCGCTGCGGATATGATCTGACACGTTTTCTTCCGGTCTTTGCCGGGCGGATGGTGGACAGCCCCGAAATTACAGAACGTTTTCTGCGGGATTTCCGCCGCACGGTTGCCGACCTGTTTGCCGAGAACTACTCGGGACAGTTCGCAGCGATGGCCCATCGCGCCGGCCTCAAATACTCCGTAGAGCCGTACGGCAACGGTTCTTTTGATGACCTGCAGTACGGCAGTTACGCTGATATTCCGATGGATGAATTCTGGCTGCACAGTAATAAAGGCGGAGGCGGAAAACGCGCATCGTCCATCGGGCATGTGTACGGCAAGCCGATCATTGGTGCAGAAGCGTTCACTGCGGCTCCCGAGAATGACCGATGGTCGAACGATCCGTATGCTCTTAAAGCCATCGGGGATCGCGCCTGGTGCAAAGGAATTAACCGTTTTATTATTCACAGCTTCGCGATGCAGCCGTGGACCGATCCGGCGCGCTGTCCCGGCATGACGATGGGCCGGTTTGGAACACACTTTAACCGTTCGCTGACCTGGTGGGAGCAGAGCCGTGCGTGGTTGAAATACATTGCGCGCAGCCAGTATCTGCTGCAGCAGGGTCGGTTTGCGGCGGATGTCTGTTTTTACAGCGGGGAAAAAACTCCGATGGGGATGCCGGATATCCAGCTGCCGCCAGGCTATGACGGTGACGCCTGCCATGCGGATGCGCTGAAGCTGATGACGGTGAAGAACGGCTGTATTATGCTGCCGTCGGGCATGAGTTACCGCGTATTGGTTCTGCCGGATGAAAAAACCATGTCACTGCCGGTGCTCCGCAAAATAGGCGAACTGGTTAAAGCCGGCGCGACAGTGACCGGCCCGAAACCTGAAAAAGCGCCGGGCTTAACCGGTTATCCGGCTTGCGACAGGGAAGTGAA
>CAIKGD010000048.1 GCA_903826865.1 uncultured Verrucomicrobiota bacterium
GAGGTCGAAGTTGCCGCGCGCGGCGATGCCTTCGAGTTCCTGTGTGCCGAAGGGGAAGTCGTACAGAATGTCGGTGCAGGCGCTGGCGTAGTGGGCCAGTTTGTCTTTTTCGTGGACGTCGCGGTGCATACGACCTTCCGGCAGTCCGACGGTTTCGTACCATTTCAGACGTTCGGCGACCCAGTATTCGTGCCACTCGGCATCGGTGCCGGGCTTGATGAAGAATTCGAGTTCCATCTGTTCGAATTCGCGTGAGCGGAAGGTGTAGTTGCGCGGGTTGATTTCGTTGCGGAACGCTTTGCCGATTTGCGCGATGCCGAACGGTACTTTCTGGCGCGAGACGGAAAGGACGTTGGCGAACTGGGCGAAGATGCCTTGCGCGGTTTCGGGGCGGAGCCACGCGACGTTGGAGCTGTCTTCCATCGGGCCGACAAAAGTTTTGAACATCAGGTTGAAGGAGCGCGGCTCGGTGAGCGTGCCCGGCTTGTCGGTGTCGGGGCCGACGAGTTTGTCGTAGGTGTCGAGCGCGATGGCGGAAAGCGGAACAGATTCGTAGTCGGCGGCGTTCGCTTTGGCGATTTTCTTGACCTTTTTCTCCGGAGCTTCTTCGTCTTCGGGGTAGGCGAACATCAGCGCCGCGGCATCGGTCTTGTGTTTGAAAACGAGAATCTGGTCGGCGCGGTAGCGGCTTTTGGTTTCGCGGCAGTCAACCATCGGGTCTTTAAAGTTGCCGATATGGCCGGAGGCTTCCCAGACTTTCGGGTGCATGATGATGGCGCTGTCGAGGCCGACGACGTTTTCGCGGCTCTGGACGGTGGCTTTCCACCAGCTTTCTTTGATGTTGCGCTTCAGTTCGACGCCGAGCGGGCCGTAGTCCCAGAAGCCGTTAAGACCTCCGTAGATTTCCGAGGTTTGGAAGATAAAGCCGCGGCGCTTGCAGAGCGAGGCGAGGGCGTCCATCGAGACCGAGTAGTCGTTAGGTTTCATAAGGCCGCAGAGGATGCCCGAAACGGTTTGGAGTTGAAAGTTAAAATTTAAAAGTTGAGACTGCGCCGCGTGAAAGAAAAACGGACATACCGGCGGTTCGACCTGCTTGCGTTTCTGGCCATACTGGGCTGTATCGGCATGCTGCTTTTCGAATGCGTTTTTATTTTTGAGCTCTACGACCGCACCCCTTTGCAAACGGCAGGGGCGCTTCCGGTGCAGGCGGCACCTGCGCTCGCCGTTTCTGCCGCAACGAATGCCGCACCGGCTGTGCCGGTCGAACCGGTTGAAGTGCCGCCGGCCGTAATCGAACAAGCACCTGTCATTGTGCCGGCCGGCTGATTTTCTGTACCGGACTTTTTCCAAGCGGCAAAAAAATCTGTTTATCTGTTTGATATACATCCATGAATGTATGTATAAGGGTCGTCCGAAAATAAACGCAGTTGGAAATATGGCCAGAAAAACAAAAGAAGAGGCTCAGGCGACCCGGGAAAGCGCAGTGCTTGCGGCGCTGGATTTATTCAGCGAAAAAGGGTATGCCCGCACCACCTTCTGCGATATCGCTAAAAAGATCGGTATGACGCGCGGCGCGGTTTACTGGCATTTTGACAACAAACCGGCGCTGCTCGCGGCGATGGTTGATTATTTTTTCAATCTTCAGGAGAAACGGGTTCAGGAGCATTTTTTTGAAATCCATTCGCTGGAGGAGCTGCGGGAAGCTTTTCTGGAACATGCCCGGGCGGTGACGGAGGATAAGCGGCTTAAGAAATTTGAATTTTTTATGACCTTTCAGATGGAGTGGTCGGAGGAGTTGCTGACGGCGACGCACAAAATACTCGATAAAATCCGCAAGGATCCATTTGAAAAACTCGTTGCAGTTCTGCGTTCGCCGCTGGTTGTGCGCCGGCTCCGTTCAGATATTGATCCGAGCTGTCTTGCGGTCACGCTGGCGGGGCTTTGGGTCGGCTTGTGCAAAATATATTTGGGAGCCTGTCCGAAAATTGATTTAGTCTCCGCCGCAGCGGATGGATTTGATTGTGTTATGAAAGGGGCTTTAAAGAAAGAGGCGACAATATGAATATGAAAATTGTTTCAGGAGTTGGAATTGCAGCGGTGTTCGCTCTGGCGGGCTGGTTCGGTCACGGGCTGCTGGGCGGAAAAGGCGGCGGGGCGGCTCCGGCGGGACGCCCGCCCATGCCGCCTGCGGCGGTCGTCGTTCAGGTGTTGAAAGAACAGCCGCTTCAGCCGGTTGATGAATATATCGCCCAGGTGGAACCGATGCAGCAGGTGACAATCCGTCCGCAGATTTCAGGAATGATCGCGGCGGTTCATTTCAAGGAAGGTGATCCGGTTAAAGAAGGCGACCTGCTCTTTACAATAGACCGGAGTTCTTATCAGGCAACCGCCGATTCAGCCGCGGCCGAGCTGGACCGTGCGCAGAAGCTGTATGACCGCATGAAGAGTGCGGATGTCCGCAGCATTTCCAAGGCGGGTATGGATACGGCAGAGAGCGATCTGCTGCGCGCCCGGGCCGGTTTAAAATTGGCGCAGGTTTCTTTGGATTACACAGAAATCAAAGCGCCGATCAGCGGACGTATCGGCGCGGCGAAAATAACCAAAGGCAATTATGTGACGCCCGGCGCCTCGGTTCTGGCAAGCATCGTACAGACAGATCCGGTCCGGGTGGTTTTTTCCGTGACGGATCGCACCTGGCTGACCTTGCGTCAGCAGGAGCTGGCCGGGAAGTCCGCTCCGCTGACGGCGCATGTGCGCCTGCCGAACGGTGAAGTGCTTCCAACGGTTGGAAAAAAAGATTTCGACGACAATGCCATGAACGACCGGACCGGAACCATAGCGGTCCGGTTTGCCTTTGATAACGCGGACAGTCTGCTGGTTGCGGGCAGTTATGTAAAAATTCTGCTTGAAAACCCGGCGTTGCCGAAGGGGATCAAAGTTCCCCAGAAAGCCGTGCTGGCGGATCAGCAGGGTTCGTTTGTTCTGACGGTTGACGAGGCCGGGATGGTTTCCCAGTCGCGCATCAATCCCGGTGCACAGCTGGGCGCTGATCTGATTGTACAGTCCGGACTGAAAGCGGGGGATCGTGTGGTGGTTGACGGTGTGCAGAAGGCCCGGCCCGGCGCCGCCGTGAAAGTGACTGTAGCGGAGGACGGTAAATGATATCCCGTGTATTTATTGAACGTCCGCGGCTGGCCGGCGTGATTTCGATTGTGCTGATGCTGGCCGGCATTCTTTCGATTTCCTCGCTGCCGATCGCCCAGTATCCGCAGGTAACGCCGCCGCAGGTGACGGTCAGTGCCGTTTATCCCGGCGCCAGCGCGGAAGTGCTGGCCGATACCGTCGCCGGTCCGATTGAGGATGCGGTGAACGGCGTGGACAACATGATTTACATGTCATCTACTTCCGACAGTGCCGGAAACTATGCCCTGACGATTTCCTTCAAAGTCGGAACGGATACGGACATTTCACAGGTTAAAGTGCAAAACCGGGTTGCCCAGGCGACGCCGCTGCTGCCGGCGGAAGTCACGCAGAAGGGCGTTGCGGTACAGGCCCGTTCCTCCGACGTCCTCGGATTTATGATGATCCGCTCGCCGGACCGCTCGCGCGACAGTCTCTTTCTGAGTGACTACGGCTATAAAGTGATCAAGCCGGCGCTGGAGCGGATTTCCGGCGTCAGCAGTGCCGATGTGTATGGTTCAAAATACAGCATGCGGGTCTGGATGGATTCCGATCGTCTCGCCGCTTTGGGCCTGAGCGCCTCGGATGTGATTGCTGCAATCCGCAACCAGAATATTCAGGCTTCCATCGGATCCGTCAGCAGTGTTCCCGGCGACGGCTCTGAACAGACGACCTATACACTGAAAACCACCGGACGTTTGAATACGCCGGAGGATTTCAGGAAAATTATTATACGCACCGGAGCCGACGGTGCGGTCGTTTTTCTGGGCGATGTTGCACGGATTGAAAAGGGTGCCGACACCTATCTGTTCAATGCGCGGTACAACGGTGAGCCGGCGGTGGCAATGATGGTGAGCCGTTCCCCGGATGCCAATGCGCTCACGACGATGAATAATCTGCGCACAGAACTGAATTTGCTCAAAAAGAAGTTTCCTTCCGGGATCGACTGCGAATTTCCGTATGATGCAACAAAATTTGTGCGTGTCTGTATTGAAGAAATTGCCATAACGCTGCTGCTGACCTTTCTGCTGGTGGTCGGGGTCTGCTACATCTTTCTTCAGGACTGGCGGGCCACCCTGATTCCTGCGCTGACTATTCCGGTTTCGTTGTGCGCCACCTTTGCGGTGCTGATGGCGTTCGGTTACAGCATCAACACCTTAACGCTTTTCGGACTGGTTCTCGCCATCGGTCTGGTGGTCGACGATGCCATTGTGGTGGTCGAGCGGGTTCTCTATCTGATGGAACACGAACAGCTGGATCACAAGGCCGCGACCATCAAAGCGATGGAGCAGGTCAGCGGCGCGATTATTGCCACCACGCTGGTATTGCTGGCGATCTTTGTGCCGATCGGGTTTATGGGCGGAATCGTCGGAAAAATTTATCAGCAGTTTGCCGTTTCGATTTCAGCGGCGGTTTTATTTTCGGCCGTAAACGCGCTCACACTCAGTCCGGCGCTGTGTTCCACCATTCTGCAGATTATTAAACCCAAGCAGCACGGCCCGTTGCGCTGGTTTAACACCGGCCTCAACCGCACGCGCGGACGCTATGTGTCAACGACCAGCCGGCTGGCCCGTCATTTGGTGCTGACCGTAGTAATTCTGGCGGCCGTTGTCGCCGGTGCGTTTGCAATCGCAAAGTTCAGCCCGACCTCCTTCCTGCCGGATGAAGATCAGGGGATTATTTTCGGTGCCGTCCAGCTTCCGGAAGGCGCGACCCGCGCCCGTACCGATGAGTTGTTTGCCCAAAACATCACGCCGCTGGGCAAAGAGCCCGGTGTTGCCTTTATCATCCAGATCACCGGATTCAGCCTGATCGGCGGCAGCGGTGAAAACATCGGTTTCTTTATTTGCGGTCTGAAAGACTGGAGCGAACGCAAGACGCCCGATCTGCAGGCGACCGCGATTTTGAAAAAACTGCAGGGCCGTCTGGCTCAGGTTCCCGGCGCGCAGATCAACCTCTTTACACCGCCGGCCATCCGCGGGCTCGGCGCCAGCAGCGGAATGGATATCCGTCTGCAGGCCGTCAGCGATAATGATTCGCAAAAGCTCGATGCCGTGCTTAAGGGCTTTCTCATGAAGCTCAACACGACGCCGGGAATGATGTATGCGTTCAGCACCTACACGGCGAACACTCCGTACCTGTTTCTGGATGTGGATCGCGTCAAAGCTTCGCTGATGGGTGTGGATATCAGCGCCATCTTTGCGGCGCTTCAGGACAATCTGGGCTCGCGCTACGTCAACAACGTGAACTTTGAAGGCCAGGTGAACAATGTCAACGTGCAGGCCGACTGGCCGTTCCGCAATCAGGTGGCGGATATCGAAAAAATTTATGTGAAGAACAATCGCGGCGACATGGTTCCGCTGGGCGGTCTGCTCAAGTCCCGTATCGTTCTCGCACCGCGATCTGTTGACCGCTACAACAAGTTCACTTCGGCGGCTGTCACGGCCGTGGCTCTGCCGTTTATCAGCAGCGGCGAAGCCATGAAACTGGTTTCCAAGCTGGCCGCGGAAACGCTGCCGGCCGGTTACACATTCGACTGGTCCAGCTTGAGCTATCAGGAGGCTAAAGCATCCGGCGGCAGCACGCTGCTCATCGTCATGGCGCTGATCTTCGGTTATCTGTTTCTGGTCGCGCAGTATGAAAGCTGGGTCATTCCTCTGCCGGTGATGCTCTCAACGGCCGTCGCAATTCTCGGCGCGCTGGTCGGACTGCTGTCCAGTCGCATGCCGCTCAGCATTTATGCGCAGCTTGGACTGATTCTTCTGGTGGGTCTCGCCAGCAAGAACGCCATTCTGATCGTTGAATTTTCCAGAGCCCGGCACGAAGAAGGACTTTCCATTCGTGAGGCGGCGGCTGACGGAGCGAAACAGCGGTTCCGCGCGGTTTTGATGACCGCCTTCACCTTTATTCTCGGGGTGCTTCCGATGGTGCTGGCCACTGGAGCCGGTTCCGCCGCGCGAAAATCAATCGGCACGACCGTTTTCTGGGGCATGCTGGCCGCGACAGTTTTCGGCATCATCCTGATACCCGCGCTCTACGTTCTTTTCCAGACCCTGCGCGAAAAGAGCCATACGATCCGTTCGGGTAAAGACAAACTGCATCTGCTGGTGATCCTGCTCATCCCGTTCCTTTTCGGCGGATGTCTGTCTGTAGGCCCGAACTATAAAGCACCGGCCGAGCGCGACAACGGCATCACGCAGAACGCGGACTTAAACGCGGAAACACTCGGTACCTGGTGGACGACCCTGAATGACCCGGAACTGACCGCACTTATTGATGAAGCGCTGCAGAATAATCACGGCTTGAAATCGGCGGTCGCTGCCGTCCGCGCCGCCCGTGCCCAGCTGGGCATTGCACGCGCCTCCTACGGCCCGCAACTGGACGCCAACGGCAGTTATACCCGGCGGAAAACCAGCGATGACGTCTATGGGACCGGCGTGAATGATCTTTACCATGGCGGATTCGACGCGGTCTGGGAAATTGATCTGTTCGGCGGAGCCCGCCGCTCGGTCGAGGCGGCCGTTGCCGATCTCAAAGCGCAGGAAGCCGGACGGGCCGCTGTCCAGGTTTCACTGGCCGCTGAAACGGCGCAAAGCTATGTCCTGTTGCGCACCTGGCAGCAGCGGGTGCATGTTGCCCGCGAAAATCTTGACCTTCAGCAGCAGACCTTCGACCTGTTGAAATCGCGGTTCGACAGCGGCTTGATCGAGGAACTGTCTCTTCAGAAGGCCCGTTATAATCTCGAAAGCACCCGTTCCGCCATTCCGTCTCTGGAGACCGGTGTCGAACAGAGTCTCAATGCACTGGCCGTTCTCACCGGAGTCATGCCCGGCACGCTGCATGAACGGTTGAAGACGGTGCAAAGCATCCCGGTTGCTTCGGTACAGACGGTCACCGGCATTCCCGCCGATGTATTGCGCCGCCGTCCCGACGTGCGCCGGGCGGAACGTAAACTGGCCGCGCAGACGGCGCGCATCGGCGTTGCCAAATCCGGCCTTTATCCCAAATTCACGCTCAATGGATCTATTGGAATTGAGTCGCTCAGCGTTTCTTCGTTCGGAAGCGCCGGCAATGATTTTTACAGCGTCGGTCCGAATGTCAAATGGGCGATCTTCCATATGGGATCTGTCCGCAACAGCATTAAGGTGCAGGAAGCCGTGCAGGAGCAGGTACTGGCCGCTTACGAAGCAACCGTGCTGACGGCTGTGCAGGAAACCCGCAACGCGCTCCGGGCTTTTGAAAACGAGCAGCAGCGCCTGCAGTCGCTGGACACGGCGGTTTCCGCCGCGCGGACGGCGGTTACACTGGCGGATGACCGCTATAAAAACGGACTCGTTGACTTTGACACAGTCCTTGAGGGACAGCGCTCCCGGCTTGCCTTTGAGGATCAGCTGGTACAAAGCCGCAGCGCCATCACGCTGGATCTGATTCAGCTCTACAAAGCGCTCGGCGGCGGCTGGCAGCCGATGGAATAAACCGTTTTCCGCTGTCCGGAAAAAATTCCTTCCAAGGTTTGGAAAATTAATTGCGGCCATCTTCAAAGCCGTGTACCTTGGGCATCCTCATGCGCCGCGCTTTGCGCGCGGGGCCGGTTTTGACTAAAAATTAAATCCAAGGAGAGTTGCGATGAAGGGTATTCCGATCTCAGGCGTCCGCAATTTTGCACTGATGGGCCACACGGGCAGCGGGAAGACATCACTGCTGGATGTCATGCTCAATATTCTTGGAACGAATGAGCGTGTCGGTTCCGTGGATGACAAGAGCAGCATGGCCGACTGGACGCAGGAGGAACAGGAACACGAAATTTCGATCTGGGCGAAACCCTTCGACGGAGTCTATACCGCCGCCAGCGGAAAACAGCGGCGCTTTGTAGTGCTCGATACGCCCGGTTACGCCGACTTTATCGGCCAGCTCACCGCCGCCGCCGAAATCACCGACGCCGCGCTGATTGTGGTGGATGCCGTTTCCGGTATTCAGGTCGGCACCAACCGCGCCTGGAAAGTTTGTGAAAAACGCAATCTGCCGCGAGGCATTGCCATTACCGGTCTCGACAAACCGGATGCCAGTTATGAAAAAGCGCTGGCCGCCATTAAAGCCATGTGGGGCGATACCCGCTGCGTGCCGGTCGTTCTGCCGACCACCGACGGCAAGTCCGAAGTGGATATTCTCGACATGCCGACCGATGCCGTGCCCGCCGATATGGCGGAAACCGTCAAGGCCATCCGCGACCACCTCATCGAGCTGGCCGCCGAAACCGACGACAAGCTGATGGAAAAATATTTTAACGGCGAAGAACTGACCGCCGATGAATTTTCCAACGGCCTGCGCAAAGCGGTGCATGAAGCGCACCTGATTCCTGTTTTCGCCGCCTCGTCCAAAACAAAAGTCGGCGTAAAAGAAACGATGGATTCCATCAGCCGCCTCTTCCCGTCTCCGGAAGACTATCCGGTCAAATGCGCGGACGGCCATGAAGTGGCCACCGGCGAAAACGAACCGTTCGCCGGCCTGGTCTGGCGCTCGGTCAACGATGCGTTTACCGGTCAGCTCAGTTTTGTGCGCGTCTATCGCGGGACGCTCAAACCCAACACCGAAGTGCTCAACGCCACCAAAGGCGAAAAAGAGCGCATCGGCACTATTTTTTACGTCAACGGCAAAAAGCAGACCGACTGCCAGGAAGCCAAGGCGGGCGACATTATCGCGCTGCCCAAACTGAAAAACACCTTCCTCAACGACACGCTCTGCGCGACGACCGAGAAGATCACCTTCAAGCCGATTGAGTTTCCGCATCCGGTGACCGCCTACGCCGTCGAGCCCAAGACCAAAGGCGACGAAGATAAAATCGGCACGGCGTTGCACCGCGCGGCGGACGAAGATCCATCCATCCGCGTCGAGCGCAACCGCGAAACGCACGAAACCCTGCTGTGGGGCATGGGCGATATGCATCTCGACGTCACGCTGGAGCACATCAAACACCGCAGCAAAGTGGACGTCACCCACCACACGCCGAAAGTCGCTTACCGGGAAACCATCACCGGCACGGGCGAAGGCCACTACAAACACAAAAAGCAGTCCGGCGGACGCGGCCAGTACGGCGAATGCTACGTGCGGGTTCATCCGCGTGTTCCGGGCGACGATGAATGGTTCGCCAATAAAATTGTGGGCGGCACCATTCCGCACAACTTCATTCCCGCCTGCCAGAAGGGATTTGTGGAAGGCATGGCTAAAGGTCCGCTGGTCGGTTCCGAAGTCAGCAACATCAAAGTCGAACTCTACGACGGCTCCTACCACGACGTGGACTCGTCCGAAGTCGCCTTCAAAATCGCCGGCTCGCGCGCCCTGCACGAAGCGATTGAAAAGGCGCGGCCGGTTCTGCTCGAACCGATCATGACCATCGCCATCACCGTGCCCGACGAGTACATGGGCGACATCACCGGCATCCTCAACACCAAGCGCGGCCGCATCCTCGGCATGGGCGTGGACGAAGGCATGCAGGTTATCACCGCCGAAGTGCCGCAGGTCGAAACCTTCAAATTTTGTTCTGAACTGCGCTCCATCACCGGCGGACGCGGCTCGTTCGAGCTAACCTTTGCCCGCTACGAACAGGTCGCCGCCAACATCGCCCAGAAAGTCATCGCCGCTGCGCAAAAAGATAAAGTCGCCGTCGAGGATTGATCTGGTTTTCCAAGGGTTGAATGAATTTCTTCCAACCCTTGGAGAATTGGAACAGATACAACGGATGAAATTACTGGATTACGGGACTGACCCGTTCTGTGTAAACAGTGGAGGTAACCCATGGCGATATCTGAGAAAATAATGGACAAAGGACTGGCGTGTTTTGAGGAATTCTCTAAAAGGTTGTTTTATGCGGCAACAGGGGCTCTTGCTCTTTCTGTTACGTTTAAATCGGCGATTTCAGCGAATTCTCCGGAGCATCAATGGGTTCTCTCTGCTGCTTGGATTTTACTCACACTCTCTATTCTTGCTCAGTTGTGGGAGCAGGTGAACTTGGGTATTCATTTTATATACGCCGGTAGTGGTGACATCAAAGCCGGGGATATTGCGATGAAGAAGTATAAACGTGCGGTGTTTTTTTCGATGGTAACTTTTGCTTTAGGGATCGTAGCACTCTGCACTTTTGCCGTACTCAACAATGTTCCGTAGCAGCAAGAAAAGAGCCGGTCTCGTAGTCTAGTAATTTTTGCCGGACGGAATTAAGGCATTGATTTTATAAACCTTGGAAGAACTCGCGGAGGGTTCCGTGAAGAAGAGCGAAGCAGACTGGGCGGCGGAACGCCGGGAGATGGTTCGGCTGCTGGCTTTAATACCGATTTGTTTTCCCAGTTGATCTTTTCGGATGCCCGAAGCGGTAAAAAACGGTTTATTTCGGGAGAGTTATCGGTTATTAGTTACCGGTTATCAGGCAGGTATTTTATCGAGCAGGCCTTTGGCGGCTTGTCTATGGATTGTCCGCCGCTAACAAATAACTTTTAACAGATAACGTATAACTGCGCGAAGCGAACGGGAGAGTTTTATGTCAGGTCATAGTAAATGGGCGAATATTAAGCATAGAAAAGGCCGGGCGGATGCAGCGCGCGGCAAGATTTTCAGCAAGATCGCCAAGGAAATGACGATTTCGGCGCGCGCCGGCGGCGGCGACCCGGCCGGTAATATTACGTTGCGCGCTCTGATCGCCAAGGCCAAGGGCGTCAATATGCCCAACGACAATATCGACCGCGCCATCAAGAAGGGTACTGGCGAACTGGCCAGCGCCGCGCTGGAAGAGTGTATTTATGAAGCTTATGCGCCGGGCGGAGTCGGCGTGATTGTTCAGGCGCTGACCGACAATAAGAACCGTGCGGCCGCTGAAATCCGTAATGTTTTCACCAAGAGCGGGGCGAGCATGGCCCAGCAGGGGGCGGTCAGCCGTATGTTCCAGCGCAAGGGGCAGATTTATATTGCCGCCGCCGGAGTGGATGAGGATGCGCTGATGAATATCGTGCTTGAAGCGGGCGCGGAGGATATGCGGCGCGACGGCGATCAGTTCGAGGTGCTGACGGCGTTCACGGATTATGCCGTTGTAGCAGAAGCGATTTCAAAGGCGGGCATTGCCGCGACGTCGTCGGAACTCACTATGCTTCCCGAAATGCCGGTGGAGGTTAAGGATAAAGAGAAGGCGCATTCGCTGATGAAGCTGATTGAGGCGCTGGAAGAACTCGACGATGTCCAGAATGTGTACGGCGCATTTGAGATCGACGACGCCATTCTGGCCCAAATGGAATAGCGGATTGCAGCGCCGGACGATTGATCAGCAGCCGCTCGTGTCCGCTTCACAGGTCTCTATAGCGTTTAAAGATTGAGATGTCGTAATGGAGGGATGGCTTCCAGGCCGTCCTTGATCAAGAGTGGCGCGGGTGGAACCGCGCCCTCCAAATTCAGTATAACGGCATCACAACGGTTAAATGCTCTGTCTTCGGCCGTCTGGCCGTCTGGTGCGTACGGCGATGTTTTGTATTTACCGCCTTGTGACTGACCGGTCAGTTCTGTAAGCTCTCTGCCGTTATGAAGAAGGAAGACCCGAAAGAATCAAAGCAGGGCGCGATATTGAAGGCGGCTGTTGAACTGTTCGAGGGGCGGCGCTTTGACGAAGTGAAGCTTGATGAAATCGCCGCCGCCGCCGGCGTTGGCAAAGGTACGCTCTATCTCTATTTCAAAAACAAAGAGGATCTTTTTGCACAGCTGGCGGTTGATGGGATCGACGGCATGACGGAGCGGATCCATGAGATTGCGGCGATGGAGTCGGCGTATAAAGAGCGGCTTTTTCTGTTTGGGCGTGAGTTCGCTGACTTTCTTGCAAAACGGCATGGTGTAATGGGTGTGATGAATCAGGTGCAGTCAGTCCCGGTTGATAAGGTGTTTCGTAACCACCACGACCGGATGATCGAGGCCATTCACGAATTGCTGCAAAAAGGGATGGATGAGGGGGCTTTAAGAAACGATTTCCAGGTATCGGAACTGCGCTGTGCTTTGGTGGGGCCGATCCTGCTGAAAATCCGGCGCGCGGCGCGTGTCGGCGAAGCCATCGCATTGAAGGCTCTGCTGGAATTTTTCTGGGCAGGCGCCGCCGCAAAACGAAAGAAAGGGCAGCATGACTAGCCGGTTTTGCAGAAAAATCCTTTTTCCTGCCGGACGTTCGCGCCCGGGGATTCGGGTATTGTTGTGCCTGCTGTTTATCGCGCCTTTATCCCGGGCCGCGGAGATTACTCTCGTCGAGGCCTATGAACTGGCCTTGGCGCAAAGCGAGTCGCTTCAGATCAGTGTTGCGGAGTGGCGCGCCGCAGAAGCCCGTTATCGTCAGTCGCTGGGAGCTATGTGGCCGGAAGTCAGCGCCAGAGGCACCGCGAACTGGGCTGCTGACAGCGACAGCCGCCGGGCAGGAATCGGTGCAACCTGGACTGTGTTCGACGGGTTCCGCACCGCGCGCGAGGCCGATGCCAGACAGGCCGCAGGACTGGCCCTCCGGCATGATGCGGAACGTGCCCGCCTGCTGCTTTACGAGGATGTTGCGGACGTTTTCTACCAGACGCTGTCGTTTCAGAATCAGCGGACGGCCGTACAGGAACAGATCAAAACTTTGGAGACCCGGGGCGTTGAGCTGGAACGCAGGATAAAACTCGGACGCTCGAAACGATCCGACCTGCTGACGACATCAAATCAGATCGCGGAAGCACGGCTGACGATCGAGCAGCTCAACCAGTCCTTTGCCGCGACGCTGGAATTGCTGGCGTTCGTGACCGGGCGCCCCGCATCCAGCCTTCAAGTGGTTGATCAGACTTCACTGCCCGCATTGGGCGAAGTGGATAAGTATCTTGCCGCCGCTGCAACCCGGGAGGATATCAAGGCGGGCGAAGCCCGCGTCGAGGCCTCGCAATCCGATGTAAAGGTGGCGAAGTCGGATCGCGCGCCCAAGGTGACTCTGGATGGAAACGCCTATCTCGTGCGCGACCCGCAGACCCAAAGCGAGTGGGACATTATTCTAAAACTTGAAATGCCCCTGTTCGACCGCGGACGGCGCACGGCACGCGTGGCGGAAGCAGGGCAGCTGCTCAGGATCAGTGAACTGCGCCTCGCGGAGTTGCAGCGGTCTTCGGAACGGGATGTCCGGCAGACCTATCTGTCTTTGTTTTACGAACTGCGGCAGTGGTCTGAACTGCAGGCGGCGATTAGAATTGCCGACGAAGCCCTTGCACTCCTCCAGAAGGACTATGAACTGGGGCGCGTGAGCAATCTGGATGTCCTTACCGCATCGGTTCAACTGTGGGGACTGCGCCGGCGTGAGGCGGCTTTGGCGCAGCAGCTGCGCGCCGAGCTGATTCATCTCCATGTGGCCGCAGGAAAGGTATCGCCATGACACTGTCCGATTTTTCCATCCGCCGTCCGGTTTTTGCCTGGATGCTCATGTTCGGGCTGATCGTCTTCGGCACCATCAGCGTGAACCGGATGGGCATCAGCCAGATGCCCGATATCGATTTTCCTGTTCTTGGAATCCGTGTTGCCTGGGAGGGCGCCGCCCCTGAGATCATGGAATCCGAACTTGTTGACAAGATCGAACAGCTCGTGATTTCCGTGGACGGACTGAAGGAAATCCGTTCTACCATCCGGCAGGGACAGGCAACGGTTGAACTGGAGTTCGAACTCAGTCGCGATATTGATGCCGCCCTGCAGGAAGTTCAGGGAGCGATAGCTGAAATCCGCCTGCCGCTGAATGTAAACCCTCCGGTTATCCAGAAGAATTCGACCGAAGGAGAACCCGTAATGCGCCTTGGGGTGTCCGGCACGCAAACGCCGCGTGAACTGGTGGATTATGTTGAAACCTTTCTGCTGGATCAGCTTCAGGTCATTCCGGGCGTCGGGGAAGTTGCCTTGTCCGGGTTTGCCGAACGCAACCTGCGTCTATGGGTGGATACGAAGAAGCTTCAGGAATACGAGTTGACCATCCTTGATCTTCAGCAGGCTGTCGAACAGGAGCATTCTGAGCTGGCGGCCGGGTACATTGAGAACTCAAAAGAAGAGATGAATCTCCGGATTATGGGGGAAGGTCTTACGGTGGAACAGGTCGCCGACATTCCCATTACGCATCGGGGCGGCGAAGTGATCCAGGACGTCACCATCCGATTGAAAGACGTATGCCGGGTGGAAGACGGCTTGAGCGATGTGCGGCGTTTCGTGCGGATTTCCGGCGAACCGGGCCTGTCTATCGGGATCAGCAAACAGCGCGGAGCCAACGAAGTGGAAGTTGGACGTCTGGTCAAGGCCCGCATGGCTGAACTTCAGCAGTCGCTGCCGGCGGGCATGAAGCTCCAGATCAATGTGGATCTCACCCGTACTGTGGAGCAGGCCGTGAAAGCCACAGAACACGAACTGATGACCGCCGCCATTCTGACGGCCTTGATTTGTTTCCTGTTCCTCGGAACCCTGAGTTCAGGATTCAACATCATTCTCTCCATCCCCACATCCATTATCGGCACGTTCACTATTCTTTATTTTTCGGGCTTCACGCTCAACACGTTTACACTGCTCGGACTGGCCCTGGCGATCGGTATCGTGGTGGATGACGCGATTATGGTGCTGGAAAACATTGTCCGGCATTTCGAGATGGGGAAGGATAAAGTCAAAGCCGCCCAGGACGGATCACGCGAAATCATCTTTGCGGCCGTGGCCACGACGGCCGCCGTCGTCGCGATCTTTCTGCCGGTGGCATTTATGTCCGGCGTTATCGGCCGGTTTTTTTACCAGTTCGGCTTAACCATGACGGCGGCCGTGCTGTTGTCGCTGCTGGAAGCCATCACGCTCACGCCCATGCGGCTTTCGATACTGATGTCGCATCGCAAAAATCCCGGCTGGCTGGAACGGATTTCCGGCGCTTTTTTCAGCCGGTTAAACCGCGTCTATGGCCGGTTTCTGCCTTTTGCTCTGAAATTGCGCTGGCTCGTGCTGGTATGCGCGGTGGTCATTTTTGCCTCTTCTCTGTGGCTGGGGAAAACCCTCCGCCGGGAATTCGTGCCGTCACAGGATCAGTCTTACATCTCGGTCAACCTCCGGGCTCCCGTCGGGTCGTCGCTGGCTCTGACCGATGCGCGTGTGCAGGAAGTGGAGGCGTATTTTAAAAAACGTCCTGAAATCCTGCGTTCCTTCACCATGATCGGCGGCAGTAGCAGTGGCGGAACAGCGAATCAGGCGATCATGGGACTCACGCTGGTTGAGCGGAATCAGCGGCCGAAAACTCAGGCGGAGTTAATGAGCGAGTTCCGGAAAGATCTTGAGAGTGTCAAAGGGTTGCGCATCTCATTCCAGGACATGTCGGCGCGCGGTCTCACGGCGCGGCGCAGTCTGCCGGTAGAGTTCAATGTCAACGGATCTGACTATGTTGTACTGGAATCCACGGTACGGAAAATCATGGACCGGCTTGATAAAACCGGTCTGGTCGTTGATCTGGACAATAATTATCGCACCGGCATGCCCGAAGTCAGAGTCATCCCGGATCGGCAGGCCGCGGCGGCACGGGGCGTTACGATGGAGGCGATCGGCCGGACGGTCAATGCGGCCATGGGCGGTATCCGTCAGGGTAAGTTCACCCGTGATGGACGCCGGTACGATGTCCGGCTGCGTCTGACGCCTGAAGACCGGCTGAGTGCAGAGGATTTGAAAACTTTGCGGGTTCGTAACTCATACGGAGAACTCATTCCGCTGGGAGACGTGGTACGCATCGAGAACACCAAGACTCTGCAAAGCATCAGCCGCGTTAACCGCCAGCGCGCCATTTCGGTAACCGCCAATCTGGCCGCCGGCGCATCACAAGCCGCAGCGCTGGATGAGGCGGCGAAGATCGCCCACGAACTTCTTCCGCCCGGCTATACCTTCCATTTGGAAGGCGGCGCTAAAACTTTCAGTGAATCCGGCAGCGGACTCTGGATTGCCTTTCTGCTGGGTATTGTAGTCGCTTACATGGTACTGGCTGCGCAGTTCAACAGTTTCATCCATCCTTTCACTGTTCTGCTGGCGCTGCCGTTCAGCATTACCGGTGCACTGGTAACGCTGTGGGGCACCAACCAGTCGCTGAATCTCTACAGTGCCATCGGCATCATCCTGTTGATGGGCGTGGTTAAAAAGAACTCGATTCTGCTGGTTGAGTTCATGAACCGGAAGCGCGCAGAAGGTATGCCGCTGGCGGAAGCCATCATAACGGCCGCACCGATCCGGCTAAGACCGATCCTGATGACATCTGCCGCGACGATTGCGGCGGCGTTTCCTATCGCGCTGGGCCTTGGCGTCGGGTCGGAAACCCGTCAACCCAT
This sequence comes from uncultured Verrucomicrobiota bacterium, assembly GCA_903826865.1. Taxonomy (GTDB): domain Bacteria; phylum Verrucomicrobiota; class Kiritimatiellia; order Kiritimatiellales; family Tichowtungiaceae; genus Tichowtungia. Next base: position 16,533 of record CAIKGD010000048.1, read on the forward strand.
GGCGCTGGCTATCATCGGCGGCGTTTTCGTTTCCACTTTGTTCACCCTGATTGTAGTTCCCTGCGCTTACTTCATCATGGCCCGGTTTGAAAAAGGCAGAACCTCTGATTTATCCTGAACTGAATCCGGCCGTCATTTCATGATGGCTGAAGACCTTAAGGAAAGATTTGCCCGTTCCGGAGCGTGAAAGGTACACTGCGCCGCATGAATCGAATCCGTATATTAGGGGTGGACACGTCATTGCGTTCGTCCGGCGTCGCGGTGGTTGAGGTGTCCGGCCATCAGATGCGTGCGCTGGTTTACGGGAGGGTTCACAACAAGGCTTCGCTGTCGCATTCCGGCTGTCTGGCCGAAATCCACCGGCAGATTGATGCGCTGATTACCGAATTTTCCCCCGATGAAGCCGCAATTGAAGGCTCTTTTTTTGCCAAAAACGCTAAAACGGCGATGATTCTCGGTCAGGCGCGCGGCGTGGTGCTGTCCGCCTGCGCCCTGCGCAATCTGCCGGTCTATGAATACTCGCCGCGCTCGATCAAACAGGCGACAGTCGGGGCTGGAGCCGCCAGTAAGGATCAAGTAGCCAAGATGGTAAAGCATCTGCTGGGGCTGGAAGAACAGCCGCAAGAGGATGCAGCCGATGCACTTGCGACGGCGATCTGCCATGTTCACCAACGAGGCTTGCCGGAAGCCTTGCGTTCAAAACCTGTTTAATGTAGTTTCCGTGCCCTGTTTAAGAAACAAAAGGAGATATACCTGATGGAACTCAAGGAAATCAAAAAAATCGTTGAAATGATGACCGAGAACGATCTCGCTGAATTTCTGCTTGAAGAAGAGGCTTTTACGTTGCAACTCAAACGCGGAACCGGCGGCGTGACCCAGATCGTTTCCACGCCGCATATGATGGCTGCGCCGGCCGCTGCCGCCCCTGCTGCTGCGCCGGCCGCCGCGGCCGCCCCTGCGGCACCCGCCGCTAATGAAAATGAAGGCCTGCTCGAAATCAAATCCCCGATGGTCGGCACTTTTTACCGGTCTCCGTCACCGGATTCCGATGTATTCGTTCAGGTGGGTCAGGAAGTTGCGCCCGATACGGTCGTTTGCATCATCGAGGCGATGAAGGTAATGAACGAGATCCAGTCCGAAGTGAAGGGTAAAATCAAGAAAGTCCTGGTGGATAACGCCACGCCCGTTCAGTTCGGTCAGGCGCTCTTCCTCGTCGAACCGGCTTAAGCGGAAGCTCGAAGCACGAATTTCGAAATACGAAACAGGATTTGAGATTTGGAACTTAAAGCATTCGATTTATTTCGAGTTTCGAATTCCGGATTTCTGATTTAACCCGAAGGGTTTTTTATGTTTGAAAAAATACTGATTGCCAATCGAGGCGAAATCGCGTTGCGGATTATCCGGGCCTGCAAAGAGCTGGGAATCCGTTCCGTCGCGGTTTATTCCGAGGCGGATGCGGAATCGCTCCATGTCCAGATGGCCGATGAGGCCATTTGTATCGGACCGGCCTCCGCCACCTCCAGTTACCTCAAAATGGCCAACATCATCAGCGCCGCCGAAGTGGCCGATGTGGATGCCATTCATCCCGGTTACGGCTTTCTCGCGGAGAACGCCCATTTCGCTGAAATCTGCCGGAGCTGCAACATCACGTTTATCGGCCCGACACCCGAAGTGATCCGCAAAATGGGCGATAAGGCCATTGCGCGCAATACGATGAAGGCGGCGGGTGTGCCGATCACGCCCGGCAGCGACGGTATTCTGGCCACTAAAGAAGAAGCGCTCGCGCTGGCCCATAAGATGGGTTATCCCGTTCTCATCAAAGCGGTTGCGGGTGGCGGCGGAAAAGGGATGCGCGTGGCGCATAACGATATCAGTCTGGCGCAGGGCTTTATGATGGCCCGTGCCGAAGCCGAAAGCGCATTCAGCAATCCCGATGTGTTCATGGAAAAATACATCGAATCCGCCCGCCACGTCGAAGTACAGATCATCGGCGACAACCACGGCAACGTGGTGCATCTCGGTGAGCGCGATTGCAGTATTCAGCGCCGTCACCAGAAACTGGTGGAAGAATCTCCCTGCCCGGTACTTACGAATAAAGAACGCGCAGCGCTCGGCGCCGCCGGCGTGAAAGCCGCCAAGGCGGTGGGCTACAACAGCGCCGGTACGCTCGAATTTCTGTATGACGAAAAGGCCAAAAAATTCTACTTCATGGAAATGAATACCCGCATTCAGGTCGAGCACACCGTCAGCGAAGAGGTAACCGGAATCGACCTGGTGAAGGAACAGATTCTCGTGGCGGCGGGCAAGAAACTTTCATTTTCACAGGATGATGTGAAAGTGCGCTACCACGCCATTGAGTTCCGTGTGAATGCCGAAGATCCCTACAAAAACTTCACCCCGTCGCCGGGTAAAGTCGAAGCGGTTCACTTCCCCGGCGGGCCCGGCATCCGGATTGATTCGCACGTCTACAGCGGCTACACCATCTCGCCGTACTACGACAGCATGATTGCCAAAATCATCGCCCGCGGCGCTACGCGTGAAGAGGCGCTTCAGCGCCTGCACCGCGCGCTGGAGGAATTTACGATCAACGGTCCGCACACCACAGTACCGGTCGGCGTGGCGCTGCTGATGGACAGCCGGTTCCGCCGCGGCGAATACAACACCGCCTTCCTTGAAAAATTTATGCATGAAAATTTCATGGTAGACCGGCAGTAGGAGACACGGCTATGAGCGACAGAAACATTCCGCCTTCACGGAACTGGCCTGTTCCGGATGAAAAATCAGACGATGCCGGTCTCGGCTCGGTAGAGATTCACAATAACGTCATTGCAGTGATTGCCCACGAAGCGGCCGGTCGCGTGCCCGGCGTGGTGGAGCTGTCCGGAACGCTGGTTGATGAGCTGGCTGACATTATCGGCAAACGTCCCCGTGACCGCGGGGTGCGTGTAGCTATTGATTCAGAAAACACGATCATTGTTAAACTGACCGCTGTGCTCGAATACGGTGTTTATATCCCCGAAGTCTGCGGAAAACTGCAGATGGAAGTCCGCAAATCAATTGAGGAGCTGACCGGCAAGCGGGTGCAGGCGGTCAATATCTCGGTACAGAGTATTCGGCGCAGTATAAAGGATGCAGCAGGAGGGAATGTAAAATGACACGTTTTTTTCATGTGCTCTCCGGAGCGGTTATCTGGCTGCTTTTTGCAGCTCTGGGCGGTGCGCTGATTCACGCAAATATTCCCGGTGTAACGGAAAACGCTTTTGACTTCATGCCGCCTCTCCAGAGTCTGGCAACAGCAGGTATCGGCGGCATCGTGGTGCTGCTTTCTCTGCTTTATCTCGTCACCTTCGGCCCGCGCCGCTCAAAAACACGTTATATCTCATTTGATTCCGGCAACGGCTCGGTCTCTATCAGCGTCAGTGCCGTACGCGACTTCATCCGCAAGCTCGGCGATGAATTCGGTGCGGTGATCGGTATTGATCCTAAAATCCGCGACGAAAAAAACACCATCAGCATCGATCTTGATGTCAAACTTCAAACAGGCACCCGCATTCCGGAATTTTCCCAGATGCTTCAGGATCGCGTCCGCGAAGGCGTTCACGACGGACTGGGTATTGCGGAAGTGAAGGAAATCAAGGTGCGCATTCAGGAAATTGTCGGGACACCGCGTCCGTCCCGCCGTAATTAAGCTTATGAAAAAAAACAGCGCACCCAAACTGGTCATCGTCGGCTCCATCGGTATTGATACCATCGAAACGCCCCGCGAAAAACACGTCGAAATTCTCGGCGGTTCTGTCAGCTACGCCTGTGCTGCCGCATCTTTCTTCGTCAAAACCGGCATGGTCGGCGTGGTCGGCACCGACTTCCCGCCGGAGCACCGGGCTCTCTGGGAAAAGATGGGTATCGATCTCTCCGGGCTTCAGACTGAAAAGGGCAAAACCTTCCGCTGGTCGGGCGTCTATGAAGAAAATATGGACAACCGCCGCACACTTCTCACGGAACTCAACGTTTTCGAAAGCTTTTCGCCCAAACTGCCGGAAGCCTATTGCGATGCGCCTTATCTGTTTCTCGGCAACATCGCGCCTGAACTTCAGCTTCGCGTTCTCGAACAGGTGCGCGCGCCTGAATTTGTACTGATCGACACCATGGATCTCTGGATCAATATCGCCCATAAAAAGCTGGTCGAAGTTGTCAGTAAATGCGACATGCTCACCCTCAACGAATCCGAGGCGCGCCTTTTCACCGGCCAGCATTCCCTCATGGATGCCTCTAAAGCGCTGCTCGCCATGGGCCCGCAGTTTGTCCTCATCAAAAAAGGGCAGAGCGGCAGTATGCTCTTTTCAAAAAACGGATTGTTTCTGCTTCACGCTTTTCCGCTGGCGGACTTCAAAGATCCGACCGGAGCCGGCGATACCTTTGCCGGCGGCCTGATGGGCGCACTGGCCGAATCGGGCGGAACGGACGAAAAAGCCATCCGCCGCGCCATGGTCTACGGCAGTGTAGCGGCCGCGTTCGGTGTCGAAGAGTTCAGTCTGGAGCGCCTTGCCGCCCTTGACCGCAAACAGATTGACGCCCGTTACGACATGTTTAAGTCCATGTGCCGCATTGACTAACACAAGTTTCCAATGCTTGTAAAATCCGGAACTGTTTTCCTGCTGTTTGCAAGCTTCGCGAGGTTTGACAGTCCTTTGCCGCTTTGTTAAATTCCTGCCATCTCGCGGGTTGCATTTGAACCGCACTGGAAGGAGCGTAAAGCATGTCAGCATGGGCAATTGTTCTAGCGTGTGGTAAAGATCAGGAAATCGGAGCAGGTGTCGATGTCGCATTTCTTGCGCTCGGCTCCCGTCCGGTCGTTGCGCGTTCCATTCAGACGCTTGAACAGAATCCGCTCATAGAGGGCATTGTGCTGGTTGTCAAAAAAGAGCGCGTGGACAGCGCCTTGCATACCGTTCGTTCCTTTGGCTGCCGCAAAATTTCCGCCATCGTCGCCGGCGGCCCGATGCGTTTAAACAATTTGAAAAGCGCGCTGGAACGGATTCCGGACGATGCGACGGCCGTATTAATTCACGAGGCCGCCCGCCCGTTCCTGGACGATGAAGTCATCACAGAAACCATCAAAGCCGGCAAACGCTACGGAGCCGCCGTGGCCGCTGTGAAAAGTTCCGACGCCGTCAAGCTGGCCGAAAAAGGACAGAAGGTCAGTAAATCAGTTGACCGCAATACCGTCTGGCTGGTGCAGAGCCCGCAGGTTTATAAAATAGAGGTCTTCAAAAAAATGCTTAGCGGTGCCGGCAAACTGCTGGACGATGATTCCGAGCTGCTGGCAAAAGGAAAACAGGAGATTCATTTGGTGGCCGGACTGTCCGGGAATATGAAAATCCGTACGGCGGAAGACCTTGCAGTTGCTTCGGCTATTCTCAGTGTCGCACGCCGAACCCCGTAAACTCGCCGGTCGCCGCCGACCGCCGCACCAGTTCATTGGTGATATGCCGCCCCAGGTGCGACCTCTTGATCGCCTGCAACAGTTCCATTAGTTGATCCTGCGCACCTTCTGCAACCAGCGCCACACTGCCGTCGAATTCATTCTTCACCCAGCCGGTCAAATCAAAGTCCTGCGCCAGACTTACCGCAGTGTACCGGAACCCTACGCCCTGCACCCGGCCTTCATAGCGTACGGTTATGCGTTGCGGTTTCATAATATGGCTACTGTGGCTATTTATGCCGCGTGATCTTCTTTTCGTTTCCCGCAACATTATGGGCGCACACTTATTCCAAACAGAAATAAAACGAGAAAGCCAAGGTAAACGGTTATTCGGGGCATTAAAAGCTTCGAGCGGGAGAGAGGCAACCGTTTTGCCGACGAAAATCAGACGGCGGGCGACTGAGGCGCATCATCCGGCGGCAGTTCGCTCGCCGGTCCGGCTTTCCGCAGACGCTTTTCTTCCTTCTTCCGTTTCTTGGCGAGCTCTTTTTGACGCTTTTCAAAGGTGTAGTTCGGTTTGGCCATGGGGACTCCTCGTTAATTGGTTTTGAGCTTTATAGCACGTATGAGGGCCCGTTCTCTCAATAAAAAGGTTATGGGTTACAAAGGTTCGCCTGAGCCCATGCCGGGAAACATGATTTCTGCCTGAGCGATTTGGAGTGCGGCGGCTTGACGCCGCTTTTATCTACAAGTTGTTGATAGTGAAAGCGCTGTCGAGCAAGCGCACTCCAAAATTTTTATAAATCAAAGTAGTATGCTTGCGGATGGTGGGTGATGAGCGCAAAGGTGGAAACTTCCGGATCGGCCATAAAGAGTTCAGTGACGTTCAGGCCGATCCGATCCGTATTTAGCAGATCGCAGCAGACTTTATTCATCGCCAGATCGGGGCAGAGCGCGTAACCGAAACCGAAGCGGCTCTGGTCGAGTTTGCGTTTCCAGATTTCAGTCAGCGTCAGCTCGCCTTCGTTCGATCCCCAGAGCTTGCGAATCTGTTTGTGCGAATATTCCGCCAGTGCTTCGGCGGTCATAACGGCCAGGCCGTGGAAGAGCAGATAGTCGTGATAACGGTCGGCATCGCGCAGTTCGTGTTCTTTGGCTATCACTTTGCTTCCGATCGTAACAGCCATCAGCGCGGCGACGTCGCGGTTGGGGCGGAAAAAATCAGCCAGACAAAGTCCGCCCGTTTTTTTCTGGCGCGGAAAGGGCATCGGAATCGTCCCCCCCGCCGGATTTTCAATGAAAAAGGTATCGCCTTCGGAATGACAGTTGAAAAAGCCGTGAATGACCTTCGGTTCAAAGACCTTGCGGGCGAGCTGCTTCATCTCTTCGAGTTTCGGATAGACCTCGTCGTCGAGCAGTTTCTGATATTCGGCATCGGAGAGTTTGCCTTGTTTATAGCCCCACGCGCCTTTGATCATGCCGTTCAGGTCGAGATATTTCCAGATGTCGTCCAGCAGTATATTTTCCGTCACCGTCGTTTCGATCCGGACCTTCGGCACCGGAATATCGCGGGCAATCGGCTCCGCCGGCTTTTCGTCTTCCGCCGGCTTAACTTCACATTCGAGTCCGTCGCGGGTCGGCGCGACATATTCGGGCAGTTTGCCGGTATCCTTGAGCGTCTGCATCGCGGCCAGTCCGGCAAAGGCGTCTTTGCAGTAAAGCACGCTTTCCGAGTAGTGCGGACGGCAGGCCAGATCAACAAACTCCGCTGAAAGTGCCGCGCCGCCGAGCAGTACCGGCGTTTTGAAGCCGGCGTGTTCGAGAATCTTCATATTTTCAGCCATGACGGCGGTGGATTTCACCAGCAGTCCGCTCATACCGAGCGCGGCGGCGCTATGCGTTTTCACCGCTTCCATCATCTTTTCGACCGGAACTTTGATGCCGAGGTCGATCACGTCAAAGCCGTTGTTGGAAAGAATTATGCCGACCAGGTTTTTGCCGATGTCATGCACATCGCCGGCGACAGTTCCGATTACAAACAGTGGAACCTTGTCGCCCGCCGCGCTCTTCTTCATAAACGGCTTGATTATATCAACCGCTCTTTTCATCACTTCGGCTGATTTCAGCACGAAAGGAAGCTGCATGATGCCGTCGTTAAAAAGGCGTCCGACTTCCTTCATCGCGGGGAGCATAATAGTGTTGAGAATCTCCTCGGCGCTTTTTTCTTTGAGCAGATCGGGAATAGCGGGGGACAGCCAGGGTGACTTGCCGCGGATGATGGCATCGGTCAGCACATCGGCAGACGGACGGCTTTCAACCGCCTCTTCGACGGTTTCTTTTACCGTTTCGAACAGGTTGATGTAGTTTTCGAGCGGATCGCCGCCCGAACGGTCGTCGTTCAGCAGCGCCTCGGCCGCCTTGCGAAGATTTTCCGGGATTTCATTAAGCGGCACAATGGCCGCGACATTGATGATGCAGGCGTCCATACCGGCCTGTACCGCCTGACGTAGAAAAACGGCATTGAGCACTTTTCTCGCCGCCGGTTTGAGGCCGAACGAAATATTGGAAAGCCCGAGCATCGTCCGTACGCCCGGCAGTCCGGCCTTGATGCGACGGATTGCTTCCAGGGTTTGGACGGCTGCATCGCGGAGCGTTTTATCGCCGCTGCAAATCGTGAAGGTGAGCGGATCAATCAGCAGTTCTTCCGCTTTGAGTCCCCGTTCAATGCAGAACGCAACCAGCCGTTTAGCGACGGCGACTTTTTCGGCGGCGGTCATCGCCATGCCTTTTTCATCAATGGTCAGCGCAACCAGCGCCGCGCCATAGCGCCGGGCCATCGGGACGACCCGCTCCGCGCGCGCGCCGCCGTCTTCAAAGTTGATCGAGTTGATCAGCGCCCGGCCGCCGTAGCACTTCAGCGCGTCTTCGATTACATCGGCTGAGGTGGAATCAATCATCATCGGAATGCGGCATTCGCGCGCCATACGCGGCACCAGTACAGCGATGTCTTTGTGCTCATCGCGACCGGCATAGCCGCAGCTCAGATCGAGGACATGCGCGCCGGTTTCTTCCTGTTCCGTCAGCATGTGAAAGGCATTTTCGTAATCATTCGTCAGCAGTGTGTCGCGGAATTTTTTCGAACCGGTGGCGTTGGCGCGTTCGCCGATATACAGCGGTGCGGGTTCCTGGGTCAGATCGACCGGCGAAAAAAGGCTCGCCACCTGCTCTATGTATTTCTTCTTTTCGATATTCGGTATTCGATATTCGATATTCGCCAGTTGCTTCCGCAACTGGCGAATGTGCTCCGGCGTGGTTCCGCAGCAGCCGCCGACAATGGACAGTCCGTTCTGCGCGGCGAGCGCGGCGACTTTTTCAGCAAAAGGCTTCGGTTTGAGCGGGTAGGAGACTTTCCCGTCGGCGGTGGCTTCCGGCATGCCGGCGTTCGGCATACAAGCTAGCATACCCGGCCAGATTTCGTTGAGCGTGTCGAGGTGGTGCTCCATCGCGTCAGGACCGGTTGCGCAATTCAGGCCGAGTACATCAATCGGATACGGCGCGAGAATGGCCGCGGCGGCGGATACGCTGGTGCCGACCAGCATCGTTCCGGTGGCTTCAACGGTGACCGAGACGTAGCGGACGACAGGACTGTCCGGGCCGAGAACGTCATCCGCGGCGGCCAGCACCGCTTTGATCTGAAGCGGGTCCTGACAGGTTTCGATAATCAGACCGTCCGCGCCGCCGTCAATCAAACCCTGGATCTGGATTTTGCAGGCGGCGCAGAGCTGATCGAACGAAATCTGGCCCAGCGATGGCAGTTTCGTGCCGGGGCCGATTGAGCCGAAGACGTAGCGCGGCTGTTCCGGCGTTGAAAATTCATCGGCGCATTCGCGGGCAAGCCGCGCGGCGGTCTTATTAATTTCATAGGCGCGGCCGGCTAGGCCGTATTCGCCGAGCGTTACCGGAGAGGCACCGAACGTGTTGGTTTCAACGGCATCCGCGCCGGCTTCGAAATAGGCGCGGTGCAGACAGCGGATGATATCGGGCGCGGATACGTTCAGCCATTCGTTGCAGCCCTCGTAAGCACCCCACTGTTCACGGGTGACGGTCTGGTTCTGCAGGAAGGTGCCCGCCGCCCCATCAAACAGCAGGGGGCCGGTTTTCAGTTTTTCTCTCAGTGTCATGCCGCGCAACCTAACAAACGGCTTCCGTTCCGACAATAAGAATCCTTAAATCCGGATAAACGGATTTTTAGTTTTCCGCCGGCTGGAAAACCAGCCTGCCGTTTTCCATTCCGGCGCGGACGGCGGAACCGTTGCTGATTTCGCCGGAAATCAGACTGCGGGCAAGCTGCGTTTCGAAATGGTGCTGAATGAACCGCTTGAGCGGACGCGCGCCGTACACCGGATCGAAGCCTTCTTCGACGATGTGCTTTTTAACTTCGTCACTGACTTCGAGCCGGATATCGCGGGCGGCGAGCCGTTTGCGCAGATCGTTGAGAAGCAGTTCAACAATCCGGCCGATTTCCGCTTCGGTGAGCGGTTTGAAGAGGACGGTGTCATCCAGCCGGTTGAGGAATTCCGGGCGGAAGTTTTCCTTGAGCATCGCCATGACCTGATCGCGGGTTTCTTCCGTAATGCGGCCCTGCCGTCCGATGCCTTCGAGCAGCAGCGTCGAGCCGATGTTGCTGGTCATAATGACGATGGTATTCTTGAAGCTGACGGTGTGACCCTGCGAGTCCGTCAGCCGGCCGTCGTCAAAGATTTGCAGCAGGATGTTGAAGACATCCGGATGCGCTTTTTCAATTTCATCGAGCAGAACAACGGAGTAAGGCTTGCGGCGCACGGCTTCGGTGAGCTGTCCTCCTTCGTCGTAGCCGATATAGCCCGGCGGTGCTCCGATGAGACGCGAAACGGTGTGCTTTTCCATGTATTCGCTCATATCGATGCGTACCATGTGTTCGTCGCTGTCGAAGAGTTCAAAGGCGAGCGCCCGGGCCAGTTCGGTTTTGCCGACGCCGGTCGGGCCGAGAAACAGGAATGCACCGATCGGGCGGTTGGGATTGCTTATCCCGGCGCGGGCGCGCAGGACGGCATCCGCAACAACCTGTACGGCTTCATCCTGTCCGATAATGCGCTGATGAAGCTGATCGCCTAGTTTAAGGAGTTTTTCGCGTTCGCCTTCCAGCAGCCGGGTGAGCGGTATACCGGTCCAGCGGGCGACCACTTCGGCGATTTCCTCTTCGGTGACCTCTTCGCGGAGCAGGCTTTTGCCGGAGGAAGGTTCTTTCAGTTTCTCTTCGTGCTCGCGAAGCTGCTTTTCGAGTTGCGGGATGGTGCCGTGGCGGAGTTTGGCGGTGCGCTCCAGATCGTAGGCGCGTTCGGCCTCCGTGCTTTCACGCCTGGCGAGATCCAGCGCTTCGCGCAGGTCGCGTACCTTCTGGATGCCGCCTTTTTCGTTTTCCCACTGGGTGCGAAACGTTTTTTCTTCGGCCTTAAGATCGGCCAGCTCCTTCTGAAGCGTTTCGAGCCGCTCCTTGCTGGCTTTGTCTTTTTCCTTCTTCAGGGCGGTTTCCTCAATTTCCAGCCGCATGACTTTCCGGGAAATTTCGTCCAGCTCAGCGGGGAGTGAATCAATTTCCGTGCGGATCGAAGCGCAGGCTTCGTCCATCAGGTCGATGGCTTTGTCCGGCAGGAACCGTTCGGTGATGTAACGGTCGGACAGCGTGGCGGCTGCAACCAGCGCGGTGTCTTTAATATGTACACCGTGATGCACTTCGAACCGTTCGCGCAGTCCGCGAAGAATCGAAATGGTGTCTTCGACGCTGGGCATATCGACCATTACCGGCTGGAAACGCCGTTCAAGCGCGGCATCTTTTTCGATGTATTTACGGTGCTCGTCCAGCGTAGTGGCGCCGATACAGTGCAGTTCGCCGCGCGCCAGCATCGGCTTGAGCATATTGCCCGCGTCGGTCGATCCCTCCGTGCGGCCTGCACCGACGATGTTGTGCAGTTCGTCGATGAAGAGAATGATGCGGCCGTCTGCGGATTTTATTTCATTCAGCACGGCTTTCAGCCGTTCTTCGAATTTACCGCGGTATTTTGCACCGGCCATCAGTGACGTCATATCGAGCGCGAAGATGGTTTTATCTTTCAGTCCTTCCGGCACGTCGCCGCGCACAATGCGATGGGCCAGCCCTTCAACGATGGCGGTTTTGCCGACGCCCGGCTCGCCGATCAGCACCGGATTATTTTTGGTTTTACGCGACAGAATGCGGATGACCGACCGGATTTCGGCATCGCGGCCGATCACCGGATCGAGCTTGCCGGAGCGGGCCAGCTCGACCAGATCCTGTCCGTACTTTTTCAGGGCGTCATAAGAACCTTCCGGATTATCGGAGGTGACGCGCTGATTCCCGCGGATCGTTTTGAGCGCTTCAAGGATCCGGTTGCGGGTGACACTCAGTTCATCGAGAATTCTCCCGGCGACCGTTTTTGTTTTTTCATCGGCAAAGGCCAGCAGCAGATGTTCGACGGAAATAAAACCGTCGCCCAGCTTCTGCATTTCCTTTTGCGCTTTGACCATTAATCCGTCGAGCCGCTGGGTTACAAAAATTTTCCCCGCCTCAGTTCCGGGGCCGGAGACCGAAGGTGTTTTTTTCAACTCCTGCTCCAGCCTCGCCATAGCGGTCGGGGCGGAGGCATCCATCCGTTCGAAGAGTTGCGGAGCAAGCCCGTCCTCCTGACGGAGCAGGACTAAAAGCAGATGCTCGCCATCCACCTGCTGGTGTCCGTATTCAGCGGCCAACGCCTGCGCTGTCTGAAAAGCCTCGCGAACCTTCTGGGTCATATTGTTAAAGTCGATCATTGTAAACTTCCTTCGCAGTTAGTTCATTACACACTCAACAGCATCGAATATGCCACTGGGTCGTATCTTATATAAGATATTAAAAAATAAAGAGTTATAAAAAATAACCGAATGTTATCCGGCAATGAAATTGTGACAAATTGGCGCCGTGTGACGTGGTTAAGCCCGGCCGTTTTTCTCAGGTCACTGATAGACCATGTATTTTTGCCGGTAGTCGGCGGCAGTCAAGCCTGTGTGCTGTTTGAATGCGCGGCAGAAATTTTCGGTGTTGGCGTAGCCGACTTCCTGTGCAAGTACCTTGATCGGTGTGTTCGATGTCGCCAGAGCGTGGCGTGCCGCCTGCATACGCTGCCGGATTAAGTACTGGTGAGGAGTGACTTTAACAAACGCCCTGAAGTGGGCATGTAAATGCGAAGGGCTTAGTTCTGCCCGGGCGGCCAAATCATTGATTGCAATGTCTTCTGCGTAGTGTTTTTCGATGTACACCATCACCGCCGCAACGCGCGGCGGAATCTGCTGCTTGGATTTCCGGCGGAACAGATCCAGCCGGAACCTGAACTGACTCCAGATCAAGTCTCCCAGAATCTCCTGATCGACACGGGTGTGGTGGCGGGCGTAGAGCATTTCGTGAGCGAAACTGACGGCCTGATTGATGTCTTCCCAGAAGAATGCCTTGGGCCAGACTTCTTTGTCCGCAATTAAAGCGGTGTTAAATGAAACGGTTATGCACTCATAATGGCTGTCCGGTTCCGAACGCCAGACGGTGTGCTGTCCTGCCGAGTGGACAAATATCCATCCTGCGCCATGCAGTTCTGACCGGTCGCTATCCGGCGAGTATACAGAACCGGCGGTGATCAGTTCAAAGCACAGCATGTTTTCGGGGATTTTAAACGGCTTCGGAGCGCCGCCTTTTCCACTGGTGTAGTAGCCCATCCGGATCACTTTGGAGGTCATTTTATCACCGTAAATAATAGTTTTGGTCAATTTACAATATTCAAACAGCCTATTAATATAGACAACATATCAGTTCGTGTCACAGTTTTTATCATAACGAAAAAAGGAGAGACTCAGATGATTCCTGAAATTACGGTTCAGTTATACAGCGTACGAGAGCAGGCGGCAGCGGATTATGAAGGCACGATCCGCGCGATTGCAGAGATGGGCTTCGGGAATGTGGAGCCGGCCGGGTTTCCCGGTACGACTGCGGAAAAGGCAGCCAAACTTTTCAAGGAGCTTGGGCTTAAAGCACCTTCCTGTCACGGCGCTCTGCCGGTCGGAGAGAACAAAAATAAAATCATTGAAGACGCGCTGATGCTGGGACACAAATACATCATCAGCGGCTGCCCGCCGGAGTTTAAAAAGAATTTTGCTTCGGCAGATGCGGTCAAAGCGACGGCCGAGCTGTATTGCAAAGCGGCCGAATTTGTCGCCCGGCACGGCCTGCAGGTGGGCTACCATAATCACGACTGGGATCTTGCAGTGATTGATGGCCAGCTGGGTTATAAGCTCTTCCTCGAAAACACTCCGGCAAGTGTTCTTTGGGAAGCCGATATTTACTGGGTGACCAAAGCCGGACTTGATCCGGTCAAATTCATCAAGGAAATCGGAGCACGAGGCAGAGTTCTTCACTTCAAAGATGGGGTTATTAATCAGGCAGACTCGTTCAAGGAAGCCGAAACGAAGGATGGCAAAATCATGGTCAGCCAGTCCAAACCGTTCCGGCCTGCCGGTAAAGGAGAGGTGAATCTGATCGGCTCGTCTAAAGCGGCGGTTTACGCGAAGTATATCGCTGTCGAACTCGACAGCTATGACGGCAACATGATGCAGGCTGTGCAGGAGAGCTACGCTTATCTGACTTCAAAAGGCATCGCACGCGGCAGAAAATAAGGAAACGGATCATGGCTAAAAAGAAAACAATCGGTGTCGGAATCATTGGCTGCGGAAATATCTGTCAGGCTTACTTTAATGGCGTCAAAGCCTTTGAAGTGCTCCGGATGGTTTCCTGCGCGGACATTAATATGAAGGCTGCGCGGGCCAAAGCACAAGAGAACGGCTGCAAAGCTGAAACCGTTAAAGAGCTTCTGGCGAACAAAGAAGTTGATCTAGTGATCAATCTCACCGTTCCGGCAGTCCACGCCGAGGTCAGTCTTGCGGCGCTCAAAGCCGGCAAGCATGTACACTGTGAAAAACCGCTGGCGGTCAGTCTGAAAGACGGAAAAGCCGTCATGGATCTGGCGACGAAAAAAGGGCTGCTGGTCGGATGCGCGCCGGATACGTTCATGGGTGCCGGGCTTCAGACCAGCCGGAAGCTGATCGATGACGGATGGATCGGCCGGGTTGTCGGCGGAACTGTATTCCTGATGTCGCGCGGTCCCGAGTCGTGGCACCCGAACCCTGCGTTTTTTTATAAGGCGGGAGCCGGGCCGATGTTCGATATGGGGCCGTACTACATAACCGCACTGGTGCATCTGCTGGGGCCGGTTAAATCGGTGAGTGCGATTACCTCGCGTGCATTTGAATCACGGACGGCCACCTGCAAAGAACATTTCGGCGAACAGCTTCCGGTCAGCGTTCCGACGCACTATACCGGCTCGCTGGAATTTCATTCCGGGGCGACTGTCACGGCAACCATCTCCTTTGATGTACACCGTCACGGACACAGTCCGATCGAGCTTTACGGAACCGAAGGATCCTTGAAAGTGCCGGATCCGAACAAGTTTGGAGGATCCGTTGAACTGTTCAGTGCCGTTGCCAAAGAATGGCAGACTCAGGCGCTGAGTCATCCTTATGCGGATAATATGCGCGGCATCGGCGCGGCCGATCTGGCGTATGCGATTCTCGGCAAACGCAAACACCGCGCCAGCGGGGATCTTGCATACCACGTACTTGAGGTCATGCACGCATTCGAAAAATCATCGAACGCAAAGAAACATGTAATGATCGAGTCCAAACCGGACCGGCCGGCGGCGATTCCATTGGGGCTTATCCATGGTCGCCTAGATAACTGAAGCTGAAACAACTGTCTTGCAAAAGTAAAAGCCGACCCAAAATGGATCGGCTTTTTCAGTTTGGCGGAGAGGGGGGGATTCGAATCTCTGCCTTTGCCCAATAAAGACGGGGGTGAAACGTTACTCTGTCATTCCTTTTTACACTTATACCCTGATTTGTCTCGGGTTGTCCAGTCGTGGGACACACTGCCCGAGGTGATTAAGAACGCAATCATCTCTTTGGTCGATTCGACCCAAGGAGGTGCAAAATGATTTCAGGCGGCACACTTCCGACAAACATTTCCGAAGGAGGATACGGCTCTGCTGGAGAGCAACCGGAGCGCCTTCGGAGCGGTGAAGAAGGCGGTGTGCCGCCTTCTCCTTTTTCCGCGCACAACGTGCGCACGGCTTCCCCGTCGAATTCTTTGCCGCCCAAAGCGGGAAACTCCCGCCCGGAGGGCGGAACCGTCAGCGCGGGTGAAACGAGATTGCGGCGCTATCCTGACGGGATTTTCGACCTGCGAAGTCAAGCAAAGCCCCCTTCCCCCCCGTATCTAATAGGGGGGGATAATTGCCAAAAATATAACATTGCGGACTTTGACGGGACTGTCGGCCTCGACTGGATTCAAGGAACTGTTCCGTTAGAGCATTCGGCGGAACTGTATGACTATTTTTCAAAAATGTGCGGCGGAAGTCCGGAAATAAAAAAATGGGGTCGGTTTCGATATAGCCGACATTGTGTCTGGCATCCATACGGGATTTCCATGTATTGGGATATTGATCCGGAAACGCGCAGCCTGCACCGGAACCGCTTTATGATTCAGCTGGGCGGCGAATCTTTGAAGGTATTTGACGCTGACTCGCTGTACCGGCTGGTTAAAGACCTGCACGATTTCTTTGAGTTCAGCGCAACACGAATAGACCTGTGCTTTGATGACTATGAAAAAATCATGCTCCCGCACCAAGTCGCCGGGGTTGCCGAACAGTCAAACTTCACGGGATTCAAACGGTGGAAACCGGAACAGGAACGCCGGGTGTCCGGTGAATATCTTTCCGATCAAGTTCGCTTCGGCTCGCGCGGCAAGAACGGTTCCGGGCGCTTTCTGCGGTGCTATAATAAAAATCTGGAATCTGGCGGGGAAATTAATTCGGTTCGCTGGGAAGTCGAATTTTCCAAAGTACATGCAAAACTGGTTTTCGAAAAACTGTGTGAAGCACAGGACATTGAAACCTTCGCGGGACTGATCGGCGCGATAATCGGCGGCTCCATTGATTTTATAGACCGCAAAGGAACCCATCTCGACCGTATGCAGCGGCTCGAATGGTGGCAACGCATCCGCAATATTCTAGGCTGCGTTAAACTGAGGAACCCCCGGCGCATCAAATCGATTGATAATACCGTTGGATGGATCGAAACATCAGTTGCCGGTTCATTTGAAAAAGTGCGTCGCGCCTATGGATCGCGGCGATTTGGTGAATGGCTCGACAATAAGGTACTGGGACGAGCCTTAAACAAAGAGCAGCGGGCTCAAGTCCGGGACTATTGGGATAAAATTGGCCTCCCCGAATTGTCCACTCCGGAACTTCCATTTGAAACGGGGTGTCGCCCATGAAGCGGCTCTGTGTACTGGGAAGCGGAAGTAAAGGAAACTGCACATTCATTGAATCGGGAACCACCCGGATTCTGATTGATGCGGGACTTAGTGCGACGCAAATCGAAAATCGGCTGGCATCCCTCGGGGTTGCAGCACAAACCATTCAGGCAATCTGCATCACGCATGACCATGTAGACCATTACCAAGGGGCGCGGGTCTTTTGCAACCGCTGGGGAACGCATCTATATGCGAACCGGAAAACGATGCAGGGAATAATCCGGTCACATGCTTTATTCAGTGGCTTGCACTGGCATTTATTCCAAACGGGTGAATTATTCAGAATTGGAGAGATCGGAATTCAATCATTCCATATTTCCCATGATGCCAGCGACCCGGTCGGCTTCATTCTGACGCTTGGAAGCACCCGGATTGGATTTTGTACGGACTTGGGAACGGTCACGGAATCCGTTTATGAAGCACTGGAGCCCTGTGCGGTGATCGTGCTTGAATCAAACCATGATCCCCGGATGGTGGCAGCGTCTGACCGTCCGGAAGCAAACAAGATACGGATCGCCGGAAAGAAAGGACACCTTTCCAATCAGGAATCCGCCCGGTTTGCGGTACGCCTTGCCAAGGCCGGAAACCTGAAACGGGTGTACCTCGCGCATCTGAGCGAGGAATGCAGCCGGGAATCCATCGCCCGGCAGACTCTTTGCAGTGCATTCCATAAAAACGGAATTTCCGGTGTAGAAATTTGCATGACGCATCAGGGGAAAAAAGCAATGGTCTGGAATTTTGAAAAAACCGGCAGAAAAAAGGCGGCGGAAATTCTGCCGAAAAAACGGAAATTCCATAAAAAACAGAATTTCAGCCCCGTAAAATCCTTTTTTGACTGGTTTTTTGGTTCTTAACCCAGCGGAAAATTAATGAAATTCCTAAATTTAGAGGATAATTCTTGAATATTCAGGATAATCGGGACATTCAGGGATATTCAGGATTATCCTGAAAAAAGGGTGAGCAAAAACAGTCTGTTAATTTTCAGTATCCGGAATAATTCACAGTCTGTTTTTCCAGCGAGCCTACAAATCGGGGCGGGAAGAAGTTTGCGCACGGGTTGACGGTGATAGAGCCGAATTCAGGGAGCGGAACGCACCGTGAACCCGGCAGACTTCGGGGCGGGCTGTCTTCACCCCCTTCTATAAGGGGGTGAAGTTTTTAGATAAACCGGTTCGGCTTGGCATTGGACAAGTCAAAGCCTTCCGCTTCAAATCCATCGGCGGAACAGGCGGGTAGATCGTTTTCATCAATCACCTGCTCGGGAACGGCATAGGGTGGGCCGTTTAGCCAGCTTGGGTCATCCTTCGGAATGTCAGCCAGACAAATTGCCGCGATGGTGCGGGTGCCGATGTCCGTGCAAAGCCAGCGCTGGCCGGACATCTCGAATTCCATACCGATTTTGAAGTCAGACGGTTTCATATTTTCGTTTTAATCTGCTCGGCAACGTCGCGCCCGGCTTCATCCTTTTTGACGGCGAACAGGAACAGGGCTTTGCCGTTGCTTTTCTGTTCCCACAGTCTGCCAATGTCCGCCTTTTCCACTTCGGATTTTTTATCAATCAATAGGTCGCCCTTGTATTCTATAATCAGAACCCGCCCGTCTTCAAGCTGCGCAATGAAGTCGGGATAAAAGCGCCCAGTGGAAACCGGCAAACTGAATGCGCAGGAATCGCGGCGCTCCAGATTGCGAACCCAGAATTTAACTTGGGGGTTCTGGTCAATTGCCTTGGCGCAGTCGAACTCTTCCCCTTGGCTTTTCAATTCGCCAACGGTCGGGAAATAATGTTTGTTGAACTGGTATGATCCGGAATAGTGCTCGCGCGCCGGATAACTTGACGGAGTGAATTCATAGCGGAAATTCTCATCGGCACTCACCAACGCATCCGGAGCAAACAAAGCGGCCTGATAGCCTTTGCGCTGCGCGTCTTTACGGCACTCGGTGATCCGGTCGGCAAACGCCTTTTGAAGTAGAAAGACAAAGCGTTGCTGAGTGGCATAGCCGACGCCCCGCTCATCCCGCAAATGCTGAACCATCTTCCGGATGAACTTGCACAAGTCGGCCTGCCGCAAACCGTGCTGGCGCAAATGACTGTCCAGCCAGCCAACCAGCCGGTCTTCCGTCCACGGGGTTTTCATTTCATCCAAATCCAGCTCTGCCTGCCCCTTGCCGATAAACTGCTCAATCACCCGTCCGCCCTGAATATCAATCAGGAATCGGTCGCTTTCCTCTTTGATCTGGAAACCGGGGAGTTCCGCCGGACAATCTGAAATCCGCCAGCTACTGTCCATAAAGGCGTCGTCGGTCACAACTTCTTTGAACCCGTCCAGCTCAAGGCAAAGCTGGGGAACAGCAAACGGAACGCCCTGAACTGCCGGACAGTCTTTTCGCGCTTCCTGATAGCGGCGCAGTTCCATCGTCTTCTTGAAAACCGTCTTCTCCTTGCCGTCGAGCGTTCCGGCAATCTGGTTTTCAGCTTCGGCGGAAAGAACCCCCTTGATCGTGTAATTCACCCGCCCGTCCGCCAGCGTCCGGACTTCAACCTTGCTTTGCTCTTCCGGCGGAAGCTCGCTGAGATCGGCTTTTTTGTCACCCGAAAAGCAGCACACTGGCAGCTCCAAAATTGAATCGTAACCGAACATCAGATTGCCCTGCGCCGGGGCGCGCTGCATCCGGATTTCTTCCAGTGCTTCCTTTTCATCAAAGCCCATATCGACCAGACGGTCATGAATCTGACTGGCGGCATGATTCCACGTCGGAGAGGAAACATGCGCATACGCCCGGTTCAGTTCGTTCTGAACCCGTTTCTTCGCGTAGGGCATCCGCAAAACACGCCCTAAAAGCTGTTCGACATTCTTCGGGGATTTGGTCGAAGCCACAGAACAGAGAATATAAGCAAACGAACAGTCCCAGCCTTCTTTCAGTGCTTCAATGGTAATTATGAATTCAACCTTGGAGTTCCGGTCAAACAGATTAATCCCGTCCAGTTCCCGCTGGCTTCCTGTCACAATCGCAATGCGGCCCCGGTCAATTCCTTCCTCTTCGGTCAGATACTTTTCGACCACTTCCACCGTCACGTCCTGATTTTTCTTCTCGGCCTGAATCAAAACAATCGGGCGGATGTAGTCTTTATCCTGCTCCGCCAGTTCGTGGAGTTTTTGCCGGGTCTGAACGGCGGAATGAATGGCTTCCTGCCATGTTTCATGTTCCGTCAGCTCAATCGGCAGCTTAATCATTTCTTCCGCTTTCAGCTCCGATGCGGAAACATTGTGCAGAATGTTACTGTCCGCCGCCGGGGTCGCGGTGAATTCAATAATGCAGGAAGGATTGATTTTCTCCACACGCTCAACGCTCAGCTCTGAATCATGGTTGTGCGCTTCGTCCACAATCATCAACGGGCGGTGCAGGTGAAGCAGGTTAATGAATGACGCTTTTACCTTTCCGGTTTCATCCCGGTCTAAACCGTTTTCGCCGGTCGGAAGATTCTGGAAATGATTTTCTAAATCCTCGTGGTGCGCGTAAACCTTCCGCATTTCCTCGTTGTCGTTCCCGACGCGATAGGAGGCAAACGTCGCTAAAATGATATTGGTCTTGCTCTTTAAATCCTGCGGGCGGATTTGTGTAAACTCGGAAATATCCAGCACCCGGAAGCGATTTTCAAAAAGCTCTTCCAGCGCCTCGCGGTACGGATGCCCCGGCGTGCGCAAAGCGTCGCGGGTCTGTTCTTTGATGGTCGAAGTCGGGACAACCCACAGAACCAGCGGGCAGTCGGTATCCATGAAGTTTTGCGCCGCCTTCTTAATCGCATAGGTCGCCAGCAAGGTTTTGCCGCCGCCGGTGGGGAGCCGCAGACAGACATACGGCGCATCCAGCACTTTGTCGCTCAACGCCTGATAAGGGCGGAAGATCACGCCCGGATTTTCCGCAGCGACTTTTTCAAAGGCGGCTTTTGCGCCGATAATCCGCGCCGCGCTCAAATAGGCTTCCAGCACCCGCAGAGTTTCTTCCTGATAGTTTTTCAGCCTGAACATGATTTACCGCGCCTTTACGTCATACGGGGTTTGCTTGAACACAATATTTTCTTTGCGGAGCCGGTCTTCTTTGAATGGCGTCCATTCGCCGTAAATCACCTTCGCGCCGTCATACGGCGGAAGTTCCGCCAGCACACGGGAAGTCAGCACATTGCCGCCCGACTGACTCCGTTCGCCCAGAATCCCATTGTAGAGCAGGTAATAGGCAACGCCGTTATGCATACCCAGCAGCGGCGATTTTTTACGCCCTGCCCACGGTGCATGTGTTTCCGAAAACCAGACGTGCGCCGCCAGCACCGGAAACTTTAGCTCATGAAATTTGGCTTCATTTGAAACCCAACAACGGCTCTCAGGCGGATTAACAATGCGTCCAGAAGGTAAAGTAATCGGATAATCACAAGTAGCGTTGTAGGTCTTAACAGAAAAGTCTGCTGGTTTCCATTGACCACGGGAGTCGTCGTCTGGATTCTTGTAGCGCTTATCCATTTCGGCTGAACGTGGCAGAAGATTTGGCCGCCAAACCTCTTTATTCTTGGCATAGGCTAAAATATGATCGTGGCTATCAGAAAGCCATTTTGCATCGTTTTGCGGCGAATATTTTTTTTCCCAAATCACATTGCTGATAAAATTCTTTCGTCCAAAAATTTCGTCCGTCATTACTTTTAGGTAATGGGCCTCATCATCGTCTAGGTGTATCACCTCGTATTGTTCAAGCTCTGATGCGGCATAGCGAGATTCGGTTGACAACGGAAATATATACCGACCCAACCCAGCTACCGACTCGTGATGCGATTGAAAGTTTATCCGCTCGCTTGGGTGAAAGTGTCACTCATTTCTCCACTTCAAAATCGACTTTAGGAGGGTTTGAGGGGGATAGAGAGTCCCGGACAGTCGCGGGGCTGGACACAACGAAAGCCCCTGTTAATGGGGCTTATAGTCGTTGTCTGACCCGGTGTGTCCCGGATAAAAAGGTGGCGGAGAGGGGGGGATTCGAACCCCCGGTACGCCTTTACAGCGTACGGCGGTTTAGCAAACCACTGCTTTAAGCCACTCAGCCACCTCTCCGCAAAGAACGTTTTATGTATGATATTCAGTTCGAAAGGGCAAGCGGCAAAAGGTTTTTATCTCGATTTGCGCTGCTGCTCCCACCATTCGAGTTCGGCGGCGTGGCGTCCGGCTGTGCGGGCGGCGAATTTGAAGTAGAGGAAGGCATCGAGAAAACTGCGGTGGCGCAGCATACGCTTGGCATTCTGGGGCGTGGTTTTCAGGAATCGCGGCTGTCCGGTCATGATTTCGGCGATGTGGTGCGTGACAGCTTTCGGGATGCGGATACGGTCTAGCTGGCGGATGTGGCGGTGTGTGGCCTCCTGCAGCGCTTCGGCGTGCTGCAATCCTTCATTGGCGGCGATCTGCGCGGCGACCCATTCGTGGTATTCGCCGAAGATGAGGGCAAAGAGCAGAGCCGGATCCACATTGAAGCCGGCGGCGCGCCAGCGGTCAATCTGCGCAAAGCTTTTATTGAGCCAGTGGGTTTTGCCTTCGCCGTCGGGCGCTTTGAGCCAGGCGCCGAGTTCAGGGAAGAGGTGTTCGAAGACATCGAGTTCGCAGCACAGAGCAAAGACCCGTGCTGCTTTTCCGCAACTGAGGAGTTTCTGGATTTCTTCGTACAGACGCGAGGAGGAGGTTCCTTCAAGTTTTTCGGCGTGGCGGCGGATGGCTTCGCGGGCGGAGGTTTCGATTTCGAAGTCGAGGGCGGCGGCAAAACGAAGGGCGCGCAGGATGCGCACCGGATCTTCGGTGAAGCGCTGTTCGGGATCGCCGATGACGCGGATGATGCGTTCTTTGAGGTCACGGCGGCCGTTGACGTAGTCGATGATGGAGAAGTCGGCGATATTGTAGAAAAGGGCATTGACGGTGAAGTCGCGGCGCAGAGCGTCCTCTTCGGGGGTGCCGAAAAGATTGTCACGCAGAACGAGACCGTCTTTGGCGAGGAAGGTGTTGTCGTCGCCGGGATCTTCGTCGGCAGGGGGCGCGGGCGCGCGGAAAGTGGAGACTTCGATGGTTTCGTCGTGGAAGTAAACGTGGGCGAGCCGGAAGCGGCGGCCGATGAGCCGGCAGTTGCGAAAAACCCGCCGTACTTCTTCGGGCGTGGCGTTGGTGGCGACGTCAAAATCTTTCGGGTTGCGTCCGAGGAGCAGGTCGCGCACGCCGCCGCCGGCGAGATAGGCGAGATAACCGGCATCTTTCAGACCGTAGAGGACTTTGAGTGCGGCGGCGCTGATTTGTTTGCGGCTGATAGTATGATCGGGGCGGGCTGTAATTTGAGGTTCCATACGGTAACGTTGTTTCCTATATCCCGGAAAATGTAACGGGGGCGGGAGGCGGGGGAAAGAAGTTTTTTCTAAACCCCGGGGAAATCAAACAGGTTCACCGACCTGTTCCTGAATCCAGCGCAGAATAACACTGACAATATAGGCTACTTCTTTCTCGGTGAGCTCAATGCCGGTTCTAATGCCGTGGAATTTTTCAAGTTTGGCCCGGTCGCTGGTGCCGGTGGCGTGCTGGGCAATAAAGACGGGGTGTCCTTTGAGCGGGGTTTGGCGGCCGTCATTTTTCGGGTCGGCCGGTGCAAGACGCTTTTTGACGAAGTCGGTGGCATGAAGTCTGAGGATGTCTATTCCGCGTGACTGAACATATTCTTTTTCAGGTTCGCCCATAGCAGGCGACGGGATCTGTTTTGAGCGGGCAAGTTTGTTTTTGAGCACTTTCCACTGTTTATCATCTATATTCTGCACGTCGCCAACCGCCTCCTTTCAATAAAATCAGCTCCAGCACGGGGCAAAGTATAGGGCTCAGACGTCCTGCTGGCAAGGGGAGAACGAATTTCGTTTTTGAAACCGTTGACTTTATGAAAAGTTCCTGTTTAATACGCGCCTCTGTTTTATAAAAAGCGCTCGTGGTGAAATTGGTAGACACGCAAGATTCAGGTTCTTGTGCCGCGAGGTGTGGAGGTTCGAGTCCTCTCGAGCGCATCATTTCGGGCAGGCCAATAAAAAAAGCGCTCCCTTCAGGGAACGCTTTTCTGCTTTAAAGAAACGGAGCGGGGTTATTTAACGGTTCCGGTTTTTGTTGCGGCATCGAGATCGGGCTTTTTGACTTCCACTGTAGCTTTTGCCTTGAGCTCTTCAATATAGGCCAGCAGAGCTTCCTGTTTTTTCTTGCCTGTCAGATAGTCCTGAAGCTGATCTTTTACGTCGGCCAGTGAGCGGACGCCGGCCTGATCGTGTTTGGTTGTCTTGATGAGATGATACCCGAACTGGGTTTCAACCACATCGCCGATTTTTCCGATTTCCTGAGAGAAGGCAGCCGTTTCAAATTCCGGAACCATCTGTCCTCGGGCGAAAGTGCCGAGAGAACCGCCTTGTTTTTTGCTGGGGCAGTCTGATTTTTCTCCGGCGATGGTTGCGAAGTCGCCGCCGGCGAGAATGTCAGCACGGATTTTCTCAATATCTTTCTTTTTCTGAGCCTTGGTGGCATCGGTATCTTCGGGGGTGAAGGCCAGCAGGATGTGACTGGCGCTTACAGATTCCGGAGTTTTGAACGAATCGGCATTTTCTTCGTAGAATTTGGCCACTTCAACAGCGGTGGCTTCCGGAATGTTGGCGGTTTTTTCTTCAACCAGCTTGCGAACCAGCATTTGTTTGCGCAGATCATTTTGCCATTCGCTGTAGTCGATTTTGTTTTCAGCCAGAGCGTCTTTAAGAGTTTTGCCTTCCGGCGCATTGGCCTCAATGGTCGCGATTTCTTTAGCCAGTTCCGCATCGCTGACAGCCAGACTCGATTTTGCAGCCGCTTTGGTGAGAAGAATATTAGCCACCAGTGTATCGGTTACGTTCTGGTATATCTGTCCGTACATCTGGGAGAGCTGTTGCGGTGGAACCCGTTTGCTCATCTGCATGAGATTCATCTGTACGCCCTGCATGATTTCGCCATGGGTTATTTTTTCACCGTCAACCGTCACAACTACGTCGTTGGTAGCAAGTGCCAGTGGATTAGGTTGCAGCGGCTGGTTGAACAGATCCGGAGCCTGCTGGGCAAGATCAATGGTTTCGCCGGCTGGCGTTTTTTGTGCGGTCTTTCCCGATACTTCTTTCGGTGTTTCTTTTGAGCATGCGGTGAATACAGCCAGTGCGGCGGCGGCGAAAAGACCGGCGGTTTTTGTTTTCTTGACGAGTGTGATCATGTTCAGAATTCTCCCTGTCTGATTGTTAATCCCTGTTGCCGCACAGCCCTAACAGGCGGCAAGGGCGGCATATTTATATTTAAAGGGGTTTGTGTCAATCCATTCGCCTTTAAATTACATTACGGAGAATATTGACCATGGAACCGACGGAACGTTCATTTAAATGTAATCAGTGCGGTACTTGCTGCCGCTGGTCAGGGCATGTCCTGCTCACGGAGACCGATATTACCCGGCTGGCCGCCGCCGCCGGGGTTACAGAAACGCAGTTTATTGAGTGCTATACGGCGCTTGCGGCTAATCGCAGTCAGCTGAGCCTGGCCGACGGGCCGGACGGAAGTTGCATACTGCTTGAAGGAGGCCGTTGTGCGCTTTACGAAGCCCGTCCCGCCCAATGTCGCGACTTCCCGCATGGTTGGCGCGTTGATGGAGGTTGCCCCGCGCTCGAAGTGCTGGACAAAACCGGCGCAGTTTAAGCGTTGAAACGCCGGACGGTTTCCAAGATAATCACTTCCTTAAAGCCATAAAAAAGGAGCTCGTTTCATGTCTGTTATAGAAGTGAATGATATTTTGAAAATTCTGCCGCACCGCTATCCCTTTATGCTTGTTGACCGCATTCTCGAATGCGAAGAGGGAAAACGGATTGTCGGCATAAAGAACCTGACTTTCAACGAGCCGTTTTTCCAAGGGCACTTCCCCGGCCAGCCGGTCATGCCCGGCGTGCTGCAGATGGAAGCTATGGCGCAGGTTTCAGGAATTCTGCTGAACAAAATGTTTGGCGCACAAGGCAAAATCTCTTACTTCGCGGCCATTGACAACGCCCGTTTCCGCCGGCCCGTTGTGCCCGGCGACCAGCTCCGCATGGAAATTAACATCATCAATGCCAAGCCGCGCCTTTCTAAAGTGAATGCCAAAGCGTTTGTTGACGGGAAACTGGTTTCCGAAGCCGATCTCATGTTCAGCTCCGCCGGGTAAAAATATGAGCAATATTCATCCTACTGCAATCGTTGGCGAAGGAGCTGTGCTTGGCGCAGGTGTCAAACTGGGTCCTTACAGTGTGGTCGGCCCGGGAGTGAGAATCGGTGACGGCACAGAACTCATGGCCCACGCCGTTGTCGACGGCAATACCGTCATCGGGGCAGGGTGTGTTATTCATCCATTTGCCCGCGTTGGCGGACCTACGCAGGATCTGAAGTTCAAGGGCGGTGCGCCTGGCGTCATTGTGGGCGACAAAACCGTCATCCGTGAGTGCGTCACTATCAATGCGGGAACGAACGACGGGGAAATGACCGAAGTCGGATCCGGCTGTCTGCTCATGGCCTACAGCCACATTGCTCACGCCTGTAAAATCGGCAACGGAGTTATTATCGCCAACGGCACCCAGCTCGCCGGCGATGTCATCATCGAAGATTTTGCCATCATCGAAGGGCTTTGCGGTGTCGTCCAGTTCCGGCGTATCGGCAAAATGGCATTTTTGGGCGGCTATACCAAAGCTACAAAAGATGTACCGCCCTTTATGATTGCCGACGGACTTGACATTCAGGTTCGCGGTTTTAATAAAATAGGCATGGAACGCCGCGGCGTTTCTGAAGAATCGCGTGCCGCCATCAAAGAAGCCTACCGCATTCTCTACCGTCAGAAACTTCCTGTCGCCGAAGCGCTTGAACAAATGGAAAAGGAACTGCCTTCCACTCCGGAAGTGCAGCACCTGATCAGCTTTATCCGTACTTCTAAGACCGGAATTGTGCGCTAAGCGGAGTGCCGCAAATGCAAAACAGTCAACTCGCCAGTTTATTGCAACAGACCGGGCTCTTCGCGCCTGAACAGGTGGAAGGGCTGCTTCTCGCCGTTGCGGAAACCGGTGCTGGTTTCACCGATGTTGTGGTTGAAAAGACCGGCATAAAAGAAGAGTTGTTTCTTGAGAAACTGGCGGTTGCTATGAACCTGCCTTTCATGCGCCTCGCCAAGGTCGAGATTGCTCCGGAACTGCTTGTCAAAGTTCCTCCCAAAGCTGTCTTTCAATACAACATCATGCCTGTTGCTGAAGAAAACGGCACCTTGCGTATTGCCACCGCCAACCCATTGCAGCCCGGCTTGATTGATGCTATGCGCCTCGTTACTGGTGGACGCATCAAGCTTGCGCTCAGTCCGTCATCCGACATTGAGTCTGCGGCGAAACGACTCTACGGTGTCGGTGCCGAAACTCTTGACCGCATGATGCAGGACGATGACCGCATCAACCTCGACGAAGAGGGGCTTTTTAAGCAGGACTTGAGCGATCTCGATCAGGAAGCCTCTGTGGTCAAATTCGTTAACCAGATTATCTGGGAAGCACACGAGAATCGCGCCACTGATATTCATATTGAACCGATGGAAGTGGATCTTCGCATCCGTTACCGCATCGATGGCGTTCTGCTTCAGACGCCTGTGCCTGCTACGCTCAAACGCTTTCAATCCTCCATCATTTCCCGCATTAAAGTCATGGCTAACATGGACATTGCCGAAAAACGTCTTCCGCAGGACGGCCGTATCAGCTTGCGCATTCAGGGTGAGGAAATCGATGTCCGCGTATCTACTATGCCGACGGTTTACGGCGAAAGCGTCAGCCTCCGTCTGCTCTTGCGCGGCAGCGGTATGATCGGTATGGATCAGCTTGGCTTGAGCTCTGGAGACGAAAAAATCCTTAAACGAATGATCACCCGTCCGCACGGCATTCTGCTCTGTACCGGTCCCACCGGCTCCGGTAAATCGACTTCACTTTATGCCTGGCTCCATACCATTAATTCGGTTGATATCCGGATCATGTCGGCAGAAGACCCGATCGAGTACGAAATGGCCGGTGTCAATCAGGTGCAGATGAAGCCGGAAATCGGCCTGACCTTCGCCCACGCCTTGCGTACTTTCCTTCGTCAGGATCCTGACGTCATCATGGTGGGGGAAATCCGCGACCGGGAAACCGCCGAAATCGCTATTCGCGCTGCACTTACCGGTCACCTTGTTTTCAGTACGCTTCACACCAACGATTCCGCTGCCAGTATCAACCGCCTGCTCGACATGGGCATTGAGCCGTTTCTGGTGGCGTCAGCGGTGGAAGGTATTGTTGCGCAACGTCTTATCCGCCGACTTTGTCCTTCCTGCCGCAAACCGCTTGAGCTGGATGAAGCTAAAATAGAATTGCTGCGCAAAGAAGGCTTCCCGGTCGAAGAACTTGCCACCCATACGGTCTACGAACCGATCGGGTGTGATGCCTGCCGCGGCTCCGGCTTCAAAGGCCGTACCGGCATCTACGAAATTCTAACCGTGGACGACCACATCCGCCCGCTTATCATCGACCGTTCCGCCTCCAGTGAAATCAAACGCGAAGCCATGCGTCACGGATTGCACACACTCCGCGACGACGGCTGGCGGAAGGTTCTGGACGGCGTTACCACCGTCGAAGAAATCCTCCGCGTCAGTGAAGAAGACGAAGAAGAGGGGTGAGAATCCTTCTGCGGGAAGCGGCACCA
Source organism: uncultured Verrucomicrobiota bacterium (assembly GCA_903826865.1). GTDB lineage: Bacteria > Verrucomicrobiota > Kiritimatiellia > Kiritimatiellales > Tichowtungiaceae > Tichowtungia. The sequence continues at coordinate 45,232 of CAIKGD010000048.1, forward strand.
AAAAGTTTCCAAACTTTGGAAAAAAGATTCGGAAAACTGTCTGCGGCAAGGCAAGATGTGCTCCATCATGAAACGAGCCACATGGGTTTCCATCACCGTTGCCGCGGTTGTGCTGAGTGTAGTGCTTAGTGCAGCCAATCTTTTTATGGGCAGCCTGAATCAGGACGAAGGCTGGTACCTTTACGCCGCGAAGCAGATTACCGAAGGCAGAGTGCTCTACCGCGACTTCATGTTCACGCAAGGTCCGGCGCTTCCGTATGTTTACGGCGTTCTGTTTCCGGTCATTGAGCAATTCGGCGTCGCGGGCGGGCGGCTGATCACTGCGCTGTTCGGTCTGGCCGCCGCCGGCTGCGCGGCCTGGCTGGCCGCGCGTACTGTTTCGTCGAAGGCCTGGAAAGCGGCGGCACTGTTCGCCTTCATTCTGGCCGGCGTGAACGTCTATCAGAGTTACTTTACCGTGATTGTAAAAACCTACGCACTCTGTGCCTTTTTCCTGACCGCCGGCTTTGTAGCATTGAGCTATACCGGTGGACGGCGCGGCGCAACGGCAGCCTTTTGGGGTGGATTCCTGCTGGCGCTGGCGGCCTGCACGCGCCTTTCAGCGGGGATTGCGCTGCCGGTGGCAGGACTCTGGCTCATCTGGAATCGGAAAAAAGTTTTCCCACTTTCGTGGATCGCATTCGGACTTGGCGGCGGTTTTATTCTGCTTCTCGGGCTGGGCACGTTCTTTCTGCTCGCTCCGGAGAACACGGAATTTGCGCTGTTCGGTTACCACGCAGGACGTTCGCCCGGCAGCCTTGTACAACTGCTGGCGCTGAAAGCCGGATTTATTTCGCGCTCTGTGCAGGCCTATTTTGTTTTTTTCTCCGGACTGCTGCTGACCTTCGCATTGAAGCGGCTCAATTGGCCGGTGCGTGAACGAGGCTTTGAAGAGATGACGCTCGACAGCCGCCCGAAACTGATCGAAATGATGCGCGAGGCCAACGCTCCGCGTTCACCTTTTGAACGCAGTTTCATTTCGCTGCTCTGGTTTTCCGGCGCGATGATCACGCTGGTGCATTTTCTGGCTCCGTTTCCGTACGACGATTACCAGGTCATCGTTTTTCCGCTGCTGGCCGCTGCGCTGGCGGTGACGCTGGCGCCGCACTGTCCGGAAAAGCAGCAGTTGCGGGCGGTGTTTGCCGTTCTGCTGATATGCACCGCCGCAGCATTTTCTTCGCCGCTGAATCAGGACTGGCTGATTCGCGGACGCGACCGTATCTGGTGGAAATTCAAAGAAACACCCGACTTGGCCGCTTTGCAGAAGGCGGGCGCTGAAATTCGCAAAAAGCTTGGCACAGACAGTCTTTTGCTGACCCAGGACACCTATTTGGCGATTGAAGCAAACGCCCGCGTGCCGCACGGCATGGAAATGGGGTCTTTCTGTTATTATCCCGACATGCCGCGCGAACAGGCAGAAAAACTGAACCTGCTCAACGAGGCGAAGCTGACCGGAATTTTAATGCAGGCGCGTGAATCGGTTGCGGCATTCAGCGGCTACGGGCTGACAATCCGCTCGCCGGAGATCGCGGAGCTTTCTTCTGGTGAGCGGAAGAAGCTTCGCGATGTGCTTGAAACCTCCTATAGAAAAACAGCGGAAATTCAAAACTTCGGACAGGCGTACACGACGCTAGAGATTTTCGAGCGCAGATGAAACTTTCCATCGTCATTCCGGCCCATAACGAAGAGTACCGGCTGCCGCCGATGCTGGAAGCCTATGCCGGATATTTTGCGGAAAAGTACGGCAGCGAGGTCGAACTGATCGTGGTTCCCAATTTTTGCAGCGACCGCACGGCCGAAGTGGCACGCGGCATTAGCGTGTGCTATCCGCAGATAAAGGTTGTTGAAGAGCTGAAACGCGTCGGTAAAGGCGGGGCGGTGATGCTTGGCGCGCAGAGCGCCGAGGGCGATCTGATCGGCTTTGTGGATGCAGACGGTGCGACTCCTCCCGAAGCATTCGATGATCTGGTTCAGAAAATCAGCCTCAACGGCTGCATAATCGCTTCACGATGGATGAAGGAATCGGAAGTAAGTCCGAAACAGCCGCTTTCACGCCGTATAGCGTCGCGCTGTTTTAACGGCCTGGTTCGGTTGCTGTTCGGACTGAAACTGACGGATACCCAGTGCGGAGCCAAGCTGTTCCGTCGCGAGGTGATTTTGCCGGTGTTACGCAACCTCGGTGTGACAAATTGGGCGTTTGACGTGGATATGCTGTTTCAGACCCGTCGGCTCGGTGCGTCTATTCGCGAGATTCCGACGGTCTGGCATGATGTCACTGGATCCAAGCTTGAGGTAGGCCGCGCTTCGCTGAACATGTCTGTGGCACTGATACGGTTGCGGATGTTTTATTCACCGTTGCGCTTCATGATACCGATTCTTGGGCGGGCGGCCGAACGGTTGTTGCGTTATTCATAAAAAAAACAGCGCACCCGAAGGTGCGCTGTCTTACGATATGAATCGCTGCTGTTTACCAGCGGGATTCACGGCGTTCGCCACGGTCGCCGCCGCCGAAGCCGCGTCCGCCGCCGCCGCCGCCACCACCACCGCCGCTACGACGTTCGCCAGCCGGTTTAGGCTGGGATTCGTTCACGCGGATTGCGCGACTCATGAAATCGGAGCCATTCAAAGCATCGATTGCAGCTTGTCCTTCGGCTTTATCAGGCATTTCGACGAAGCCGAAGCCTTTTGAGCGTCCCGACATACGGTCGAGAATGACGCGGGCCGATGTGACCTTACCATGCTGCTCAAAGAGTTCCTGCAGGTCAGGGTCTGTTGCCGTATACGGCAGATTTCCTACGTAGATATCCATCTGTTCTTTCTCCATGTGTCATACTATACATTATTTCACAACCAATTCCCGACCCATGACACAAGGCCTCGAACCGATGCATCATCCCTTTGGATGAATTGCAACCGGGAAGATGCCACAACTGCTGAAAAAAGGGAAATGTTATTTTATAATGGTTTCGAGGGCAGAGGTTCTTTGGCTTTTTTGATGACGTTCGTATAGAGCGACTCGGCTCCGGCAGGAGGCGAGCTGATCTTTCTTTCGCCGCGCACAGGGTCTGGAACCGGCTTGGCCGGCGAGTAAAGATAGGCTTCTAAATTGTCAGCTCTCGGCAGGCCGAACATTGGAAAATCAATGCCGGAGGCCAGTTCGACCGGTAAAGTTTCATATTTTTCAGGCAGCAGGATTTGAGGCGTGGGCAGGTGAACGGGTGAATATGCCTGAGGCAGAGTGGCCTGAGGATACATTGAAACTGAATAAACACGGGTTTGGCTTGTGCGGGTTGATGTTCTGCCGGTGCGCAGTGAACGCTGGGCTGTGCGGGTCGCTATGCTGCCGGAGCGCAGTGCGTTGCGGGAGAGTCCGGCTACGGGTTTTTCCGGTTCATCCAGACGGCCTGCTGTTACCTCGACCGTCTTAATTTCAGAAAGCTTTGCAGCAGGGGAGATTTCCTGTTTCGACCCATCCCTGGCGGAGTCAACGATTCCTGCTTGTATTTCCTGCTGATCCTTACGTCTTTGCTCCGAGGTCTGGCGGAAGGCTTTATCTTCATCACGTTCCGCTGCCGGTTGTGCCGTAAACCCGCGCTTAGCAATGTAGCTGGCGTCAATTTTTGACGGATCGAGCAGGTTGAATACAAACACCACGACGGCGAGATAAATCATCATATTAGTGAGCATCACGAAGGCGCACCCGCTTTGGAGCGGCGAAAACGGCCCCTGCTGCTCATTCTTCTGTAAATTCTCCGTCATAGTGACCTGAGGCTCCCTATCCGAATTTGAAGCGCATTTAAAGCATAGCCGCTATTCCGTAAAAAGCAAATATTACAGCTCAATTCAGTTTACACGCAGGGGATAGCGTATTTTCAGGTCGCCTTCGAGCAGGATCTCCACCCAATAGGTACCCGCGCTCGGAAAAGTGATATTGATAAACACTTCAACGCTGGTGGCGGCGGCCTCCGGCGAGAGCAGTTGCACCTGTACATCCTGACCTTCCGCAAGGACGGTTTTTTGGTCAGGATGTACAATCCGTGAGCGCTGTGTAAAGGTTCCCTCACCGCTGCACCAGCGGGTGACAAGGCACATTTTGGCGAAAGCGACCGGCAGACGCTCGGCGTGAATGGCGTCGAAAAGGCCGATGAGCATAAATTTGCCGTTACGCTCCTGGCGGACGTCATCGCAAATCAGACTGGACTGGAGATCGGGAATCATCATTTTTCCACCTTTTCGAGTTCTTTGGAGCGATCCTGTGACAAATCAATTTTGCTGAACTGGTCTTGCTCAGGCAGTACCATATAGAAGCGGTTGCAGGTATCGAGCTGCAAGTTGCCGCCGCCGGTCGTGAAGTCGATAACGTGTCCACCTTTGGTTTTATCGTCAGAAATAAAATGGAGGTGATAGCCCGGAACGTTGATTCCCTTAGCGAACGAGGGACAGCGGAAGCCCAGAACTGTTCCGGAAACGCCGGTATATTCAAATACCGCCTGATGAGGAGTGACTTCGGCGAGCGGCGGGTACGGTTTTCCCTGCTTCGGCACCGAGCGGACTTTCATGAATGTGAAACATCCGTCGAACCGTACGGCAAGGAAAAGGTTTTGATTGGGCGCAAGTTCATCAACAGCTGATTGGAACGTTTTCGCCGTGAGCATGTCTTTTAGGCGCGGTGTCATATCTGCCTTGAAATTCACCACACTGGCAAACGGCGCAGTCGCCTTGGCCGGCATCAGGTGAATAGTTCCATCGGCGCGGGCCTGATAAACCTGATGATCCAGCATAATCATTTCACCATCGAGCGCGTCGAATGTGCCGATTCCGAAATCGCCGTATTTCAGCAGCTTGTTCAGCGTCATCTGTCCGTCGTAAGCGCCGGCCAGAAGGGCGTCGATGGTCGAAACCTGCGTCAGCGTATTTTTCGGTGCGGTGGAGCAGCCGGCCAGTAAAAGCAAAAATATACCGATTCGCTTTTTCATTAGAACACCTCAGTTAAGGTTTCGCTTTCGGGTGTCATGTCGGTCTTGAGCAGGGAGAGCAGTTTCTCAGCCACCGGGCCGGGCGTTCCGCCGCCGACAGGACCGCCTTCCCATTCGACGACCGGCGTGACGTCAGTGGTGGTGCCGAAAATGAAAATCTCTTTCGCCTGAGCCGCCTGTGCCGGGGTGATGTTGCGGTATTCGGCTGCCTTGAGCGTGCCGTCAGTTACCAGTATTTTTGCCAGATCGAGCGCGCGCCGCGCCGTGGTGCCGGAAAGAACATGGTCGGGCGTTGGCATCAGCAGTTCGTTATCCGGCGTCAGGATGCCGATGTTTTCAGTGGCACCTTCGCCGAGGTTGCCGTTCTGGTCTACAGAAATGACAAAATCGAGACCGCGCTGATTTGCTTCAAGTTTCATCAGCACATTGGGCAGATAATTGCAGGTCTTGATGGTTGCATACTGCGGCGGCTTGATCGGCACCGTACTCAGCGCAGCGCGCGCCGGTTTCAGTTTTCCGTTTTCAATTCGCGCCGTGTAGCGGTAAACGATCACATAAAGCACCGGACCTTTGCAGAGTGCGGGATCAATGCCCATATTTTCCGTGCCGCGTGAAACCAGTATGCGGATGAGACAGTCGCGTTTTCCGCCCGCACGGACGGTTGCGCAGATGATTTTCAGCAGCTCGGCCTGCGGTGCAGGCAGCGCCATGCCGATGCCGGCGCAGGACAGCTCGAGCCGCTCGAGGTGGGCGTTCGCATTATAGAGCCGCCCGTTCAGACATTTGAGCGATTCGAAAACGCCGTCGCCGCGCTGCGGCAGATGGTCGTCGGCCGGAATACTCATCAGAGCGGGGTCAACGGTGATGCCGCCGGTAAGACCTGAGTACATTGCGTAAAGAGTGCCCGAAAGACCGCCGCGCGATTTGCTGAGCCGCGCGAGCCATTCTGCGTTTTCCAGACATGGGAGATTTTTCATTGGAAAACCATACGCTAAAGTTTCCACTGTTTGGAAGCTTATGTTATTCTCAGCGCACTTAAGTATCCGGAGATTTTTCGATGGTAATGAATACGGCATTTGCGCCGGCAGAGAGAGTTTCGCAGGCGGAGATCCGGCGGCAGTATGAAAAGCTGGCGGCGCTTCCGTTTGTACGCGATTTTCTGGATGCTGTTCCGAATATGTCAGTGGTTCTCAATGAGCACCGTCAGATTGTTTTTGCCAACCGGGCTTTTACTGAATTCCTCGGGGTGAAATACTCCGATGAACTGCTGGGCAAGAGCCATTGCGAAGCGCTCAACTGCCTTTATGCAGATGTTCTTGGCCGCCGCCCCGGCGAAGCAGTCGGCTGTATCCGCGCGAGTCTGACAGAGAGCGGTTGCGGCACAACGCCCTTTTGCCGGACCTGCGGTGCGGTGATTTCAATTCTGAACAGCCAGAAGCGGCGCGCGCTGGATATTCAGGAATGCCGGATGATCTGCGGCGAAGAAGGGGTGAATGAAACGGCGCTTGATTTGCGGGTCTGGTCGCGGCCGATTGAGGTGGACGGCACCGTGTACACCGTTTTTTCAGTGATGGATATCAGCAATGAAAAACGGCGCAAGGTGCTGGAACGGATTTTCTTTCACGATGTGCTTAATACAGCGAGCGGCGTCAAAGGACTGGCTGACCTGCTGGTCGAGACGGGTCTCTCGGAGATGGAGATCAAAGACGTTTCGAGCATGATTTCTGAATCGGCCGGTCAGTTAATTGAAGAGATCAGTGCGCAGCGGATGCTTTCTGCGGCGGAATCCGGCGATTTGAAAGTTTCGGCGGAGGAAATTCACTCGCTGGAACTGCTCTACTGGATCATTCGTCAGTTCCATTCGCAAAGCGCCGCCCAAGGGAAACCACTGGTTGTAGATAAATCGGCGGAGCATTTTAATTTTGTTTCGGATCCGGTGCTTCTGCGGCGGGTACTGATTAATCTGGTGAAAAACGCGCTGGAGGCGGTCGAAGAGGGCGCGACGGTTACACTTGGGTCGCGTGCGGACAGCGATTCAGTCTGCTTTACCGTACACGATGCGGCGGTGATACCGCCGGAGGTTCAGTTGCAGGTGTTCTCCCGTTCGTTTTCAACTAAAGGAAGCGGACGCGGACTGGGCACGTACAGCATCAAGCTGATCAGCGAAAAATACCTGCACGGGCATGTTTCATTTATTTCGAACGCGGAGGAAGGAACCCGGTTTGATGTCCGCTATCCGCAGGTTATTCAATCGTCCGGAGAGTAGAGAATGAAAATTCCGGTCGAGATTATCTGCACCAACTGCGGCACCGAGGCGTTTTTGAACCGCGAACCGGTTTATGAAGGATTAAAAAAAACCGGCGAGGAACTGAGCTGTCCGGCTTGCGGTTTTATCTTTGTTTCGGAAGCTGAGGTTCCGTTCAAAGCGCACGCTGCCGCCCCGAATATTTTTACGGACGCTGACCGGTCGAAAGCGGTGAAGGTTTTTGACGAAGGTGAAAATAAGAGCATCTGCCGCTACTGCGCTGACTATGTGGTAAATCCGTTCATGCAGTTTTGTTCGCGTCATAAAAAAGAAGTTCAAGCGACAGACGGCTGTCCGCAGTTTTCATCCGCGCCGGAAAAGCCATCCAATCCCTTGCTTTAGGAAGACCGGTGAATAATGAAGCTGGCCAGCTGTTCCAGGCGGGCCGGCTTCTTTAGTCCTTTTAGCGCGGCAATGGCTGCTGCCTCCAGCCGTTTTGCGTCGGCGGCGGTTTTTTCAACCCCGTAAACGGCCGGCCAGGTCATTTTACCTTTAGCCTTGTCCGAGCCGATGTCTTTGCCCAGTTCTTCAACCGTTGCGCTTTCATCCAGCAGGTCATCAGCCAGCTGAAACGCCAGTCCGGCGTTTTCGCCGTACCGGGCCAGTTTTTCCAGCGTTTGGGTCTCCGCACCGGCGCAGAGGCCGCCCATCACGCAGGCGGCGCGGATCAGCGCGGCGGTTTTAGTGCGGTGGATATACTCTGCCAGTGTTGCATCGGGCGCTTTGCCTTCGGCGTCAATATCTTCTGCCTGTCCGCCGATTACGCCGCGGCTGCCCGCCGCGCGGGCGAGTTCCAGCGCCAGTACGCCGCTTTGAGACTGAGCGGCCAGCACTTCGAATGCAAGAGTCAGCAGGGCGTCGCCCGCCAGAATCGCCGTTGCTTCGTCGAACTGGATGTGGCAGGTTGGGCGGCCGCGCCGCAGGGTGTCGTCGTCCATCGCAGGCAGGTCGTCATGGATCAGCGTGTAAGTATGGAGCAGTTCCAGTGCACAGGCGGCCGGCAGTGCCTGTGCAGCGGTGCCGCCACACGTTTCGCATGCGGCGATGCAGAGAGCAGGGCGCAACCGCTTGCCGCCCGCGAAAACGCTGTAACGCATCGCCTCATGAAGCTTGACAGGGCGTTCTTCCGCCGGCGGGAGCAGGGTGTCGAGCGCTGTATTGACCGCTTCAGACAGTTGTTTCAGATAATTTTGCAGGGCATTCATCGCGCTGATGATAACTCAAAGCCCTTATTAGTAAAGTAATAGCAAGGCAGAATGGTTTGACAGCGGCAGGAGGCGACCCTACTATCCTTGCTCATTTTGCAGATAGAACTGAGTATCCACCAACCGGGAGAAGCCTCGCTATGAAAGACAGAAAAGAATTTTACAACCTGCTCTCCGAGATCGACGGGAAGCCTTTTGCCGAATATGAACGGCTGACCGGCGACTTCGATTTTGCCCGCTACGTCATCAAGTGCGCGAAAATTGAAACCGCCGCCGGTGCCGAAAACCCGGTTGTCAATATCCGCATTCCGCAGTCTATCGCGGAACTGCCGGGGCATCTCTACGACTCGCCCGTCCGCCGCACGGCGCTCGAAGACTTTCTGACCCGTAAACTTTCTGAGGCCGCTGCCCGCATTGCCCGTTTCAATGAAAGCGGCTGGGCCCGCCGCAATATTATTATCGCCGAGCCCGGGCAGAAAATTCTTCCCCGCACGTCAGTGCTGGTCACTAAGGAGTATATTGATGCCCGCATCCGTATCGCGTTGCCCTATAAGGTTTACGTTACCGGTGAGCGCCTTGTAGACGGCGAAATGGCTCGCAAGGTATTTTTTGATGACCTGCCCGAAGTCGTCAGTTCCAGTGTCTTCTTCTGTAATATTGACCTCGACGAAGCCGAAAACTTTGTCAACGGCATGGAAGACGCCGACCGTGTCCGCCAGACGCTTGCCACCCTTGGTCTCATCAGCTTTGTCGGCGAAGGTTCATTGCTTGCTCGTGAGCAGGGTTGCGATCTGCCGAATTACGATAATATTGCCCCCTTTGAGATCGACGAAGCCACACAGACTGAAATTGAGGTGCCGAACGCCGGCAAAATCATCGGCCTTGGTATTCCTGCCGGCCTGACCGTTATTCTGGGCAATGCTGCCAACGGACGCAAAGATTTCATGTCGGCTATCGCCGCCGGCGTCTTCAATCACATTCCCGGCGACGGACGCGAAACAGTCGTAACCGTTTCCGATGCCGTTCAGGTTGCCACTGACCGCGGTCGCAGTGTGCAGGAAGTCAACATCACCCCGTTCCTCACGGAGTCAGAAGACGGTGATCCGGCCTCTTACAGCACCCGCTCCGCCGACTCTTTCATCTCGCAGGCCGCCGCCACCATCGAAGCCCTTGAAGTGGGTGCCCGCGTACTGATCGTTGACGAAAACACTTCTTCGCCGGCTTTTCTGACCACTGATGCCCGGATTGCCGGTCTGCTCGGCGATACGCCGCGCATTTCTCTGGCTCAGCGCGCCCGCCAGATGGTGGACGAACTCGGTATCTCGCTGGTCATAGGCGGCGAAAATCTCGTGGCTGAATACATCCCGGTCGCTGACACCGTGCTGAAAGTTGAAGACTTTCAGGTTACCAACATCACCGGGCAGGCCAAAGCGCTCAATCTGGCCGTGCCGCCGGAAGCACCCGCTGTCAACCTCGGTCCGATGCTGGGCCGCTCGCGCTGGATTATGCCGAGCAGTATTGACGCCGCCGTCGGACGCATTGACCAGGTTATCGAAGCGATTGATCTCAAAGCCATTCAGTTCGGACACTCCGTCATTGAACTCGACAGCGTTTCGCAGATAGCCGATGAGAACCAGACTCTCACCATCGGCTTACTGCTCTATTACGCCAAATTGCGCTACATGCAGGAAGGTTATCCGCTGCGTGAAATGCTCGATATGATTGACCGCGACCTCAGTAGTGAAGGCCTCGGCACCATATCCCGCGACCTGCGCGGCGATCTCGCCCGTCCGCGCCGCTACGAACTGGCTGCTGCACTCAACCGCCTGCCGACGTTCCGCGTCTCGCACGCTACCGAGTAAGTCCATGCGGCTGGTCGTCCAGCGCGTGAAGGCCGCGTCTGTAAAAGTTGACGGGAAAACCGTCGGCGAAACCGGAAGCGGCCTTCTCGTTTTAGTCGGCGTGTCACACGGCGATACCGCCGCCGATGCCGCCTTCCTCGCCAAAAAAACCGTTAACCTGCGCATTTTTGATGACGCCGATGGCGTCATGAACCGCTCCGTCCTCGATACCGGCGGCGCGATTCTGGCGGTCAGCCAGTTCACCCTCTACGGCGACTGCAAAAAGGGCAACCGTCCCAGCTACATCGAAGCCGCTCCGCCGGAGAAAGGTTTGAAGCTCTATGATGAATATGTCAGACAGCTTCGCGAACTCGGCCCGCGTGTTGAAACCGGCATCTTTCAGGCTGAAATGGAAGTCAGTCTCATCAATCACGGCCCGGTCACCTTGATTCTGGAAAGCACCGGCAGAACGAAAGAATAGCGGAAATGGCTGCACAAAAAGTCTCAGAGAGTTTCAATTCCTCTCCTCGTCATCCTCTCACCATCGTTCATACGGAAGCCTCCAACGGCTGGGGCGGACAGGATATTCGCGTGCTGCACGAAGCCGAGTGGTTCCGTGCCCAGGGACACGACATCCACCTCGTTACGCCTCCGGAAGGCGAGCTCTTTAAGCGAGCCGTCGCTGCCGGATTTTATCCCGTTCCGATGGGGCTGAATAAAAAATCCAGATTCGGTGACTTTTTCCGGCTGCGCGCGCTTTTTAAAAAACTCAAACCCGATGTGGTCGGCACACACAGCAGCATTGACAGCTGGGTCGGGCTGCTTGCCGCAAAGTCTACCGGCGTCCCGTGCCGCCTGCGCTACCGGCATGTTTCAACCCCTGTAAAGCCCAACGCGGCCAACCGCTGGATGTATCAAGTGCTGGCCACGCATATTATCACCACCAGCAATGCCGTTTCCCGGCATCTCGTCGAAATGCTTTCTGTCGCTCCAGCTCAAGTGACCTGTGTCGCCACCGGGGTCGAAATTCCACCGGTTCTGCCGGATCGCGAAACGGCGCGTCGCGCTCTCGCCGCCGAACTTGGTCTTCCCGAATCCGTTCGTTTTATCGGCCAGATATCCGTATTGCGGACATGGAAAGGGCACTGCGATCTGATCTCCGCATTTGATCAACTCGCCGCCCGCCGGCCGGAACTGCACCTTGTGCTGGTTGGTGAAGGGCCGTATCGCTGGAAGGTCGAGCAGGATCGGGATGCTGCGGTATTCCGGGAGCGCATTCATCTTACCGGACACCGCGAAAACCCCTGGCCGCTTTTTCGCGCGATGGATGTCTGCTGTCTCTGCAGCACAGGGAATGAAGGCATCCCTCAGGCGCTCATACAGGCCATGCTCGCCGGAACTCCCGCCGTCGGCACCGGGGTCGGCGGCATTCCCGAAATAGTTCGGCCCGGCGAAACCGGACTCCTCGTGCCGCCGGCCGCGCCGGAAAAGCTGGCTGAGGCTGTCGGCGACCTGCTTGATCATCCGGACCGGGCTGAAATACTGGCTGAAACGGCTGCATGCCGCATGCGCACCGGATATAGTCCGGACATCATGGGTAATGCGGTGCTGGCCATCGTGCGCAAAGCGTTGGATGCATAAGGCATGATTACGGTATAACTGGGACGTTTTCCTGACCGGAGAAAGGCTTGAAGCGCTGTGAAGAATATGTCAAACAGCTTCGCGAACTCGGCCCGCATGTTGAAACCGGCATCTTCCAGAGCGAAATGGAAGTCAGCCTCATCAGCGACGGACCGGTGACGCTGATTCTGGAAAGTACCGGAAGAATGGAATGATGGATTAACGGATTGTTAAATGAGCGAAACAGCGAAAAATACTTATGCCGAGATGCTTGCCGGAATAAAAAGCCGGGTACAGACGGCGCGGGTTCGCGCCGGACTTGCCGCCAACCGGGAGTTGGTTCTGCTCTATTGGGATATCGGCAGAGTGGTTGCGGAACGGCAGTCTTCAGAGGGATGGGCGGCCTCGGTAATTGATCGTCTTTCAATGGATATTCGGCGTGATTTCCCCGATTTAAAGGGGTTTTCTGCACGCAATATATGGCGGATGATATCGTTCTATATTGCTTATAGAGAACAGATTATAAATCTGCCACAAGCGGTGGCAGAAATTGGAAATGTTGATAAGAATGAAATTTGGCCACCGCTTGTGGCCAAATTAGATGATAGGCCTGACTTACCCCCTGTTTTACAATTGCCATGGGCGCATAACGTCTTGCTGATCGAAAAGATTAAAGACCCCGCCATGCGTCTTTGGTACATGCGCCAGGCAATTGAGCACGGCTGGAGCCGTAATGTATTGGCACTTCACATTGACCAACAGGACTATGAACGCAAAGGGCTGGCTGTTACCAATTTCAGTGCGACGCTACCGCCGTCGCAGTCCGATCTGGCGCAGGAACTTCTGAAAGATCCGTTTTTCCAAAGGTTGGGAAATCCCCTCCGCTGGAGGGGTGGCCGCAGGCTGGGGTGGGTTACCTTTCCGATATTAGGAACAACGAGTTGACAGAAATCTGCCGACCGTCGAAGAAATCGAAATCGAAATTGCCGAAAAGGTTGAAGAAGTCAATGATGGCGAAACCGGAATGATCATCCGCGAGGGGGCCGAGAAATACAAAACGAAGGGAATGGAATATTAAATTTTAGGACTGACACATTTTCTTTTTCCTTGGGAAACCGGACAGACCCCTAACAGCTTTTGATGATCTCGGTCTTCTTTGCTTGATACTCGGTATCATTGATAAGGCCGGAGTCGTACAGTTTTTTAAGGTGGGATAACTTTTCTTCGACTAACAGGTTCTTTTTGTTGCTGAATTCACTCCGGATGCTCATAACGCTGTTAGTTGCCGTTTTTGCCGTTTCACTAACTGCACCCATAACAGCACTTGCAGCGCCAGAAGCCACGTTGGTTACGGCCGCTGCCGCCTTTTTCCCAATGAATTTTATCAGACCCATACTCGTGTCCTTTAATGGATGCCTACCCCAAGCCCATTGTTTCTAACCCTTTGATTTGGATGAGGGTTCTGACATCCGAAACAGGCATATCGATAACGGAATAATCGCCTGATGTCGAGCGCCTGTGGGGGTTGATTTATCCATAAAGTCTGGCAGACTGCCGCACAACAGGGAGACAATATGAAAATGGCGGTTAAAAAGAATATCGGGCTTTTTGTTCTGGCTGGCGGCATTTGGATGTTCTGTCTTTTTGCATTTCCCCCGCTTTTTAAAGCGGTGAAAAATCAGGAGGCGATAGAGTTTCTGGCGGCGACACTGGGCACAATCTTCACGATCATTATTACGATGATCCTGTTAAACAAACAGACGGAAGTTGAACACTCCAGAGAAAAACAGCAGAAGGTGTTTGAGGAGAAAGTTGACCTGTACAAGCTTACAGTTGAGACCATTCAGTCTATTTTGGCGGACGAGTCCATTTCTGATGGGGAGCTGAATGCGGTCAAATTTATTTTGATAAAGGTTCAGATGATAGCCGGAGACGATGTGATCAGTTCCTTTGAGCGGATTGACTCAAAGATTTCAGAAGTTTATCTGGCGAGCAACGCCAGTGAAATTCCGATCATAGGAACAGAACAGAAGATTGAAATTATGCGGCGGCTTCAGGATTTTGCCAACTGTTGTAGGGTTGAGCTGGGACTGTCTGACCGGAAAATTAATCCAGAATTGGATAATAAGATATTTCAGACAACACAGAAGGTTCAGGAAAAATCCGCTGAGAGACGGGCGAAATTTAGCATGAGAGCTGTTCCCGGATTGGTGGACAAGATCGAAGCCTTCTGCCTCGAAAAACTGGATTTGTCGATGGAGCTATCGGACGAGTATTACTATCCGCATCTCTCGATGTGTGTGCTGGATGCCGTTTTTTCAATTAACGCGAACTACAACGCAACAAAACAGGTGCCTATTCGCTACTGTGATCATTTTTCATTGAATAAAACCCGGCGGATCAGCGGCGATGTATACCCGGCAACAGCAGAGCAGGAGTCGCTGGCCAATTTTATTCGGAATATGACAACCGGGGAGATTGAAGGCATTGCGCAAAACATACTCAAAAATCAGCAGCGGACATCTACAAAAAGCGGGATACTGAAAGCCGCCGCGGTTTTGCAGTTTGCTCAGGTGTTGCAGGATTTTGGGGTTTTGTTCTTTCAGGATATTTCTAAAACAAAAATCGCCGAGTCTCCCGACTTTGAAAAGAGAATCCTGTCTATAAAAGGACAGGGCAGCGGGATTTCGTTGCGCTATTTCTTTATGCTTGCCGGCGATCAAACCCTGGTTAAGCCGGACAGGATGGTAAAACGGTTTTTGAGCGGAATATCCGGCTGTTCTCCGGAAAACCTTTCTGATGCGGAGATACAGCAGGTTCTTGTCGAAATTGCCGGACGTCTGCGGAAAGAGGATGGCAGTCCCGTATCTCCTCGGCTTCTGGATCACATGATTTGGCAGTACCAGCGGGAAAAAGAAACGGTTTAAAGGTGTATATATCCTGAACTGGAACAACGGAGCGAATATGCGGTATGTGGTTTTTTGTCTCCTTATGATGATGGGTCTGAACGGGTTTGCTATTGATCCTGACACAGCTTCTCAAAGAGAAAATCCCGTAGGGGTTGTGGCGACCCAGACAAGTCTGGGAGGTGAGTATCAAGCAGAACCAAACGGCTCAAGGGTGTCCGAAGAAATATTTGTAACGATCATTCTGATCTTCTTGGGGCTTTTTCTGGTCGGCATTTTTCTGGGGAGTACAAATCGCGCTGTATTCTACATGGACTCAGCGGATATCCTGTTGTCATTCTCGCCGTATATAATCATGCTCGTTACGATGCTTCTGGGGACAATCGTGGCGGAGTGGTGGATTCGTGTCGGGATGATCTTAACGGTGCTGGTGATTATTTTTATTACGTACAAGTCCTTTAAATACAACAAGGGCGTTTTTGTTTCACTGGTTATGGCCTATTCAAAGATTATTCTAAGTGTGGCGCTTTGTGTTCAGGTTCTGAAGCTTTTAGATAAAAATCTGAAAGGGAGTGGGCGAATTCTGCGGCAAATCCTGCTGGTTTCATTCTTAACAGGCTTAATGTCCAGACTGACCAATGGAGATCGAGTCTTGTGGAAAGGGTCAGTCCCGTAATCTAGTAATTTTTGGATTCGGTTTTCAAGGTTTGGAAAATTCTTTGCGTCTTGGCTGTCAAAAATCCAGTATCGGGGAAATCAGGAATAAGGAAGCAGATTTATGAAAACACAGAAAACAACAGTTGGTTCGATTAACTCAGATATGCTGGCGTTTACGGCGGGACGCGATGTCGAACTCGACATGAATCTGATCGTCGCCGACTGTATCGGCACTGCCGCGCATGTGACGATGCTTTCGAAAATGAAGCCAGCCATCATTACGGCTGCTGAGAAAAAGAAAGTAATCAGAGAGCTTAATGCAATTGTCGTGCTGGCCGCCGAAGGTAAATTTAAAATCCGCCTTGCCGATCAGGATGTCCATCTGGCGGTTGAGCGCACGCTGACTGAAAAGCTGGGCGACCTTGGCAAAAAGGTTCACACCTGCCGCAGCCGTAACGATCAGGTCGCCGTTGATTTGCGCCTTTACGCCCGCGAAGAAATGCTGGGAACACTGGATGAAGCCGCCGCGCTGATTTCCGCGCTGCTGGCCTTCGCCAAGAAAAACGAAAAGGTCCCGATGGTCGGAAGAACCCACATGCAACCGGGGATGCCGTCGTCCGTCGGTCTCTGGGCCGCCGCGCACGCCGAAAGCCTGCTCGACGACTGCGCACTGCTGGTCAATGCCTTTGAGCTGAACGACCAGTGTCCGCTCGGTTCCGCCGCCAGTTACGGCGTACCGCTGCCGATTGACCGGGAGCTGACCGCCGATCTGCTTGGGTTCAGCCGTCCGTCCCACACGGTGCTCTACGCCAATAACGGGCGCGGCAAGCTGGAATCCATCGTGCTCGGCGCGATGAGTCAGGTGATGCTTTCGCTTTCGCGCATGGCACAGGATCTGATGCTGTTCACCATGCCGGAGTTCGGCTACTTCACGCTTCCGGATGAACTTTGCACCGGAAGCAGCATTATGCCGCAGAAGAAAAACCCGGATGTCATTGAACTGGTTCGCGCCCGTGCCAGCCGTGTGAAAGCCTGTGAACTTGCCGTGTACGATCTGGTTAAAGGTTCGGCGGGCGGCTATAACCGCGACTTGCAGGACGCCAAGGAACCTTTCATGGAAGGCATCGCCACGACCCGCGCCTGCCTGCGGGTTCTTGCTCCGTTTGTTCAGGCGATCCGGGTGAATAAGGAAAAACTGCTGGCCGGTTTCACGCCGGATGTTTTTGCCACCGACCGCGCTTTGGAACTGGTCGGGCAGGGCATGCCGTTCCGTGACGCTTACCAGTACGTCAAAGAAAACCTCGGCGAACTGGCGAATATGGATCCGGTCAAAGCGATCCTGCAGAAAACGCATCTTGGCGCACCGCTCGGCATCGACTGGGAACTGCTCAAAGACCGCGCCTCCGCCGTTGTTGAAACGGTTCGCGAAGAGCGCCGTGTGATTGACCGTGCGGTCAGTAAACTAATGAAAGGCTGAATATGAAAACTATCATCTACTGGTTCTCGGGAACGGGAAATTCACTGAGCGTTGCCAAGGCGTTGGCAAAGCAGTGCGGCGATGCCGAGCTGATTCCAATAGCCAAGGCTGTTAAAAATCCGCCGCTGTCCGCAGAGCGCATTGGATTGGTCTTTCCGGTTTACGGCTGGGGGCCGCCGGCTCTTGTCGCGAAGTTTGCCGAAAAACTTAATGCTTCGCCGGACGCCTATATTTTTGCAGTCGTTACTTATGCGGGCAGTCAGGGCGGAACACTGGCGGTTTTGCGGAGGATATTGCAGAAGCGCGGACTCGATCTCGCCGCCGGATGGGGCGTGAAGATGCCGGAAAATTATCCGCCGCTCGGCGGCGCGCCCGCTCCGGAAAAACAGCAGACGGTTAATGCGGCTGCTGAAGAACAGATCGGAAAGATCGCCGCAGAACTTCAACGGTCGCCGCGCGGGCGGTACGAAAAATCCGCCGCGGTTTGGCGGATGCTGAGCCGGGTGATCTATCCGCTGTTTCAGAAAAATGTGCCGCGGGCCGACCGCTCTTTTCGCTCCGATGAAAAATGTAACGGATGCGGTATTTGCGCCAAGGTCTGCCCGGTGAAGGATATTGAAATGATCGGCGGAAAACCGAAGTGGCTGGGGCATTGTGAGCAGTGCTATGCCTGTTTTCACTGGTGTCCGCAGAAGGCGGTGCAGTATGGACGGTCTTCAAAACAGCACCGTTACCATCATCCTGCTGCCGAACTTTCAGACTTTCTCTGAGGCGTTTTTATTGGCCGGATAAAGCCGCTATGATGATGTCCTGAACCAGGTGGGTGTGGTCAGGGTTGAGCTCCGGCGGAATCCATTCGTGACCCACGGCGATGGCGATCCGCCGTCGTGCGCACAGCAGAGGGTTTCCTTTGCAGTAGGCTTCTTTCAATACGGCTATAGCTTCTGAACTTGTGCCGTTGAAAAACAGGCACTCTTCCAACAATCCGCAGTCCATAAAGTTCCTTTCTGACCGGGGAAACTAATCCCAGTTGAAAGGCGCGGCAATAAAAACCTGTAAGCATTTTAAAGAATATAATTTTTAAAATAATATAACCACGAAACAGAACGGCTGTTTTTGATAATCACTGTTCCGCAACGGGCATTGATTCCGCCCTGTGCTAATTCCTGGCGGAATGGTTTTTCGGAGGAACCATTGCCATGATATCAGCGGCGGGACGTTCATTGCGAATGAGTTGCGCCATGGTGCGCATGTACGGGTCAATATGGTGCAGAAACATCTTGTAGCCTTCGCACAGCCAGTTAAGTCCCGGTTCGCCGGTCGGAGTGGTGATGAAGCGGTGCTTTGGACATTCGCCGTGGCAGACAAACATGACATCGCATTTACGGCACCACTCAGGAAGTTTGTCGAATTTATCGTTACCAAACTTTTTCTGCTTTTCTGAGGCGGCCAGCGTGCTCATTGGCGTTTGGAGAATATTGCCGAGCAGGAAGTCGGGATAAACAAAGTGGTCACAGGCGTAGATGTCGCCGGTGTGTTCGATGATCATCGCGGTGCCGCAACGTTCAGCGAAAACACAGAGCGGCGGCGGCATATCCATCCAGCCGTTGAGCATGACATCGAAAATCTGCACAAACATATTGCCGACATCGCGGCGCACCCATTCCTCGAAAATATCGATCAGAAATTGACCGTACTGCTTCGGCTGGACAGTCCACGGCATAACGCGGTCATCAATGTCTTCCGCGGCGAGATCGGGGGGCAGGGCGAGTTTCAGGCCGAGTCGCGCGGCGGCGTCATCGGGTTTGCGCTCGATGATGGGAATAAACTGCAGGAAGGTGCTGCCGGTACTTTTCAGAAAGTCATAAATCTCCAGTGCGTACTGCGCATTCTGGCGGGTGACACAGGTCAGCGTGTTGAAGTCCACCCGGCTGGCTTTCATCAGCTTGAGCGCTTTCATCACCCGGTCAAAGGTCGGTTTGCCGCCGCGATCAACGCGGAATTTATCGTGGATGTGGCGCGGGCCGTCGAGGCTCAGGCCGATCAGGAATTTTTCTTTGGCCAGAAACTTGCACCAGTCATTGTCGATCAGCGTGCCGTTGGTCTGGAAGGCGTTTTGCACGGGGCGCCCGGCGGAATATTTTTTCTGGAGCTGAACCGCTTTCTGAAAGAACTCCACGCCCATCAGCGTCGGCTCTCCGCCCTGCCAGGCGAAAAGGATTTCCGGCGTATTCTGCGACTCGCAGTACTGCCTGATGTAGGTTTCGAGCACCTCATCGTTCATGCGGTGCATTTTGCTGTCCTTGAACAGCACTTCTTTTTCGAGATAAAAGCAGTACTTGCAGGCCAGATTGCAGTCCGGGCCCGCCGGTTTGGCCATCAGATGAAAAGGTTTTTTCTGAGCGATCATTCGGGGAGATTAGAATGAGGTGAGAATGGCGTCGAGCCATTCTTCTTTTTTCGACTGGAGCATCGGACTGGGATGAGCGGTCAGTACCGGATCGTTACCGGCGGGCACGGTGATGATTTTTCCGCCTGCGATACGGCTCAGGCACTGCTTTGCCAGCGGAATAAGACCGGCATCCTGACCCCAGCCGATGATAAACGGCGCGCCGGTTTTACGATGGAGCATCGTTTCGCGTTCTGCGGTGCGGGCCTCACAGAACAGGCTGTGCGTTGCGCCGCCAGACAGGGCGGCCAGCTTTTGGGTGCGGGCGATAAAGCTCGGGCTCTTCGGGTCGCGCAGATCGGAAATATTCAGTACGCGGATGTGTTTCCAATGTTTGGAAACCATGATGCGCATAATCTGATACTGCGTATTGTCCGGTTGTGTCAGCACCAGCGGCTTCTTGAAACCGGCGGGCAGAGGCATCGTTAGCAGACTGTCGGTGTCACCGTCTTCAATCGGACGCGATGAGCCGGGATTCATCATAATCACTACCGCATCGGGCAGATTCCCTGTTGCGCCGGAATTGCTGAAAAGGTCGTTGGGGCCGGTTCCGGCACCGACCGCTTCACGCGGCAGAGAGGTAATCTCCAGCACACTCCGGCAAAGTTGCGGTTCTATCCCTTTGACGTGCAGGCGGTAGAAATGTCCGTAACAGCGGAAGGTCTTCTTCAGTTCGGCGGCGTAAGTGAATGTGGACATAGGCCTGAATTTAAACACGGTTGACGGAGTTTTCCAACCATGCGGTGATCTCTAGGCAGAGTTTTCTGTCACCATGCCGGAACTGCCGTCCAATGGCAACAAATCCCGATGGAGCGACCGCCGTCAGAACCATGAGTAAAACGACTTGGCGGGGGCTAATGCGGAAAACTCGCGCCGCTTAGCCGGTATGAGGCCGCACAACAACATGTGTGGTCTTGACCTCTCCGGTATGCCCGTGGACTGTTCAGCGGCTCTGAACAGATCCGGAGCCTGCACAAATTTATTGAGACCCGGCGCAGGTTCGCCAGTGTTCTTCAGGATGCCATGAAAGCCGGAGAGCTTCAGAACCGCCTGATTCATGGTGACCCTAAAGGCAGCAATATCATGATCGACGATGATTCCGGAAAGGGCACAGCCATCATTGATCTGGATACCGTTAAGCCGGGGTTGATTCATTATGACTTCGGGGATGCACCGCGGTCGCTTTGCAACCGGGCCGGTGAGGAAGCGGAAAATCTGTCTGATGTCGTTTTCGATCTGGATTTTTGCGACGCATTTGTACACGGCTACACGGTTAATGCAAAAAATTTCCTGACTAAGACGGACCGGAAGTATCCGTATGACGCAATCCGGCTGATCGCCTTTGAACGGGGGATCCGGTTTTTTCAGGATCATCCGGCCGGCAACGTCTACTTCAAGATTCGCGTTCCCGGGCAGAATCTTCACCGGGCAAATGTTCAGTTCCGCCTGTGCGAGCGCATTGACATCCGCAAGCGGCAGATCAAGCAACTGCTCGACGAAGCCTTTCAATAAAGGTCGAACCGTCGAAACAGGCCGCAGTGGGAAACAGGCCCCTACAGCACTCCATTTGTTCACTGCATTAAGGTGCAGCGATAAACTGCACGCAGGTCGGGCTGGGGACTTCGATGGTACTTCCGGTGAATTCAAGCTGGCCGGTTTTGCGGTTTATTCTGAACACGGTGACATTGCCGGAGTTCTGGTTGGCGGCGATCAGGTACGTTCCGGTCGGGTCGATGCGGAAGGCGCGCGGAATTTTTCCGCGGGTTGATTCACGACCGAGCAGAGTAAGTTTGCCGGTGGCGGCATCAATGGCAAAGATGGTCAGACTGTCATCGCCGCGGTTCCCGACATAAAGAAATCTTCCGTCCGGAGAGGTCAGGATTTCAGACGTGGTTTTTGTTTCGTCAAAACCGACCGGGATAGTGGCGATGCTCTGAATTTCAGTGAGGGTGCCTTTGTTCGCATCATACCGGAAGGCAACAACCTTATTGACGATTTCGAGATTGGCGTAGGCGAATTTTCCGGACGGATGGAAGGTGAAGTGGCGCGGTCCGCCGCCGGGCTCGGTTGCGGTGAACGGCGGATCGTTTGGTGTGAGTGTTCCGGATGCCGCATCAAAGCGGTAGATCATGATTTTATCCATACCCAGATCGACCGCCATTGCGAAACGTCCGGCAGGATCGCAGTTGATGGAGTGGGTGTAAGCCTTGGTTTGCCGTTTCGGATGAACGCTGGAGCCGGTGTGCTGCTGCACAGAGGAGGGCGGCGCAAGCGATCCGTCGGGCTGGATGGGCAGTACGGAACAGCTGCCGCCGCTATAGTTGGCAACCAGCAGATTTTTTCCTGCCGGATCAATCGACACATAGCAGGGGCCCGTTCCTCCGGACGGCTGGGTATTGATAATAGTCAGTGTCCCGTCGGCTTCCGATAGGCTGAAGGCGTTGACCGTTCCTTTGCTCTCGCCGGTAGAGTAGATGTGGCGTCCGTCTGGATGGAGGGCAAGAAAGGCGGCACTGACTGCATTGCTGACGCGAACCGCCTGGCCCAATTGGCCGGTTCTCATATCAAGATCTGCCATGTAGATTCCGCACTTATCCTGCTTGGCCGATGTTCCGAAATAAACGCGGTATGTACGGGCTGCGGGTGCCACTACGGTCGCGGTACATCCGGCAAGAAGGAGAACGGTAAGAGCGGCGGCGCAATCAAATGCTGTTTTCATGAGGCGAACCTAGCAAAGCGGCTTCAGGTTGACCAGATCGGCTTTTCGTTGCGCATTTCTTTGAGGGGTAAGTTGACAAGTTGTCCCGTTAGTGTCAGGCTGTATCCAGAGGAATTAAACCTATGAAGACATTGCCGGTGGGCGAATTTAAAACCCGTTTTTCCGATGTGCTGGATCGCGTTCAGCATGGAGAGGAAATTGCGGTAAGCTATGGCCGCAAGAAAGAGAAGATTGCTGTCATCATTCCCTATTCTCATTACAAGCAGCCTGCGAAACGCGTGTTGGGTGTGATGGAAGAAACGGCCTCGTATAAGGTAAAAGGCGATTTCAAAATCAGCACCGAAGAATTTCTGGGATTGGAATGAAATACCTGCTCGATACCCATGTGCTTTTATGGGCTCTTTTTGAACCCGCACGAATCAGTGTCCATGCCCGCAAGGTTATTGAAAATCCCGAAAGCGACGTTCATGTCAGCGCTCTTTCCTTCTGGGAGATTGCGCTTAAATACCAGATCGGCAAACTGGAACTGAAAGGCTGTGTCCCGGATGATTTACCGGCGCAGGTTGAGCGTATGGGAATAGAGATTCTTCCGCTGGATGCCGCATTGCTTTCCTCATCCTATCGCCTGCCGCTGGATGCGCACAAAGACCCGTTTGACCGCTTATTGGCATGCCATGCGATACAGGGAAGCATGACTTTGATTACCAAAGACGAAGCTTTCGCGGAATACCTGAGCGTCGGGTTGAAAACGCTTTGGTAATGGATAACACGGCTTGGCATTAAATGAGGCCGGGCCGCCGGGGGAGCGGCTCTTCTGCTGCACAGCCCGATAACCACGAACCTTTAACTGATAACCTTGTGGAACTCTTTCGCAAGTTCCGCATAAACAGCCTTGGCATCCTGGCCGAGTGCATTGCAGACCCAGAAAAATTCCACCACATCCAGTCGCCGTTCGCCGTGTTCAATCCGCCATATAAACGAATTTTCCCGATCCATTTTTTCGGCAAGGTCGCGCTGTGTCAGTCCCGCCTCTTCTCGCATCTGAATCAGCTTTTGAAGCACAATGCCGTATTCGTCTGAATGGATGGATTTCTTCATCTGACCGCATAATGCGGTCAAGAGTCGTAAATTCGCAAAATGAGGCCAAAAGGCTTGACCGCATAATGCGAGCAGACTAGTTTTCCGCAAAACAGCGAGGCGAATATTTGATAAAAGGGGGATTCAATGACTGATCAACTGAGATCAAACGAGAGAAGCCGGGCAACGAAATCCATGAAATTTTCTTGTGTGATTTTTTTGTTTTTACTGTGTACAGGACGCTCTTATGCGGGATTTAAAGATGCATTAAAATCAGCCGCTGGTGGTGCTTTGAGTGAAGTTGTAACAGCCGTTACTAACTCAACCGCTGAGCAGGCGACAGCCGGAGCCGCCAAAATCAACTCAACAGCTAACGCCGCAAACGGCACATTGGCAGAACTTAAGGATGAATCTTCGATTTCCAAAGAGGATTTCATGAAAGCCAATAAATTTTCTGAGGCCGAGTATCTTCAGTGGTTGGGAGAGGTGACTAAACAATTAACGAAAACTAAAGGTAATGGTGCTAAGTGGAGTCCTGTATCGGGAATTCCTGTAGAAGGGCTCATTATCGATAAACTGCGAGTTAAGCTTCCTGCTGATGAAGCCGGTAAAGTTTTTTGCGTAGTCGAAAACAGCGGAATATTGCTGGCACAGGAATGTGCGTATATTTTGTCCGGCAATGTCTGCATAAAATTTAATTACACAACACTCGCTGCCGGGAAATGTGATGAGCGCGGCGATGTAATGCGCAATCCTGAAGCTGGGAGGGTGATACATGTTATTGAAGGAATTTGTTTTTCTGCAACGGGAAAAATGACTGGCATTGCTAGCGAAAGACGCAAAGAAAGTGAGAAAGCGAAGGAGGGTCAAAGCAAGCAGGCCGAAAAAGAACGCTTAGAGAAGTTTCGGAGTGGTTTGGTTGCGTATGCTCCGAGTTCAATCCAATGGGGAGATTCGCCGGAAGTCTTAAATAAAATATGCGATATTTTTGTTTCGGATAGTTATTACGATTCCAGCATTGATCAAGGCTATGCTAAGTTTTTTGACTCTGATAAAAGGCATGTTTACCTTTCCATTTATCCCGGCGTGGGGGTTTACAGTATTTGTGTTGGATTTCCTTCGGGGTCTGTGACGCCAGAACAGTTAATTGAAAAATATACGAAGGAATTCGGATCGCCCGCCATAGAAGAAAAACGCGGCTTCAAGCAGATTCTTGACGAAGTAATTTATCGGTGGGATGCAAAAACGCACACAGTAGAAATCAGACTGCCTGGATTCGGAACTCCCAGTAGGCTGGAAGTAAAGCTAACGCGCCTTGAATTGCTCAAAGCGGTTGATGCATTGAAACAGAAGAAAAAGGATGATTCTACGGAAAAGCAGAAAGCGGAAACGCAAAAGACATTAAATTTTTAAGAGTAAGGGTCAGTAAGGGGAATGAGTTTGAAATCAGGGGGGAATTGTAACATGGCAATAAAATTAATAATGGAGCATCCGAACACGGGAATTATCAAGCGGGCACCGATTGGTTATTCAGTAACCACATTATTTTTTGGCCCTCTTCCTGCGCTGTTGAGGGGTAATTTGAAATGGGCCGTTATCATGGCACTTCTAGCTGGTACCGGCATTCCATGGCTGGTTTTCCCGTTCCTTTACAATAAGTTATATGTGAAAACGCTATTGAACAAGGGGTTTAAGGTCATTGATGCGGAAGGTGCGTCTATTGAAAATATTAAACGCCTGCTTAATATTAATCTTCCCATGTTGGAGAAAAAGTGACAGTTCTGGCAGACGATCATAAAAGCAACACGTTTTTTTGTCTCAAGTGCGGGCGTCCGAATCCCGGAGAGAGTTTTAAGTGCGTACAGTGCGGGTGCCTGTTGCCTGACAGTCCAAGAAGTAGCGATGAAAATGCCCCGGCTATTCTGTCACGTAGGCTTGCTATGTTTGCGTTAATCCCTGGACTGGGTTTTTTTCTGGGCATCCCAGCGATGATCTTAGCAAATCAGGGGTTGAGGTTTGCTAGAAGACACCCTAACCGGATCGGGAAAACGGCCTCATATGCCGGATTTTTTTTGGGTCTATTGGGGATGATTATCTCGGTGTGCTCTTTCTTCCCCTAACTAGTTCGCGAATCTGCGCGACATCTTTTGCGATTTGCGCGATCAGCGTCTCTTTGGAAGGGAAAGGCTGAACGTCGCGAAGTTTTTTGACCAGACAGACTTCGATCTGCTGTCCGTAAAGGTTGCCGTCGAAATCCAGCAGATAGGCTTCGATCACCGGGTCTGGATCCTTAAAGGTTTTCCGTTCGCCGATGAAGACGGCGCTGGGAAACAGTTTAGAGTTCAGAGCTTTCGGTTCAGAGTTTTCTGAATTTGAACCCTGAACTTCGAACTCTGAATTTTGAACTCGCGTATACGCGGCATAGACGCCGGGAGCGGGGATCAGTTCGTTTTCAGGGTCAACGTTGGCTGTGGGGAAACCGAGTCCGTGTCCGATGCCGCGGCCTTTGACGACGGTGCCGAAAATACAAAAGGGGCGGCCCAGCATCTGTTCGGCGAGCGGGATGTTGCCGTCGCGCACGGCCTGCCGGATGTGGGTGCTGGAGATTTTTTCTTCGTCGTAAAGAACCGGCTGCACGGCGGTGGCGGTGATGCCGTGTCCGGCGCAGAGGTTTTTTAAAGCCGGGAATTTTCCGCGCGCTTTGTAACCGAAGGACCAGTCGGTGCCGCAGACGACGCCGCAGAGGGTCGGCAGTTTTTTCCAAAGGCTGGAAAGGAACTGTTCCGGCTCTGTGTGCGCGAAAGATTTGTCGAACGGAATAGCGATAACGCCGTGTACGCCGAGTGCTTCGAACTGCCGCAGGCGGCAGGTCTCCGCGCTGATAAGCGGCGGCGCGGTTTTCGGGCTGAGGACTTTGGCGGGGTGCGGATTGAAAGTGAAGACCCACGCTTCGCCGCCGCGCGCTCCGGCTTGCTCGACGGCGGTGGCGATGACTTTCCGGTGACCGATGTGTACTCCATCGAAACATCCCATCGCGAGGACAATGGGTTTGTCGGTTTGCGGAATCTCTTCGAGGTTTCTAACGTGAAGCATCAGGCAAACTGATTAACAGAAATGATGTGTTTTTCAAGTTCCGTACGATCCCATTTCAGGACGTCGTCGAGTTTCCAGGCATCGGAAAGACTGAAATCTCCGGACTGTGTGCGCCGCAATTGCGACAGGCAGGCGCCGCAGCCGAGGCGCCGGCCGAGGTCGTGGGCGAGGGTGCGCACATAGGTGCCCTTGGTGGATTTAACTTCGAAGGTAAAGCGCGGTGGGTTGAATTCATGCAGAGCGAATTTATAGATGTGGATGAAACGCGGCTCGCGTTCGACTTCCTGGCCCTTGCGGGCGAGTTTGTAGAGCGGGACGCCGTTCTGCTTGATAGCGGAAACCATGGGCGGCATCTGCATCTGATCGCCGAGCGCGGTTTTCATTTCGGCGCGGAGCTGTTCTTCAGTGACACCGGAAGGATCTTTTTCAGCTGTGATTTCGCCGTCGGTGTCCTGCGAGTTCGTTTCGACGCCGAGCAGGATTTCGCCTTCGTAGGTTTTGTCGCCGCCCATGATTTTTGCGGACAGCCGGGTTCCCCGTCCGATCAGCAGGACGACAAGACCGGTGGCGTTGGGGTCGAGTGTTCCGCCGTGACCGGTTTTGTTGAGCTGAAAATGGTTGCGGACTTTGGCGACAATATCGTGCGATGTCCATTCGCAGGGCTTGTCGATGAGAAGAACGCCGTCGGGGTCGGGCAGGAAGTTGCGCTTTTTCATTTTCGATTTGGATTCCCGGTGGCCGGTTAATTGCGAGTTTCGTACTGCGAACTAAAGCGTTTCTTCCGCCGGAGTATCATCTTCGGGGATGTCGAGCTGCGCGAGGATACCCAGCACGCGATCGCCGTTTTCGATGGAGCTGTCGAGTTTGAAGTGCAGGCGCGGGGTATATTTCAGAATGACATGTTTACTCATGCGCGCCTGAATGTCTTTACGGTGCGAGTTGAGAAAGCGGATCATCTTGGTGCGCCCCTCTTCGTGGCCGAAGATGGAGACATAGACGGTGGCATCGTGCAGGTCGGGTGCGGTTTCGACGCCGGTGACGGTAATGGCGCTGGTGTCGAAATTACTGCTGGTGAAAAGCCGCGGAAGATCAACCGCGATCTCGCGTTTGAGCAGTTCGTTGACCCGGATGATGCGTGCGCTGGACATAGGAAAATCAGTTATGAGTTATGAATGATAAGTGATAAACGAAAAGATATTTCTGCTCATCATTCATCACTTATAATTTAGCATTTCCTTAAAGTTTCTGGGCGATTTTCTCGATGGTGTAAGCCTCGATGATATCGCCTTCCTGGAAATTGGCAAAATTGTCGGGGCGGATACCGCATTCCTGCCCGTCGCGTACTTCGGCGGAATCGCTCTGGAAGCGTTTGAGCGAGCCGATGGTACCTTTGTAGAGCACTTCGCTGCCGCGTTTGATGCGGATGCTGGCCCGTGAGGTGACTTTGCCTTCAATAACCATGCAGCCGGCGACTTTATTGCGCTTGCCCATGTCAAAGATCGCTTTGATTTCGGCTTTTCCGAGGTAGGTTTCGCGCAGTTCGGGATCGAGCAGTCCGCACATGGCGGCTTCGACCTCTTCGAGCAGCTCATAAATAATGCTGTAGAGGCGGATTTCGACGCCTTCTTTTTTGGCGGCGGCGGTGACGCCGTTTTCTTTGGCAACGTGGAAGCCGAGAATGATCGCGTTGGAGGCGCTGGCCAGCATGATATCGTTGGTGGTGATGTTGCCGACATCGCTGGAGAGAATCTTCAGTTTCACCTTATCGCTCTTGATTCCTGCGAGCGAATGGACAATGGCTTCGACGGAACCCTGTACGTCACATTTAACAATGACATTGAGCTCTTTGATTTCGCCGGCACCGGCCTGTGCAAAAAGATCGTCGAGCGAGATTTTACCGCGCGAGGTCTGATTCAGATCGGCGGACTTAATGTCGGCCAGCAGCGTTTCAGAAAGCTGTCTGGCTTCGGCTGCACTGGCACATACCGTGAACTCATCACCTGCGCCGGGGACGCCGGTAAGGCCGAGACATTTTACGGCGCAGGACGGACCGGCCGTGCGGACCTGTTTGCCCTGATCGTTGATCAGTGCTTTGATGCGTCCGCATTGGGCGCCGCAAATAACGTTGTCGCCGACTTTGAGAGTGCCGTCCCGCACGAGCAGTGTAGCCGTCGGACCCATGCCGGGCTCCATCTGTGCTTCAATAACATAGCCGTTGGCCCGTTTATGCGCATTGGCCCGGAGTTCGAGCATTTCAGCGTCGAGCGAGATGCGTTCCAGCAGAGCATCTATGCCTGCGCCGGTGGCGGCGCTGACCGGAATACAGCCGACGGTTCCGCCCCATTCTTCAACCATAACACCGTGCTCGTTGAGCTGTTGCTTGATGCGGTCGGGATGAGTGCCGGGCAGATCCATCTTATTCAGGGCAACGATGATACAGACGCCTGCCGCTTTGGCGTGCTTGATGGCTTCGATCGTTTGCGGCATGACACCGTCATCGGCAGCGACGACGAGTACTGCAATATCGGTGACGTTGGCGCCGCGGGCGCGCATGGCGGTGAAGGCAGCATGGCCGGGTGTGTCGAGAAAGGTGATTTGTCGCGCATCCATATCGACCGTATAGGCTCCGATATGCTGGGTGATGCCGCCGGATTCGCCAGCGACCACTTTGGTATTGCGGATGCGGTCGAGCAGTGAGGTTTTGCCGTGGTCGACATGGCCCATAAAAGTGACGATCGGCGGGCGGATTTCGAGATCTTCAGGCCGGTCTTTTTCGACCGGTGCCACCGGTTTGCGCGGCGTCGCTTCGGCCGGCTTGGACTGCGGTTTATCTTTTTTCTTCAGTTCAACCGTAAAACCGTGCTTTTCACCGATTTGTTTGG
Source organism: uncultured Verrucomicrobiota bacterium (assembly GCA_903826865.1). Taxonomy (GTDB): domain Bacteria; phylum Verrucomicrobiota; class Kiritimatiellia; order Kiritimatiellales; family Tichowtungiaceae; genus Tichowtungia. Next base: position 74,478 of record CAIKGD010000048.1, read on the forward strand.
CGATCTTGATATCGATATCCTGATTGATCGACGCAAAGATGTTCATTCTCATCAGCTCGGCGATAAGCTGGTTGGGCTTGAGAGCCATTTTTTCGGCCAGCTCTTTAACGGCGATTTGCGGCTTGGCGAAAGAGAGAATGAGGGAAGCTTCTTCGGCAGGCTCTTCCGTTTCTTCCGGTTCCGGAACAGACTCTTTTTGTTGTTGAGGAACTTCTGGTGCTGGTGCAGCAGCGGGAGCGTTCTTGGCCGCCTTGGCTGTACGGGCCGCTTCGATAGAAGCGAAACCGAGTTCATCGCAGACAATGGCGACCTGCTTATCGGCGATAAGGCTCTGGCCGTCTTCGGCCTTGATCTCCACATCACTGAGGATTTCAAGCAGCTCTTCGACGGTCACGTCTAAATCAGTGGCTAGTTCGTGGACTCTCATTCTTTAATTTCACCATGTTTTGCCGTGTAGGCTTTTTCCGCAGCGCTCCAGAGAGCCTGCGCCTGTTCAGGGGTAACGTCCTCGATCTCTGCGAGGTCAGACAAATCCGCGGCCATAATGCCTTCAATAGACAGGAAGCCCGCGTAAACCAGTTTTTCAGCCCATTCTTCGCCGATTCCTGAAACGGCAGCCAGCCCGGAGACGGCGGCGGCGACGCGCTCTTCAAAATTCATGGCCTCTTCATCCTTCTGAATGTCGACGCGCCAGCCGATCAGTTTGGAGGTGAGACGGGCGTTCTGGCCGCGTTTGCCGATAGCTAGCGACAGCTGGTCGGCATCAACCGTGACGGTGACGGTGTGGGTCGGTTCGTCCACGGCGACGGTTTTGAGCTTGGCAGGGGCGAGTGCGTTGACGACCAGCGTCTTGATATCATCGCTCCAGCGGACGATATCGATCTTCTCGCCATTGAGTTCGCGAACGATGTTTTTGACGCGCATGCCGCGGATGCCGACGCAGGCTCCGACGGGATCAACCCGTTCGTCGTGTGAAATAACCGCCACTTTGCTGCGGCAGCCGGCTTCGCGGGCAATACCGCGGATTTCCATAGTTCCGTCGGCAATTTCCGAGACTTCCAGTTCGAAAAGGCGGCGGACAAAGTCCGGATGGCTGCGGGAAAGAAGAATTTCAGGACCGGATTCCCGTTCCTTGATGGAGACGATATAGGCACGAATGCGTTCGCCGACTTCGTATTCTTCGGTCGGAACGCGCTCTTTGGAAGGCATTGTGCCTTCGGCGCCGTGGTCGAGTTCGATAATTACGGTGCTGCGCTCGAAGCGACGCACTGTACCAGTGACAATTTCTCCGGTGCGGTTTTTGTAATCTTCGAAAATCCGGCTCTTTTCCGCCTGCCGGATGCGTTGCAGAATAGTTTGCTTGGCGGTCTGCGCGGCGATACGACCGAAATTGCGCGGTGTGGATTCAATTTCGACGATTTCATCGAGCTGGGCGGAGGGATTGGTGCGACGGGCTTCAGCCAGACTGACTTCGTTGTAGCGATCATTGACTGCAATGACTACCTTCTTTCGCGCAAAGGCTTTTATATCAAGGGTTTCCCTGCTTATTTCAACGCGCAGATCCTCAGCGTCGGCTATGCTTTTGCTGGCGGCATTCTGTAAAGCAGATTCAATTGCACCGATAATGGTTTCGCGATCAACTCCGCGCTCACGTTCCATGTATTCCACAACGGCACTCAGTTCGCTGTTCATCATTTCCTCCCGATTTCAAAAAGCTTTAAAATAACAGGTTCTTTTAGAAAAAAAGAGCGGACCGAGGGCCCGCTCTCTTCCATTAGAGACCAGTTTCAAAGCCTGCAATCTACGCTTCCGGAGAAGGCGGGTCAAGGGGTTTTTGAACAGGACATTTTCCGTATTACTTATTACACATTATTGTTTCCCGGCGCGTTTCAGCAAGTCGCGTTCGCGGCTTGTCAGCGAATGCATGCCTTGCTGTGCGGCTTTGTCGAGGATTCTGTCTATCTCAGCGCGGCTGACGGGCGGGTTTCCTTTCGGGCGGAACTTTTCCTTAATTTTATGCAGAATGTCAGGTCGGCCGATGATGGTGGCATAGATATAACCGGCAATACCTCCGCCGAGATGCGCGGCGTTGGCAATATGTCCGCCGGGCCCGGCGAGAGTGTGCATGAATTCGTAGGCACCGAGCAGGAGGACGAAAAGCCACGCTTTGATGGGCACAAAAGGCATAAAAATAAGGATGAGTTCGCGCTTAGGGTAGAGCGCAGCATAAGCGCCGAGTACTCCAAAGACGGCACCGGAGGCGCCGATACAGGAACCGTAAGGCGAGAGAAGTGACCATCCCAAGCCGCCGAGGATACCGCTTAGGAAATAAAGGGCGAAGAAGCGGTTGGTGCCGAGCGTACGCTCGGTTTCCGGCCCCAGAAAGTACAGTCCCATCATATTGGAGAACAGATGACCGATCCCCTGATGAATAAACTGATAGGTCACAAGCTGCCAGAAACTGAATGTGGTCCACCAGTTGACTCGCAGGGCGCCGAACCGGCTCAGCGGGTAATGGAAAACGTATTCAATAACATAGGCGGCGATGTTGGCAAAGATTAGCATCTGCACGCCAAAGGTCATTTGGGTCGGGTTGCCGTGGATATCTTGAGTTGCGGTTCGCATGGTCGGCATCATAGCCGATTTTTAATGGATTGCAAAAGCGTATGGTTTGAATTAGTTTCCTCCCCCAATTGCAGTGTTTCGGGATAGAAAAATGACAGATATTTTTGTAAAATCTTATGACGAACAGCGCAAACCTCCTTCGAGGTTTATTGTGACCGGATTGGTTGTGCTGGCTGTAACCGTAGTTGTGATCGGCCTGTGCCTATGGATGGACAGCCGTTCGGTTAAAGCATCTGCGGCAAAGTCGGCGGCTCAGGAAAAGCCGGTTGCCGCGCCGGTTAAACCTCCGGTTCCGGCACCCGCGCCGGTTGCTCCGGCTCCGGCCGCTCCGGCTGTTCCGCCTGCCGATCTTAAAGCACAGCAGCTTTTCACCCGCGCCCAGAGCCTTGCCGCCGCCGGCAGTCTGGCTCAGGCGCGCGACCTGCTCGGCGAAGTAATCGCGACGGCTTCTGAAGAAAGCCTAAAAAACAACGCTCTGCGCGTTCAGGGGCGTATTAATGTACAACTTTTCCTTTCCACGACGCCGACCCCGGAAAAGAAAAACTATGTCATCCAGCCTGGTGATTCATTCGATAAAATTGCGCGGCAGAACAAGACTACGGTTGAGCTGATCCGCAAAATGAACAAAATTGAAAACAACATGATTTATCCCGGCGGACGCCTGCTCATTCCTGCCGCACCGTTTGTTGTACAGGTCGATAAATCCGCTAAAACTGTTGATTTGACCATGAACGGAAAACTGTTTAAGCGTTACATCGCCGGACTCGGCATGAACGGCAAAACGCCGCTTGGCACGTTCCGCACCGTCGTGCACCAGACCAATCCCGCCTGGACGCCGCCGGGCGGCGGCATCATCCCCTTCGGCGATCCGCGCAATCTGCTTGGCACCCGCTGGATGTCTATTCAGGACTCAACCCGGCCTGAAATCAAAGGCTTCGGTATTCACGGCACTCCTGCGCGCGACAGTATCGGCGCTGAAACCAGCAATGGGTGTATCCGGATGCTGAACGAGGATGTCGAAGAACTCTACCTGCTGATTCCCCGCGGGACGGATGTCATCATCAGCGAATAACCAACCTTTAGGAGTTGTGCTATGCCGCCTTTTACACTGCCTTTTGAAAAACCTGTTTTTGAGCTCGAGAAAAAACTGCACGAGCTGGAGGCCTTCAGCAAGAAACAGGACATTGATGTCTCGCATGAAATCGAGCGCATGAAAGAAAAGATTGCGGCGACCCGCGGGCAGATTTACGGCAACCTGACGGCCTGGCAGAAAGTTCAGGTCGCCCGTCATCCCGAGCGGCCCTACACCATGGACTACATCCGGAATATGACTACGGACTTCGTTGAAATCCACGGTGACCGCATCCATGCCGACGACCGCGCCATTATCGGCGGCTTTGCTAAAATCGACGGACAGAAGGTCATGATCATCGGTTCGCAGAAAGGGCGCGACACCCGGAGCAATCTTGAATGCAACTTCGGCTGCGCCTATCCGGAAGGTTACCGCAAGGCGCTGCGCCTCATGCGGCTCGCCGACAAATTCAACGTGCCGATCATAACGCTTATCGACACCCCCGGCGCATTTCCAGGCCTTGAATCTGAAGAGCGTCACATTGCCGAGGCCATCGCCGTCAACCTGCGCGAAATGTTCAACATCCGCGTGCCGATCATTGTCACTATCATCGGTGAAGGCGGCTCCGGCGGCGCGCTCGGCATCGGCATCGGTGATCGTATTCTGATTTTTGAACACGCCTATTATTCGGTCATTTCTCCCGAAGGTTGCGCCGCGATTCTGTTCAAAGACCGCGCCTATGCCGACCAGTCGGCCGAAGCGCTGAAAATAACCGCCCAGCATCTGATCGAAAACAAGCTGGCCGATGAAATTGTACCCGAGCCGAAGGGCGGGGCGCATACCGATCAAAAAGCCGCGGCGGACAATCTTAAAGCCGCGCTTCTGCGCAACCTGGCCGAACTTAAAGCGCAGACGGCTGAACAGCTCATGATCGCGCGCTACGACAAATTCCGCGCCATGGGTGTGTTTCAGGAGTGATGCGTACGACGTATTGCGTACTGCGTATCGCGTAACAGTCGTATTTCCGGACTTCGGGAAGTTCCGTGCTTTTGTGCAATACGCAGTACCCGTTACGGATTACGTTTTCTTGTGATTTCAACCGCAACACTGCGGGCAAAGCGCAATGCGCCGGGCTTATCAATGGTAACCGTTGCGCTTTGAATGCGGGCATCTTTCAGGCAGATTGCCGCAATATTTTCGGCCAACGATTCAATCAGCTTGAGGCGGCTGTTTTCGACAAAATCAAGAATCGCCACTTTGATCGCTTTGTAGTCTGCCGTATCGTTGAGCTCATCGCTCTTTCCGGCGGCGCGCAGGTCGGTTTCCATCATGACATTGATGAGAACGTCCTGCTTATTTTTCCGCTCTGCAGGGTAAAGTCCGATGATGCATCTCAGCGCCAGGTCTCTGATATAAATTTTATCCATCGTCCTGCTTTCAGGTTTCTAAAAGGTTTTGTCCTCCGTCGACAAAAATCGTCTGTCCGGTGATATGGTCACTTTTCAGCAGATAGAGAACGGCGCCGGCGACGTCGGCGGGAGTCGGGCGTTTACTGAGCGGGATGGTTCCGGCATATTCCCACGCCGGATTATCACGATCTTTCGGCGGCGGAAGTATTGCCCCGGGCGCGACGGCATTGACGGTGATGCCGGGGGCGAGGTCGAGCGCTGCCAGTTTAGTCAGTTCCTCAAGTGCTTTTTTACTGAGCATATACGGCACGCAGGTCGTGTCGTGTGACGTGACGCGGCGGTCGAGCAGGTTGATGATCTTTCCGGTTTTCGTCTGCCTCGCAAACCCTCGGATCAGCGCCAACGGCGCGAGCAGGTTCGGCTGTAGCTCTTTTATCGCCGCGTCATAGGTGGCGTCAATGAGCCGGGTCTGGTGAAAAACGCTGGCGTTGTTAACGAGAATGTCGATTGGCCCGAACTGCTGCGCAGTGCGTTCCAGCAGCGTTTCACACTGCGCCGGATCGTTCATATCGGCTTGGATGATGTTCGGCCAGAAGGCGCCGGCTTCTTTTTCCGATGTTAGGAAATGGACGATTACTTCTGCGCCTTCGGCAAGCAGAGCTTCGGTAATCGCGCGGCCGATACGCACTGCGCCGCCCGTCACCAATGCCCGTTTGCCTTTCAGTATCATGCTTACATTATGCACAAACGATCAGGTTGGTGCAACGGCTGTTATCGGCTCATGCGCAGAGGTGTTCAGTGAATTGTGCTGCCGGTATGCGCAGGACGGAGAGCAGTGCGAGACCTTGGTGGCAATCGGCTTTTCGTGTCCGTATGAAAAGGCACATCAAATTTAGATAGACAGTGGGCTTTGTAATTCTAATTATCGCGCCATGCATAATTACAAAACGGCGCTGGTGATCGGATGCGGGCGCAGCGGGCGTGCCGCAGAGGCGCTGTTGCGTTCCGAGGGCGTGACGACGGTCAGTATCTGTCAGGAAATTACTCCGGATTACCGCTACGAAGACCTGTACTTTACTCCTGACGTTGCCATCATAAGTCCAGGTTTTTCGCTTAAGCATCCGTGGATAAACGATTTGATTGAGCGGGGCATTCCGTTGCTTTCCGAACTGGAACTGGGCTGGTCGCGCCGTCACTGCCCGGTGATCGCCGTCACCGGATCCAACGGCAAGAGCACGGTTGTTAAATGGATTACTGATGCCTTGGCGCAGGCTGGACAGAGGGCTGTGCCCTGCGGCAATTACGGCTTTCCGGTCTGTGCCGCAGTGATGCTTCATGATGTACCGGACTGGCTGGTAATCGAAGTCAGTTCATTTCAGTTGGAGACAATGCAGGAGTTTCGTCCGGATATCGGTCTGCTGCTCAACGTGTTACCGAACCACCTCGACCGCCACGGAAGCATGGAAAATTATCGGAATCTCAAATTTCGCCTGTTCGCGAATATCCTGACAACTGATACCGTGGTCATTCCCTGTGCAATGGTTTCAAACACCGCGAATAAAATTTCCGGTGTTTTGAAAACATTTGGTACAGAACAGGAAGCGGATTTCCGTTATAGCGATGGTCGGGTCGGTGAAATCAATCTGAATGGCACCCTTTTTGCCAACGAAATTCTCGGTGTTGCAGGCGGGGCTGTGGCCGCCGTCTGCGCGGCCTGCGGCATTCCACCTGCGGCGGTGGAGGCGAGCGCACGGGTTTTTGAGCCGCTTCCGCACCGGACGGCACTGGTGGCGGAGATCGGCGGGGTTAAATATGTGGATGATTCCAAAGCTACTAATATCGTTGCCATGTGCGCGGCAGTTAAAATGTGTTCCAGAAGCGGTAAGGTTCACTTAATTGCCGGCGGGCGGGCCAAGGAGCGTGATTTAAGTTTGGCAAAAGATTTACTGGCGCAACGGGTTTCGCACCTATATCTTATCGGGGAAGCATCGGGTATGATGCAGGCTGCGTGGGGGGACGCGGTTCGGTGTATTTCCTGCGGAACTTTAGGAGCGGCCGTTGAAGCCGCACAGAAGCAGGCGAAGCCGGGCGATACTGTTCTTCTTTCTCCTGCATGTACCAGCTTTGATCAGTTTCGCGATTTTAACGAACGCGGCGATTGTTTCGCCGCCGCCGTCTGCGGGCTGAGAGAAACGGGTAGAAGTGTAGGAAACGGGTAAGGTTATATAAGAAGGAGTTGCTCATGAAGGCGAAGGTTACAGGGTTACTGGTTTTGGCAATGCATATGGTGGTGCTGACCGGTTTTTTGTGTATGCAAGGTTGCAAAACGGCTAAAGTCGGCAGTGTTCAGCAGGATCAGCCGGTGGTTCTTCCGGCCGGTGATGTTTCCGGCGGCAGTACACTTGCAGTTCCCGCCGTTCCAAGCGCAAAGGTTTACAGTGTTAAAAAAGGCGACACTCTTTCGTCTATTGCTTCTGCGCACGGTACGACTTGGAAAAAGCTGGCCGAGTACAACAATCTCTCCAACCCCAATGAGCTGAAGGTGGGACAGGAAATTCGTATTACTGAATCTTCCGGCGCCGCCGTTTCGTCTAAACACACCGCTCCGGTCTCCAGCCGTCCGGTTACAGGTGCCATCAAACAGGGAAGCACCTATGTTATTCAAAAGGGCGACATGCTTTCAGCAATTGCCAAACGCAGCGGACTGACGACTGCCGAACTCAGAACGGCAAACAGTCTGACGAGTGACAGCCTTGTTGTCGGCAAAAGTCTGACTATTCCAAAGAAGGGTGCAGTTAAAGCCCCGGCCGCTGCCAAGAAGACTCCGGCTGCAGCCAAAGTAGCGGCTCCTGCGCCTGTTAAGGCCGCTGCCGCCGAACCTGTGCCGGCTCCTGCTCCGCTTGCGGACGCCGCCCCGGCTGCTACTGGTGCAGTAGCTTCATCTGCAGTTGCTCCGGCGGCTTCGCCTGCAGTTGTTCCAGCGGCTCCGGCGGCCAAACCGGCCGGCGCTCCGGTTTACGAACATGTACTTTATCCGGGTGAAACGCTGGACGATGTAGCCCGCCAGTACGGCAGTTCGCAACAGGAAATCATGAAGCTGAACAACATCACCGATGCCGCTTCGGTTAAACCCGGCACCAAGCTGCTGGTTCCGATTCCGGAATAGTTGTCCGGGCGGTTGTTAAAAGGGACGCCTTGCGGCGTCCCTTTTTTTTCATTCTCATTCCGGAATCTTCATGGGATAGTTTCCTTATGCAACGAACCATTTCTGTATTGATTGCGGCGGTGCTCATTCTGGCTACCATCGGTCTGGTTATGTTGTTTAGCGCCAGCATGGTGCGCGGCGATGCTGACTTTCATGATACCGGCTATTTTATAAAAAAGCAGGGAATCTGGATGTTATTGTCCCTGATTGTAGCCATCAGCTGTACGCGGCTGGATATGCGCTGGCTGCGCATAGCGGCACTGCCGACGGCTGGTATTTGTGTGCTGCTTTTGATTTTAGTTTTTGTTCCCGGTATTGGCGTTAAAACCAACGGCAGTTGGCGCTGGCTTCAACTCGGGCCGCTGCGGTTGCAGCCTTCCGAGTTTGCAAAGATCAGTATCATTCTGGCTTTTGCATGGTGGATTTCCCGCCGCCGCCGTTATATGCACACTTTTAAAAGAGGGTTGTTGCCGCCTCTGGTGGCGCTTGGCCTTTTTGCCATGCTGCTGATAGTCGAGCCGGACTTTGGAACGACGGTACTTGTGGGGCTTGTGACAATGGGCTTGCTTTACATTGGGGGAGCACGTCCACGCCATTTACTCGGGTTTGCCGGTGCCGGTGTCGGTGCTTTGGCGGTGCTTCTGACGCACAATGCTAACCGCATGGATCGCTTCCTCGCCTTTTTTCATCCGGAAGAGAATGCGCAAGGGGCAGCGTGGCAACTTATCAACGGTCTCATTGCTTTTGCTTCGGGCGGCGCGCACGGCACCGGACTTGGCAATAGTATCCAGAAATATCACTATCTGCCGGAAGCACACACTGACTTTATTCTGCCGATCATCGGCGAAGAATTCGGTCTCGTTGCCACGCTGGTGGTACTGATCCTTTTTGTTGTTATTTTTATTTGCGGTCTGCGTATTGCCGGGCGTGCTTCGGATGACTTCGGACGGTTCACTGCGCTGGGTATAACGCTTATGATCACCTTGCAGGCTATGATCAATCTGGCTGTAGTTACCGGCTGTGTGCCCACTAAAGGAATTGCGCTTCCTTTTATCAGCTACGGCGGATCGAGCTTGCTTGTTTCGTCGGCTATGGTCGGTCTACTGGTCAACGTGGCTCATACGGCGCTTGATCCAAAGGTCAAAACCCGCACAGCACTTTTCAAGGATCGTATCCGGACGGCTTAAGGTCACTTGCAGCGTAACGTGTGTACCGTGATTTCCGGCGGACAGTTGAACCGCACTGCTACTGACGAAGTCCCTGCGCCCCGCGAAGTATAGCCGGTCATTTCTTCAAAACGCCACAGGCCGGCGTGGAATTCGCGCGGGCATTTGCTGTTGGTGAGCAGCGGACGTCCGCCCGGCAGACAGATCTGTCCTGCATGGGTATGACCGCAAAGATAAAGATTTATGCCTGCGAAGGCGGCCTTCCGGCAGATCTCGGGCGAATGGGCCAGCAGGATTTTGAAATCGTTTTCCGGAACGCCTTCCAGCGCCTTGTCGAGATTGTCGGTTTCGTAGTAGTGCGGATCGTCCACGCCTGCCAGACAGATGCTTGAGCCGCCGTGTTCCAGCATGACGTGTTCGTTGAGCAGCAGGCGGATGCCGCCTGTTTCAAGCGCCGGAACCATTTCAATTGCATCGTGGTTGCCGAGGATCGCATAGGTTTTGGTTTTGATATGGCGGTGCAATTCAAGCATCCGGCGCACCGGCATTTCATAATCCTCAAAAGTGCCTTCGCGAAAATCGCCGGTGAATACACACACATCATATTCAAGCGGCTCAATCAGCCGGATCAGAATGTCTAGCAGTTCGGGATTGGCATCAATGTGGGTATCGCTGATGTGCAGCAGGCGAAAGCCGGCGAAAGCTTCCGGCAGGTCGGGGCAGGGAAGATCGTCGGAATTCACCTGTACGGTCAGCGCGTTGCGGTGGCCGCGCCAATAAAGCCCGGCGGCTTTCAGCAGATTGCGGATGATACGGTGGAGCAGGCGGATGTGTTCAATATGAAACCAGACCTTGCCGCTGCCGAAAAGCCGCGCCACATGATGCGTCTGAATTTTCAGGCGCTGCGCCAGCAGAGCCCGGCCCAGCCGCGCCTCAAGGTGTTGATAGTCTACATCAGCCATTGAGATATCCTTTCGCTGTGACTATATTCGCTCATCAACCGGCTTTAAAGATGAATACCGCTCGAACAAAAGACCAGAACCGCCGCCTCGATGGACAGATTGAGCGGGCCGTTTTCCGCAACGAGGAAAACGGTTATGCCGTTTTGCGCGTTAAAGTCCGCGGACACAAAGACCTCGTCACAGTTGTCGGTACGGTTTCAAGCGCCAACCCCGGCGAATGGCTGGCCGCCGACGGCGAATGGATCACCGATGCCCATTACGGCCAGCAGTTCAAAGCCGAGTCTATGCGGATTTCCCAGCCCGACACGCTGGACGGTATCAAAAAATTTCTCGGTTCAGGAATGATTCGCGGCATTGGCAAAGAGTATGCTGAACGGCTGGTGCAGGCTTTCGGGCGCGATGTTTTTGATGTGATCGAAAACTCTTCGGCCAAGCTGCTCAAAGTGGAGGGCATCGGTCCAGGACGGCGTGCCAGCATTCGCGCGGCGTGGGCGGAGCAGAAGGGCGTTCGCGAAATCATGAGTTTTCTCTTCAGCCACGGCGTGAGTACTGCGCGCGCTTTCCGGATTTATAAAGCCTACGGCGAACGATCGATTGAACTGATTCAGCGCGATCCGTACTGTCTGGCCCGCGACATCCACGGTATCGGCTTTTTGATTGCCGACGGCATTGCGCAGAAACTCGGCATTGCCAAAGATTCCGAACTGCGCGCCCGCGCCGGAATTGAATATGTCCTGCAGGAGCTGACCACCAGCGGCCACTGCGCCTCGCCGCGCGGCGATTTACAAAGCAAAACTGTCGAACTGCTGGATATTCAACCCGAACAGATCGCCGGTGCGCTTGATTGGCTGATCAACGAAAAACGGCTCATCCTGGATGAAGACCGGCAGGGCCGCGCGCTGGTCTATCTGCCGAAGCTTTACTTTGCCGAATGGGCCTTCGCCAAAAAACTGACCGAACTGAATTACGGCAAACATCCCTGCCCGAAGATCGATTTTGAAAAAGCGCTCGACTGGGTGCAGAAGAAAACAAAAATCCAGCTGTCAGAAAACCAGTGCGAAGCACTGCGTCTTGCTGTGCAGGCCAAAGTCATGGTTATCACCGGCGGCCCCGGCGTCGGTAAAACCACGCTGGTGAATTCAATCATTCAGGTTTTATCGGCGAAAAAACTGACGGTCTTGCTTTGCGCGCCGACGGGTCGCGCGGCCAAGCGGCTGAGCGAAACGACTGGGCTGGAGGCCAAGACGATTCACCGTCTGCTCCAGTTCAATCCCGGAACCGGCGGATTCCGGCATACGGAAGAGAATCCGCTCGAAGGCGATGTTTTCATCATTGATGAAGCCAGTATGATTGATCAAGTACTGGCCTATCAGCTGTTGCAGGCAATTCCGCAGCGCGCGGCGGTGATTTTTGTCGGCGATGCCGACCAGCTTCCGTCCGTCGGACCGGGCCGTGTGCTTTGCGATATTATAGCGTCTGGTGCCGTGCCGGTCGTCGCGCTCACCGAAATTTTCCGGCAGGCTGCCGAAAGCCGGATCGTCACCGGTGCACACCGCATTAACCACGGACAGCTTCCGGAATTTCCGGAAGAAGGCGACAAATCGTCCGATCTCTATTTTGTCGAAGCCGAAGAAGCGCAGAAGGTGATCGGCGTGATCAGTAAAATGGTCAGCGAATCGCTTCCGCAGCGGCTTGGCTTTAACCCGATTGATGACATCCAGATACTGACGCCGATGCAGCGCGGCGAACTCGGCGCGCGCAATCTCAATCAGGTGATGCAGGGACTGCTGAATCCGGCTGGGCGCGAAATTGAACGCTTCGGCATGGTTTTCCGCGAAGGCGACCGCGTCATGCAGACCGAGAACGACTACGACAAAGAGGTTTTTAACGGCGACCTTGGACGCATCGTGGCGATTGACGAAGAACAGCGCGAAGTGGTGGTAAAAATTGATGAGCGCCGCGTGAAGTATGAATTTCGCGAACTCGATGAACTGGTACACGCCTACGCCGTCACCATCCATAAATCACAGGGCAGTGAATATCCCTGCGTGATTATCCCGGTTCACACCCAGCATTTTGTCATGCTCCAGCGTAGCCTGCTCTACACCGCCGTCACGCGCGCCAAGAAATTCGCCGTGCTGGTCGGAACGAAAAAAGCGATGGGACTGGCCGTCAGTCGCGCCGAATCCCGCGAACGCGTCACCACGCTCAAAGAACGGCTTCAAAGCCAGAAGTAGAGAGAGTTTCGCGCAAAGCCGCAAAGGCGCAGAGAGTTTTCAAACACCGGAACTAATGATTGGCGGCAAGGGACTTTGGAAATGGTGTAAACTCAGCATTTTTGATGAATCCATCGGCCAGTTCTTGGAAGTTTGTAACCGTGTTTTCTGGCTTAGAACGCTGAGACAGAATAATTGAAGCAGCCACATTTTTGTTCTCGGGATGACGACACATAATCCCGATATCTTCAACGATAAGACAGGAACATCCTTCTGGCAGATTCTTTGCCCCGAAATCTTTGTATTTGGTATGAATGCGAACACCAAGTGTGTTCTTTTCGCATGAAACAGTTTCTTCATCCACGAGGTATTCATACCGCGGATCCCCCACGTTTCGGTGCCTTTGTTTAGACACCACCTCAAGAAACTCTGCTTCTGATCCAATGTCAGGTAATTTGCTTAATACCACCGCGCCGATAACCGATTGGTCGCTTGTATTGCCTGGTTTTCCAAATGTTATTCGTGCTGGATGATTTCTGATGTAACTCCAGCCCTCTCTTTGGGGCGGAAGCAGGGACATCCCGAGAATCTCTATCCTATTTGTCATGCTCGTCACACGGGTTGCTTCCGACCATTCTGAGGCGCATCCGCAAGTTGATCCTAACAAGAAAGCAATGAGAAGGATGGCTGCTTTAGGTTTTGCTGGCTTCATAATCTTCCTTTCCTGTCAGTTAATCTCATGGAATATGGTGATTCGTATAAATGTACATGACGTCCGGAAAGTTTTAGCAGTTCATAAGGTATGCGGCAAAGAGGTTTCTGCTAGAGAGGTTCCAACCATTGGGAAAATCAGTGTGCCGTTCTCACTGAGCGAAGAATTAACTCTGTCCGGAATCCTCTCGAAAACGATAAAGGGGTTTGGCATGGTAGTGGGCACAATGATGAGTGGAAAAAAAATCGTGGTGGTTATGCCGGCTTACAATGCAGCGAAAACACTGCGCAAAACCTATGATGAGGTGATGGTGCAAGGGGTCGTTGATCAGATTGTTGTGGTGGACGATTCAAGTTGCGACGAAACCGCTTCGATCGCAAGAAGCCTGAGCGGTGTTCAACTGCACATTCACTCCAAGAACCGGGGCTACGGCGGAAACCAGAAAACCTGTTACCGGCTGGCGCTGGAGGCAGACGCGGATATCATTATTATGATTCATCCCGACTATCAGTACACTCCTGCACTGATCCCGGCGATGGCGTCCATGATTGCGAGCGGGCTCTATCCGTGTGTGCTGGGTTCACGCATTCTCGGGGGCGGCGCACTGAAAGGCGGGATGCCGTGGTGGAAATATATTTCCAACCGTGTTCTGACGGCGGTGGAGAATGTACTGCTTGGGGCGAAGCTCTCTGAATACCATACCGGATACCGCGCGTTTTCCAGCGAACTGCTTAAGCAGCTTCAATTGGAAGAAAATTCCGATGATTTCGTTTTCGACAACCAGATGCTGGCGCAGATTCTCTGGCGGAATCAAACCGTTGCAGAGATAAGCTGTCCGACGAAATATTTTCCGGAAGCTTCTTCGATTAATTTTAAACGCAGTTTCTTTTACGGACTCGGTTGTCTGTGGACGGGTCTTTCTTTCCGTCTTTGCCGGATGGGAATATTCCGTTCCCGCCTGTTCAGGCAGCCGGTCGTATAAATTGATGGATAACCCATGGATTATCGATCGTCAGAACTAACTCGTTTGACTGCTGTTGGAGTCGGTTTAATCCTTGTGCTGATGGTCTGGTTTGTTTTCGGGCAGACGATCCAGTATGGCTTTATTAATTTTGATGATCCCGGGTATGTGTACGCGAATCCTGCGGTTACAAACGGATTGACGGCGGAAAGCGTTCAGTGGGCTTTTACGCATCGGCATGGAGGCAACTGGCATCCGCTCACCTCCCTGTCGCATATGCTTGATTGTCAGTTATTCGGTCTGAATCCTGCCGGGCCGCACTTGATAAATATAATTCTCCATTTAGTGACGACGCTTCTTCTGTTTTCGGTTTTGCGGCAAATGACCGGTTTTTTCTGGCGCAGTGCCGTTGTTGCAGCCATGTTTGCCATTCATCCTCTGCGCGTCGAATCGGTTGTGTGGATCGCAGAACGCAAGGATGTGTTAAGCGGTTTGTTTTTTATGCTGACCTTGCGGGCGTATATTCACTATGTCCGGCGAGTATTTTCGTTACGGCGGTATTTATTGGTCGTGTTGGTTTTTCTGCCGGGGTTGCTGTCTAAACCCATGCTGGTTACGCTGCCCTTCATACTTCTTCTAATGGATTACTGGCCGCTGAAGCGAATGAACAGTTCTTCTGAACGGTTTGTTTTACTCCGGTATTTGATCGCTGAAAAAATTCCGCTGTTTCTGTTTTCGGCCTTAGTCTGTGTGTCTACGGTTTGGGCTCAGGAGCACGCTCTGGCGAAAATCGAAGTGCCTTTTCTTTACCGGATATGTAACGCGGCTGTTTCGTATCTGATTTACCTGAAACAGTTTATTTATCCGTTTGATCTGGCTCTGGTTTATCCTCATCCGGGCTGCCGAGTGGCATTTTGGCAAGCCGGGTCAGCTATGCTGTTGCTCGCGGGGGTGTCTATTTTGGCTTGGGCGGGACGGAAAACCCGACCGTGGTTTTTGATGGGGTGGATGTGGTATGTCGGGATGCTTGTGCCTGTAATTGGATTGATCCAGGTCGGGGTGCAGGCGCATGCCGACCGTTACACCTATCTCCCTCACATCGGCCTGTGTTTTCTGTTCGTGTGGGCCGTTGCAGAGCAGCCGGTTTTTCAGAGATGCCGGCGGAGTGTTTGGTATATTTCGATAACAGCTGTTTTGATAACACTCATGCTGATTGCCCGGGCACAGGCCGCGTTCTGGCGCAGCGATATTGTTTTATGGAGCCATACCTTGGCGTGTACCGAAAATAATACGACAGCGCTTGTGAATTTGGGCGCAGCTCTTTTTGCTGAAGGCAAGGGGAGTGCCGCTGAGACCTGTTTTGCAAAGGCGCTGGAAATTGATTCGGGCGATGTAGATGCACTTTATAATTTGGGATACGCTTTTGTTTCCCGGGGCGTTTTCGACGAAGGCATAATCCATCTCCAGAACGCATTGCGATTGGATCCGGATTATTTTGATGCCCATAAGGCTCTTGGCGCGGCACTGATTCTGCAGGGGCGTCTTGACGAGGGCATCGGACATTCGGTGCAGGCATTGCAATTGCGACCGAGTGATGCCGGGACGCTCCGCAATTTAGAAGTCGCCCGAACTCTTGCAGGAGAAAAACAGAAAATTTCTGAAAAAGGATCGGTGCCCGTTCCTGCCGCACATCCAGGCGATTAGACGGTTTGCTGCATGGCTTAATGTCTATCTTGCGGCCTGCTGCATGAAAAAGTTAGTGCGTTTTTCGCAGCCGATGGTGGTGCTCTCGTTGTGCCCGGCATAAACGGTGACATCGTCGGGCAGCGCGGCCAGTTTCCTGAGCGACTTTGCAAGAACGCGTCCGTCGCCGCCAGGCAGGTCGGTGCGACCGCAGGTTCCTTTGAAAAGGGTGTCGCCGGTGAAGATGACTTTTTCCTGCTCAAAGTAGTAGCAGACGCATCCTTTGGTGTGGCCGGGAGTTTCCAAACACTGAAAACTCAAATCAGCAATTGTCCAATGTTCAGCAGTTTCCGGCTGGATGAATCCGGTAGCGGGTTTTCCAGGGACAGGGTAGTAGGGCTGAATCTGGTTTTGCTGGCCGAAGGCCCATTTGAAATCTTCGGCGTGGATGTAAAAGGGCGCGGGGCAGGCGGCGTGCAGGTCGGCGAGGGCGCAAAGGTGATCGGCATGACCGTGGGTGAGCAGGTAGGCGGCGACAGTTAGTCCGTTACTTTTCAGTGCGGCTTCGAGGCTGGCGGCATCATGGCCGGGGTCAATGACGAGCGCCTGCTTTTCTTTACCCCAGACGATGTAGCAGTTTACTTCAAAGGGGCCGACAATGACGGTTTCAACATTCATGCGGGAGAGAATAGGGAAGGCGGGCGCGGCGGAAAAGCGGGAACCGCGAAAATATCACGGAAGCACTCATAAATTTATGGCTTAGGAGGTTGACTTGCCGGAGTCATTTCCGCACCTTATGCAGAATTTTAACCGGATTCGATGGCTTGTAACTTAGTGGAGGATTGCAAAATGACGGTACCGACCAAAAATAAGAAGCTGCTCAGCTGGGTGGCTGAAGTGCAAAAAATGTGTACCCCGGACCGCGTGGTTTGGTGTGACGGCTCGAAAAAAGAATATGACAGCCTGATGGCTGAAATGGTGGCCAGCGGCGCGGCGATTAAGCTGGACGAGAAGAAACGTCCGAACAGCTTCGCTTTCAATTCCGATGC
This sequence comes from uncultured Verrucomicrobiota bacterium, assembly GCA_903826865.1. Taxonomy (GTDB): domain Bacteria; phylum Verrucomicrobiota; class Kiritimatiellia; order Kiritimatiellales; family Tichowtungiaceae; genus Tichowtungia. Next base: position 91,538 of record CAIKGD010000048.1, read on the forward strand.
GTCCGACGTGGCCCGCGTCGAAAACCGTACCTATATCGCTTCGGTGAAACAGGAAGATGCCGGTCCGACGAACAACTGGATTGATCCGGTGGAACTCAAGAAGACGATGACGAAGCTTTACACCGGCTGTATGCAAGGCCGCACGATGTACGTCATTCCGTTCTCAATGGGTCCGATCGGCTCGCCGATTGCCAAGGTTGGTGTCGAAATAACAGATTCTCCGTATGTTGTATGCAATATGCACATCATGACCCGCGTCAGCACGAAAGTGCTCGAAGTTCTCGGCGACGATGGCGAATTTATTCCGTGTCTGCACTCGGTCGGCGCTCCGCTTAAGCCGGGTCAGCAGGACAGCCGCTGGCCGTGCGCTCCGATTGAGCAGAAGTATATTGCCCACTTCACGGATGAGAACCTGATTTGGTCCTACGGTTCCGGTTACGGCGGAAACGCGTTGCTCGGCAAAAAATGTCTGGCACTGCGTATTGCTTCCAATATGGCCCGTCACGAAGGTTGGATGGCTGAGCATATGCTCATCCTGCGCTTCACCAGCCCGCAGGGTAAAAAGTTCCACATCGCGGCGGCTTTTCCTTCGGCTTGCGGGAAAACCAATCTGGCGATGCTTCAGTCCACGGTCCCGGGCTGGAAAGTCGAAACCATCGGTGACGATATCGCGTGGATGAAACCGGGTAAAGACGGACGTCTTTATGCTATCAATCCGGAAGCCGGATTTTTCGGTGTGGCGCCGGGAACGTCGAAAGCTTCCAACCCGATGGCGCTGGCCAGTTGCAGCAAAAACTCGATTTTCACCAACGTGGTGGTCACAGACGACGGCGATGTCTGGTGGGAAGATATGGGCGTGGACTGCGCCGGTGGTACCGACTGGAAAAACAATCCGTGGAAGCCGGGCATGAAGGACGCTGAAGGTAAGAAGATTCCCGGCGCACATCCGAACAGCCGCTTTACCGCGCCTGCCGCGCAGTGTCCGGTAATCTGCGCAGACTGGGAAAACCCGGCCGGTGTGCCGATTGACATCTTTGTTTTCGGCGGACGCCGCACCACCACGATGCCGCTGGTTCACGAAGCCTTCAATTTCAACCACGGTGTCTACATGGGCGCGACAGCCGCTTCCGAGCCGACTGCTGCCGCACTGGACGTTAAGCAGTCCCTGCGTTTCGATCCCTTCGCAATGACACCGTTCATCGGGTACCATGCCGGCGACTACATGGCACACTGGTTCGAAATGGGCGATCTGCTGGGCGATAAAGCTCCGCGCTGTTTCTACGTCAACTGGTTCCGCAAGGACAAGAACGGCAAATGGCTCTGGCCCGGCTTCGGCGACAACAGCCGCGTCCTTAAGTGGATGTGCGAACGTGTTGAAGGAAAAGTCGGCACCAAAGAAACACCGATCGGTCTGATGCCGAAAGACGGCGACCTAACTCTTGATGGACTGAACATTCCGGCTGAAGACTGGGCGGAGCTGATGAAAGTGGACAAAGAACTTTTCAAAGCGACGCTGGCTGACGCCAAGGAGTATCTGGCGAAACTCGGTTCCAAACTGCCGGCCCGTATGACGGAGCAGTCCGAAGCGCTCAAAAACCGCCTTGGCTGAACGCCGGCGGCTGAAAAGCAAAAGGCGCTCCGGATTTCCAGAGCGCTTTTTGCTTTTTTAAACACACGAAAAACGATTGCGACGGAGCGCAACCCTCCCGGAGGGCGCTGCTTCGTCAGCGCCGGAAAATCAGTTGAGGCGTGGGAAGGCGAGGGTAACGAGCGCACCGGTGCCGGTCTGGTTGTTAGCGAGGATGAGTGACCCGCCGTGTGCTTCCATGATATTTTTGGTGATAAAGAGACCGAGCCCCATGCCGCCGGATGCACCCTTGGTGGTGTAATGCTTAGTTTGCATATCAGCCAGTTTTTCGAGCTTAAAGCCGCCGCCGTTGTCCTCGACTTCAACAAGTGCGCGGCGGCCGTCTGTCCTCCAGCAGATTTTGAGATCACCGCCGGAGGCGGGCAAGGCTTCGATGGCGTTGCCGACAATATTTTGGATGGCTCGGAATATCTGCACGTTGTCGCCTTCGATGAGGCAGTCTGACGGGCCGCGAGTGAAGTGTGCTTGCGCGGATTTTCCGATAACAAGTGTCTGTGCATTGACAGCGACTTCGGTTACAAGGTCACCGAGCGCGATTTTCTTAATGGATGATTCAGCTCTTTTGGAGCGCTCTCGCCAGAGGGTGAGCATATCGCGGCAGCGCGAGACACTCTTTTCGATCTGCTCCAGATAGTTGACGTTGATTTCTTTGCCCTGAGTCTTTTTGTCCTTGATGTCTTTGATGAGAATCTGGACATAGCCGTTGATGATGCTGAGCGGATTGCCGAGGTCGTGCACAAATTCCGAAGACTCTTCGCCAAGCGAGGCCAGTTTTTCTTTGGCGTTGAGCTGCTGCTGCAACTGAGTCGTGAGATTTTCGAGATGGTCAGTGGCGGCAACCCGTTTACGGTTGATTTTAGTGCGTTTGACGTAACCGGCCACTACTTCGCGGATTTCATCCGTGTCGAAAGGTTTTTTTAGATAATCTGTGGCACCGTGGCGAATGGCTTCCTGCGCGGTTTCGAGTGAGCCGAAGCCGGTGAGCATGATGATAGAGACCTGCTGGTCGATGGCGCGGATTTCCTTAAGGCCTTGAATACCTGTTTTGCCCGGCATTTTGATGTCCATGATGAGGGTGTCGGGCGGATTTTTTTTTAGCGCTTCAACACCCTTGTCTACTGAATCGGCGCAGGTCACATCGTAGGTGTCCTTGAAAAGAAAGCGAAGGCTTTCCCGCGGTCCGAGTTCATCGTCGATTACCAGTAGACGATCTTTTGTTGTCATGGGGTTATCCTAAAATTTATAGCCCAAGGAGAGACTCAGAAGGTGTACGTTGTAGTCATACTTTCCATCTGGACTGTTCAAGGAATCGCTGACATTCCGTCCGTCAAACAGGCCGTAAGCATAACCTAAATCGATCGTGTAATGGTCTGTTTCGTATCCAAGCCCCACTGAAACAACCCCTTGGTCTTCGTCAGGGCCCAACGGACCGTAGGTTTTATCCGGGGTGGGGTTCTTTAAATACATGAAACCAGAGCGGAGCGCCCATTGTGGTATGAATTTCCATTCCGCACCGATACCGGCGGTCCAGGTTTCTTTCAACTGCTGCTGAACAGTTGCAGCAAAACGGGGATCTGTATCATTGATTTTCAATTCCTCGTATTGGGAGAAATCAATCCACTCGCCGTTTACTTCGGCGCGCAGGGTGTCAGTTAATTCAATTCCATAAGCAAGGCCGATGATCGTGGGGTATTCTATTTCTGCATCGACATCGCTTTTTCCGCCGCTTGAAAGCTCGTTGTCACCTTTGTACTTTATAGTGAAAGGGGAACGGTAGGTCGCGGCCAGCCGTTGTTTTTCAGTCATCTTCCAGGTGACCGCCGTATTCCAGCCGATGGCTTCCCCGTCTGCAGTCAGTTTGGATTCGGTTCCGGACGGCAGGCCGAATAAGTAAGCCGCCATACCTGAAAAGATGGTTTTCTGTTCCACTTTGCCGTAATAGAGGTCTGGGCCAATACCAAAGGAGATCGAGTCGGTCAACCGCATGGCGAAATTCGGAGTGATGTCAGCAACGGTCATACTTCCGGCATACGAAATATTGTTTTTGGCAAAAAAACTGTCGTTGGCCCATTGAACGGACCGGCCATACGGGACGTAGGCGGCGAGGCCAAACGCATACTTGCCGTCTTTAAACGGGACGGCAGCAGAAAAGCCGGGGATGGCGAAGAACGGATTTTCTGTTTTATCGGAAACGCCGGTTGTATCAAAAGTTGTCCGTCCGTAACCGAATGTGGTGTTGGCTTGAACCATGGGCTGTTTGAGATCAACAAGATTGGCCGAGTTATGGATGGCTGCATTTGCATCATCCGCAAACGCTCTGTGCCCGCCGATTGCTCCGATGGCGCGTGCACCCTCCGGAGAATTGCGAAATCCCTCCGCGAGGAGGACAGACGCGGAGATCATTGTGGTGAAAAAAACTGCGAGTGAGGCTGTAAAACAAGGTTTTCCGATCATCTTTACTGTCTCCTGTTTTTTGTTTGTAATTGTCCGGAACAATCCAATTCAACTTCAATAATTTGCGCCAGTCTAGTTTCCTCAGTTATATTTTTCCACATAAAAATTTATTTATGTGCAAAAATGACAGGACGATTTGTTGTCTTTTATCTTAGCATTTCCGGATGAAGTCTTAATGCACAAATATGTGCACGTCCGCCTGCTGTGAGCTGATTCACAGCGATTTGATGTCTGGAATTTTTTTCCTGACAATCTTGAGTGTACAAATCTGTACACCTTTATTATTCTCCGCTGAACACTTTTGAATATTCCTCATTTAAAGAAAGACTGGAGTTGAAGTGGATACACAACCTCGGGTAGTCGTCACCGGCATGGGCGTTGTTGCCCCCAACGGTATAGGTTTGGATGCCTACTGGGATTCGCTGATCAATTGCAAAAGCGGTATCGGGCCGATTACGCTGTTTGATGCGACGGGGTTACGGTGTCAAATTTCGGGCGAAGTGCGCGGTTTTAATCCACATGATTATATTGATCCTGAACTGAAGCCTGAAAAACGAATGTCGCGGGCATCTCAATTCGCCATTGCTGCGGCTCGGATGGCCTTTGAAGATGCGGCTTTTGATTACCAAAATGCCGGCCGGATTCCCGTTGTAATGGGAGTCAGTACGACGGCTATGGACTTGCGTGCGCAACCATCCCGGCCTTGGTCAGCTGTAGCGGGGGTGCCGCATGCCGTTGGCAGTTCGGTCGCATACACGCTGGGACTTCTGGCAGAGCTTACAACAGTTTCTGATGGCTGTGCTTCCGGATTGGACGCGATTGCTGCGGCCTCACATAAAATCATGCAAGGTCAATTTGATATTGCGCTTGCCGGAGCCGCCGACAGTTCCATGGAACGCTATTCATTTGAGTGCTTTGACAAATCCCGCAAAATTTCTATTCGAAACACCGAACCTCACAGGGCCAGCCGTCCCTTTGATCTTGACCGTGACGGCGGCCTCGTGGCTGAAGGATCCGGTGTTGTTGTGCTTGAAAATCTGGAACATGCATTAGCACGAGGGGCTGTTCCTTACGCTGAAATAGTTGGATATGGGAATGCTGCGGATGCTCCCCGTTCAGATGAGGGAGCGGGGATGGAGGATGCGATAAAAACAGCCTTACTTAATGCCGCATTGTCCCCTGCAGATATTGATATGATCAGCGCTCATGCACCGAGCGATCCTCATATGGATGTTGTAGAAGTAAATGCAATCAAGAGAATTTTTGGAGATCATTCTTATAAAATACCGGTTACATCAATTAAAGGAATAACCGGCAATGCGCTTGGTGCGGGATGTGCGCACCAGTTTATTGCGGCTGTTCTGTCTCTGAAAAATTCGTTTGTTACGCCCACTGCTAACTTAGAAGTGCCCGACCCTTTATGTGATTTAGATCATGTTCCGTTGACGGGACGGAGTCAGACCTTAAAATATTGTATGATCAACACGCACGGGTTTGGGCGGGGAAACAGTACCTTGATATTGAAAAAGTATATTTCCGATGTCATTTAATATCTTCCAGATTGTTGCCACGACGGCATTGTTGACTAATGCGGTGCTTGGTGTTGCAATTTACCGTATTAACCCTGTCCGCAGGTCAAATCAGTGTTTCCTTATAACCTCGCTTGCTTTTGATTTTTGGATGGCTTGTTTGCTGATTGGATCGCAGGAAACGCGACCGGAAAACCTGATGTTCTGGATGCGGTATGCAGGGATTGCTTCAGCACTGCTGCCATTTACCTTCGACCTCCTGCGTTTGGCAATTGCCAAACCCGCTGCTTCCGCCGGCGAAATGATTCGGGAATTGTGGATATGGGGCGTACTTCTCGTTATCAATAGTTTTACCTGCTTTCATCCGGCTTTCGTAAGGGGGGTTGACTTCGGATCCGATGGGTTTGCTCAGCCGCAATACGGAAGCGCGCAGTGGGTGTATGCCGGCTATTGGTTGATTGCACTGACGGTTCTCTCTGTTCGTTGCACTCGCGACTTCCGCCGGTTGCGGGGAGTCGCCCGCACAGAATTGCAGTTTATCCTTCTAGCCTCGAGCGTGAGTATTATCGTAGGGGTGTCACTTGCGCAAATCATACCGCTATTAACCGCCTATAAAGGCTGGATACAATTTACCCCGCTTTGTGTGGTGTTGTTAGACGGGATCATGGCATACGGCATTGCAACCAGAAGGATCATGGCGGTTTCTGTGGTTTTGCAACGCTCGTTATCCTACGCCCTGCTAATCAGTTATCTGACAGTATTGTATATTACGGTTCATTATATTGTTCGTAAAACAGGCGGTCTGCTGTTTGCAGACCTTTCATATTTTGCGCATCTGGGAGCTGCGATTGTGGTTGCGCTTTCTGTGGCACCGGCAAACGGGTGGATGCAAAAAGTTTCAAATCTTCTTTTTATAAATGCCGATACCGTTGACATCGATAAAGTTGTTCAACGGGCAAGCCGCATGCTGCGGTCTGTTACAACAGTAGACAGTTTATGCAAAGAGTTTTCTGAGCTTATACAGCAATCGTTTGGAACGAGTGAGGCATTGATTCTTCTGAGCCCAAGCGACCAGCATGTACAGATGTATCCATGGGTCGAAAATGGTTCAGAGCGTTGTAAATTGTCTAAAAATTCCGCGGTATCAAAAATACTGCTCAGGGACGGAAAGCCGGTTGTTAAGGACATGTTGCCCCGTCTTCGCCTCGGGGAGATTTCATCAATCGCGTGGGCTGAAATGCAGGAAATAGATGCTGAGGTAGCGATTGGAATTATTTCAAAGAAGGAAATGGGCGGTATTGTTTTATTGCGGCAGAAAATGTCTGGACGCATTTACGATGAGACCGAACAGCATGCATTGCAACTGCTCTGTGATCAGCTTGCGGTAGCGTTGGAAAATGCGAATCTCTATACTGCCGTTCAAAACGGAAAAATTTATAACGACATCCTGCTCGATTCGCTCACCAGCGGCATTGTGGCGGTCAATTCCAGCCGTGTCGTGACGGTGTTTAATCAACGCGCTCAAAGGCTGACAGGGCTTGCCGAGTTTGCAGTGGTTGATCGGCCGATGGATGTACTGCCGCCCGCTCTGATTGAGGGGCTGGAAACGATTCTGAATACACAAGTCGGATTTCGCGACAGGAATCTGTGCATCATGCTTAGAGGCGAAGAAATTCCTATCCGCGTCAGCGGGGCTATTTTCCGCAGTCATACCGGCAAATTGCTTGGTGCGTTGCTGGCATTTGACGACATGACGGTACTCAGGAAAATGGAAGAGCAGATCCGCCGCACCGACCGGCTCTCCAGTATCGGAACACTTTCTGCAGGAATGGCGCATGAGATCAAAAATCCGCTTGTAACCATCAAAACTTTTACACAGCTTCTGCCTCAGCAGTACAGCGATGCCGAATTCCGCCATACCTTCTTTGATCTGGTCGGTCAGGAAGTGAAACGCATCGACACGATTGTCAATCGCCTGCTCAATTTTGCCCGTCCGGCTAAAGCCGCCCTCAAGCCTGTTTCTTTACATGAAATCATTGAAAATTCGCTGCGGCTGGTGGAACAGCAGCTTGCTCAACACGAGATCAGCTTAACGCGGCATTTGAATGCCAGACGCCACATCATCGAGGCCGATGCCGAGCAGCTGAATCAGACTTTTATCAACTTTTTCCTCAATGCCATTCACGCCATGAACAAAGGCGGTACGCTACTGGTGCGCACAGCGACCATCAAACATTCAACGGACATTCTTCAAACCGGCAGCCTGTCGGCCGGCGACCGCATTCAAGTTGATGTTCAGGATACCGGTTGCGGCATTACGCCTGAGAATCTGAGCAAGATATTCGATCCGTTTTTCACCACCAAAGAGCATGGCGTTGGGTTGGGACTTTCAGTCTCGCATGGAATAATTCAGGAACACAGCGGAACGATTGATGTGGAAAGCGAAAAAGGCAAGGGTACTGTTTTTCATGTGCAGTTTCCTCTGTTAAAACCGCAGGAGAAAAAAGAAGAATGAGCACACTGCCGGTCAGCATAATGTACACTCAGGACGGCGTACTGCTTCAACGTATACGCGGTTATCTCCATTCGCGTTCAACAGTACGCCATGTCAACGATCCGTCCGAACTTGAGCTGCTTCTGCATCAGCATCACGACACGCTTCTCTTCATGGATTTGCGTGCCGCAGACTGTATGGCGGCTCTTGCGGAATTGGTCAAAGAATTTCCGGACACGGTGATTGTTGCGCTGGGCGCGGCCCGGTCCGATCCCGGCTTGAAGGCCGCTTCAGCTGGTATCTACGCCATTGAACCGGGTGAAGTCGACCGTTTGCGGTTGCAAACCCTTTTTGATCAGGCACAGGCACATCTGAGACTTCAGAAGGAAAACCGTGTGCTTAAAGAAGATCTGCAACGGCCTGCCGCGCCGGTAGCCCCCTTACGCGAAAACATTGCGCCGTCGCTCTACCATTTTTCCAGCGCCTTCCGCCGTTTCGACAATATCGGCATCATGCTCGAAAGCATTGTTGAAGGGGTCGCCAGTTGCGCACGCGTATCGCGTGTTGCTGTATTCTCCATTACACCTGCCGAGCTTTATTGTTTCCGCGCCGGTATCAAATGCATGGAAGACACCCGCTCACTTGAATTTAAAAAAACGCATCCGTTTGTTCAGTGGCTTCAGATTCACGCGCACAGTATCTCGCGTTCCATGTTGCGCCACATTGAATCCATGGAAGAGCGCCTGCTGATCGAAAAAACACTCGATCTGGCCGGTGCGGAAGCCATTCTGCCTCTCTTTGGACGCGAACGCCTCATCGGCTGGCTCTGCCTTGGGCGATCCTCATCCGGTGCGCCGTTTGAACAGCGCGATATCGAAGAACTTACACTTCTTGCCGAGCATGTCTCGGTCACCATTGAAAACTCCTTGTTACACGAAAACATCGCCATCCAGAAAGCGCTGGCCGAAAACCTCCTGCAGGCCATACCGGTTGGCATTATCGCCACTGGAGCCGACGGTGCCATCCGCTGGTTTAATAGCGGAGCCGAAGCGTTGCTCAATGTCGCTGCCGCCGACCTTATCGGCCGACCGATCGAGCGGCTTTCCAGCTATATTGCCTCGCTGCTCAACCGGTGCATGGCGGGCGAAAAAGCGGTTGGCCCGGTTGAGTGGACTGAACCGCGCACCCGGCGCGGGCTTTCCATCCAGATACGCCGTCTTCAGCAGCACGGGCAGTGCATGGGTGCCATGGCGGTACTCAACGACCTTACCGAAGAGCGGATTCTGCGCGAAAAGCAGAATAATCTTGAGCGCGCTACCTTCTGGAACGAATTGGCTACTGCCATCTCGCACGAGGTGCGCAATCCGCTTGTTGCCATCAGTACTTTTTCCCAGCTCCTGCCTGAGCGTTACAGTGATGAAGAATTCCGCACACAGTTTCGTGACCTCACCACGCAGGAAGTGGCCCGCCTTAACGGTATGATTGATCAGCTTGATGAATACGCCAACCCGCCCAAGCTTGAGTTCGCGCCGGTAAATGCAGGCGAACTGCTCGAAACCGCGCTTTACAAGGCACGGAACGGCGATGTTATTTCGCAGGAGGTTCGTGTTGAAGTGGAATCCGGACTTCCTTCCATTGAAGGTGATATCGTCGTTCTTGCCGACTCCATTGCCCGCCTTCTTCACAATACCTTCACGGCGGTCGAAGGTAACGCACAGCCGCGCGTGTCACTCAGAGCATTTGCGGGAGAAATCGGTACCGGTCGCCCTGCTGTCATCATCGAAGTGCGCGACAACGGCACTGGTATTCCCGCCGAGTTGCGCGAAAAAGTTTTTTCGCCTTTTTGCACAACCAAAGCGCGTGGAGTAGGACTGGGTCTGCCCATCGTCCGCCGCACCATGATTGACCACGGAGGATTGGTGACTATCGAAACCGGCGAACCCGGAACGGTCGTGCGCCTTTCACTGCCTGCGCTCTATAACGGGGAAGGAGTCTCCGTATGAAAAAGCTGCTCATCGTGGATGACGATCCCTATCTGCTTGAATCATTACGCATCGTTTTTGGCGGGCTCTACGAAGTGAGTACCGCACTTTCAGCAGAAGAAGCCTCCGAAGCAGTTGAGCAGGAACAGCCGGATATCATGCTGCTTGACATTATACTGCCGGGCAAAGACGGGATTGAGTTTCTGCATGCAATACGCAAAAAATATTCCCGTCTGCCGGTCGTCATGATCAGCGGAGCACCTTCCATCCGGCCTGTCATGAAAGCGCTCGAACTTGGTGCATCCGACTACATCCGTAAACCGTTCGATATTGATGAACTGCGACTGGTTGTCGCCCGCGCATTGCATCTGGGTGACCTGCGGCATCAGGTCGCCGGGCTGGAGCGCGAACTGGCCCGCCGTCCCTTTGTGGCCGAGCCCGACGGCCGGCCCATAAAAGAAGTACTTGAGGACTTTGAGCGTACGATTATCCGCAAGGCGCTTCAGCGTGCTGGCGGCGTTCAAACCCGCGCCGCCCGAGTACTCGGAACCACACGCCGCATTTTGCGCTATCGGATTGAAAAATTGAAAATTGTCTCCGAAGATCAATCCGCCTGACGCGAAAAATCCCTTTCCTTTTATGCCGTTCTGTGCATAATCCGCCGCTTAATTTTGCCAAGGAGAAGAGCATGTACGACGTATCCGAACTGAAAAAAGGACTGAAAATTGAACTCGATGGTGCCCCGTGCATCGTTACCGATTTCCAGTTCTCCAAACCCGGCAAAGGACAGGCCATCTACCGTTGCAAACTCAAAAACCTCTCTACCGGCAGTACCTTTGAAAAAAGTTACCGTTCCGGCGATAAAGTGGACAAAGCCAACCTGGAATCCCGCACATTCACCTTCTCCTACCACAACGGTGATGACTTTGTTTTTTCCGACAACGAAACCTTTGAAGAAATCCATCTGACGGCTGAACAGCTCGGCAAAAATCAATACTTTATTGTTGAAGAAATGGAAGTGGACATTCTCTTCCATAAAGAAAAGGCGCTGGATATCAGCCTGCCGACCTTCATTGAAAAAGTCATTACCGAGACCGAGCCGGGTGCCCGCGGCAATACCGCCAGCAGCAACGTCCAGAAGCCGGCCAGAATCGACAATGGCTACGAATTCTCGGTTCCGCTTTTTATCAACGAAGGCGACATTGTCCGTATTGACACCCGCACCGGCGAATATTCCGATCGCGTTTCAAAAAAATGATGACCTTGATCGAAAAACTGAAAGTGCGCGACGCCCTGATGCAAAGCATCCGGGCGTTTTTTCATTCTGCGGGATTTGTCGAAGTCGAAACTCCGATCCGGATGAAAACCCCATGCATGGAACTGCACATTGATGCCGAACCATCCGGTGATCGCTGGTTGCGCACTTCGCCCGAGCTGTATCATAAAAAACTGCTGGCGCAGGGCGCGGAAAAAATCTTTGAGATCGGTAAATGCTTCCGGCAGGGCGAGCGCGGCGACCGGCATCATCCTGAATACACTATGCTTGAATGGTACCGGGCTGACGGCGACTGTAACGACATGCTCGCCGACGTGCAAAACCTGTTTGCTTCTTTGGAATCCCCTCCGGCGGAGGGGTGCCCGTCAGGGCGGGGTGGGTTTTCAAAACCTTTTAAAATCCTGACCATTGCCGAGGTCTACGAAAAATTTGCAGGCTGGAACCCGGTCGAAAACTTTGATGCTGATCGCTTTGACTTCGACATGGTCGAAAAAATTGAACCCGCACTTCCGAAAGATGTTCCGGTGATCCTGAAGGACTATCCTGCCGAATGCTGCGCACTGGCGCGGCTGAAACCGGACAACCCGAAAGTCGCTGAGCGCTGGGAGCTTTATCTTGGCGGTATCGAAATCGCCAATGCCTACAGCGAACTGACCGATCCGGACGAACAGCGCGCCCGCTTTTTAAAGTGGGGAGCGCAGCGCAAAGCGCTTGGCAAAACCGACTATCCGATTGACGAAGAATTTATCCAATGTCTGAAAACCATGCCGCCTTCCGGCGGCTGCGCACTCGGTATCGACCGGCTTCTAATGGCGTTGACCGGTGGCAAAAGCCTCGATGACATCCTGCCGTTCCGCGACTGATAAAAATCTGCGGAGTTGCGTTCCCGGCTGTTTATGTAATCATATCCATGCCTCAAACAACGGGGGTGACTGGTTTCGACGTTTAAGTTGAAGCTTCAGTGGCGTGTCGAGGATGCCGGTTGGCCTCGTTAAACCTCCGGCAAAAACAATAAGTGCCAACGAACAGTACGCACTCGCTGCCTAATTAAAGGCGCGACGTATTCCCTCTGACACCTGCTGAGAGGATGAATACGACGACAGCAGGATAGTCCCAGAGCCGGGCATCCGGGCCGCGGGGCGAAACCTAACAGGATGCTGGCGTTCGTGATGGCCCTGTCTGCTGACAGTCACGAAGGCGAGACCTTAAAGGCAGACTACACACGTAGAAGCTGTTGTGACGCTTGGGCGGACGGGGGTTCGATTCCCCCCACCTCCACCATTTTGAATTTTCCGATCAATAAAAAATCTCTGCACTGAAGTGCAGAGATTTCATCAATAAGCTGGCTGTTTATTTTACTTAGCGTGTTGCCAGACATAATCAGGATTCATGAGACTGGCATATCCATTTTCATAATCGAACGGCAGCGGGAAGGTCACTACTTCTATGATACCGGCACCCGTTCTTACAAAAGCCATGAATACCCCGTTGATGATCCCTGTAGGGATTCCTACAAGGCCGTCTTCTTTAGTCAAAATAACAGGCTGCCGAATGATTTCTCCGACTCCTGTAAATGTATTAACAAATCCGCGCCAAAGCTTTACGCTTGCTGGTTTTATTGAGTATTCAGGGTCTCCCAGTCTGGTTTTTTCTGCGAAGGAAGCCTGAGTAAGGAAAACAGTCAGAAGAAATATACCTGTAACCATCGTTCTGCGTGAATGGGTCATGCCTAACTCCTTTCATTTCGTTTAGCTAAGTACCATTTCCGGAGATTACTAACAGACTGGAAAGATGCGTGCAAGGGAAAAACATCTAATGGCAGATAAATTGCCAAGGAAAAGGCGCGTGAGTCCTTAAAAGGTGTGAAATTTTTCGGCGGGTGATCCTTACAGCACGCCTTGTTAAATTCCTGTACACGGTTTGGAATATGCAGTGAATCCATTCCAGTTTTTCGCGCTATAAAACCGGCGTCATGAGGCTGGCCAGGTTTTCGAGCAGGCGGCGATAGGCCGGGCGGTTTTGCCAGTCGGTGAGAAGGACTTCGTCGCTGGAATCGATGTCTTCATGAATGATGTCTTTCATGACGTCGGCGAATTCGGCACCATAAACGGCGAGGCAGGTTTCATAGTTCAGGCTGAGGCTGCGTACATCGAGGTTGGCCGTGCCGACGAGGGCGAATTCCCCGTCCACGACCAGTGCTTTCGCGTGCATGAAGGGCGGACGACGTTCGAAGATGCGCACGCCGGCCAGCAGGAGTTCTTCGTAAAGGGCGCGGCTGGCGTAACCGGCGCAAAAGTGATTGTTTTTTTCCGGTACCACTAAGCATACATCCACGCCGCGCAGCGCGGCGGAGCGCAGAGCGCGCAGGATATCCGCAGGCGGCACGAAGTAGGGCGTGACGGCGAGGATTTGTTTTTTGGCGAGTACGATGCTGTTGAAGAAGCTCTCGATGGCGACGTCTTCAGCGGTGGACGGGCCGCTGTTGATAAGGCGCGCCGTGACTGTTCCGGCGGGTTCGGTGTGCGGAAAATATTCTTCGGTCAGGAGCATCTCCGGCGATTCTTCGGTGATGAAATACCAGTCGTGCAGGAAGGAGTATTGCAGTTCCTGCACAATGGAACCTTCGGCTTCGAAGTGGTAGTCGCGGATGGGCGGTTTCCCCGGCCGGGTGATGTGCCCGTCAAGCAGGTTGATGCCGCCGAAAAACCCGGTTTTTCCGTCAACGATAAGTGTTTTGCGATGGTTGCGCAGATTAATCTGGAACTGACGTTTAAGCAGATTAGCCTGTGTCCAGCCGGAAACTTTGAAACCGGGTATTTTGCCGGCTTTGCGGAAAAGCCCGCCGAAGAGAGCGCGGGTTGAACCGAAGCGGTCGTAAAGCAGGCGGACTTGTACACCTTCAGCCGCTTTGGCTGCGAGAGCGTTCATAAACTCGCGGCTGACGGCGTCGTTACCAATGATATAGCTTTGGAGATGGATATGGCGTTTGGCGCTGCGGATAGCCGCAAGCATGCGCGGATAGGCTTCATCGCCGTCCACCAGCGGGGTGAGACGGTTGCCGGAGAGTGCGGGATGGTCGGGGATGAGAGCGTCGAGTGTGCGGTTGAATTCGCGCTGGAATTCGTTTTCAGCCGGCGCCCCGGTCAGTTCATGCCAGTAGGCGCGCGGCGCGGCGGCCTTTGTGTCTTTGCGGGTTTTCAGCAGGTGTTCATCCGCAAGGAATTTCAGAAAGCCGCGGTCGCCGACGCGGTCGATGCCGAAGCTAAGGTAGAAAAGCGGTCCAATGATTGGAACCGACCAGGCGATGAATATCCAGAGAAGAGTGGAGCTGGCGTTGCGGCGGCGCTGAAGGCAGTGCATGGCAATCAGCGCAAATATGATGGAATGGATGGTCCATCCGGCGATCCATAGGATGGTCTGATGGCTCAGTTGCATAGATGTCTCAGCTGTTCAGCGCCTCCCGGATATCATTTTCGTAAAGGTGCGGTTCCAGCAGGAAGGAGTCGTGGCCTTTATTTGAATGTACGGTGACATGCTTGACCGGAACGCAGCCTTCTTCGAGCTTTTTCCGGTAGTATTCCTGTTCTTCAGGATAGAAGCAGTAGTCGTCGTCGATGGTGAAAATCAGATAGTGCTGGTTTTTGCAGTGCTTGAACAAGGTGGCGTAATCCGGCGCGCCGGTATCGCGCAGCAGGTGGTAATCCGACCAGGCGGCGATGATCTGCAGATAGGTGTTGGCATCGAAACGGCGCACGAGTTTGCGACCCTGATGCAGGATGTAGGATTCGAGCGGCGTGCGGACTTTGTACCACGAAAACTCATCATATTCCTGCTCCCAGCGGTTGTGGGCGCGCTCCTCGATGAAGTCGAGTGATACATAAGTTTTGTGCGAAATCATCCGGGCCAGTGCGAGCCCGCGCGCGGGCGGTTTGCCGTCGTAGTAGTCACCGTTGCGGAAGTTCGGATCGTTTTCGATGGCCAGAATCTGCTCAATGTTGTGGGCACGGATCAGTGTGGTCGGTTCAATGCCGCAGGCAATGGCGATAATGCGATCCGTGAGTTGCGGGTATCGTGCGGCCAGATTGGCGGTGAGCATGCCGCCGAGCGATGCGCCGAGGATGGCGTGCAGCTTTTTAATACCAAGGTGCGCAAGAAGCGGAAGTTGTGAATCTACAATATCGCTGAAGTGAATATGGGGGAAGCTGCCGCCGTAGGGCTTGCCGGTGGCGGGATTGATCGAGGACGGTCCGGTACTGCCGTAGCATCCGCCGAAATAGTTAACGCAGATTACAAAAAAGCGGCTGGTATCAATTATTTTTTCCGGGCCGATGAAGTCGCTCCACCAGCCGGTGTGACACTCGGGGTTCCATTTTTCGCCGACGCCGGGTACGGCAGGATTTAAGCCGGCGGCGTGTTGTGAGCCGGAAAGCGCGTGAAACAGCAGAATGGCGTTGTCGCACTTTTCATTGAGTGCGCCATACGTTTCATACGCCAGTGTAACGGGGCCGAAGCTGATTCCGCTCCGCAGCGTTAACGTGTCGTAAGTGAAGAACTGTGTTTCAACGTTTTTCATAGTGGTGGGCGAAATATGAACTATGAACGATGAACTATGGAAGCGGTATTTTCACCGAATCCACAGTCATCATTCATAATTCATAGCGCATCTTCCTATTTTAACGCCTGCTTGAGGTCGGCAAGAATGTCGTCGATGTGCTCAAGCCCGACCGATAGACGGACGAGACCGGGCGTGATGCCGCCTGCCGCCTGCTGTTCGGGAGTAAGCTGCGAGTGCGTCGTGGTGGCCGGATGAATCGCCAGACTCTTTGCGTCGCCGACGTTGGCGAGGTGCGAAAAAATCTTAAGCTTTTCAATGAATTTTTTGCCGGCTTTTTCGCCGCCTTTGACTTCAAAGACCACCGTTGCGCCGAATCCGTTTTTAAACAGTTTCTTTGCGATCTTATACGACGGATGGCTTTCGAGTCCCGGGAAGCGGACCCATTCGACTTCGGCCTGTTTTTCCAGAAACTTCGCAACAGCCAGCGCGTTTTCGCCGTGGCGCTCCATGCGCAGAGCCAGCGTCTCAATGCCTTGCAGGAACTGCCACGCGTTATCGGGCGAAAGGCAGGCGCCGAGGTTGCGCAGCGGAACCAGCCTCATCCTCAGGATGTAGGCGAGCGGAGCCAGTGAGGGCGGCAGGTCGTGCGCGTAGCGGATGCCGTGATAGCTGTCGTCCGGCTCGGAAAGCAGAGGATGTTTGCCGGCTGCCCAGTTGAATTTGCCGGAGTCCACCACGATGCCGCCGATGCCGTTGCCGTGTCCGCCCAGCCATTTGGTGAGCGAATGCACAACAATATCCGCGCCGTGTTCAATCGGGCGCAGCAGATGCGGCGTGGTGAAAGTGCTGTCCACGATCAGCGGCAGACCGTTGGCGTGCGCGATTTTCGCGATCGCTTCAATATCTGACACGTCGAGCGACGGATTGCCGATGGTTTCGGTGTAGAGCGCCTTCGTTTTTTTCGTAATTGCTTTGGCGAAGTTTTGCGGATCGGACGGATCGACAAACTTCACGGTAATGCCCAGCTGCGGCAGGATATTGTTGAACTGCGTGTAAGTTCCGCCGTAGAGGTTGCTCGACGATACAATCTCATCGCCCGCCTGTGCGAGATTGATGACGCTGTAGAAGATGGCGGCCGTGCCGGACGCCAGCGCCAGAGCGCCGGCTCCGCCTTCGAGCGCCGCGACGCGCTGTTCGAGCACATCGTTCGTCGGGTTCATCAGCCGCGTATAAATGTTGCCCAGCTCTTTAAGGCCGAACAAGTTTGCGGCGTGCTCGGTGTCCCGGAAGACATAAGCACTGGTTCTGTAGACCGGAACCGCACAGCTGCCTGTTGAGTCCGGGGAGTAGCCGGCATGAAGCGCCAGCGTTTCGGTGTTCTTACTCATTTCTGTCCCTCTCTTTACTATGTTCAGTTATAGAGAGGGCGGAGGTGAGATGCGGTTGATCATCAACTTTCCCCTTGCGGGGCGCATCGCCTTTTGCAAGGCCGTGGCACCTTTTGTTGTCAGGTTGCCGGGCGTTAACCTCACGCCTCTCTTAATGCATGGAACACAAGTTACGCTTTTCTGTGAAACTGTCAAATAAAAATCTGATGAAAAGGATAACTAATACCGTGAATACAAAGTTAATCAATATTTTCAGGGTTTTTAAATACCATCAACCAATTCAAACGTCTGGTAAAGCCGTTAAGGTGTACAACATATGCAGTTTTTTTGCAGTTGCAGACGGACTCGTTTTGTTGCAGGACGCAACATTCGCTGCCCAGCAGGTTTTACCGGGGCACTCAAAAGCATTGCCAATAGAACAGACTGAAGGAACATCCGGCTTTCGCCTTGAGCTTCAACGGGTTTGGGGTAAAGTCGGCGCTCACTGAAAAGGCATTAGGCTTTGAGCCTTAGACCTTAGGGTTTTGGAAATCTGTATTTGCCTGAAGCCTCAAGTCTAAAGTCTCAGGCCTGCCCGAAGGGCGATTTATGAAAGAAGTAAAAATAGGCATTCTGGGGTTCGGCACGGTCGGTGCGGGCGTGGTTGAGGGTATCCTCAAAAACGGCGAACTGATGGCGCAGCGCACCGGTATTTTTCCGAAGATCGGGAAAATCGCCGACCTCGACATTAAAAGCGACCGCGGCGTCAAAGTGGATAAAGCCATTCTGACGACCGACGCGCTTTCTGTGATCAACGATCCGGAAATTGATGTGATCGTCGAACTGATCGGCGGCGTCAGGATCGCCAGGGATTTTGTGCTGCGAGCCTTGGAGAACGGCAAACCGGTGGTAACCGCTAATAAAGCACTGCTGGCCGAGGCCGGCCGCGAACTGTTTGAAGCCTCCGCAAAAAGCGGCGCAGGACTCTATTTCGAGGCCAGCGTCGGCGGCGGCATTCCGGTGCTCCGCGCTCTGCGCGACGGGCTGGTCGGCAACCGGATTAAAAGCATGTACGGCATTTTGAACGGAACCTGCAATTACATCCTGACCCGCATGGAGCGCGAAGGACTCGATTTTGACGCGGTGCTGGCCGACGCCCAGAAGCTCGGCTATGCCGAAACGCCGCCGGATCTGGATATTGACGGTATCGATACCGCGCACAAAGCGGTGGTGTTGGCTTCGCTGGCGTACGGCGCGCCGGTTTCGATGGATGCGTTCACGATTGAAGGCATCCGCGGACTGTCGCACCGCGAAATTGAATATGCCGGTGAACTGGGCTACCGCATAAAACTGCTGGCGGCCATTCGCGAAGTGAACGGCGAAATCGAAATGCGCGTGGAACCTTCACTGGTGCCGAAGAAGCACCTGCTGGCGTCGGTGCACGATGCGTACAACGCGGTTTTTATCGAAGGCGATGTGGTTGGCAGCACGCTCTATTACGGGCGCGGCGCAGGCCGTCTGCCGACCGCCAGTGCGGTGATCGGCGACATCATGGAAGCAGCGGCGGGCAAAGGCGGATGCAGCGCATGGCTGCTGAACCATAAAGTGCTGCCGGTGTGCGACGCGAAGAATATTTCAATTCGCTGTTATCTGCGGTTGTCGCTGAAGGATCAGCCGGACGTGATCGCTCAGGTCGCGCATGTGCTCGGCAAAAACAAGATCAGCATCGCGTCGATGATTCAAAAAGAGCAAAACGCCGGCGAACAGGTGCCGGTGGTGTTTCTGACCCACAAGGCGCTGGAAAAGAATTATGCCGTCGCGATGGAAGAAATTGAAGCGCTGGATGTCGTAGACGGCAAGCCTGTTCGCATGGCAATCGAGGACTTTGAGGGATAATGGAACCGCGAATAGACGCGAATGCACACGAATATCAAGTTGCAAGAGCAGGAGATAGTTTATCAGATTGCCGGATGTGCAATGGAAGTCCTCAATGTGATCGGTCACGGACTGCGGGAAAAAACCTATGAACGGGCGCTTTGCCGGGAATTCGATCTTCAGGGAATAAAATATTCACAGCAGACTGTTTTCCCGGTTGAATACAAAGGGGAAATGATAGATGAGTATATTCCGGATCTCATAGTTGAGGGTCGGATTGTTATCGACGCAAAAACAATTGATGGTATCGGGAAAAACGAGGTTGGGCAGATGCTCAACTATCTGAAGATCATAAAGTTGAATGTAGGTTTGATTATAAATTTTAAAAATCCGAAGTTGGAGTGGAAGCGGGTTCTGCTGAGTGAACATTCGCGTTAATTCGTGTCCATTCGCGGTTGAATTGAGGTCGAAAATGAAAGTAGTGAAATTCGGCGGAACATCCGTCGCCAATGCAGAACAGATTTCGAAGATCATTAAAATTGTCACTGCCGACGCCGACCGCCGCATCGTGGTGGTTTCCGCGCCGGGTAAGCGGGACAAAGCCGACACCAAGGTCACCGACCTGCTGATCGCGCTGGCCAACACCGTGATCGCCGGAAAAAACTTCGAGGCCGATCTGATGGCGGTGGTAAACCGCTACGCCGAAATCCAGCGCGACCTGAAACTGCCGGAAGCGGTGACCGGAACCATCGAAGCCGATTTGCGCGGACGCATTAAAGGCCGCGGCAAAAACGACGCCCAGTTCATGGACGCGATGAAAGCCGCCGGCGAAGACTGCGCCGCCCGCGTAATCGCCGAAGCTTTTACCAAGGCCGGATTCCCGGCTAAATATGTCAATCCCGGCGATGCGGGCATGCTGTTGAGCGATGACTTTGGCAACGCGCAGGTGCTCGACGAGTCGTATGCGAAACTGGCCGCACTGAAAAACGTCAAAGAAATCGTGATTTTTCCCGGTTTCTTCGGCGTCACCAAAGGCGGTGACGTGGCGACTTTCCCTCGCGGCGGATCGGATATCACCGGCGCGATTCTCGCGGCGGCGGTCAAAGCCGATGTCTATGAAAATTTCACCGACGTGGATTCCGTCTGTTCGATGGATCCGCGCATCATTGAAAATCCGCCCGCCATTGACTGCATGACTTACCGCGAAATGCGCGAACTTTCCTATGCCGGGTTCGGCGTTTTTCACGACGAGGCGATTGTTCCCGCCGTTCGCGCCAACATTCCGATCTGCATCAAGAATACCAATAATCCGGCGGCTCCCGGCACGATGGTTGTGCCGAAGCGCGCGCCCGGTGAGCGGACGGTGGTTGGTATTTCGAGCGCGCCCGGTTTCTGCGCCATCTACATTGATAAATATATGATGAACCGCGAAATCGGTTTCGGCCGCCGCCTGCTCCAGATTCTGGAAGACGAAAAAATATCTTTCGAACACACGCCGTCAGGGATTGATAATATTTCCGCGATTCTCTCTTCGGCCAATCTGACTCCGGCTAAACAGGAAAAGGTTGTGGCCCGCATCAAAACTGAGCTGAAACCCGATGCGGTGCTGGTTGAACACGGACTGGCGCTGATTATGGTTGTAGGCGAAGGGATGCACTATACGCCCGGTATGGCGGCTAAAGCCACGCAGGCCATGTCCGCCGCCGGCGTGAACCTGGAAATGATCAATCAGGGCGCGTCCGAAATCAGCATGATGTTCGCCGTCAAAAACGACGACCGTGAAAAAGCTCTTCGCGCTCTCGGCAAAGCATTTTTCGGGATTTAACTTAATTTCGGTGAGCGGGAGATGACGAAGCATCAGGACGCTGTATGAAACAAAAAATAACTGCGTGTATTATTACCAAAAATGAAGAGGCGAAAATCAGGCGCTGCCTCAAGAGTCTGGTATGGTGCGATGAAATTATCGTGGTGGACAGCTTCAGTTCCGACCGGACTGTCGAAATCGCCCGCGAATTTTCAAGCAGGGTTTTTGAGCGCGAGTGGGCCGGTTACGCCGCGCAGAAGCAGTTTGCCTGGGATCAGGCGTCGAACGAATGGGTCTTTTGGGTTGATGCCGATGAAGAGGTCTCTGACGCGCTTCGGGATGAGATTATCCGGCGTTTCGAATCCGGCAGTCTGCCCGATGGATTCGAGATGCCAAGAATGGTACATTATCTTGGGCAATGGATTCGGCATGGTAACTGGTATCCAGATGTGAAACTAAGGCTGTTCCGGCGGAGTGCCGTCAGGGTTTCCGGCCGGCGCATCCATGAAAAAGCCGAAGTGGACGGGGCGACGGAGCGCTTAAAAAATCTTCTTTTTCACTACACCTACGACAGCATTGCCGACCAGCTGGATACAATCATCCGGTTTTCAAAGCTTTCTGCGGAGGAAAAATTTTCCAGCGGCAAGCGCTGCCGGTGGACGGATCTTTTTTTCCGTCCGGCGAGTATATTTATTCGCGGTTATTTTATTAAGCAGGGCTTTCTGGATGGAATGCGCGGAATGGTAATTGCCATAATGAATGCAGTGGATACTGCGTTGAAGTACGCCTGTCTCTATGAAATGCAAACAGCCGGGAAAACAACAAACAGCCGGTCGGTACAATGAGAATTGCTTTTATTAAACAACGCTATGTTCCGTTCGGCGGCGGGGAAGGCTATCTGGAGCGTTTGATGAAGGGGTGCGCTCAGGAAGGGCATTCTGTCCATCTGATTACAATGGACTGGGCGTCAGGAGATTCCGCATTTCCGCTGGAAATTCACCCGGTCAAGTTGCATTACAGTATGCGTTCAACTAAAGCCAAAGCCTTTGCCGCCGAAGCGGCGGCCTGTGTTGCCGGGAACAACTTTGACGTGGTGTTCAGTCTGGAGCGAACAAACTGCCAGCAAATCTGGCGCGGCGGCGAGGGGGTTCACCGTATCTGGCTGGATCAGCGCACGAAATATGAGTCAGCCGTGAGGAGCTGGTGGAATGAGCGGAGCCGGTTTCAGAAAAATATGCTGGCGCTGGAGCGGGAATGTATTTTGAACACGCCGTTTCTGATCGCTAATTCCGGAATGGTCAAACGCGATTTACTTGAAGTTTTTCCTGATCTGAAAGGTGAAGTTCACGTTGTTCAAAACGGCTTTGATCCCGGGCAGTTCTCGATTCGCGGGCGGGATGAAAACCGGCGGCGGATCAGAGCTGAATTCGATATTGCGGAGTCGGCCCGGTTGTTGCTTTTTCCCGGCAGCGGGTTCCGGCGGAAAGGGCTTACTGAAATGCTTCGGGTCATGAAGATTCTGCCGGATTTTACGCTGCTGGTTATCGGCCGGGATGATACCGGTTACTGGCAGCAACTGGCCCGCTGGCTGGGAGTTTCTGAACGGGTGCGCTTTCCTGCTCCGCGGCGCGATTTGTGCCGAGTGTACCACGCCGTCGATAGTACTGTGCTTCCATCGTGGTACGATCCATTCGGAAATGTCGGTGTTGAATCATTGGCTTGCGGGACGCCTTTGGTTTCGACCGTGTTCACCGGGGCTTCGGAGCTGATTCAGCCGGGCATAAACGGAGTCAGAATATCCAGTCCCGCCGAGATTGAAGAGCTTGCAAATGCCATACGGCAGGCCGTGAACATTTCCGGCGGAGCTGCCGTGGCGGAGACCGTGAAGAACAACTCCATTGAGCAGAATATAAAGCAAACGCTGCGCATTGTTTCGAAGGCGGCGGCCCGGGAATAACTGAATTTGATGGCGGTATTCCGCTGAATCAGCGCAGTCGTGCGGCGATGACATCAAGAATGATTTTTGCCCGGTTGTCCCATGTATATACCAAAGATTTTTGTCGTGCGTTTTCTGCAATCAGGGCGGCCTGTTGCGGATTTCTCAGGACAGCAAGAAGGCCTTGGGAAAAGCTTTCCGCGCTCTCGCTTTGTGCGAAATAAACGCAATGTTCATCAACCACATCACGGATTGAAGGCAGGTCGGATATGACGACCGGCTTTTTCATGGCCATATACTCAAAAAGCTTCAGCGGAGAAGTATAGCGGCTGCCAATGCTGGTTTTTGTTAACGGCAAGACGCAGATATCGCATTTATCGATCAATTCAAATCTGGATTTCGGCGGAACATAGCCCAAAAATTCTACGCGATCACTTACGCCCAGCTGCGCGGCGAAATTCAGCAGCGCGGTGATCTGTTTTTCATCGCCACCGGCAATAACCAGCGAAGCCGGCTTCACGTATTGCATGGCTTCTATCACCGTCGGCACGCCCTTCCAGGGATGCAAGCTGCCGAGGTAGAGGATTTTTGCCGGGGTGTGAAGCTGCCACGGGGATTGCTTATAAGCCTTGTCAGCCGCCAGAAGATCAACGCCATCTGCTGCAATTACGATTGGCCGGGAGGTGCCGTACGTTGAAGCAATGTCGTCGGCCAGCAGGGAGGTTAAGGCAAAAATACCCGTTGCATGCCGGTAAATGAACTGCTCTCGTTTTTGCAGTATCAGGCGTTTTCTGCGGTTCTGGCTGCGGCGGAGATCGTGCGATTCGGAAAAAGATTGGGCGAACAGTTCGTGCGTTTCGAAAAAAAGCGGGGTGTCCGGAATATGACGTAACAGAAAATCTGCCAGCTTCAGGTTCCGGGTAAACACTGCATCGACCGGATTTTTTTTCAGCCAGGCGTGCGCCTGCCGGAAAAAAAACTTCTGCGAGTTAAAGGGGAAATACCATTTTTTACGAACGCTTTTTAATCCATGCAGCGTTACGCCGGGGTGCAGTGCGCGTCCCAATAAATCATCCGCGGATATGGGGCTTTCGGGTGTTACGAGGGAAACGTGCGCGGCCTGACGTGCAAATGCATCTGCATTTTGCAGGATCTGCAGTGATGCGACCCGGGTGTCCGGTACCGCATAGGGGTCAAGATAGGCGATTTTTATCATGGTATAAGGCGGCAAGCAGACGGGTTGCTGAATGGTGCCAGGTGTAAAGCGTTTGAATGCGCTTGCGTGCATTTTCACCTTTTCCGCGACCGCGGTCAGGAAGAGCCATTAATTGCTCAACAGCAGCCGTGATCGCTTGAGGATCGCCAGGGGTCACGAGTATTCCGGCGGTGCCTTCGTTGCCCACCACTTCAGGAATGCCGCCAATATAACTGGCGATCACCGGTCTGGCACAGGCCATGGCCTCTGCAATGGAAATACCGAAAGCCTCGTCTGCAATGCTCGGAAAGATTCCGGCATCTGCCGCAGCGTAATAATCGGGCAGTACATCGTGACTGACGGCCGGGTGGAAAACAACTTTATGGCCGACGCCCGATTCCGCAGCCAGAGATTTCAAGCGTTGTTCTTCTTCGCCGCCGCCCATAATCAGCAGGGAGACAGGTGCATCCTTCAGCTCTTGAAGTGCTTTTATTGCGATATGCAATCCCTTTAATCCAACCAGGCGCCCGGCAAAGACCAGCAGGAAAGTGTTTGGTGATATGTTTAATGTCTGGCGCACTGCGGACTCTCGCGGAGAAAACTTTTCGATATCGACGCCGTTAAATATCACCTGAGGAAAGTGCTTGAAATGATGTTGAATCTGCCAGGCATTGAACTGACTGCAAGCGACCCAGACATCTATTTTTTTACTTAAATAACGATCACCCCGGAAAAAGCTGGTTCCGCCGCTCATATAGCAGAATTTTGTTTTGGAGTCAGCCGTCAGGAGTCGCGGCCAAAAGAAATCAAACGGTTTGGTCAGTACAATCCAGTCTAAATCCAATTCAATAACCTTTTTCCGGGCATGCCGGGCAAAGGAGGCACGCTCAACAATGCGCTGGAAACGGCGGCCCAGATCGGGGGCTTTATCCCTGGGGATGAAAGGGAAGGTATGAACGCCGATGCATCGCTTTCCTAACTCCGGACGGATGTCACCGGTTCCGCCAAAAACATGGATCTCGTGGCCAAGGTCCGCAAGTGTTTTGGCCAATTCCCAAACAGCAGTTTGAATGCCGCCAAACGACATGGTTACGGTTACATCGATCAGACCGATTTTCATTCCCTGTTCCTGTTCTTTTTCATGACCTTTTTCAGCCGGCGGGAGCATGGTAAGAGTTCGGACTCCTTGTTATGAAGATGGCTGAATTGGACAGAGGGGTCAAGATTGAGGTGAAGAATACGCTTACCGCATCGGCAATCTTGCATTCCTCCGGTTGATTTTGCATCATCCGCCTGATGAACGTGCATGATGACTCATTAAAAGCTATTGAGCCTCAGCGGAGATCTGTATGAGATTGCATCACCGGCTGCCTGCCGGCGACCGTCTGGTCGCTCTCATTTTGTTTGTTTTCCTTGCTTCGCGGGATGTCACAGGATTGTCGGCCTTGCGGAGCCTGATCGAAGTACTTCTGTTTTCGGCCGCAGTGATCGAGCTGATTAGGGGTGTCAAGGGCGGGAGCCGGCTGCTTATAAATCCGGTATTTCTGACGGTTTCTCTTTTTATTCTTTCGGTTTTTTTCGCCTGTGCAATTTCGCCTTTGCCTTTGGCCGGCTTGTGCGAAATGCAAGATCCGGTGTTTAAAGGAATCGTGCTGACTCCGTTGGCTTTGTCAATTTGCGCGCTTGGGCTGATCCGGCGCGGGTGGGCTGCTGACAAAGTTGCATTGCTGCTTATCGTCGCGTTCAGCTTTTCCGGACTGGGGCATTTAATCTGGATACTTACCAGTTATGCCGGCTTTTTTTTGGGTGCAGGGTTTTCTGCGAAAGACATCAGTTTTCACCGCTTTAAGATGTATGCCGTACTGGCGGCGTTTCCTTTTGCGCTGACCGCCATTCGCTGTATTCCCAAAAGGTGGGCATGGCTGATGGTGCTGGTCAGCGCAGGACTCGCAACGGTAACGATTGCCAGCAACTCGCGCGGTGCGTGGCTGGCCTTGCTGATCTCAGTCATCTATTTTTCCATTGTCCATCGCTCCGGTATCAACCGGAAAATTGTTTTTTCAACTCTGTCTGTGGTCGGCCTCCTTTTCAGTGTGGTCGCGCTTACTCCGTTGTCTGATCAGATAGGCGCAAGGCTTTCGGAGGGCTTCAACACAACCCATCGCATCGGCAATGGCATTTGGGGAGCCACAATGGACATGATTATGCAGAATCCGTGGCGCGGTTACGGCTATGGGGATGAGGTATACAACCGAACATATAATGCCTTGGCGGCGAACCGTCCCGGCTGGCTTGTTCTGGAGTCAAGAGGTGCGCACAATATCATCCTTACGCACTGGGTTGCTGCGGGTGTTTTCGGGCTGGGGGCAATCCTTGCGTTGTACGCCGGATTTCTGGCCGGAACCTGGCGGTTGATCCGTGCCAATCAGCGGTGCCCGGTTGTGCTGGATTTGCTGCATGCCTGTATCGCGGCATTCATCTCGATTTATTTAGTGCGGGGCCAGTTTGAAACAGAGCGCTGGAACGTGTTCGGAATTCTGGTATCGATCATTTTATGGCTTTTTGTCCTGCGTGAAAAGTCTCGCTCTGCTCACTCAACCTCAGCAAGCTAGGCGGTAAAAGATCCCGGGAGAAAGATAATGAACTGTTGCCTTCCTTACGGCCGTCAGGCCATTGATGAACTGGACATTCAGGCGGTTGTAAAGGTGCTGCGCAGCGACTGGCTGACCTGCGGCCCGGCGGTTACTGAATTTGAACGCGTTGTGCGCGAATACATCGGCGTAAAACATGCCATTGCGGTGAGCAATGGAACGGCGGCGCTGCATCTCTGCTGCATGGCGCTGGGCGTTCAGCCCGGCGATGTCGGCGTTACTTCGCCGTTGACGTTTCTGGCCTCGGCCAATTGCATTGCTTATTGCGGCGGGCGTCCGGATTTTGCGGACATCGATTCAACCACCTATTGTCTCAGTCCGGACCGTCTGGAGGAATACATCCGGAAAAACGGCGTGCCTAAAGTGGTTATTCCTGTGGATTTTGCCGGGGTTCCGGCTGATCTGCCGCGTATTTATGCCATGGCGAAGCGGTACGGTTTTGCCGTGATTGAGGATGCGGCGCATTCTATCGGCAGTACCTATATCCATGAGGGTAAAATCATTCGCTGCGGCGCTTGTGTTCATTCCGATCTGGCAATTTTTTCGTTTCATCCGGTCAAGACCGTTACGGCGGGCGAGGGCGGAATGGTGCTGACCAATGATGATGCGCTGGCGGCCAAAGTCCAGATGCTGGCCAGTCACGGTATGGAACGGAGCCCTGCACTTTTTCAGCCGTGGCCGGTACGCAATGCGGACGGCACCTTGCAGGAACAGCCGCTGCCGGCCGATCCGGACTTTGTAAAAGCTCCCTGGCTCTACCAGCAGCAGGAACTGGGCTACAACTACCGGGTCACTGACATTCAGTGTGCTCTCGGTACCTCGCAGTTCGGCCGGCTGGATGAAATTATGCAGCGGCGCAGGGTTCTTTTTGACCAATACCAGCGGGCGTTCGGATCGAATCCGCAGCTGATCTGTCCGCCGTGTCCGGAAGGAAGCGATCCGGCCTATCATCTGTACGTTCTTCGCTTTAAAGAGGGGGCGGAATCCCTGCGGCTTGCGGCCTGCGCTACATTGCGCGAAAATGGGATTTTTGCGCAGGTTCACTATCTTCCGGTTTACCTGCAACCATGGTACCAGCGGCAGTACGGCTATCCGCGCGGGAAATGTCCCGAAGCGGAAGCGGTGTATGGCGACTGTCTGAGCATCCCGCTTTTTCCGGGTATGACGGAAGAGGATATGCAGAAGGTGATACGAATCATAAACGGGCTTACTGTTTGATGATCGCCGCTAAACTGATACGGGGCGGAAATGGCTGAGAAACAGAAAGATATATTTCTTCAATCGGAAGGCGACGAGTGGTTTTCAAGAAACCGTCAGGCGCTTGCTGTCCGGAAATTTCCGGAAGGGGATGCAATACTCGAGGAGTTGCTGGACATCCTGTCCGGAAAAACCTGCGGCCGGAAACTGAAAGTGCTGGAAATTGGTTGCGGGGACGGCGGAAGACTGGCGTGGTTGCAGCAAAACTGCGCGGTTGATTGCTATGGAGTTGATCCTTCGGCCAAAGCGGTTGAAGCCGCCGCTTCCTGCGGAATCAATGCGGCTAAAGCGGTCGCCGATGATCTGCCGTTCAAGGACGGAGAGTTCGATGTGGTTATCTTCGGTTTCTGTCTTTATCTGTGCGACCGGAGCGATCTTTTCCGTATTGCCTGTGAGGCCGACCGCGTACTTTGTTCTCCGGGCTGGCTGCTCATTCAGGATTTTTTCAGTCCGATTCCCCGGTCCAGAATTTATCATCACCGGCCCGGTGTAATGACCTATAAGATGGATTACCGGAATCTGTTTTCGTGGCATCCCGGCTATGAGTGCATAACTCATAAAGTCAGAGGCCACCAGAACGGATCGTATACCGATGATCCGGAAGAGTGGACTGCAATTTCTGTTCTACGAAAAGCGAACTGCGGTTAATGGAGACTTTCCTTTATGAATATCGAAAAAAGTTTGGCGATGCAGAAAAAAGCCGCGGCACTTATTCCCGGCATGACTCAATTACTGTCCAAGCGGCCCGACATGTTCAGCTATGGTGTCTGGCCCGGATATTACAGCCGGGCTGAAGGCTGTGAGGTATGGGACCTCGACGGCAACCGCTACACCGACATGAGTATTGCCGGCATCGGGGCCAATATTCTCGGGTACGCTGTTCCCGAAGTGGATGATGCTGTGCGCCGTGCGATTGCGGCCGGCAGCAGTTCTTCTCTCAACTGCCCTGAAGAAGTCGAGTTGGCCGAGCTGCTCTGCGAATTGCATCCCTGGGCGAAAATGGCCCGCTTTACACGCGGCGGCGGCGAATCCATGGCTGTTGCTGTGCGGATTGCCCGGGCGCATACCTGCCGCGACCGCATTGCTTTCTGCGGTTATCACGGCTGGCATGACTGGTACCTCGCCGCAAACGTCGGCACCGAAGATGCGCTGGGCGAACATCTGCTGAGCGGACTCAGTCCGTCCGGCGTTCCGCGCGGACTTAAAGGAACGGCGCTGCCGTTCCGCTATAATCAGCCGGAAGAGCTGGAAGCCATCGCAAAAAAATATCCCGGCGAGCTGGCGGCGATCGTCATGGAGCCGATCCGCAACTCGCCGCCTGCGCCCGGCTTTTTTGAAACCGTCCGCCGGATTGCCGATGAAACGGGAGCCGTTCTGATCGTAGATGAAATTTCGGCCGGACTTCGCATGAATACCGGCGGGGCACATTTGAAAATCGGGTTGCATCCTGACATTGCTGTTTTTTCAAAATCGCTCGGCAACGGCTATCCGATCGGCGCGGTCATCGGTAAACGGGAAGTGATGCAGGCCGCTCAATGTACTTTTATCAGCAGTACTTGCTGGACCGAACGAACCGGCCCGGCGGCGGCCGTTGCGACGCTGCGGCGTCATCGCGAATTGGATGCCGGACCTTATTTAATGAAGCTCGGCGAATCTGTACAGGCTGGCTGGCAGGCGGCGGCTGACAAGCACGGAATCCATGTGCATGTCGGCGGACTGCCGGCCATGAGTCACTTCAGTTTCGAACATGAAACGCCGCTTGCACTCAAAGCGCTTTTTGTTCAGTTGATGCTGGAAAAAGGGTTTCTGGCAACGACGGCTTATTACGCGATGGCCGCGCATCGGCAGGAGCATGTCACCGCCTATTTGAAGGCGGTTGATTCGGTCTTTGCTGAAATGGCCGTCATCATTGCCGGAAAAAGCGTTATGAAGCATCTTAAAGGCCGGCCGGCGTCTGCCGGATTCAAACGCCTGACATGAGCAACGACTCATCCAGATTGGTTTTAGGAACTGTGCAGCTCGGCATGCCCTATGGCGTTGCAAACCGCGCAGGGAAGCCTGATGCCGCCGCCGCAACCGCTGTCGTTGATGCCGCATGGAGGGGAGGTATCCGTTACTTTGATACCGCACAGGCTTACGGCGACAGCGAAACGGTTCTGGGAAAAATTTTTCAAACATTGAAAATTTCTGATCAGGTCAAAGTAATCAGCAAACTGCCGCCGGACATTGACGGAGCGGATCAGGTCGCTGTTTTTCAAAGTTTGGAAAAATCAGTTGAGCACTTGCGGGTGCCGGTGCTTTACGGGCTGATGTTGCATCGTGAAGAAATGCTGGATAATTGGAACAAGGGATTGGGCGAGGCGCTGGCCGGATTCAAGGCGTCCGGGCGGGCACAGCATATCGGCGTTTCGGTCTACACCCCGGAGCGTGCTTTCCAGGCATTGGAAACCAAAGGCATTGATCTGATTCAAATTCCAGCCAGCCTGTTTGACCGGCGTTTTGAAAAATCGGGCCTGGCCTCGCAGGCAGACCGCTGCGGCTGTGAACTGCACATCCGCAGTGTATTTCTCCAGGGTTTGCTGCTGATGCCGCCTGAGAAGCTGCCGATTTCGATGTGTTTTGCAAAACCGGCGCTCGCCCGGTTTGCGGAACTGGCCGTCGAAACCGGCCTGACGCAACAGCAGGCCGCGTTGCTTTACATCCGTGAACGCTGGCCGCAGGCGCACGTGCTTTTTGGCGCTGAAAATGCAGAGCAGGTTCACTCCAATATCGCCTGCTGGCAGAAACCGGTTGATCCGGCGGTGTTTGATAAGTTTAATGAAGCATTAAGTAACGTAGACGAAAAAATAATCCGACCGGACAGGTGGCCGAAATGAAAACAGTTGTCATTATACAAGCACGGATGGGTTCGAGCCGGCTGCCCGGCAAAGTATTGATGCCGCTCGGCGGGAAACCTTCGGTACAGCACGTCATTGAACGTGCCCGGCTGATTCGCGGAGTTGATGAAGTGGTGCTGGCAACGTCGGTTGCCTCGATTGATGATCCGCTGGCCGCTTTTTGCAAGACCTTCGGCGTGACCGTTGTGCGCGGAAGCGAGGATGATGTACTCGACCGATATTATCAGGCCGCCAAAGCAGCCCGGGCGGATGCGGTTATCCGTATCACAGGCGACTGCCCGCTGCTTGATCCGGTCGAAAGCGCAAAAGTGCTGGATGCGTTCCGTTCATCCGGGGCTGATTATGTTTCGAATGTTAATCCGCCGACTTTGCCGGACGGGCTGGATACGGAAGTTTTCCTTTTCAGCGCTTTGGAAACCGCCTGGAAACAGGCCGGCAAAAAATCAGAACGCGAGCATGTCACACTGTATATTTCCACCCATCCTGAACTGTTCCGTATTGAGAGCATAAGCAATCCGGTTGATTGGAGCGGGCACCGCTGGACGCTGGATGAAGAGCGCGACTACCGCATGCTCAGCGCCGTGTATGACGAACTGTCTCTGCGCGGCGAATTCGGTGCTCTCGCTGAAGTGCTTTGCATTCTCCGCGACTATCCTGAAATCGCCCGTCTGAACGGCTCCATCGAACGTAACGAAGGGCTGAAAAAATCGCAGCAGGAAGATGAATAAACCACCACTTTTTATTCGCGCCGACGCTAATACCCGGATAGGAACGGGCCATGTGATGCGTTGTATTGCGCTGGGGCAGGCGTGGCAGGACGCCGGAGAACAGAAGTCAGAGATCAGAGAGCGGCCGCCTGTTCTATTCATCTGTGCAGGAATTCCCGAGACTCTTGCAGAGCTTATTCAATCTGAAGGATTCGGCTTGATCCGTATTGAGGCTGAGCCGGGAACTCCTGAAGATATTCGCCAAACTCTGGAAGTTCTTTCAGGTTTCAGGTCTCATCCTTCATCCTTTTCTCCGTGGCTGGTTCTGGACGGCTATCACTTCGATCTCGAATATCAGCGCGCTGTGCGCAAAGCCGGATGCAAGCTGCTGCTGATTGATGATTACAACCATCAGGCTGAATACGAGTGCGATATTCTGCTCAATCAGAACATCAATGCCTTCGATCTGAACTATAAAATTAATCCGGATGCCCGGTTGCTGCTTGGTACCGGTTATTCGCTGCTTCGACGGGAATTCCGAGCCTTGGAACAAAAAGGGCGGGTGTGTCCAAGCATTGGAAAAAATATACTGGTGACGCTCGGCGGTGCGGATCCGGACAATGTGACATTGAAGGTGATCGAAGCGCTCCGGTTGATCAACCGGTCTGATCTTCATGCGGAAATTGTTGTTGGTCCCGCCAATCCCCATCTCAATTCCCTCCGGCAGGCGGTTGCCGCGTCAGCCGTCAGCTGCGAACTCATCAGCGCTGTCCGGGATATGTCCGGACTGATGCGCCGGGCCGATCTGGCCGTTTCGGCCGGAGGCAGCACATGCTGGGAGCTCTGCTGTCTCGGGGTTCCGTTCATGACGCTTGTACTTGCCGAAAATCAGCGCGGGCTTGCGGAGGGACTGAACCGTCGCGGCATTGCCGGAAATGCCGGGGAGGGCGCGCAGATTGGATCGCAGGAAATAGCGGCGCGGCTGACCGCGTTACTGGACGATCCGGCGGAGCGGGAGCTAATGAGTATTGCGGGGCGCGCGCTGATTGATGGGTTTGGAGTGCATCGTGTTCTGTGCCGGCCCGCCAAAGATGCCGGACTGGATCTGTTTGCCGGGCGGCTGACGCTCCGTTGTGCCGGAGAGCACGATCTGGAGCGGCTGTGGCTCTGGGCCAATGACCCGGCGGTTCGCGCCAATTCGTATCAACCCGAACCGATTCCCTTTGCCGAGCATCAAAAATGGTTTAAAAAGAAGCTCGGCACGCCAGACTCTCTGATTTTGATTCTTGAGCTGGATGGCACCGCCGCAGGACAGGTCCGTTATGACCGGGTTGATCAGGAAGCGGCCGAAATCGATTTTTCAATTGATGCAAAATTCCGCGGACTCGGGCTTGGAGACCGGCTGATTAAACTCAGTCTGGACAAGGCGGCGAAACGACTTGGTGTGCGCACATTGCGTGCGCTGGTGATGGAAAGAAATAAACCGTCAAGCCGGGTATTTGAAACCGCTGGGTTTGAACAGCAGGGTTTTGAAATGCGGGCGGGTGTGCGAAGCGTCCGCTTTGAAAAAGGTTTTATAATTACATCGGGAGAATGATCCCGTTATTATTGGGTCAATGATAAGAGGTCGGGGATAGCAGTACATAAGGGGGCGATATTTGTGAGGATGGACAGACAGGAGTGTCTGTCCTACGATGGTTGCCGTTGCCAATAAATACCGAATGTTATGCGAGGTTGGTGTGAGATAAACCGCGAAAAGCTGGATTGAAAATCATCGAAAGTTGAACTAATGAAAAAGATTCTTTTTACCGGCGGCGGCGGGGCCGGCAATGAAGCTTTATTCCGGCTTCTGAAAGACCGCTATGAAATGCACTTTGCCGATGCCGATCTTCAAGCCATTGATCCGGCTATTCCGGCGTCGCAGCGCCACGCTGTTCCCTTTGCCAACGATCCGGTTTTTGCCGATCAGCTGTGCGGTCTGATCAAGCGCTATAAAATTGATCTGCTGGTGCCCGGCGTTGATGAAGAGTTGTTGACGGTTGCGAAGCTGGCGGCAGACGGCAAAGTGGCGGCCCTGTTGCCGCCGGAGCGGTTTGTCCGTCGACATCTCGATAAATTTTATTCGATGCGGTTTCTCAATGAACGGAAACTTGCGGCGCCGCGCACTGTGCTCGCCGCGCAGGCGGAAATGATCGGGTTTCCCTGTATCGTAAAACCCCGGCGGGGCCGGGGATCGCGCGGAGTTGTGCAGATCAGTTCCCGTAAACAGCTCGACGCTTATCTCGCGTACACTGGCGGAATGGACGACTGGATCGCTCAGGAACAGGGGCAAGGCGAGGAGTTTACGGTCATGATGGCGGCTGCTGCAGACGGTACACTGCGGGCGGTTGTGCCGGTGGCTGTTGAAGTGAAACGCGGTATCACCTTGCGGGCGCAAACCTGCCGGAACCGTGAGGTCGAAGAGGCCTGCCGCAAAGTGCATGAAGCCGATCCGGTTGCCGGATGCTATAACATTCAACTGATCCGGCAGGCCGATGAACGGATTCTGATTTTTGAAATCAACCCGCGAGTGTCCACCACGCTCTGTCTGGGGGTTGCCGCCGGCGTTGACCCCGTTGCCGTATTTCTGGAGCAATCACCGGATGGAAACGCGGCGCTACTGCCGTTCAAAGAAAAACTGCACTTACAACGCAACTGGGTGAATCATATTCAAGGGGTTTCGGTTTGATCCAACGGCATTTCCAGGAGAATCCCGGTATTGACGGAACCGCCATGGAGCAGCTCGGCCGGATCGGACGCGATTTGCGGTCTGAAAGGGGGGCGGAATGCGGCGGAACGTATGCCGAATTAGCAATTAGTTTTGTGGCACCAGTGGCGAATGTATTCGCCTGCTGGATTCTTGCGCGGGCACGGCAGTCCGGTATCCGGCGCCTTTATTTTCTTTCCCGTGACGGACAGTTGATCCTTCAGGCCGCCCGTAGTCTTGCGCCTCAGTTCGGCGGCATTGATTGTCGTTATCTTCAGGCCTCACGGCAGGCTCTTTTTCTTCCGTCTTCTGCGGAAATTTCGGAAGAAGGCATGCCGTGGCTTTTTGAGAATACGGACCATCATTATCTCTGGTCCCTGCTTGCCAAGCTGGAATTGGAGTATGAACAGATCGCGCCGTTTTTTGCGTCGGCATCCCGCGACGGCGCGGATTTTGTAATTCGAACCGGCGAGGAACGTCAGGAGTTTTGGGCGGCGCTAAATCAGTCGCCGCTCCGCGAACTGCTGCTTGGGCGGATTGCAGTGCGCCGGGAGGCCTCCCGGCTTTACTTTCAGGAAGCCGGACTGTTTGATCCGGTAAAGCGGGCCTTGGTGGATATCGGCTGGTTTCTCCGATCACAGCGGGCTTTAAATGATCTTTTGCGTGGTTGGGGGTGCGAAGAGATTTCCGGGTTTTATCTGGGAATACGTGCCGGATGCGAGTCCCTTGAAAAAGCCGGGCCGGCTACTGCGCTGTTTTACGAGCCGGAAAGAGGGTCGCTTGCCCGCAAGTCGAGCCCGGCCGTGTTCAAACAGGTTCTTATGATAGAGAATATTTTTTGTACCGCCGATCACCCGACGGTGTATCGGTATGAGTTGTGTTCGGACGGACGGGCTGTTCCGGCGTATAACTGCACGGTACCACCATCTACGCTGGCGCGTTACCGCGCATTGTCGGCAGTCGTTTCGCTTTTCGCCGAAAAGTCCGTTCGCTTTGCGGAAGAATGGGCAAACCCTGCGGTGGCCATGGATTTGATAGACGGTCTGACGACTGTGTTTATGAAAAATCCGGTCGCGGAGGCGGTTCGTCCTCTGACCGAAATTAAAGTATCATTTTTTCAGAATGACTTGCTTCCGCTGCCTCTTGTCCGCCCCTTGACCTGGCGTGAGGCTATTGCTCCGGCCTTTCCGGAATGGCCGTTCTTGCGGGCATTTTGGCAGAATCCGGACATTTTGTGGCACGGCGGATCCGTTGCCATCAGCAGCAGGCCGGTCCGGATGCTTTACCGGGCGGCATACAGGATGCGGAGTATCCGGCACAAGGTCGGATTGCGGTGAATACTGTTATGAGCGGGGATTTGTCTGGTTTTAAAGGAGTGCAATGCGGGTTAAACATCAGGCGAAGCAGTTGCTGAGAACGATTGCACAGCATCTTCCGGTCAGTTCAAAGTACATCGGACTGCCGAAAGGCGTGTATGCTTCGGCAAAAGAGTACGCGAATCTCTGCGGCGCGGTGCAGGCCGGTGTTGACTATAAAATTTTCCTGCCCGAATCGGTCAGCCGGCGAATTCCGCCGGGAACCATTGGTGAGAAACAGCACTGGAAGTTTGACGGACGCTTGTCGCATACAAACCCTGAAACTTTTCTGATTTGCATTCCGGGCGGACGAACAGCCGGCGGTACAGGGGCTGTTATTACGCACGACGACCGGCTGCTGCTGGATGTCTCGCGTGATTTTACTGCCGGAACGCACCATTTGTTCAAAAACATTACGCTGCCCCGGTGCCGGAAACTTTCCGGTAAAGCCGCCGTTCTGGCCGTCGCCGGTGGAAATGCCTACTTTCACTGGCTCGCCGACTCGCTGCCGAGAATCGAAATTCTGCGGAAGACGCTGCCGGGCGGACTCGCTGCGGTTGATCACTTCATTGTCAACCGGGGAATTCCGGTCATAGCGGAGTCCCTGACGATGCTGGGTATTCCCGCCGGTAAAATTGTATTTGCCGACGATCTGCATATTCAGGCGGAAAATTTGATTGTTCCATCCCTGCCGGGAATCAGCGGCGATCCGCCGCCGTGGGCCTGTTCATTTTTGCGTGAAAGCTTTATTTCGCACAAAGCGGATATTTCACCGCAGCCCCGGCTGTATATCAGCCGGTCGAACGCCCGCTATCGTCAGGTTGAAAACGAAGCTGAAGTGATCGAATGCCTTTCCCGGCAAGGGTTTTCCGTGATTCGGCTTGAGGAGCACAGTTTTGCTGAACAGATTGCACTGTTTGCCGGCGCGGAAGTTATTGTTGCTCCGCACGGTGCCGGCCTGACCAACCTGCTTTGGTGTAAAGCCGGCACGAAGGTGCTGGAACTGTTTTCGCCGAATTATGTCAACGTCTGCTATTGGGCCGCCGCCAATCAGCTTGGACTCGACTATCACTATCTTATCGGCGGCGGTACGCGCCCTCAGGAGGGTTTTGATCCTCACCGGGTGCAAGATGATATACGTGTTCCAATAGACGGGCTCACACGGAGTCTGGATGTTCTGCTGAAATAGCTTTGTCTGACGAAGACTCCGGAATCAGGTGCGGCTCCCAGAAGGCACGGTCATAAGCAGGCCAGGCGTGACAGCCGAAAGGCATTTGCCGCTGATTACGTTCGAAGCAGAGCCGGGGATTGCATTCAAAAGCAAACTGCAAGGCCGCTTCAAAGGGCGCAAGGTTGAATTGTGTATAATACTTTCTGGCGTACAGCGCCCAGAAAACATCTTCGTTGCGCGTATGCTCGATTTTTTTCCGCCGGCCCAGAATCCGGCGGGCGTATTCCGGAGTTAAGGCCGGACGGCGGACGGCCTTGAGAACACGAAGGCAGCTGCTGACCTTACGTAGAGAGAACCCCCCGTTGCCTGCCATATTCTCGATGGGCAGACCCCCATAGGGAGCCCCGTCGTATTTAATCCAGGGCGGTGCAATACAGTCGAAATCGCGCGCGCACCATTCCTTCAGCCGGTCTGAAAAAACCAAGGCATCGAGATGATAGATTAAAATATAGCGATAGTCCTCAAACGCCTTATAAAACGCCGGTGACACCATTAAATGACTGTACGCTCTGCCGCTGCCGAAAAATGAATTGTCAAAGCGCTTGAGCGTAAAATCATCGTACTGCACATCCAGATTTTGCGGCAGAATCATGTATTTATCGTAAGCACCGAGAAAATGGCGCAGGTGGCGCAGGGATATCTGCTCGTCGGGCGTCAGATCCTTCCGGTTTGAAAGCGGAACAACAATCGCAACCAGTTTTGACGGTTTGTGCCAGCTCATAAATTTTTCTCAGGCTGCAAGTTGACTGACAGCTACTTAAAGAACTGCCGGTTCTGTTCAGCGCGGAGCCGGTCACACAGCCGGTTTGCCGGAATTTCGACATCATCATAGGTCAGTACGGTGTCGCGGCTGAGGTCGCGTTTCAACCGGCAGCCTTCCGCCAGTCCCATCGGCAGCAGACGTTCTTTCCATGCGGTTTCAGAATTTTCACACTGTCCATAGGTCATATAAAAACCGATGCCGTCGAGAATCTGTCCGGCCTTCAGATCAATTTTTGCCGTTGCCACAACGTCCACTTCCGGCCGGACCGGGGTAATGGCTGCATCGCCGAACAGCACAGCCCGTGCAACGGTCACGGGTACTTCAAAGTGACACAGGTGGTACGGCGTATAAAAACAGTACAGCGGGCCTTCGCCCAGTTTATACAGATTCAGATAGTGTTTTTGCGTCGGATGGTCGTGTGTGCCTAGAACGAATACGCCGGGATTCGGGTCGGCACCGACCACGTAGTCGACGATGCCCGGTCCGTTCAACAGGTGTTCCTTGGGATACCAGTTGACGGCCTGTTCGACCGGCGTGCCGGCGGGGACGGTCGGACCGAACATGCCGCGCCTGCCGACTTTCATGCCGGTGGCATTGGCGACAATCGCCTGCTCAAAAGAAATTTTTGTGCCATCGGCGAACGATGTCACCATGGCCGGATTCTGGCCCCACTTTTTTGCGAACCCTTCCTGCGTGGTCGGATTGCGATACGGATCCTGCAATCCCTTGATGTTGCCGCACAGCACCGGACGTACACCGATGCCTTTAACAAAGCGGTACAGGTTCATAATGACGCCGGGCTGGTCGCCGTCCACATTGGTGATGACGACTCCGGCTTTGTCCGCATACATCTTGAGAATACTTCCGACGGTTCCGTCCAGTTCGGCATTCATCAGGATAACATGTTTGCGATGTTTGATGGCTTCCATCGCCACCTCGGCAGCGAACTCAATCGCGCCGGTTACCTCGATCACCGCATCAATATCCGGCGCCTGACATAAGAGCATCGGATTATCTGTTACGGCATACTTCCCTTTGCGGATTGCGTCTTGCAACTGGTCAACGGTACTGACGTCACGGACCTCCGTGACTCCGGCTTCCGTATAGGCGCGTTTCGCTTTGCTGATATCCCGGTTGGAAACCGCCACCAGCCGCATGCCTTTTACTGAATTGCATATCTGGAGCGCCACGCCCCGGCCCATAAAACCGGCACCGATCATGGCGACGCGGACCGGCCGGTTTTCTTCTTCACGCTTTGCCAGCGCGGTGTCGACAATAATCATAATACAGTCCTTTTTACGAAGGTATCAGCGGCCGGCATAGTCCGGCCAGGTTCTGTCTTTTTCGGAAATAACGGTCACTTCACGGGGCCACTTGATATTAAACTGCGGATCATTGTAGCGGATGCCGCTCTCCGATCCGGGCGCATAAAACTGTGAAACCTGATAGGTGGCTTCCACCTTATCGGTTAATGTGATGAAGCCGTGGGCGAAATTTTCGGGCACATAAAGCATCCGGTAATTATCCTGTGTCAGTTCCACGCCGATCCACTGCCTGAAGGTCGCTGATTCCGGACGCAAATCAATAATCACATCGTACAGGGCACCCCGCACGCAGCGGACCAGTTTACCCTCTTCATACGGATGCAGCTGATAATGCATGCCCCGCAAGGTGCCGGCTTTCAGACTCAGTGAGACATTGGTCTGCAAAAACCGGCCGGTCAGGCCGTGCGCTTCAAATTCCTTCCGGCACCAGCTGCGGCCGAAAAAGCCGCGGTCATCGGTGCGCTTCTCGATATCCAGAATAAAAGCGCCTTTCAGTTTTGTTTCGGTGAAAATCATAAGTTGAGTTCCTTAACATTTATTCCATGTCAGCGTTTCGCTCAGCAGTCCGGTTTCCCGCAGATGCGCAAGAACCTTCAGCCGCATATACCGGGACTCGCGGAAGTTTTCATTATGAAAGTTCATGGCCTGCAAACTGTCGCGCAGTTCGCGGATGGTTTCCCGCAGGTCGGATACCGGCTGGTGATCCGGAGCCAGTTTTTTATAGAGATCAAAGCATACTTTGTAGGAACGCTTATCCGGCGGCGCATCCTTGTTGATGGATATTTCGGTGCCCGGAATAATTTCCGCCACGGTTTGTGCCAAATCTTTGACTTGGAAATTCCACTCATTACATCCGGCATTGATCGCCAGAAAATCTCCGCTGACTGCCGGATCGCGGTTGACGGCCCAGTCAATGGCCCGGGCCATATCGCGGGTGTTAATCAGCGGGCGCCAGGGCGTTCCGTCGCTGAGAATCGTGATTTTCCGGCTGGCCACGGCGCAGGCGGCAAAATCGTTCAGAACCAGATCAAGACGAAGCCGCGGACTCATGCCGCAGGCCGTGGCAAACCGCAGGCAGGTTACCTTGAAATTTTCATTTGCCAGCTGTTGAACGCCCTGTTCTGTCAGCACTTTTGATTTGGCGTAAGCGGTCAGCGGATTCAGGGCGTCCTGCTCGGTGCGCGGTCCGCCTTCAGCAAAACCGTACATGCTGCAACTGGAGGCGAATACAAACGTTTTGACCCCCGCTTCGCGCGCCAGACGGGCCAGTTCCACGCTGGCGCGGTGGTTGATTTCATAGGTCACGTTTTCGTAAGCATGTCCCATTGGATCGTTGGATATGGCCGCCAGATGGATGATGGCGTCCGCGCCTTGCAGAATTTCTTTCGGGAAATGCCGCACATCCGCAAAATGCTGCCTGGTTAAACGATATTCCGGCAGAACCTCGGCATTGGTCAGGCAGTGAGCAAAAAACCCCAGATCAATTCCCTCCAGTATGGTATCAGGATAAGACTTCCGCAGTTGCGCGGTAACAGCCGGTCCGACATAGCCCATGTTTCCTGTGATCAGTATTTTCATTTCAACATCCTTTCTACATATTTTGCGATAGCCGGTGAGGCCGTCAGGCCGGGTGATTCCATACCCACTAAATTAATAAATCCAGGCCGGTCTTCCCGGATGACGAAATCCTTGAAATTGTCATCCGGTCCCTGCAGTTTCGGCCGTATCCCGGCCATCTCGGGAGTGACGTCGGCAGGAGTCAGGAAGGGCAGGAATTTGGACGCACCGGCGTAGAACCGTTCGCTTTTGCCTGCGTCGATACGGAAATCCTCGACCCGGTCAATGTACTTGGTGTCGGGACCCAGTTTCATGTGACCGTCCAGTCCCAGCGTTAAATGGACGCCGAGGCCGACGTGATTTTTTTCCGGCACCGGATAGATCAGGTGATTCACCAGTCCGCGCCGGGAATCGGCGATTCCGAAATAGTCGCCTTTGCAGTAGTGGAGTTTGTATTCCGCGCCGGACATGGCGGCGACGGTGTCCGAGCAGAGTCCGGCCGAATTGATTACCCGCCCGGTGGTGAACTCGAAGGATTCGCCCCGCTGATTTGTTGTTTTTACGAGGTAGCCGCCGGCCATGGGCTCAATACCGGTGACCTCCGTGCCGCAACTGATCTGTGCGCCGTTGGTTTGCGCGGTGTGTGCATAATAATCCATCAAAGCGTGTGCATTGAGAATGCCGGTTTCGGGAGAGTGGAGCCCGCCGACAGCCCGGACATTCGGCTCCATCCGCTGCACCTGCTCTTTTGTAAGCATTCGTACAGAGGGGATGCTGTTGCCGAGCGCGGTTTGATGGAGCGTTTCCAGCTCAGCCAGTTCATCGTCTTTTACCGCGATGATGATTTTGCCGGTTTTTTTGTGCGGAATATTATTCTGGGCGCACAGTCCGTAAAGCAGTTCCCGGCCTTCGACGCACAATATTGCCTTCAAGGTTCCCTGCGGGTAGTAAATTCCGGCGTGGATAACCTCGCTGTTGCGGGAGCTGACGCCCATTCCGCAGCGTTCGTTTTTCTCAAGCACATAGACTTCGCGACAGTTGCTGCTGACCTGTGCTGCGATGGCCAATCCAATGACTCCGCCGCCGACAATCGTTATTTCTGCGTCCATAGGTTCGCCGTTACCAGATTTTCCAGGGAGCTTTTCCGGAGGCCCATAAATCTTCCAGCATGGTCTTTTCTTTCAGCGTATCCATGCAGGACCAGAATCCGTCATGCTGGTAGCCGACCAGTTCTTTTTCAGCGGAAAGCCGTTCAATCGGTTCGCGTTCCCATGCCGTACTGTCTCCGGCAATGTAGTCGATCACCTTTTTGTTCAGCACGAAATATCCGCCGTTAATCCAGCCGTCACCGCTTTCCGGTTTTTCGTGAAAATGACAGGTGTCGTTT
This sequence comes from uncultured Verrucomicrobiota bacterium, assembly GCA_903826865.1. Taxonomy (GTDB): domain Bacteria; phylum Verrucomicrobiota; class Kiritimatiellia; order Kiritimatiellales; family Tichowtungiaceae; genus Tichowtungia. The sequence continues at coordinate 133,529 of CAIKGD010000048.1, forward strand.
TTGCCGAAAGAGATCCGGCCGAACCGGGCCGGCGAGCGTACGGTGGTAACTGTGGCCAGTTTGCCATGCGCTTTATGAAAAGCCTCCAGCTTTTTGATGTCCACATCAGCCACGCCGTCGCCGTAGGTGAAATGGAAGTCCTCGCCATCGGTCAGCCAGAGTTTGAGATTTTTAAGCCGTCCGCCGGTCTGGGTGTGTGTGCCGGTATCGACAATATGCACTTTCCATGGAAGCTGTTTCTTGCCGTGCACGGTGATATCGCCGTTGGAGAGGTCGATGCTGACATCGTTGCCGAGCGCGTAAAAATTCAGGAAATACTCTTTGATCACTTCCGCTTTATAGCCGGCGGCAATCAGAAATTCGGTCACTCCGTGCCGTGCATAGATATTCATGATATGCCAGAGAATCGGTTTGCCGCCGACTTCCACCATGGGTTTCGGCTTGAGGACGGTTTCCTCGGAGAGGCGGGTGCCCAGTCCTCCGGCCAGAATTACAGCTTTCATTCTTATTACTCCGATTTTTGTCCGAAAATTACTGATGCAAGATGGAATAACTGACCTTTGAGTACAATTAAAAAGTGCCGCCAGCTTTGAGGCCGGAAGTTTTCTGACGCCGGACTTGAACGCCCGGTATTTTCCTGTCAGGTTCCGAACGCTTAAATGCGGAACGGGGCAGCTGGAAATGCGGCGAATCAGTGACCATTTGAAAATTTTGCTGCCAACGGCATTTGGACTGCTGCTGGTATCTTCTTTTTTATTGGCTGGACCGGCCGGACGCAAAACGCGTGTTGCGGACCAACTTCGTCAATTGACCGGTGCTCCGGCGCGTCTGGTCTGGTGCAGGCAGGTGAAAGATGATGCCGATGATGTGTTTGCACGGAGAAATTATTTTCAACTTATGGGATTCGATACCGATGATCGGTTGGGCGAGCGGGTTATTATTCATGAAACAGGCAGTTACCACAAACCGATGATCACTCCGCAGGGTGACCGGATCGTTTTCACCGATCTTCCTGCACAGAAAATTTATGCGGTAAACTGGAACGGAACCGGACGGCAGGAGTTGGCTTCCGGTCTGGCTGTCGAAGTCTGGATGGATCCGCATACCGGCATTGAATGGGTTTATAGAATTCCAGCAGGCGGTGGCAGTGCTGCCGCACCGCTGACGCGGTTTCAACTGGATAATCCGCCGGTGCAGGAGATGGTATGGGAAAAAACCCCTCTGACTGCGGATAATCTGCAACTTTCTCAGGACGGAACTTTTATAGGTGGACTGTTCCCGTGGCCGAAGGCCGGTGTGCTTGATATCGCAAAAGGACAGTTGATTGAACTGGGGAACGGCTGCTGGACATCACTGTCGCCCGACAACAGTTATCTTTTATGGGTTTTCGACGGCCCGCACCGGAATCTTATTTTTCATACAGCAGACGGAAAGCGGAAGTGGGCTGTTAATATCAGCGAAGCGCCCGGTGTTGACGGACATGAAGTTTATCATCCGCGCTGGAGCAATCAGGCCCGGTTTATGTGCATGACGGGTCCGTATCAGATCGGAATAAGAGGGGGAGGTCGGGATGTAAGCATTTATGCGGGCAGATTTAATGAGAAGCTTACCGCCGTCGAAGCCTGGGTTAAACTGACGAGCAGTCCCTACGCTGATTTTTACCCTGATTTCTGGGTCAAACCGGGAGCAGGAATTTATAACCGGCTGGAGCCATCCGAAGCTGGATTGTCTGCCGCAGATTCCTTGCTGCCGGACAAACTGGTGGTAACCGGCAGGCTGGTAGAGATGACAGCGGTTCCGTCGCTGGAGGATATTGCACCGTACACGCGGACACTGGTGGTGTACCGGTACGAAGTTGAACAGGTCATTTCCGGAAAGTTTGATCAAGCCAGTCTGCTGGTGGCCCACTGGGGAATTGTGGACAGC
>CAIKGD010000049.1 GCA_903826865.1 uncultured Verrucomicrobiota bacterium
AAGCCGTTTGACACACAGGCACTGGTGAAATCTGCGAAAAAAACCGGCGCGGTGGTGACCGTTGAAAACCAAAGCATTATCGGCGGTTTGGGCGGTGTGGTTTGCGAAACGTTAAGCGAGCTGTGCCCGGTGAAAGTCAAACGGCTTGGCATACCGGACCGGTTCGGCGAGGTTGCCACCGAGCAGTATCTGTTCGATAAACACGGTTTCGGTCCGAAGCACATCGCTGAGGCCTGTCGCAAACTGGCCAAGAAGAAAGCGTGAAACAAAACCCGGCATGAGACAGCAGAAAACATCTGATATGCGGACGCCTCCGCCGGCAATAACTGCCGGCGAGCTCCGCATGAAGCTCGACCATCTGTCCGGCGTGCTGGCGGCAGGCAAATACAATGCAATTGCTTTGTATAGCGAGGGGTCGTTACGCTGGTTGACCGGCCTGAAGCAGCAGCTTGGAGACATTGCTCCGTTTGCTGTCTCGCCGGTCAATGCGCTGGTTCTTATAAAGGATTCCGGCGGTTTTAAAATTACGATCATTGCTAAACCGTTTGAAATGCCGCGCCTTCGCTCCGAAGTCCCGCCGGTATTTGATATGGTTCCGGATATTGAATACGGGTTTCTTGAGCAGATGCCATCACCGGAATCCGGCACCGCACACAGCACCAGCGATAATTATCAGCAGATGGTGGATCAGATTATCAGACCTCTGTTGGGTGGCGTTGACAGCAATTCGTATTCAAAGCTGAGCTGGCTGTCGGGCGCGACGATGAAAGTTCTTTCTGAAACCGCGCAGGAGCTGGAGCCGGGAATGAATGGGCTGGCGATAAGAGGACGGATGCTTTGTAATCTTGCCCGGGCTGGAATCGACGCCAATCTGGTGCTGATAGCGCTGTCCGGACAGGAAACTCATCTGCATCCGATTGCTTCGGCGCAGTACCAGGTGGAAAAAGGGAAATGGATGAAGCTTGTAGTCGGCACGCGGTATGCCGAGCACATTGTTTCTCAATCGCTGATGGTGAAACTGGGCGGGTCGGTGTCGGATCATGAGGCAGAAGTTTACCGTGCTTTGCAACAGGCTTCAGTTGAGTATGCCGATCTTTACCGTGAGGGTACGAAAGAATGTGATATTTATGCGGGCATGATCGAACGATTCCGGAAGGTCGAGCACGACTTCGGATTGAAAGGCTTTGCGCAGTCAGCCGTACTGCATCATCCCGGCGGAGGAACTTCTCCGCTGGGAAATCGGGACCGGATGATTGATCCATCCGGTATCCGTACCTGTGAGGCCTGGACGCAATTTGCCATTAATCCGGTGGATACGCTGTGTGGATTGAAAGTGGAACTGCAGGGGATTATTCAGCCTTCCGGGGCACCGCCGGTGATATTGGATATGCATCGCATGGCCCCTGCGCTTTCGTTCAGTAAAATCAAAGCGGAGGGCGGAACAACAACTGTTTTGCCGGATTTATTTATTGTCTAAAAAAGGGAGAAAAAGAGTGAAAATTATTATGGGATCAGCGGTTAAGGGCTTGGCGTTAAAAAATGCAATTAAGAAACATCTTGAGGCGCAAGGACATGAAATTATTGATGTCGGATGTTTCAATGCCGACAAATTTATTAAATATACTTCAACGGGTGAGCGGGTGGCCAAAGCTCTGCAGGACGGTGTGGCGGACATTGCTATTAACTGCTGCGGCAGCGGAACCGGGGCGAGTATGAGCACCAGTAAATTTAAAGGCGTCTTGGCCTGCTCTTGCGAGTCGGTTGCCACAGCAAAAATGATCCGGCAGGTCAATGGTGCCAACTGCCTGTGTCTTGGCGAGGGAGTTGTGCCGCCGGAGCTTGGATGCCAGATGGCCGATGCTTTCGTCAACGCGGTTTTTTGCAAGGCGGACGGGATCCCGCCGGAGGTGCTCGGCTTCTGGAAAGAAGCCCGCGCCGAGATGATCGCCCGCGGGGAGCAGGCAGTGAAGAGAGATTTGGAAACGCTGTAAGAAAGGTTGTTTATGAAATTCGTTAATGCAAAAGCCATGGTCGAAGCCGCCATGAAGGGCGGCTATGCAGTTCCGGCATTCAATGCCAACGGAGCAACGTATGATATCGCCCGGGCTGCGCTGGAAGCGGCTCAGGAGATGAATTCCCCGCTGATTCTTCAGGCCTATGAGCCCAATATGGAATACCGCGGGTTCGGATACTTTGTCAAATTGGCGGGTATTCTTGCCGATGAACTTAATATCACTGTTCCGGTGGCCTTGCACATAGACCACGGGCACAGTTTTGATTCGGCGCTGAAAGCGATGAATGCCGGGTTTACCTCGTTCATGTTTGACGCCTCGCATGATCCGCTGGACGTCAATATCCGGAAAACGCTTCAGGTGGTGCAGGCCGCAAAGATTTTAGGCTGTTCTGTGGAGGCCGAAGTCGGTTACGTCAAAGGCAATGAGCCGAAAAAAGAAAAACAGATCGGACGGATTCCAGTTGCGGAAAAGCCGCTGATTCCGCCGGCCAAGACGGATATTGCAGAAGCAAAGCGGTTTGTCAGCGAGGTGGATGTCGACATGCTGGCGGTTTCTGTCGGAACCACACACGGGGTGTATCAAAAGCAGACAGAGATCGATTTTGATCTGCTGAAAACCCTGCGTAGCGCTGTTGATGTGCCGCTGGTTCAGCACGGCACCTGTGGAATCTCCATGGAGGATGTTTCGAAGCTGGTCCGATATGGCATGAACAAGGTGAATTTCGGCGAGGCCTTCCGGTTTAACTATATCAAATATTTCAATGAACTGACCGACTCCATGGAGCATTTCTGGCACGCCTGGCGGATTGACCGGGAAATAAAGAATCTGATCAAAGCGGACATGAAAGAAATCATTCAAGCAGTAGGTTCGGAAGGTAAAGCAAAATGAGCATACTAACAAAACATCCAAAGCCTGAAATCTGTGCGGGGATTTTATTTCTGAAACGCAAACGCGCCGGGTTTGTGCCGGAATGGGGCGAATCCATTGAAATTGGTGTGCGCAAACAGTTAAAGACATCCGGCTTCAAAACATTCATGCCGGAGACCAAAATTGTTGATATCATTTCATTGCGGGCCGCTCTCAAGGAGTGCGACAGCCATGGCTGTCAGGTTGTAGTTGCGTTGCAGCCGACCATGAGTGACGGTCGTATGGCTCCGGTTCTCGCTCAACACAGTCGGTCACCGGTGGTTTTCTGGGCTACGCCGGAGAAGCAGGAAGGCGACATGATCAGCGCCTGTTCGCTGGTTGGAGCGCACACATTTGCGGCCACACTGGCGCAGACAGGGCATCCTTTCGAATTTGTTTACGGCATGCCGGGCGAAGCACAGACCGTTAAGGATTTTTCCGCTGCCGTTTATCGTGCTTACGCTTATTCCGTCATCCACAATGGCAGTGCCGGGCTGGTGGGCTATCACGCGCCGGGGTTTATCGACATGCATGTCGATCCGGCCTCAATGCAGGCCAACCTCCATACTGAACTGCTTCATATCGGTATGCATGAGTTTATTGACAGCGTTCATGCAATCAGTGACGAGGCGGCGAAAGCAGACCTCAAGAAGTTGAAACGGCTCGGTCTCCAGTGTACGGAAGACATAACTCCGGCCGACCTGCTGCTGGCATCGAAATACTATCTATGCATGAAGGAAATGATGGATACCATGCCGTTAAGCGCCTTGGGCGTGCGCGACTGGCCTGAACTTTCCGCCACCCAGTGGCCCTATCTGGCGATGGCCCGGCTGGCTTCCGAGGGATATGCGGTGGCCTGCGAGGGCGATACCGACGGAGCTTTGAGCTGTTTGCTGGGATACGCTTCGGGATGCGGAGCCTGCTATCTGTCTGACTGGCTGGAACACGATGAACACCATATTACCCTTTGGCACGGCGGAGCGGCTCCGTTCCAGATGTGCCAAGGACTGGACAGTAAAGTTCCGCCGATGATCGCCCGCCATTTCAACAACAAAAACCCGGCGGTGGTGAATGCCACGCTCAAGACCGGCATGCCGATTACGCTCTTCCGCCTGTGGCACCGGAACGGAAAGTATCTGTTCACGGCCATCGAAGGCGAAACAGTTGAGCCAAAGCGTCATTTGAAAGGGACGAACGGAACAGGGTGCTTTGACTCCGTAAATATTAATGACTATTTCATCCGAATGGTAAAAGCCGGGTTCCCGCACCATCCTGTCATTGCTGAAGGGCATGTTAAGAAACATCTTTATACTCTGATGGAAAATCTCAGCATCGAGTGCAAAGACTGAACATGAAAAAAGACGCAAAAATACCGCAGCAGGCGTGGTCCATTGGAATGACGGACCATCCGGAGATCAAAGCAGAACCGGTTCGTCCGGCACTGCATAACTGCGGTCCATACCAGGGCGTGCCGCTTGGCGGTTTCGGCACCGGCGGCATCGGGCGGAGCTATCGCGGCGGGTTTGGCCGCTGGACGGTTAAGGCTGGCGCGGTAAAAAACTTTTGTCTGCCGGCAAACATGTTTGCCGTGCGGACGAAATTTGACGGTGAAGATCCCCGGGCGATGGCGTTACACCCCGGATATCCTGTCCAGCATCCCGACGATGCTCCCGGAACGGACCTGTCCGCCTGGAACTGGAACTACTCCGGTCAAGGCGCAACCTACCATGCGCTCTATCCCAAAGCCTGGTATCAATATCCGGCCAATGATGAACTGGCGGTTGAACTGCGGTGCGAGCAGTTTTCGCCGGTACTTCCCGGCCGCTACCGTGAAACCAGCCTGCCGGTCGGTGTGTTTGACTGGACTGTTACCAACCCGCACGACCGGCCCGTGGAAGTATCATTAATGTTCAGCTTTACCAACATGGTTGGCTGGTTCAGTGACTTCTCCCGCGACAAACCGCGCAGTAAAAGCGGCGGAAATTGCAACCGGCTGATTGATGGAAACGGTTATTGCGGCATTGTGATGGAAAGGGCCGGGAACGGTTTGGAACTCCGGGAAGGGCTTGGACAATTTTGCATCGCCACGGCACCGGCGAAGAATCGCATCATCACAAGGCGGCAGGCCTTTCAATCATCCGTAACCGATGGACAGGCCGTTTGGCAGGATTTCGTCAGCGACGGCAGTCTGGATGATCGGCCCGGCTACCGGGCGGTGCCGGAGGCCGAGATGGCCGGAGCTCTTTGCGTAAAACTGCGGCTTGAACCGAAAGAAACACAGTCTGTTCCGATGGTGCTGTCCTGGGATCTTCCGCTGATCTGTTTCGGAAACGGTCGCGAACATTGGAGGCAGTATACCCGCCATTTTGACCGGACCGGAGAAAACGCAGCGGCGATTGCCGTCGAAGCGTTGCAGAACTTTCCGGTATGGTCGCAGGAAATCGACCAGTGGCATCAACGTGTCATCCGTGAAAATCCGGATATGCCGGACTCCTTTTTTTCGATGCTCTTCAACGAGTCTTATGTGGCAGTTGACGGATTGACGGTTTGGACGGATGGCACAAAAGAAAACCCGGGGCAGGATCCGATCTTTGCAGTTATCGAATGCCCGGACTACCCGTATTACTGCACACTTGATCTTTGGATATACGGGTCATTTCTCCTTATGTACTATTGGCCGGAACTGGAGAAAAACGTAATCAAACGTCTCGCTGCCGGCGTATTCCATGAAGATGACTATTTGCGGATTTGTATGTCCAGAGGGCATTTATTCCAGTCAAACATAGCCGGTGCCGTCCCGCATGATCTTGGCGATCCGAACGACGATCCGGTATTTTCCATCAACAACTACAGTTGGCAGGAATCTAACAAGTGGAAAGATCTCAACTGCCAGTTTGTGCTGAACGTTTACCGGGATGTTGTTTTCCTCAAAGACGATGATTTGCTGCGCGAAACCTGGCCGGCGGTAAAAGCAGCCTTGCAGTATCTGAAAAGATTCGACACCGACCATGACGGACTGATCGAGAATGACGGCACCCCTGACCAGACCATGGACAATATTCCGATGAAGGGCCCGAGTTGCTATTGCGGCGGATTGTGGCTCGGGGCGGTCAACGCGGCAGTAAAAATGGCCGGACAGATCGGCGATGAGGCCTTCGCGGCAGAATGGACTCCGCTGGCTGTCTCGGCCCGCAAGTCCTTCGAGGAAAAACTCTGGAACGGAACAAATTACCGGCTGGATACAGACGGCGGCTCACCTGACGCGCTGTTTGTCGACGGCTTGTTCGGCATCTGGTTTGCCGGCATCTGCGGATTGACCGATCTGATTTCCGCAGAACATTACCGGAAGCACCTCAAAAAGGTCTATCAGCGCAACTTCGCCGAATACGGCGGCAAAGTCGGGGCAATCAATATCACCGGATGGAAGCGGGCCGGCCAATCCGCAGAAAGCAACTTCAACACCAAGGAATGTCAACGCAGTGAAATTCTGTTCGGGCTGAATCTCTCTTTTGCCGGACAACTTCTGGATGCCGGCTTGAAACAGGAAGCGAATACACTGCTGGATTGTCTTTACAGCACGGCCTACAAAAAATTCGGATTATGGTTCCAGTCTCCGGCGGCGTGGACTGAGGATGCGCGGTTTCGCGCCATCATCAATTTCCGACCCCTGATTATCTGGGCCTTGATCAGTCGAAAAAATTGACCGCAGGGTGCACCGCAGACGGCGCATTGTCCGGCGATCAGTTAAACAAACGGGGTTTCTGATGAGCGCTGGCAGAAAACAAGTCTGCATCTTCGACGATCTCTCGGCGGAATATTATGATTTGAATTTAACGCCGGCTGCGGATCAGAAGGAAGTCGTCATCCGCGGAGGCCGGGAGCATTGCGGATCGCGCTACCGGGTTGAGAGGAATGGATTTGATTTTCATGTGCTTGAGTTTATTGCCGCCGGGAAGGGGACGCTGACTATTCACGGCAAAACGCATCCGCTATATCCCGGGACGCTGTTCCTGTATGGGCCGAATATTCAACATAAAATCAGAACAGATCCCGCTGATCTCCTCGTTAAACATTATGTAATTTTCACGGGCAACGGGCTGATCGAGCAGGTGAAAGCGATGGAGCTGTTTCAGACACCCCTTCATACGCCATATCCCGATCGTATTTGCAGTATGTTTGAAAATTTACTGTCAACCGGAGCCGCAGGCGGGCGGCACCGGAATCAAATCTGTATTCTGCAACTCAAGCAACTGCTTCTTTCTATTGATGAAACCTCCCTTTCGCAAAGAGAGTCGCGGCTTCCTTCCTGGCAGACCTATTTGCGTATTCGGCAGTACATCGAACAGCATTTCCCGGGCATTCAAAATCTGGATCAGGTTTCCGCAGCGTGCCATACGGATAAAGCGTATTTATGCCGTCTTTTTAAGCGGTACACGAATGAAACTCCGCTGCATATGCTGACTCGTCTGAAAATGCGTCAAGCCGCAGACCTGATGCTCTCCGATTCAACTATGCCGGTCAAACAGGCCGCCGAACGGTCCGGCTATTCAGATGCCTATCACTTTTCGCGCGTTTTCAAGCGCATTTTTGGAGTCGCCCCCGAAACCTACGTAAAAACTTTTCGCCGGGACGGCTGAAAATAATGCGGATATAGGGCAACACGGTTCATGAGATTAACAGGACAATATTATCCATCTAGTGGACAATAAAATCCATTTCAGCCGTTTAATCTTGGGTGCAGTATATAGAACCAGTTAAGAGTCGGGGCATAGGCAAAACGCATCGATTTTCTAATAGGCGGAAAAACACCGGAAAAGGAAAGGAAACGAGAAATGAAATGGACTAAAATAATCATCGCGGGCGCGTGTGTGCTCGCAACCGTCGGAGCGTCTTACGCAACGGTTCTGTATCAGGAAGACTTCCAGAGCTACGCGAATCCTACCTATAACTTCGTTAGCGCCAGCAGTGGAAGCTCTACCAATGGATGGACCGGCACGGGTATGCTCGTAAACCAGACAAACTCCGTTGGCGGGGTCGGATCCCTTTTTTCGAGCGGTGCCCCCACAAGGTCTTTGTACGTCAGTGATACCGTCTCCAATAATGCTTTGAATCAAATGCTGATCTACAGTTCAACCAATGGCGGAGCGACCTCGATTTCAAATAACGGAAACGTAAAAATCTCATTTGATTTTAACATACGATCGAACCAGAACTCGGCTTCGCAGGGCCTATTCCCTATGTTTGATCTTCGGGGCGGTGCCGTTACTAATGTGCCTAATTCGTGGGCTACAACGATGAGTCTAATGGCTACGACTAATCATGTTTTTACATATTATACTAACGGGAACAATGCTGTTCAGATCCCTGGCGTTACAGTCAGCACTGCCAACTGGTATCGCGTAGAGATAGCGATTGGCGACATCAGTACAGCGACGGACTACTTTGATTTAAAAGTATGGGAAGCGAAACCGGCGGACGGCTATAATCAAACCGGCACTCTGGTAATCGATCTCACGAATCTGCTGTTCCGGGCCGATGTCTCCTATATCAACGGGTTTGACTTCAGAACTATTACAACCAATCAGGCCGGGCTTCTTTATAATATCGACAATATCAAAGTTGAAACCATCCCGGAACCAGGTGCGATGAGTCTGTTGAGCTTAGGCGCGGGAGGTTTGATACTCCTCCTCCGGCATTACTCTACCAGCCTTTAAACAAACAGGCGGGACGGCTGAAGAGTGCTCTTCGCAGAGAGCACTCTTTTTTGTCTGCCGGTTGCGGATGTTCGGCTTTTGTACCACAGGAAACAGGTAGTAATACCATTCTCGGAAGAATCTCGGTATTTATATGGTTCGCTGGGTGAGGGCACCCAGCCTGCAAAATAAGCATCCCAAAACTGTAGAAGACCCGGTTACCTGAACGGGCGTTCTTATACCGAATGTTATGCGGGATTGGTATAAGAAAGATTCAAAGGTGTAGCGGTGGCTGCAACATTTATAAAAATGCGTTAATTGAGGCGGAAAGAAAGGGAACGAGAAATGAAATGGACAAAAGTAATCATGGCGGGCGTGTGTATGCTCGCGGCAGTCGGAGCGTCTTACGGGAGCAGTATATTTTCAGAAGATTTCGAGAGCTATACTGCAGGAAGCGGCATCAAGGGTCAGAACGGATTCAGGACCATCAACCGGACGGCGAGCCAGAACGAATCCGTTGTTGCAATTGGATCGCCATTCAAAGGCGGCAGCAACTCGCTGTTTATTTCTGATAAAGACACGACTTCCAGTCTGGGTAATATGCTGGTTGAAAAGAAAATAGAATTGCCTGCGGGCCCGCTGGTTTTTTTCTTTGATTTCAATGTCACCAAAAACAAACAGAATCCCTCGTTCGCGGTTAATGAAGGGATGGAGCCGGTTTTCAAACTGAATTTTTTCAATTTATCAGGGAAAGTATACAATTTGTTGTCCGCCACACAACAGGTTGAGATAAGCCCCTATATGTTGTCCACGGGACTTTGGTACCATGCAGAGATTACGATAGGCGATCTCAGCAACGCCGACAGCTATGCCCTGCGTATCATGGAAGAGACCAGCGACGGCGGCAAGGAAGTGATCAATGTTCCCGCCATTCCGCTCCGGAATAAAGGCAAGACTTTTACCAGCTTCAATTTCGGGGCTGCCGGCGGGCTTGGAATGGCCGGCTCCGCGTTTTATATCGATAATATTCAGATAACTCAGCCGTGATGGAAGGTCCGGGATGTTTAGAAGTTCGCTGAATCAAATAGTTATAATCCTTTTGCTGGTGCAGGGGGCGGAAGCCAGTCTGTATGTTTCTCCGGCCGGGAGCGATATGAACAGCGGAACGGCGAAGCAGCCGCTGGCCTCTGTTCAGGTCGCTTTGGACAAAGCTGCAGCGCTATCCAAGCAGCCTGTTACCGTTGTGCTTAAAGACGGCTGTTACCGGATCAGCAGCCCGCTTTCTTTCGGTGCGCAGCATTCCGGAATCACCCTGCGAGCGGAAAATACGGGGAAAGCCGTGATCAGCGGCGGGCGGGAAATCGCCGGCTGGCAGCAGGTGTCCAACGGGTTGTGGAGCGCGACGGTTCCGGCGGGGACGGACTTCTCGCAGCTGTTCATCAACGGGGAGCGCAAAACGCGCGCCCGCACGCCGAATGAAGGCTGGTATCATGGCGATCGCGCCTATAATCCGTCGAAAGTTACCGATCCGAATTACCGGGAGAACTTCAACCGGTTTTATTTTAAAGCGGGTCAGTTTGACGGGGTACCTTCGCCTGCTGAAGTGACGAATATCTATTTGACCCTGTTTCACGCCTGGACCACTTCTTTGCACGCGATTAACGATGTGAATTATACAACCAAACTGGTCTGTTTGGCGTCGGATACCATTAAGGCTCATCCGATCACCCGTAACTCGCCGGACATCCGGTTTTTCATCGAAAACTACCGAGCTGCGCTGGACGCTCCGGGCGAGTGGTATCTCGATAAACCGGCCGGGAAGGTTTATTATATTCCGGAAGCGGGAGAGCAGATCACAAACGCCATTGCCCCGGCGGTCAGCAATCTGCTGTTGTTTGCCGGAACAACCAATCAGCCTGTGACCCATGTTGCTGTAAGCGGGATTGTGTTTGAGCATTGCGATTGGGACGTGCCGCGCACCAACTCAGCGGACGGTCAGATAGGCCGGGGTCTGCGGTCCTATGCCGTGCATGGCGATTATCTGCAAGGGGCGGCCATCACGGACTGTGTTTTCAGACGACTCGGCGCCGATGCCGTCTGGCTGGAGGACGGCTGCCGGGATGTGCTGATTCAAAAGAATCACATTTATGATATCGGCGGCTCGGCCCTGAAAGCGGGAACGATGGCCTATCCGGCTCCGATTCCGGCTGACACACTGACACGGCGGATTACCATAGATAACAATCTGATCCACGATTGCGGTCTTGTTTTTCATAGCGGCTGCGGAATCGGGATTCTAAACAGCGCGGACAACGTGGTGTCTCACAATGAGATTTCGGATATGGATTACACCGGCATCTCGGTCGGCTGGGGCTGGAGTACTGTGCCTGCTTCTTCCTCTAACAACCTGATTGCGTACAATTACATTCATCACATTGGGCGGGATGTGATGAGTGACCTGGCGGGCATTTACCTGCCGAACAAGTCGCCGGGAACAATAGTTCGCAACAATATCATTCATGACGTGAACTGTTATGAATACGGGGGACACGGTCTTTATGCCGACGCGTACGTTTGCGATATGCTGTTTGAAATCAATCTGGTTTATCGGACTGAATCGGTTGGACTGATGCGGAATCTGGGTTGGGACAATACGGCGCGGAACAACATTTTTGCTTATTGCGGAGGGCTTTACCAGTCGGGACTGGTCGGCACGAACACCCCGGCCGGACACACTAATTTCTACATCAATTGCAATATCAGCTACTGTAACGGGACCAATCAGTTTTATCGTGCCGTGGACGCTACGCATCCTGTGCAGATGGACAGCAACCTGTATTGGAACACACCGACCAATATCATGTTTGGATCCAATACGTTTGCGCAGTGGAAAGCGATCGGGCGCGATGTGCATTCACAATTTGCCGACCCGCTGTTTGTCAACCCGCTTGCGGGCGACTTCACTCTTAAAACAAATTCACCGGCGTTCTCTATGGGATTTCATGCCATTGATTACACGGCCGTCGGACTTTACGGGGATGCGGCCTGGATCGTGTTGCCAAAAACCCTTAAACATCCTGCCCTTCGGACACAACCCGTAGTGCCGCCCGGTTTGACGGAATGACGCTCGGCTGAAAGCAGCGTAATAGAGGGTGACGTAAAGATGGAAAAAGAAGACGGGATTCACGGGATGTTGCCGTGCGGGCAAATGCCGTTGCATGTCCAAAAATTCAGGGCGGTGTATGAGAGAAAACCAAATGCACCAATTTATCACACCGAAGGATGGTATTATTGTCTTGATGCATGGCGGGAGCAAGGACTGCCGAAAAATCTGGAACCCGGAACAGATGAATGGAATGAGTTTTTCCACTTTGATCCCGAAGCTAAACATATAATAAGGGGCCTTGGCTGGGTTCAAGCCGAATATCATCCGCAGTTCGAAGAGAACGTCATCGAAGTGCGGAATGACGGAACCGAATTGATTCAGGATTTTGCCGGACGCAAGGTGCTGATGTTTAAGGGTCGCCGTTCCGGTTTCATGCCCGAGTATGTCGACCACCCGGTAAAGGACCGGCAGAGCTGGGAAGAACTGATTCAGTGGCGGTTGGATTTTAACAACCAGGATCGGCAGGCCGATTTGGCAAAAGCTGTTCAGGAAATGATCGCCAAGGCAAAACGGGGTTATTTTATGCAGCAGCGGGCGATCGGTGCTTATATGTATCTGCGCAGTCTGATCGGACCGGAAGGCCTGCTTTACATGTTTTATGACGATCCGGATTTGATCCACGCCTGCTTGCAGAAGTGGTTTGATTTGAGTGATGCCGTAATTGCCGAAACACAAAAACACGTCAGTCTTGACGAAATTTTTTTCGGCGAAGACATCTGTTATAAAAGCGGGCCGTTGATTTCACCCGCCATGATCGAAGAATTTCTGATGCCGCATTATTCAAAACTGGTTAAAAATGCGCGCCGCCGGCAAATTGATCAGCAGCGGCCGTTGCATATACAAATCGATACCGATGGGCAATGCATGCCGGTCATCCCGCTTTATAAAAAGTATTTAGAGATGGATGTTATGAGCCCATTTGAAGCGGCCTCAGGATGTGATGTGCTGCAGATCGGCCGCGACTATCCAAATCTGATTATGATCCACGGAATCGATAAACGGATTCTTGCAAAATCCAAAGAGGCGATTGATACCGAACTCGAACGGATTATTCCGCCGCTTAAAAAACGAGGAGGATACATTCCTGCCTGTGACCATGGCGTGCCGGAAGAGGTGTCTCTCGAGAATTATTTGCATTATCCGGAAAAGAATGGTCGCACTGGGTGGATAAGCGACTCTAGCGGGAAGCCGCGAGAAAAAACATGGAAAATAAAATCTATCTAGGTACAGCGTATTATCCGGAACACTGGGATGCGTCCGATTGGGAACACAATAGTGCTCTGATGAACGAGGGCGGCTTGAATTTTGTCCGCATGGCCGAATTCGCATGGTCCAAGCTAGAGCCCGCAGAAGGGCAATACGATTTTAAGTGGCTGGATCGGGCCATCGACCTCTGCCGTCGGCATAATATCGAAGTGATGCTGTGTACACCCACAGCGGCTCCGCCTCCTTGGATGTTGCACCGGCATCCAGATATCGTTCCCGTAGATATAAACGGACGGAAAATGTCAGCAACTTCCACGCGGCACTGTTATTGCCCGAACAGCCCAGCGTATCAGGAATACGCGCGCAGAATCACCGTTGCTATGACGGAACACTATAAACATAACGATACGGTCATGGCATGGCAGATCGATAATGAGTTCGGCAGCTCAGTGCGTTTATCAGAGACCTGTTACTGTGAACACTGTGCGCGGGAATTCCGGAAGTGGCTGAAGTCCCGTTATCTGACGCTTGATGCATTAAATGATGCCTGGGGCACGATTTTCTCATCGAACACCTATTCCTCCTGGGAGGAAATTCTCCCCCCGGACCGGACGGTCATGACAACTCCGGACCCCGCGCATGCTTTGGACTATCGGCGGTTCATTTCCGATTCCTACATTACGTTTCAAAATGTACAGCTTCAGGTCATACGAGAGATTTCGCCCGGTCGGCCGGTTACACACAATCTGGCCGGGGATCCGATCGATTACTTTAATCTTTTCAAGGATCTGGACTTTGCCGGGTGGGATAATTATCCCAGCTTCAGAACGCCGTCTGCTCCTCATCTGGCAAGTGCCAATCATGATGCCTGTCGCGGTTATAAAAACAAAAATTTCTGGATACTGGAACAGCAGACCAAGGGGCAGATGCATTTTCTGGAGCCCGGATACCTTCGCCTCTACACCTATCAGGGAATTGGCCGCGGAGCCGACCTGGTTTGTTATTTCAGGTGGCGTCTCTGCCGGTTTGGGCGCGAGCAGCTTCGCTCGGGTATCATTGATTGGAGCGGAAACACAACCCGACGGTATGAGGAGGTCAAGCAGACGGGAGCCGAACTGCAAAAAATCTCTTCAGAACTGATCGGGAGTGCCTGCCGGGCCGAGGCAGGAATTTTGACATCCTTTGATATCCGCTCAGCTTTTGACATCCAGAAAAACCATATGTATATGGGGACGCCGGTCGATTACCCCCGGCTGATGGCGGATTTTTTTTACCGGCCGTTGTTTGACCGGAATATCAGTACGGATATTTTGAATCTGCAAACCTGTAATCTGGATTGTTATAAACTGATTCTTGCGCCGTTTCTTTATCTGCTGGATGCGCGCAGCGCAGCCCGCCTGAAGGACTATGTCCGCAAGGGCGGCATCCTGGTTTCATCCGTGCTGTCAGGTTACAAAGACTGGAACAATAATATGATCAGTGAGGCTTTGCCCGGCGCGCTGACCGATTTGACCGGGTGTACGATTAAAGAATCCAATTCTTTTTATCATGATCCGGAGCTGAACCGGGTTCTGCTGAAGGTGCCCGGATATCCGGAAACAGAATCTCCGGCAACGGTATGGGGCGAGCTGTTGCACCCCGGCAAGGCTGAGGTGGTCGGTCGTTACAGCACCAACTTTTTTAAAGGAGATCCTGCTGTTACGCTTAACCGCTACGGGAAAGGCTGTGTTTTGCATATCGGAACTGTTCTCAGCAACGAAGCGCACGACCAGTTAATTGATTGGGCTGTTCATCTGTCGGGCATTAAAACGATAGAATCGCCGGATAATGTAGAGATCAGTTGCCGTTATAAAGACGCATACAAATACGTATTTATTTTAAACCACAATGAAACAGAAAAAACCGTGAACGTGGGTGGCCTTTATCGAGACCTACTGGCCGGAACGGAGTCTGATCAGCCGATTCAGGTCAAGGGGCTGGATGTCCGGATTATAAAAATGGATGTGTAATTTTTCTAATAGCTCTTTTGGCCAAACGGCCTTGAGGGAAAAGCAGCAATGTTTAAAAGTTCGTTAAATCTACTAGTAGGATTCCTTTGGCTGTTTCAGGGAGCGGAAACTCGCTTCTATGTTTCTCCGTCCGGGAGCGACACAAACAACGGAACGGCAGAGCAACCGCTGGCCTCAGTTCAGGTTGCTTTAGACAAAGCCGCAGCGCTATCATCCAAACAGTCTGTCACCGTTGTGCTCAAAGACGGCTGTTACCGGATCAGCAGCCCGCTCTCTTTCGGCGCGCAGCATTCTGGAATCACCCTGAGAGCGGAAAATGCAGGAAATGCTGTGATCAGCGGCGGAAAGGAAATCACCGGCTGGCAGCAGGTATCCAACGGGTTGTGGAGCGCGACGGTTCCGGCGGGGACTGATTTCTCTCAGCTGTTTATCAACGGGGAACGTAAAACGCGCGCCCGCACGCCGAATGAAGGCTGGTATCATGGCGCGCGCGCCTATAACCCGTCGAAAGTTACGGATCTGAATTACCGGGAGAATTACAACCGCTTTTATTTTAGAGCCGGTCAGTTTGACGG
>CAIKGD010000050.1 GCA_903826865.1 uncultured Verrucomicrobiota bacterium
GCCCGCACCCAACCCTCAATACAATGGACAACTTTTAAAAGCGGGAGCGCAGAAACTGTACATGGTACCGCCTAGAAAAGGCGTTAAATAGAATGTGAGCTCTGTTGACCCGGCGGTTAAATCCGGATCGTATGCTGTTGAACTGTTGCCGTTCCCCGGCCCGCTTGAAATAGAGTCTGTTACCATACAGCTGATCCGTTACTTGTCATTTTACTTTTCGGAATGCTGATGTTTTTAAAACATCCAGAAGAATATCGCGGAATCCGGCTGCGTGGTGATGGCTTTACCGTTCGTTACGGTGCTGAACAGCATGCGAACAGCGCTCCGAGAACGTTAGCGTTTATTCAGAATAATTATTTACGGGCAGCCGTTTCTGGCAGGAACGGCTGTCTTTTATAGTTTAAGGCCTGCCGCAAACGGATTAAAAAGAAAGTGTGAAAAATATCATGAGACATCAGAAAATATTTGATATGCAGGCACCCCCGCCGGCCATGACGGCCGGCGAGCTCCGCATGAAACTCGGCCATCTGTCCGGCGTACTGGCGGCGGGAAAATACAAAGCGATTGCTTTGTACAGCGAAGCTGCCTTGCGCTGGCTGACGGGGCTGAAACATCAGCTCGGCGATATTGCGCCGTCTGCTGTTTCTCCGGTTAATGCGCTGGTTCAGGTGAAGGATTCGGGGAAATTTAAAATTTCCATTATTGCCAAACCGTTTGAAATGCCGCGCCTTCGATCCGAAATTCCGCAGGTATTTGATACGGTTCCGGAGATCGAGTACGGGTTTCTTGAGCAGATGCCGGCGATGGACCCCGGCACCGTACACAGCGCCAGCGATAATTATCAGCAGCTAGCAGATCAAATGATCAGACCGCTGCCGGGCGGTGTGGACGGCAGCTCGTATGCCAAGCTGAGCTGGCTGGCAGGCGCGACGATGAAAGTTCTTTCTGAAACCGCACAGGAGCTGGAGGCGGGGATGAACGGGCTGACAGTCAGAGGAAGAGTGCTTTGTAATCTTGCCCGGGAAGGCATTGATGCCAATCTGGTGCTGATCGCGCTGTCCGGACAGGAAACTTATTTGCATCCGGTTGCTTCGGCGCAGTACCGGGTGGAAAAAGGGAAGTGGATGAAGCTGGTGGTCGGCACGCGGTATGCTGAACACATTGTTTCTCAGTCGCTGATGGTGAAACTGGGCGGATCGGTGTCGGAACATGAAGCGGAAGTTTACCGGGCGCTGCAGCAGGCTTCGGTTGAGTATGCCGATCTATACCGTGAGGGCGCGAAAGAGAGCGATATTTACAAAGGCATGGTCGAACGGTTCCGGAAAGTCGAACACGACACCGGACTGTCCGGGTTCGGAAAATCCGCGACGCTGCATCATCCCGGCGGGGGAACTTCGCCGCTCGGCAACCGGGACCGGATGATTGATCCGTCCGGCAGCCGCACGTGCGGAGCCTGGACGCAGTTTGCCGTTAATCCGGCTGACACACTGCTTAGCCTTAAGGTGGAGTTTCAGGGGATCATTCAGCCGGACGGCGCGCCGCCTGAAATACTGGAGTTGCACAGAATGGCTCCTGCACTTTCATTCAGCGAAATCAAAGCGAGTGGCGGAACAACTGCAATTTTGCCGGATTTATTCGTTGTCTGAAAAAGAGAGTGCCGGATGAAGATCACCATGGTATCGGCGGGTCTTTTGTTTGAACCGTAGCCGCACAAGGAACTCCGGATCAAGGCAACTTCTTCGCTACCGCACTTCAGCTTCTAGTGTACGGATTTGAAGAGGTCGGACATCAAATACGTAATGGTAATTGAGAAGTGCGGCCGGATCGTAAAAGCTCTGAAATTCTGCGAAAAAACGCACCAAAGTCATGCCCGTTTCAAGCACCTTAATTCCCCCCCCCGTTCTCTGGAATAACTCCTGTACCGGAGGTCTGCCAGCAGCCCTTCATTTCATTCAACCGACCCGAGGAGATACCGGCCTGCTTAGAAACACTCCGGCAGTTTTCGGACGCATACTGTGAACCCTGATCGGATTGCACCAGTACGCCATCACACGGACGGCGAAGATCAATGGCCAGCATCAATGCTCCGGAACCGGTTCGCTTTTCATATTACCGGACATCGCCCAGCCCGCTCACAACTCTGGAATACAGATACAGAACCATACAGGCATACAGCCGGTCTTTCCGTGCCGGAACCGCAGTCATTACCTCTCAATGACAAAGCCGGATAAAAAATTGAGGTATGGAAACGGAATTATTTCTTAACTGGAAACCGAAATGACCAGGCCCGACCATTCGCCGTCGCCGTCACGGACAATTTCGCGTCCGCCCAGCCGAACAAATGTATCGGCCACACCGTCGAGTTCGACTTCACGGATACCGGTCAGCAGCAGGTATTTTCCCGCCACACGCAAAAGTGTCGCTGCGTTATCGATCAGCAGTGACGCGTAGATGTTGGCGCAAACCATGTCATATTTTTCGTCCGGCCAGCCATCGGTGATGTCATGCTGGCGGAATGAGGTATGCTCCGAAACGCCGTTGGCCTGCGCGTTCTCAATCGAGCACTCGACACAGACCGGATCAAAATCCACGCCGAGCGCCTTTTTGACACCGAGTTTAACAGCGGCAATGGCCAGAACACCGGAGCCGGTGCCGACATCAAGCATGGTCTTCGCTCCGCTCTGCGGAACAAAGCGGTCGAGCTGTTCGAGGCAGAAGCGCGTCGTAAAATGGTTGCCGGTTCCGAAACTCAATCCCGGATTGATCACCAGTTCGATGCGGTCGCTCTGCCCGGCGAGCCACGGCGGAACAACGCGCAGGTTCCGGCCGATATTCATCGGCTTGAAATGCTTTTTCCAGCTCTCCGCCCAATCCTCGGCGGCATATTCGCGGATCGCACGGCCCTTGACGGGGAAATGCTCCAGCGCCCGTGCGGCGATTTCCGCCTCAATTGTGCTGTCAAAATAAATTTCGAGCGCGCATTCGACACCGCCCGGCTTTTTCAGCTCGACGACCGTTTTTGCCAGATTTTCAGCCACCCAGTCACTGATTGCTTCCGCCGCGTTTTGCGCCGTAATCAGTGTTAAAATTGCTCCGCCTGCCGGTTTTTCCGTTTTCATATCAGGGACTTATACCGTAGATTCTCCGCCAATGAAAACTGTTGTGGCGGAAACTGTGCTTTTAGGGCGCGAAGCGTTTGAAACGCTTGGCGACGCAGTGGTCATTCCCGACCGGCAGATCAGTCCGGAGCATCTGAAAAATGCCGACGCGCTGGTTATCCGCTCCAAAACCAAGATAACACCGGAACTGCTCGAAGGCTCCGCCGTCCGCTTTGTCGGCACCGCCACCGCCGGCTCTGAACACATGGATTTCCAAACATTGGAAAAACGCGGTATCGGCTGGTGCGCCGCGCCGGGCTGTAACGCCGACAGCGTTGCCGACTATTTCACCGCCGCCCTGCTCCGTCTCTACCGGAAAAACCAGCTTAAACTCGAAGACCGCACACTCGGCATTATCGGCGTCGGCCAGGTCGGCTCGCGTGTTGCAAAGCGTGCGAAAGCGCTCGGCCTGCGCGTTCTGCTCAACGACCCGCCGCGCGCCGCGCGCGAGGGTGACAGAGGTTTTCATGCCTTGGAAACGCTGCTGGCGGAGTCCGATATCGTTACGCTCCACGTGCCGCTGATTAAGGAAAAACCGTGGCCGACACTGCGCATGGCCGACTGCCGCTTTTTTGAACAGATGAAACTCAACACGGTTTTCATCAACGCATCACGCGGCAAAGTGCTGGACAGCGACGCTCTGCTGCTCGCAAAGAAAAACGGTATTGTTTCATACGCTGTACTCGATGTCTGGGACCCGGAACCGGCCATCCGCGCCGACATGCTGGCCGCAGCCGCGATTGGAACGCCGCACATTGCCGGCCACTCCTTTGAAGGCAAACTGAACGGCACCATTCAGGTCTACCGCGAAGCCTGCCGGTTTTTCGAAACGGCACCGGTCTGGGATCATACCCCGCTGCTGCCTGTTCCTGCCGTGCCGGAACTAAAAATTGATTCGCGCGGAAAAAGCAATCTTGAGGTACTGGAGGAAGCCGTCACGGCCGTTTACGACATCGGCGCGGACTGCATGACCGAAAAAGATATCGAACGGTTCGACAAACTGCGCGCCCGTTACGGTGTGCGCCGCGAATTTAAAAACACGACCGTCTGCCTGACAGAAAACCGGCCTGCCCTGCTCAAACGGCTCGGGGAAGCCGGATTCGCCCTTCCGCCGGCCGCGCACTGACAGAACTTCATCCGGAAAGTGCGGTGAGCGCACTCAAACGACATCCGATCCGCGACGAAGTCAAAGTCATGTTTCGTTATTAAACCGGCGCGACCTGCACCGACTCGCCAATCAGCACCAGCGCCGCAGAAACCTGTGTGCCGGGATACAGCTTTTGAACCGCCTCGCGGTACGCTTCCAGTTGCGGCGAATAGATATCCAGCGCCGTTTCCGGCAGCTCATTCGTAAACTTGTAGTCGAAGATTTTAAAGCCGTCGGCCAGTTGCGCGAGCAGATCTATCGTTCCGTCGAGAAGCAGATCGCCGCGCTTCAGTACAAACGGATGCTCCGCAAACAGCGCCGTTGCGCCCGCCGTCTCCGCGCTTAAAAGCTCGCGCGCCGCTTCGAGCTGTGCAACCAGCATATCTGTATTCACTTGGCCGAATTCCGCAGTGAACAGCGTCACCAGTTCGGAAACATTTCCTGCCCACCGGTTCTTCGCCAGTTCTTCGAGAACGGCATGACCAAGCGTTCCTAATGATCTCCGGTCATTAGCAGACTTGAGACTTGAGGCGTGAGGCTTGAGGTCTTCAATCAGACTCGTCACCGACTTACGCTCAAATCCTACCGGAACTCGCAACCGGTTGAATTTTAACTCTTCCCTCAGGCCTAAAGCCTCAGGTCTCAAGCCTTCGCCGGTCTCCGCCTGCGGTAACTTTTCAAAACTCAATTTCCTCAGAATCTCCGGTGCCGCTCCTCCGAGAAACCCCGCCGCTTGCGCCAGCCAGCCTTTCGGTTCTTTGGTGCCGGCACCGGAAAGAACAACCAGATCTCGGGCGCGGGTCATCGCCACATAAAAAACATTCGTCAGCTCATGATCGCGGACGGCTTTATCCGCCTCGCGCGCCGCATCCCAGCCCGGCGATTTCACCTCTTCGCCCGCCAGACCGGAGGTTTTCATCTCCAGCCGTCCTCCCGGCGAAAACATCGCGAAGCCCGGATCGTTCACATCGCCGAAACTGATGTCCGGCACAAAACAGACCCGTTTCGTCAGCCCTTTCGCGCCGTGCACTGTCATCAGCGTCACCGCGTTCTGTTCCGGATCGGGCAGCAGTGCTTCGGCGGCTCCGCTGCGCGGCGGCGTCTTAATGTATTTCTCAAACAGCCGCACCACGTCCGGCAAAAGCATCTGGCCGCCGCGCTCGGCGGCGCGCAGCCAGTCGAGCGCCTTTTTGAAATTGGCCAGCTTCTGTTCGCCGCCCGGCAATCCGGCCAAATGCGCATCAAACGCTGTTTCGCGCACGATTTCACGCACCAGTTGCGACGGCAGCTTTTCACCGGTTTGACCGCGGTAGCGCAGCAGACGTTCCGCCGCTTCTGAACCGCTCTCGAAAAACTGTTTACGCAGAATCTCATGGTCAAATACTTCGCCATTCCAGCCGAGTGTAACAATTGTTTCGTCCGGCACATTGGCGAACGGCGAGCGCATAAAGCCGACCAAAGCCAGATCGTTGGACGGTTCACAAAGCACCTGCAGAAACAGAAGCAGATCGCGCACTTCCTGCTGTTCAAAGAGTGCTCGGCCTTTACCGCCGCTGGTGTAGGGAATACCTGCATCGCGCAGCGCCGTTTCGAGCGCAGCCTGATGCGTCGAACGCTTCAGCAGAATCAGAATATCGCCGTAATTGAACGGCTCATCTTTGGCAAACATCTTGCCGTTATGCCCGAACCTTGGCCGCCATTCCGCGCCGCCGGAAACCAGTAAGCGGATGCGTCGCGCGACGGCAGACATTTCGTCTTCGATCGTACTCTCGTCGTTGTCCTTCATCAAAAATTCAACGCACGGCCCCTCGCCGTCTATTACCGCCCCGAGCTCTTTGACGGGCTCCAGCGCCGCGGCCTCATAATCTTTATAAATTCCGCTGAACAGTCCGTTCACCGCTTCGAGCACGCGGTCTTTACTGCGATAACTTTTCTTCAGCGCAACCTGCTTCAAATCGCCGCGCCGCTCCATCGCTTTTTCAAGATCGGGCATCACCTGCGGATCGGCGCTGCGCCACGCATAGATCGACTGCTTCTTATCACCGCAGATCACCAAATGCGTCTCTTTACCCCAAAGCGCCTCGATCACATCGCACTGCACCCGCGAGGTGTCCTGCACTTCGTCCACAATGATCCAGTCGAACAGTCCGGTAAATTTTCCGCTCCGGAGCAGATCGCGCGCCAGCAGAAGCTGATCGCCGAAATCCACCGCGTCGCGCGAGCGCTTCGCTTCGGTAAAGCCGCGCGCCGCAGCGGCAAGGTATCGGGCGAAAGCGCGGAATTTTCCGGCGTTCTGTTCATAAAAATATTCAGTCAAAAAGCGCTCTTTTAGTTCATCCAGTTCATCAGAGATTTCTTTCATTTCTTTGCCGGTAAATTTGGTGAGAGAATCAAACAACGCCAAACCCACCCCGTCCGTCGCATTGCTCCGGCCACCCCTCCCCTGGAGGGGAACTTTCGAAATCCCCTCCACCGGAGGGGTGCCCGCAAGGCGGGGTGGGTTTCCTGCAGCTGGAAAATTCTGCAGCAAAGTTACCAGAACTTGGAGAACACCGGCCGCCTTAGCAGGCAATCCGCGGTCGGCGTTGATTAAACGAAGTTTTTCGTAGATTTTTCGGAATTCCTTTTCGCCGACCGTGCGTTCCGGCGGCGGAAGCAGCGCTTCGGCAAGGCTCAGATCAAGCCCGCGGCTGGATGCGTTTTCGAGCAGGGAACGAGCCGTGTTGATCAGACTGTACGGATTGTCCGGCGAACCGAGAATTGAAACACCGGAGCAGAATTCGCGGAAGTCGGGATCATTTTCCAGAGATTTAAAAATCTCAGCCTTAAGCACCTCGTCGAGCAGCGCGTCACGGTCTTCGTCTTCCAGCGTTTGGAAAGCCGGGGAAAGTCCAAGCTCCAGCGCATGTTCGCGAAGCAGTCCGGCGCAAAAGGCGTGAATCGTCGAAATATTCGAAGCCGGCATAGCGCGCAAAACCCGCCTCGCGCGGTCGCCCAGTTCATCATCGCCGCTTTCGTGTGCGGCCGTTTCGGCGGCGATCATCTTCTTCGACACGTTCCCGCGCAACTCGGCGGCGGCGTTGTCGGTGAAGGTCATCAGCAGAATTTTTTCGGGGGCGACAGGACGACGGCCCGGCGGCAGATGTTCATGATCTTTTCCCAGCACCAGAGCGGAATAGAGTTCGGTGACCTGCCAAGTCTTCCCCGTTCCCGCCGATGCGTTAAAAATCATGTTCATTGCGTCGCAGTATGCGACGGTGAGAGGAATATTGGAATATTGGAATGTTGGAATGTTGGATGGAGGGTTGACAGCTTACCGCCCCGTTTTCACACTCGGCGGGAATGAAAGCTTCATCGCATAAGCGCAACATGACCGGACTGGTCGGTATGATTATACTGGTCGGCATGGGCGAACATATGGCCGAACGCTTTCTGCCGCTCTATCTGCAGCAGCTCGCGCAGGCTTCGACCGCCGTGCTGGCCATCGGCCTGCTGGCGGGCATGGACGATCTGCTCTCCGCGCTCTACTCGTTTCCGGGCGGCTACCTCAGCGACCGGCTGGGCACCAAACGCGCGCTGCTTTTCTTTAACGCCCTCTCGATGATCGGCTACCTGTGCGTCATTTTCATCCATTCGTGGTGGGCGGTGCTGCTCGGCGCGGCCTTTTTCATCTCCTGGTCGGCCATATCGCTTCCGGCCACCATGGATCTGCTGGCCAAGATCGTGCCGAAGGACCGGCGCACGATGGGCGTATCGGTGCTGGCGCTGGTACGGCGGGTTCCGAAAATGCTCGGCCCGGTGGTTGGCGGAGCCTGCATCGCCGTATGGGGCGTCGAACAGGGCGTGCGCGCCGCCTTCATCCTTGCCTTACTGCTTGCTCTGGCCGCTTCTGTACTTCAGCAGGTCATGATCACCGACGATTCGAAAGAGGACAAAAAAGCCGAAGCCAATCCGCTGCGGCTGTGGCGCGAAATGCCGGCCGGTCTGCGCAATCTGCTTCTGTCGGATATTCTCATCCGTTTCTGCGAACGCATTCCCGACGCCTTCGTCGTCATCTGGGCGACGCGCGCCATTCTGCATCCGGTCTCCGAACTCACCTTCGGCTGGCTCTCCGCCATCGAAAACATCACCGCCGTACTGGTGTACCTGCCCGTCGCCTACATGGCCGACCGCTTCGGCAAAAAACCGTTCGTCCTGATCACCTTCGCCTTCTTCACCTGCTTTCCGCTGGCGCTGATGCACGCCCACTCGCTGTTCCCGCTGATCGCGGCATTCGTACTGCGCGGACTCAAAGAATTCGGCGAACCGACCCGTAAAGCGCTCATCATGGATCTCGCGCCGGAAGAACGCAAAGCGGCCATGTTCGGACTCTACTATCTGGTGCGCGACGTCATCGTCGCCTTCGCCGCCTTCGGCGGCGCCCTGCTCTGGCGCATCTCTCCGGAACTCAACCTGAAAGTCGCCTTCGGCTTCGGCATACTCGGCACCCTCTGGTTCGCTTGGCGCGGATCGTCCGTCAGTCCCGAGAAAAACCAATGAACTGGAAACGAAAAATCAGCGCTCTGAAAAATCCGGAGATCAAACGGATAAGGAAAACGTTTGCAAGCTTTCAAGCATCGTTCTGCGATCAAGAAATTCCTCTTGATGCCCCGCTTCCCAAGGACTCCGGATTTTGCCGCCGTCCCCTTGCCCGCGATTTCCTATACGTTGTTGGCAATCGAACCAATGGAAAGCAATCATCTATTCGCTGCGGTTCGTTTTCAACCGAACTGCTGGACGCGGTTCGTAAACAAATTCAGCTTCCTGATTCGCTTTAATTCGTGTCCATTCGTGTGAATTCGTGGTTAACATACCGACATGAAATTCGACCTGCTGATTGAGAACGGCACGGTGCTGGACGGAACCGGCGCGGAAGCAATCCGTGTCGACATCGGAATTTCCGGCGAGCGGATTGTCGAAGTCGGCGATCTGTCAAAAGCTGAAGCCAAGCAAACTATCGACGCGACCGGACAGATCGTCTGCCCCGGATTTATTGATGTCCATTCCCACTCGGACGCTTATCTACTGATTGAGCCGCGCGCTTCGAGCAAGGTGTTTCAGGGCGTCACGACCGAAGTATGCGGCAACTGCGGTGCATCGGCCGCGCCGCGCCTCGGCGACGCGAAGCTGCCGTCCGACTGGCAGGACAAACCTTTTCCCGGAACGTGGAGCACGGTTGCCGAATACCGCAAACTTTTTGACCAGGCGAATCCTGCCGTAAACGAAGCACTGCTGATCGGTCATAACACGCTGCACCGCGGCGTCTGCGGTTACGAGCCGCGCGGCGCGACGCCGGACGAACTCGCGGCAATGGTGCGGGCGCTCGAGCAGGCGCTCGACGAAGGCGGTTGCGGTCTGAGCACGGGATTGATTTATCCGCCCGCCTCCGCCGTACCGGCGGATGAAATCATCGCGCTGGCGAAGGTCTGCGCCGGGCGCAATAAAATCTACACCTCGCACATGCGCAGCGAGGGCAAACAGCTTCTTGAAGCGATGGATGAAGCGCTGATGATCGGACGCAAATCCGGCGCGCGGGTGGAAATTTCGCATCTGAAAACGTCCGGCAAGGACAACTGGCATAAGATCGATGACGCGTTGGCGAAAATTGAAGCCGCCCGCGCCGAAGGCATTGAAGTCGCCGCCGACCGTTATCCTTACACCGCCTCCTGCACTGATCTGGACATTACGCTGCCGAACTGGGCGCTTTACGACGGTAAAGCCGCCGTGCTGGCACGGCTGGCGGATTCCGAAATACGAAAAAGAATCCGTGACGAAATTCTCGAAGGGCGCGGCGAATTCGGCTTCGGCATTATTATGATCGGTTCGACAGAGCATCCCGACCTGCAACGGTTCAAAGGCATGTACCTGCCTGAGGCCGCCAAGATGCTCGGAATGGAACCGGTGGATGCTCTGCTCCACATTGTCGAGAAGGACGAACTGCGTACAGGCGGAATCTTTTTCGGTATGAGCGAAGAGAATATGCAGAAGATTCTGGCGCAGCCGTGGGTAATGATCGGAAGCGACGCCTCGATCCGTGCGCCGGACGGTATTCTGAGCAAAGACCATCCGCATCCGCGCGCCTACGGCAGTTTCACCAAGGTGCTGCGCGCCGTACTGGACAGCCGGGCCGCGGCGCTGCCGGAAACGGTACGCAAGATGACTTCCCTGCCCGCCGAACACTTCCGGCTGAAAGACCGCGGCGTACTGAAAAAAGGCAATTTCGCCGACCTCGTTGTTCTCGACCCGCAGAATCTCAAAGCAAACACCACTTATGCCCGGCCGCATCAGCTCTCATCGGGGATCACCGCGCTGGTCGTTAATGGAACACTGACGATTAACGACGGTGCTTTGACCGGAAAAAGGAACG
Source organism: uncultured Verrucomicrobiota bacterium (assembly GCA_903826865.1). Lineage (GTDB taxonomy): Bacteria > Verrucomicrobiota > Kiritimatiellia > Kiritimatiellales > Tichowtungiaceae > Tichowtungia. Next base: position 10,712 of record CAIKGD010000050.1, read on the forward strand.
GTCAATTCTTGGATTGAGTAATGGGACAGTGGCACAGAGGCACAAAGTAAGATGGGAAAAATACAGAGCTTTCCGTTTTCTGCCGACAAAAACTCGCGGGTGCTGATTCTCGGTTCGATGCCGGGCGAAGAGTCGCTGAGACAGCAGCAGTATTATGCTCATCCGCGCAATCTGTTCTGGGATGTGATGGGCGATCTGTTCGGCGCGGGCCGGACTGTTCCGTACGAAAAGCGCCTGGAAATTTTACGCGCAAACGGCATTGCCCTCTGGGATGTGGCGCACACCTGCCGCCGCAAAGGGAGTCTTGATTCCAACATGACCGATGTGGCGGCGAACGATTTCGGCTCCCTGTTTGCAGAAGCACCGCAAATTCACACCGTTTTCTTCAACGGGCAGACGGCGGCCGCACTGTTCCGCAAGCTGGTTCTGCCGGAACTGAATCGCAAACTGACGCCGGTCACGCTGCCATCAACGAGTCCGGCCCATGCCTCGGTTCCGGCCGCAAAGAAAAAAGCGGCCTGGCGCAAAGTCCAGACCGCTTTGAAATAACCCACCCCGGCCTTCCATCCTTCGCAAAGGCTGCGGCGGATACAGACGGCCACCCCTCCCGTGGAGAGGATTTTTCAGAAACCCATGATGGAGAGATAGACCTGCCAAAGCCGGAAGCCGCCGAGCAGCCAGGAGAAGGCGGCGAGCGAGATGTAGGGGCCGTAGGGAATCTGGCTCTGAATGCCTTTGCGGTGCAGCGCGATAAGCGTGATGCCCGCCACCGAACCGATCAGCGCGGAAAAGAAGACGATATAAATGACGGCTTCCCAGCCGAAGAGTGCACCGAGCGCACCCATGAGCTTGACGTCACCGAAGCCCATGGCTTCTTTTTTCAGCGCGGCCGTTCCGATTGCACGAACCAGCCAGAGCGAACCGAAGCCGGCCGCGAGACCGATCAGGGAATCTTTAAGTCCGCTCAGCCAGGCCGTTTCGCCCTGCAACGGGGGAAATAATACACTGAGCATCGGAAAAAGAATCATTCCGCCGATGGTAAGGCGGTCGGGCAGAATCATATGTTCGAGGTCGATAAAGGTACCGAGCAGCAGACCGAATACAGCGAGCATATAAATCGGGGTGAACCAGGAGAAACCATAGATGAGCCAAATGGTAAGAAAGAAGAATCCGGTAAGCAGTTCGATAACCGGATAAACCACGGAAACGGGCAGTTTGCAACTGCGGCATTTGGCATGGAGCAGGAACCAGCTGATTACCGGTATGTTGTCGTACCATTTGATATAGCTGTTGCAGTTCGGACAGGACGAAGGCGGCCAGACTACAGATTTTCCCAGCGGAATGCGATAGACACAAACATTAAGGAAACTGCCGAGGCAAAGACCGAGAATAAAGATCAGCGCCAGCCAGTAGATGGTCCAGAATTCTGTCATGAGTACACCGCCTTTTCTAATGATTTACGCATCGCTCCGATATCCGGTTCGATTCCGGTCCAGATATTAAATGCTTTTGCCCCCTGATGCAACAGCATGCCGAGACCGTTGGCAATCTGCGCGCCGGCGGCTTTGGCCGTACGGAGAAAGGCGGTCTCGGGATACATGTAGATTAAATCGAAAACACGTTGTCCTTTGTGAAACGCTTCCGGCGGCAGAAGCGACGGATCGTCTTTCTTCATGCCGACCGGCGAAGCCTGAATGACCAGACTGGAAGACTGACTCAATTCAATTAGACTCTGTTTGTCTGTTACGCAATCAACACCAACAGACGGACAAAGGTTCTTAATCTCATCCCGCAGAGAATAAACCCTCCCCTGATCGGTATCGGTTAGATTAAGATGCTTCACACCGTTAAGCGCGGCAGTCAAAGCAACCGCACGTCCTGCTCCGCCACAACCAAGAAAAAACACTCGGTCGTCCACGACTGTTTCGCCGAAGGCCTCTTCGAGTGCTTTCAGAAAGCCGTAGCCGTCGGTGTTGTGGCCAACCAGTCCGTTCCGGGAAAATTCAACGGTGTTGACTGCACCAAGAATCCGGGCGCTGGCCGCTAAATTTCCGAGCCCCTTGAACGCAACTTCCTTCAACGGGATTGTCAGATTGACGCCAACATAGCCTTCGGCAGGCAGCTGCGCGAGACGAACCATCAATTCGTCGGGACGAACGTCAAGGCTGCTGTAGTGATACTCCTCATCAAGCCCCAACGCCTTGATGGAGGCATTGTGCATGACCGGCGACAGCGTGTGTCCGATGGGATGTCCGAGAACTGCCAGTTTTTTCATCTATGTTTTCCTGCGATGCGGTTCAGTCCGGCGATAATGGCGCGCACGGCGGCCTGGTCAATATTTGAATCGGAGCCGACGCCGAAGACCATTCCGTTGCCTTCCAGCTTCAGCGGAACATAGGCCAGCGCCTGCGCATCCGCGCCTTTGCCGACAGCCTGCTCGTGATAGTCGGCAACGCTGAAATCTATGCCGACCACACTCCGTACCGCGTGCACAAAGGCGGAGATCGGGCCGTTGCCGTCGGCGACAGCGGTTTTTTCAACACCGTTGATGCTGACACGAACCTCACCGTGAATGAAGGTCGGATCTTTGTCGTCAGGCCGCGGCCAGTAGCCGATCAGTTTGAACGGACCTGCAGGATTGACAAATTTTTCGCGAAAAACGGTGTGCACTTCTTCCGATGAAATTTCACGGCCGACCGCTTCGCTGTAGGTCTGAACCTCTTCGCGCAGTTCGGGCTGCATGGTTTTGGGCACCTGAATGCCGTAATCCTGTTCCAGCACCCAGGCGATACCGCCCTTGCCGGACTGCGAGTTGATGCGGATCATGCGCTCGAAACTGCGCCCCAGATCGGCAGGATCAACATGCAGGTAAGGCACCTTCCATTTCATGCCGAACACCTTGTCTGCTTCACCCAGACGATGCAGTCCTTTATTGATGGCGTCCTGATGCGAGCCGGAGAAGGCCGTGAACGCATACTCACCGGCGTAGGGCTGGCGGTAATAGACGGACATACCGGTCAGCCGTTCGACGGTTGCGGCAATTTCGCTCAGCCGGGAGAAGTCCAGTCCGGTTCCGATACCGCGCGAAAACAGGTTGTTGGCCACGGTGACCAGATCAACATTGCCGGTGCGTTCACCGTGTCCGAACAGAGTGCCTTCAACGCGGTCGCCTCCCGCCAGCAGTGCCAGCTCGGTGGCGGCAACGGCCATGCCCTGATCGTTGTGGGCGTGCAGCGATATTTTTACGCTGTCGCGGTGCGGAAAGTTGTTGATGAACCATTCGATCATGTCGGCGTAGTGGTTGGGCGGCCGGCGCTCAACGGTGGCCGGCAGATTCAGAATCATCGGCTTTTCAGGAGTTGCCTTACCCCATGCCGCATAGACTGCCTTGCACATTTCCAGACAGAACGACTGATCGGTGTCGGTGAATTCCTCGGGCGAGAATTCGTAGCGGATATCGCTTTCCGGCATGGTGTCGGCCAGCGCACGAATCCGGCGGGTGGACTCAACGGCCGCTCTCAGCGTGCCCTTCTGATCTGTTCCGAACACCTGCTTCATGTGCAGATCTGATGTGGCAATGTAGGCATGCACGATTCCTTTTTTGACGCCTTTGAATGCCTCAAAGGTACGGTCGATCAGGTGCGGGCGGCACTGGGTCAACCCCATGATAAAGACATCATCGGGGATGTGTTTCCCATCGATCAGCCGCCGGAAAAAGTCGAAGTCGTCCTGACTGGCGGAGGGGAACCCTGCTTCTATTTCCTTAAAGCCGATGCGGCACAGCATCTGGAAGTATTCCAGCTTCTGGCCGGGATCCATCGGATTAGGCAGTGCCTGATTGCCGTCGCGCAGGTCAACGGAGCACCAGGCGGGGCTGACGGCCAGCGTCCGCGCAGGCCATTGCCGGTCCGGCATTTCAATCGGCGCGGCGGCTTTATATTTCGGTGTTTTCATCGCTCATTCCTTTACTGTTTTTTCTCAATTAAACCCACTATGAAAATAAAAAACCTCTCCGGGCTGCGGAGAGGTTCGGCCGAATCTTTGTTGGAGGGTCAGATCAACAGGCGCAGAACTCCCGCAGGGTTTCCCCGGCGAGCAGAAGGAGTCCAAGGCTGCTGAAGTTGTGTTTCATTGCGAGGGGATAGTAAGTGCAGGGCTCAGATTCTGTCAACCCTCTTTCTGTTTATTGAGCAGCAGATGCGGATACAGTTTCTGAACAAAATCGATAATTCCCTGTTTGTAATCATCTGCTTCTTCACCCCCGCGATCACCGGCAATAGCGATATAGGCCCATTTGTTGGCAACACTGTTCACGACGCGATCCCAGGCCAGCCAGAGCATGCGGGCATAGTGGCTGGGGGTTTCGCGGTTCTGCCCGACAAACCAATAGGCATAATAGCCATAATAGGTTTTGCGCTCGCCATCGGCACTGCGATAGTTACGGATGGTCTCCAAAACAGCTACCTTAAGCGGCTCACGGCCTTCCAGAGGAACTTCAATGATCTCGGGCATGAGAACGTTCCAGAAGTGCTGATTGACAATGGTATTGCCCTGTCCGATCAAACAGCGTTCCGGACGGTGAATACTGTCACGCTCGCGGCCCGAAAGCACGATGGAGACAAAAATCTCTTTGGCTGCCGCGTTGGTATAAATGGATTTTACGAACTCTGTATCTTTTGGCAGCGCGTCATATTCAGCCAGACTCATGGTAAAGAGTTTTTTGCCAGTTTCGGGATCCGTGTTGGGCAATTCTAATTCGCTGACACGATACTGTTTTGGATTCTCGGCGTCATGGGAGTAGCGCAATTCGTCGCCGATCCAGCCGCCGTCCAGTACGACAGGCAGTTTCATGCAAACCCCGGCCTGATCACTAAGCGTAACGTCTACAGTAAACGCCAAAGCCAGCGCTGTAATAATCATTAGACCGATCAGCACTAAGTGCGGTGTAAAAGTACGGATTTCCATTTTTTCATCACCTCGATGAATTCAAGATTCAACACGCCGCCAATGACCACCATCATACTGATAGCCGCCGTAAAAAGAATATAGCCGGAATAATCATGGTAAAGGCCGAGCGCCAGCTTCCCGCCGAAGGCTTCGGCCACGATGGCCACCGTAACGATACGTGCGATATTACCGATAACGGCCAGCGGAATAGACGCCATGAAAAGAATCCATTTGCGGGCAAGTGTCCGTTGAGTGAAGTAGGCGTAAACCGCCGTCAACGCGGTCATAGCGAGCAGTGAGCGCAACCCGCTGCACGGGTCGGCCACATCAAACTCAAAGCCGCCGGCGACGTTTGAATAAATGGCCGTTCCAGACCGGATTGCACCGATCCCGATACCGTTCAGCATAGCAGTGGCCAGACTGGTTGAGAAAATACGCAAAGGAAACGCCAGCACGTCCATGAAGTTTAACGGGATGCAGAAAATCAGGTAGGCGCAAGGGAAAATCAGTTTTTTTGCCAACTCCCACCCGAACAGATAAAATGGAATACCCCATATCAGCAGCACAAGACTGGTCAGCGAAAAGTGGGTTTGCTGCATTTTGGCACCAAGCCAGTGCACAACCAACGCAAAGATCACAACACCCAATCCGCGCGAATCCGTATGCATGTCGACCGAAAAGATTTCCTTCCGCTTGTACCAAATCACCCAGAGACTGACAAAAGGTATAAAATACCCGTGGGAATAGTCCGCCCCGAAAGAAATTGTGTCTTTCCAGCGGGCGAACATCCATTGAAACGCGGAACGGCTGCCGACATTCACCACGGTATTTCCCAGCATGTGGAACATTAGAAACATCAAACCGACTATGACAGAAACCAGCCCGATCTGCACCAGCTGGGGCGCAGACAGCGCTCCGAGCCGCCAGCGCTCGCTCCAGATTTTGATGGTTGACTGATTCTGCATAAAAAAACTTAATTAATAAGAAAACGGTACTACATCTGCTTATGAATCAAAAGATTTATCGCCGCTACCTGCATCCCTTGTAGCGCACATTCCATATAGCTTCCAATTCGACAGGGTTGCCTTGATAGACCGCAAAAGGCTTGGGCGGTTCATTGAAATTTTCAAATTTTGTTTTGATCACTGTGGTATAAAGTACATGAGTTTTAAACCCGTCCAGTAGCACCGACGGTGTATCAAGAACTAAAAATTCAACTCCGTTCCTCTCAAAAACAGCGGCACAGTTTTTTCCACGGACAAGCGCGGCGTGTTCAAAATCTCCAATCAATCCGTTCAGCCCTGTAAAATCACGCTGGCTAAAATACGAAACAATCCCTGAGTCAAACATCGCTCCGCGCGATGACGGCAAAGTTTTTTCCCTCAGGAAACGGGCAACTTCCAGTTTGGCCCAACTCATGGTTTTACGCTGCACCAGCAATGGATAAATCCACAGCTGAGCCCCGGCCAGCAAAACAATCAGAGCCGGGACAACCGGTATTCCTGCCCGGCGGATGTCCGGGAGTGCCGCGCCGGCAGACAGCGCAATCAGAGTGATTTCAGGTATCCAGTACCAGGCCGAGGCCGCCGCATCGTGCGGAGCCGCCAGAATGATAAACAAAGCGTGCAGGCCGGTAAACAGCAGGAATTCAGGACAGAATCCGAGTTTTCCGGTCAGCCGGTGGCGGCGTGCGCCGGTCAAAAGATACACCAGTGCGAGCAACCCGCCCAGAAGCAGTCCTCCCAAAAGTAATTCCGGAGAAATACGCTGCAAGCCGAGAATATGCTGTACGCGGGGAATAAACTGGTGCAGGCACCAGCCCGAAATCAGCTTCCAGCTGGCGACCGGAGAAAAAGAGGCGGTTTTCTGCCAGGCCGATACGGTTTGCAGATGACCAAAGTTTATCCAGTTCCACAAAAGATACGGGATCGTCAGCAGCAGACATCCGGCGGCGGCGGATCCAGCAGAAAGAACAAGCTGCTTCCATTGCCCGCGCTGCCGCAGTAGCCTGGTCAGCCATACAACAGCATATGCCACCGGCAGCAGAAAACTATCCAGCCGCGCCAGAAAACAGATTCCAGCCAGCAGCCCGGCAATCAAAGCATAGTGCGGATTTTCAAACCGGCGCTCTCCCGCACGCAAACAGAAAGCGATGTAGACAAGCAGCGTGAGAAGCACCAGCGGACTTTCCAGAAAACTGAAAAATACGGTAAAAGACCGGATGTTTAAAAAAAGGATGAAAGTCGCCGCCGCCAGCCCCGCCGCCGTCATTCGCGTGCGCCGGGCAATAAGTACCAGCAGTGCGAACGATGCCAGCTGCAGGGCCAGAATGACCGCATAAACACCGCGCAGCGCAAGCCACGGATCATGAATCAGTCCATAAACCGGCAACAGCACCAGCAACCACAAGGGATGAAATCCGTTTGTAACCGTTACGCCGTCATAGGTGCACAGGCCGCGCGTCATAATGTTGCAGGCCAGCTGCGGATAATAAAGGCCGTCATCCGTCGCGGCAAAAGCAACGGCTTTTTCCAAAGGTTGGAAAAATATCATCCAGCCGGCCGTGAGCACAAACAGACCGGCCATCAACCACAGCGTTCCGCGCAAAGGAGTTTCGCCTTTTTCGATCAAAGTCCGCTCCATTGATAGACCGTCCCAAACCCGTCTTTGTGCACCGGACGCAGCTCCGGTTTGAGCAACGCACCGAGCTGCCGTATTTGCTGAACTGAAGCCGGAGCGCGGCAAGCAACCGGCGGAAGCAGCTCAAGCACATCCCCGAAAACAAAAATCCGGCCGGTAGTTTTACGTTTTGCTTCAGCCCACTGCTTTGAATCCGCAAATTTCGCATCCAGAACCCGGGCAGAAGTCTGATACTCCAGAAACGTCACAAAACTATGTGAATCTGCCGAAACAATTAAATCGTCCGCACAGGCCTGTCCCAAAATCCAGGCTCCCTTCTGCCGGCAGTAGTCTCCCGCAGGATTTTTTACAAGACTGATGCCGCCGGTCCAGTTATGCAACAGCAGTCCTGCTGCCAGTGCGACAGGCAGCCAGCGTGAAAGCCGACCTTCCGGCACGGCGCACCAAAACAGGCCGGCCATCAACCAGAATGGCGCTAGAGCGCAAATCCACGTTTCCGGATTAGCCGGTTCAAAACAAACGGCTATCGCTGCGGTTCCGCCCAGCCACAGCAGGGCCGCGCCTGTCAGCACCGGCTGTTCAGTCATCGCCCGGCGGACGTTACGCGCAGAGAAAAATAACAGCGCAACAAAAAAAGCCGCAGCCGCACCCAACGTAACCGGGGCCAGCCATCGGGCCGGAGCCGCAGCCAGCCGACCCATAAAAACTTCTTCCTGAAGCATCTGGGACGGAAACAGCGATTCGCTCTGTGCGGCTGCAGAAGAAAAAGAAAACAGAAAATTGCCTGACAACAGATTCTGTCCCGAAGCAACTGCGCCTTTGAGCCAGACACGGGGAGATAGCAGCGTTTCATGCACAACCTGTTTATCGGTAAAAACAGTCAGTCCGGTCATTCGGGCGGCAGAAAAATATACGACTGATACCAGCAGAACCGTCAGAGCGGAATACACGACGGCGAGACGGCGGCACCGCCGCGCAAAATAAAGCAGCGGAACCGCCAGCAGAATCGCCGGCAGGGTGACAAGATGTATCAGCAGGGCGCAAACTCCGCTCAGCACACTGCCGACGAAAAACAGCGGATGCTCTCTGGCGCGAACAGCGCAATAAAAAGTCAGCAGCGCCAATGCCGTCGCTGGAATATAAATTTCCGCAGTGGTACTGTATCGCCAGAAGCCGTAAGAAAACAGCAGCGCCGCCGAGAAAAACCGGGCCGTGCCCGTTCTCAAGCCCGCCCGCCGCAACAGTGCGGCCAGAAGACAGACCGCCAGTGCGCCGGAGACCATGCTGATGCCGGTCAAAACCGGCAGAGAACGTCCGGTGTATCCGCACAGCTGAAGCCCCCGGAAAGCCGCACGCATCAACGGAAGATAGAGCAGATGGTGCCCGTGAAACATTTCAGACCAGACTCCCTGCTCGGCCATGCGGGAATAATAATAGGCGTCCTCGGCCTCGCTGTGGTTGGCCGGAGCCGTCAGCAGCAGAAATCCGAGCGCGGCGGCAAATAAAAGCAACGATTTAAACCGGGCGGTCATTTACCGGCTCCTCCCGTCCGCTGCCGGATGATGCGAAATAAAAAAAGCGGCAGTCCGAGGACATAGCGTTTGAAATGCTTCCGGGGTGCTGCAACCAACCGCGCCAGCCACTCAAATCCGGACTGCGTTACCCATTGCGGGGCACGCTTTTCATACCCGGCATACCAGCGGAACAGCGCCCCGGTTGCAATAATCACACCTTTGCTCAGCCGCGCCTTGGCCTGCCAAGCCCATTTTTCCTGCAGCGGCATGCCCATGCCGGTAACAATAATGTCCGGGCTCAACCGCTGAATTTCTTTCATGATGCGGGTGTTTGCATCGCTGTTCAGCGCAAAATATCCATCGTGCCGGCCGATCACCCTGAGCGAGGGATGTTTTTCCTTCACACCCTGAGCGAACCACGTCACAACCTCCTCCGTATCGCCGAGAAAATAAAGACAGTATCGCCGTTGCACACATAGTTTAAAAAACTCGTCAATCCAGTCGGGCGGTGTCATACGCTGTCCGAGTTTTTTACCAAGCAGACGGGCGCCGAGTTTGACGCCGAAACCGTCACAGAAAACAATCTCGGAAGCGTTCAGGATTTTGCAAAATTCCGGATCGGTATAAGCGATGTTACAGGCATTCACATTGACGTTATTTACCAGCGCCGGACGTCGTGCCGCCGCGAGCCGGTCAATTTCAGCCAGCAGTTCCGGCTGATTGATTACATCTACACTGACGCCAAGAATGTTTATTTTATCCATGAATTTCCCTGGTGAACTCATCCAGCCGGTCAGCGACCGCCTGCACCGTGCGGGCCGCGCAATAGCCCGCAAAATCATACCCGCCGCTTCGCATCCGCTTAATCGCGCGCCGGACAGCCGCCGGCAGCTCATCCGGTGTCCGGAATGTTTCGCCGATCTGCACGGGGGAAAAAACCTGATGCCGCAGCAACGGAAAATCCGGAACCACTACGGCAGTGCCGGAAGCGGCCGCATCGGCCAACGGCCCGGAAGCGCGATAAAAATAACTGTCTCTCTCGCCGTTCTGAACCAGCACGTCACAACAGGCCAGCATGGCGCGGTAGTCTTCGGCCGCCGCCGTATTGATCACTTTCACAGACGGGATATGCACAGCTTCGGGATTGGGAACGCCTGCAACAATATCGCAATCCGGAAAATGTTCTGTCAGCAGCCGGAGGAGCCCATCCATTCCTTTTTCCGGACGATAGTAACCGGCGACACCGATGACCGGACGATCCGAGCTCTTTTCCCCGGCAACCTGACGCGGAACCGGATGCGGCAGCACCAGATCGGCAGACGCACTTTCCGTCCGAACCTCATAAACCGCCCGGCGTGCACCCAGCCGGATCAGCAGACAGAGCCCGAAATTCTCCACCCGGCTTCGCGCCGCCCACTGTAAATTATGATGAATAAAAAACAACAGTTTGCGGCGAATCGGCCAAAGCAACGGGAAAACAATCAGCAAAGGAATTGTTGAAAACTCCCGCACCAGAACATAGCGATGCGGCGCAACGCGCCAACAGCGGTAAACCAGCGCGAAATGCCGCAGCAAGACTCCCGCTTTCCAGCGCAGAGTGCCCTCGCAACCCCAGCCAACCAGCGGATTCGGAATGCAGACCCAGCCGCTTCGTGCAAGGCGGCAGGCTTCCTGCGGCCACGGATTGGGATGATAGCTTTCAGCCTTCATAATTAAAGGCGCTCAGTATCACACGGGAAAACCCGGCCGGACAGCTCTTTTCGACAAACGCCTTACTCCGCTCCTGATCGACCGCCGGACGATTCGCGACAGCCCCTGAAATCGCTTCTGCCACTGAATCCGCAGTCACTGAACAGGTGATTCCCAATCCGTTCTGACGAATCAGCCGCCCGAGCAGTCCGGTACCGGGTCCGATCACCGGTCTTCTGCATTTTGCCGCAAGAGCCAGAATCCCGCTTGAATAGTCGGAACGGGTGTAGGGCATTAACACAACGTCGGTTTGCTCAAACAGAGACATCATGCGCTCATCGGACACAAAGCCGGCTTGAATGTTCAGTTTGATGTCGGGCCGGGCAGCACACAGACGGGCACAGGCCTGTTCAAAAATCCGCCGGTAAGCGCGTTCCGGTTCGCCGCAGAAAATGAAAGAGCTTTTCGCCGCTGCTTCGGGCGGAAGCCGATGCAGCGCGGCAATTAAAACGTCAGCCCCTTTACGCAGAGAGATGGCTCCAAAGAACAGAAAGACCGTTTGGTCATCATTGATTTTATATTCATGGCGGAGAGAATAACCGGCCTCAGCGGAAATTTCCGGCACCGGATCCGGAAGCGGAATAAAACGGGTGCAGGAGCCGAACCGGTTTGTCAGCCAGCGGCAGGCCTCTTCGCCGTTCAGCAAAAACAGATTTTTTACCGGTGTGCGGTGCAGCAGCAACGTCGTTTTCCAATCCTTGAAAAAAAATTTCAGCCCTCGCGGCAGTTCGGGATATTGAACAAACAGGATGGCGGAAACCAGGCACGGTGCGCCGCGCCAGACAAAGGAAAGTTCCATTTGGGTTAATTCAAGTATGAGCGCATGATCCGGGGAATGCTCTGCCGCGCAGTCGTCAAAAAGATTCCTCAGCAGTCCGCGCAGTTTCCACGATGAACTGGACGACGCCAGTTCCCGCGCCAGTTCCGGAGAGATTTTATGAGAAGACAGCGGCGCTGCGGACGGGATGTCCACGCCGGGATCTGTAACGAAAATGAAATGGCAGTCCGGAGGCGGATTATCCGCAATTGAGTCCGCCAGCCAGTGAATATAGTTGGCACGATGCCCGCCGGAAAGCGGTTCGAATATCAGAATCGTTTTCATTTAACCGCTGGTTTCTGATCGCCGGTCTCCGCCATCCGCCGCGTCAGCCACTCAATATTCCGCCTTACAGTCGGGTTGGAGGGATACAGTTTCTGCGCATATTCGAAGGCTTTCAGCGCTTCTTCATACCGTCCTGCCTTGCGCAGTTCGATTCCAAGCTTGCGCCAGTAAAAATCGTTAAACCGTTTATAATTTGCGGCCTGCCGCAGATAATCCAGCCCCTTGTCCCGATTACCAAGAAATAACTCGGCGCTCCCCAGGCCGAAAACCACTTCTTCTTTTTTAGTGTTCGTCTGATAAGCCTGTGCATAGGCCGCCTTTTCTTTGAGCGCCCATTCATGTTTACGAGCCGGATCCAGTTCACAATACCGGTAATTATAATAAATCTGCCCGAGTCCCAGCTGTGCCTGCCAGTTCCGGGGATCAAGCCGTCCTGCTATTTTAAAGAGCTTTCCGGCCTCAGCAAATTTATCTTTCAGGAGCAACTGGTCTCCGCGGGACCGTATCCCGGCTGAACTCATCACTTGTAATGTCCAAAGCGCAGACAGCAGAACGGCTAAAGCAAAAATCCATTGGATAATCTTGTCGCGTCCCGGATGTCTAGCCGGAACGGTTTGAATCAGCGGTGCGGCAACGCATCCTGCCAGCAGGGCCAGCATCAGCGCGTTAGGAAAAATGTGTAATTCGAAATCGAAAAAGCCGTGCACGGCTGTGCCGGCCAGTGCACCGAGCAGCGCGGCGGCCGGAAGCGCATGATAGGGTCGGGGCGACGTCCGAATGAAACGAATCATCTGTACAGAAACACTGATCAGCGCCGAAAGCACCAGTATGCCGCCAATCAATCCGTATTCGGCCAGCAGTTCAAGATATTCGTTGTGAGGATGCACCGTTTCAATGCGCACGGCCTTGCAGCGCTGGCGGTAATCCTCAAACATCAGCGCATAATTGCCGGGACCGAACCCCGAAACCGTCCGGACTTTAATCATCTCAACGGTATCAAGCCAGGTCAGCGGGCGAAAATCATTAAAGGTCGTATCTATATCCTTGCCGGCAACGATAAGACCAACAAACTTCACCACCGGTTGCATGCGGGTTCTAAACATTGACGAACCCGCCCAGAGTCCGCCGACGGCAACAGCTCCCAGCAGCGGCACCACCAGTAAGGCAATCATAAATGCCCGCCGGCTTTTGCGCAGAACCATCATCAGCACGGTTGCACTTAAAGCCGCCACGGTTCCAAGCAGACCCGCCCGCGACTGAGTTTGATAGATCAGCAACAGGAACAGCGGAAGGGCATAAGCGAAACAGATCCGCCAGAACCAGCCGAATTGCGGAAGAAAAAGGAAGACGAGACAGAGCGGAAGCCACATTTGAAAAAGATGTGCGATGTGATTGGGACACTGATAGGTTCCGCCCAATCTTCCTTCTTCCCAGTAGTTTGCGTAGCGCTCCATGCCGAAAATAATATTCGGCGCAACGTGATGCTGTACCAGACTGTAGAGCGCGGTGAAAACCAGCAAAACAAAAAGCGTTGTCCAAACGGCCTTCCGGTAAGAAAAGCGGGTCAGCAGATTGGCGGACGCCCAATAGACGGCCAGATAACAGCCAAAGCTGAGCGAACTGATTTTTGCTTCATATTGAAGCAGGGAGAATGGAATCATCGCAAAACTGTAGAGCCAGAACAGAAAGAGCGGGATCCCGCCGGGCGGTACAAAAAGTTTGCCAACCGAGCGGTTTTTTATATGAGTCACCAGCCATCCGGCAATCGCCAGATAGATCACGGTAAAGATCGGGGCATAAAATATGGTTTTATCTTCCCAGACACCAAAAAGCGTGAAAGCGGAGGTGAGGGCGGCGACAATCACTCCAATTGTAATTTTTTCAAAAGGTTTCACGGTTCAAATTCTATTGGTCTTTCTAATACGCCCCCGACCCTTTAATAACCGTCAGAAATGTGCGGGCAAGAATGACAATGTCGAGCCAGATCGACCAGTTGCGAACATAGTAAGTATCCCACTTTTCCATGCCGGCGGTTCCGCTTTCGCTGCGGCCTGATACCTGCCAAAGGCCGGTCATGCCGGGGCGGACCCGACTGCGCGGAGTACGAACGGATTCTGTCAGCTGCTCGTGATGATAGTCCGGTAACGGCCGGGGTCCGACCAGCGCCATCTGCCCGAGAAGCACATTAAGCACCTGCGGCAGCTCATCGAGCGAAGTGCGCCGCAGAATACGGCCCATGCGTGTCACCCGGGGGTCATTACGAAGCTTGCAGTTTTGCGTCCATTCATGCCGCAAGGCAACATCGGCGGCCAAAGTCTGCTCCAGTTCTTTTTCGGCACCGGTCCGCATCGTGCTGAATTTAACAGGGCAAAACGGGCGGTTGGCTTTGCCGACCCGATGCCGGAGAAAAAACGGATTCTGCCGATCAACGAGCAGAATCAGCAGGGCGATCAGCGCCAAAAGAGGAACCCATAGCGGTACGGTAACAGCAACCAGCAGCAGATCCAGACTTCGCTTAAAAATACGGGCAACAGGATTAAGCAGATTACTGGTCACCTCGAGCCCGATCAGGCTGCCCAGTGTGCGGGGAACGGCCCAAAGGAAAACATCTTCCTTGATATCGGGCAACAGAACCACCCGCTGATAGCCGGAAAGGATACGGTCGAATTCTTCTGACAGCGAAAGTCCCTCAGCAAAGGCAACCGGAACAATCGCCACGGATACGGCAGCACTGCGGTCTTCCAGCCGGCCCAGCACCGGGACGCCCAGAATAAAAGCACCGGCAGACAGATCGTTTGTAAATACTCCGCAAGGCGTATACCCGAGCAGCGGATTTTTCTGAAACGTTTCGATAACGCCGGAAGCCTGCCGGGTATTGCCATACAGAACTGTCGGACAGCCCCACTCTCCGGCGGTTAGAAGCAGTTTTTTGACCGGAATACGAACCAGCGGAATAAAAAAGGCACTGAACAGATACGAGAACAGATAGACGATACGGCTGGGAGGCACCGCCCCGCGGCTGAAAAAAACGGCGATGCCGGCCAGCGCAAAAACGGCCAGCAGCAGCAACTGGGTACGCCGCAGCTCCTCGACAGCACCAAGCCCCCAGGCGGGAACCACGCGGATGATCACCGCTCCGGCGCACCAGACCGGGATAACCGCGAGCGCGTAATGAATGGATACCGGTATTCCATGAATCAGGAAAATAATCCAGTTGCCCAAATACAGACCGGCCAGCAGCACCAGCGAATCACTGATGCAAAGAGCCGCTGTATTCAGCATCTGCCGCAGCAAAAAAAAGTTTTTTCTAAATGCAGGCATTGCGCAGTCAATTTCTGTAGAACGCCCGGATTGCATTGCAGACATACTCAATCTGCTCTCCGGTAATTCCAGGAAAGATGGGCAGGGAGAGAATTCTGCCGGCCAGCTGCTCCGTCAGCGGGAATGCTCCGGCTTTCCACCCCTTGGAAGCATAGGCCTTCTGCAGATGAACCGGAACGGGGTAATGAATGAGACACTCAACGCCCTGCTCCAGAAGGTACTTCTGCAGAGCATCGCGCCGTCCGGTCTGAACCACATAGAGATGGAATACGTGTTCCGAACCCGGACGAACCGCCGGAGTGATGATATCGCCCGCACCCCGCAACTGTTCCGTATAAAGCGCGGCGGCGGCACGGCGGGCGGCATTGCCCTGATCCAACCCGTTAAGCTTCACTCCCAGCACGGCGGCCTGCAGAGTGTCGAGGCGGCTGTTTTCGCCTAATTCATCATGATAATATTTTTTTGCCGACCCATAGTTGCGCAACGTACGAATGCGGTCGGCCAGTACCGTATCTGAGGTGGTCACAGCACCGCCGTCGCCGTAAGCGCCCAGATTTTTACCGGGATAAAAACTGAACGCGGCGGCATCCCCCGCAGAACCTGCTTTGCGGCCGTTGCAACAGGCTCCGTGAGCCTGACAGGCGTCCTCAATTACCTTGAGTCCGTGCCGGCGGGCTATAGCAAGAATCGGCTCCATAGCGACGGTTTGCCCGTAAAGATGAACCGGCATGACTGCTTTAGTGCGCACCGTAATGGCCGCCTCAAACGCCTGAGGATTCATCGTGAAGGTGGCGGGGTCGACCTCGACCAGAACCGGAGCGGCGCCCACCGATGAAATAGCCAGTGCGGTGGCAATGAACGTGTGTGAAACCGTAATGACCTCATCGCCGGGACCGATCTCCATCGCCCGGAGAATCAGCTTCAAAGCATCCAGACCGGAAGCGACACCGATCCCGTATTTGCAATCGCAATAAGCTGCAAAGGCGGACTCAAAATCCGCCACGGGCTTACCTAGAATAAAATTGCAGTCGGCCAGCACTTGATCCACGGCAGACCGTATATCGTTACGAAGTTCCGGCGGCTGGTTCTTCAAGTCTAAAAATGGAATATGCATAATTGATCCCGTTTAAACGCCCAAAGGGTTCATTCAAGCTGTTAAAATCGTTGAAGCCGTTCAATACCTTTTAGAATATAGTCATCTCGCGGTCGCGAAGAAAGCGAAGATTTTTACCGGCGCGGCATTCCCTGAAAATTACAGGAAACAGCAGGGGTCAAAACGTTTCATTTTGTTTCAATATCGCGGCTGCGCCCTCCTTCAAAAATCTTGTTTCCGTGACAGATGAGTATTAGACTCTGTTCCCGAGTACTTAATCCCAACCCGCACGTTTGGAAAATATTATGAATCTATTCCGCCGGTATGAACGTGTTACCGCCTACCTGATGCTGACAGACTGGGTGATTCTGGTCGGCACTTTTGGAGCAGCCCTGCACTGGCGGCGGTATGATCCGAATCTGAACATTATTTCGCGCTCACATATTGCAGCCGAAGCGCTGACCATTTTCATTTATTCTTTTGCGTTAATCGGCATTTTCGGGGCGCTGAATCTGTATAAAAGGCGAACGCTTCTCAGCCCGGTCTCGCATCTTTTGCGGATTGCTCAGGGGGTTGCCTTGTGCATACTGGGATATTTGCTACTGCGAACATCAATCAAGTTTTTCGTTTTCGTTCCATCCCGGCTGGTTATTCTGAACTGGATGTTTTTGCAATTCAGCGCACTGGTCATTCACCGCATGATATTATTTCCGGCGCTGCTTCAAGCCGGCACCCGCGCGCAAATGCAACGCCGGGTAGTCATCATCGGTGTCAGTGACGCCTCGATTAAATTTGCACAACAACTGCTGGCACAACAGCGATTTTCAACGTTGATGCCGATTGGATTTTTATCCAACCGCCGGAACAAGGGAGAACCGGTTGTGGACAACCTTTCTTGTCTCGGACAAATCACCGATCTGCCCGAGCTGGTGTTTCTGCATAAAATAGAAGGGGCGATTCTTACAGAAACCGATCTCTCCTATCAGAATATGATGGATCTGATTGAACGCTGCGTCCGGCTGTTCGGCTGGGTGGATGTCCACACCAGTAAATCCGCAGTCTGGCATAACAACCTGAATGCCGACACCTATTTTGACATCCCTTTTGTCCGAATGAGGGGAATTTCGACCGGTCCGGTAATCCAAGCCTATAAACGAACCACCGATCTGGCCGGCGCCTTGACCGGTATTATACTGCTCTCACCCATCTTTATTGCCGCCGCTCTGGCCATCAAGCTGACTTCACCCGGTTCTGTTTTCTACACCCGTGAGCGGATCGGAAAAAACGGGAAACCCTTCCTTTTCTATAAATTCCGATCAATGTATGCAGGTGCGGATCAGGATCCGCGCCGAAATGAAGAAATTGAGGAATACCTGAAATCCGGAGAAAAAGTTTCCCGAAAAACAATAAACGTGGATCAGGCAACCCCGGTCGGGCGCTTTATCCGCAAATGGGCGATTGACGAACTGCCACAGCTTTTCAACGTAATGAAAGGCGACATGTCACTGATCGGACCGCGACCGGTTCCGCAAGGGGAGTATGAAATCACAGATGAATGGCTCAAGCGCCGTTTTGACATCAAGCCCGGCTGTGCAGGTCTCTGGAAGATCTATGCATCCCGAACCGGCATTTCGATGAATGATACGGCACTTTATGACATCTATTATGCCCGCAATATTGGTCCGCTGCTGGATCTATATATCGTTTTTGCCACCATTTGGATCATTCTTACCGGAAAGGCCGACGGTTAAATATGAGCATCACTATAAAACGTTACACAGAAGGCGAATCCGAAAAAATCTGGGAGAATCTGGTGCTTTCATCTCCGCAAGGAACCATTTTCCATACCCGCCGGTTCTTAAGCTATCACCCTGAAGGCCGTTTTACAGACCACTCACTCCTGTTCTTTGACGGCGGCAAGTTGCTGGCTGTTTTCCCTGCAGCAGAAGTCCCTGAAGAAACAGGATCCCGGATTTTAAAATCACACCCAGGAGCATCCTACGGAGGTATAGTTACTTACAACAATCTCCAGACTGGGGATTGTATTGAACTGACCGAGGCTCTTGTCTCCTATGCTTCCAGACAAGGATTTAAATCTATCGAATTTCGTGCAACAGAGCGCATTTTCCATCGCTGCCCGGCAGAACAAATGGAATATGCCCTTCTTCGCTCCGGCTTCTTGCGTGCATATGAGGAAGTCGGCACCTATTTTGATCTGGAAGACCACTGGAGCAGAAGTGACGACGAAATCATCATGGCTATTTCCGAGAAACCGCGTCGATCAATTCGCAGGGGTCTTGAGCATGGACTGCAGTTTCGATTGCTGAGTGAAAAAGAGACCCGGGATATTCACGCACTCATTACTAAAAATCTCACCAAACACGGGGCTTCGCCTACGCATTCGGAAGAAGAGTTAATGCGGCTGGCCAGCCTTTTTCCAACCCGGGTTCGTTCTTTTGGAAACTTCGACGGAACAGCTTTAATCAGCGGATTCGTACTATTCGAAATCAACCCAGGAAAATGGCATATTTTTTATGCCGCAATGGATTATGAATATTCCAAACTTTATCCTCTTCACCTGGGTCTTTATCAACTGCTCTGCTGGGCTCGCAACAATAGATACAAATATCTAAACTACGGTATCTCTACCGAAGATCGGGGCCGGGTGATCAACTCGGGCCTGTTGAAATTCAAGGAAAGTTTTGGCGGTAATGCGGTTATCCGGACTTACTGGACGAAACAGCTCTGATACCAAATGCGTATGAGGTTCGGTATTTATGTCAAGGCCGCCGAGACGACGGCGGTACGTATCGCAACCGTCCCGGTTGCTTTGTTGATAAACCGAATATCATATTGTGCGCCAGAAATTCTGCTCCGGATATTTTTCATGCAATTTCTATCGGAAAAAGCGGCGTCAGGCCGCCGCACTCCAAATGGCGGATAGATTTCCCTGCCGACTAGAGCAATTCACAATTGAGAAACCGTACTTACCCACCCCGTCTGTCACTTCGTTCCAGCCACCCCTCCCAATGGAGGGGAGCTTTTTAATAATCCCCTCCTTCGGAGGGGTGCCCGAAGGGCGAGGTGAGTTTGGACATCACGACGTTTCAATCGTTATCCGCTCTAGCCTGCGCTCCCGCCCAGACCGTTCCAGCCTTTGGCAATCCGTTCAAACCCGGCGCGGTCACGGATATAATCGGCTTCATCATATTTGATATTGGCAATCACCATGAGCGTGGTTCCGGGTTCGAAGTCGCGCATTACGCGCCAGATGTGCGGATAAAGCAGCAGAGCTGCTTTAGTATCGGGGTATGGGGGTTGTTGTGTACGGGCGTCATCCAAAAACACCTCTACACCCTTACTCCCACACTCCGCTACTCCACTACTCCCGCATGACGAAAGGTGAACACTCTCCTTTCGTCCTTTGCCATCATCAAGATCAACGGTGCAACCGCCGGTCAGAGCAACAAGAATTTCTTCGGTTTCGTAATGAGCATGATTACCGCGCACATCGTCTGTGCGGATATCCGACATCACCAGCACCTTGCCGATTTGAAAAGGCAAAGCATTTATCGTTTCCAGACCCGGCTGGAATTGAACCAGCCTTCCCCCTACGCTTCCCTGTCGCTCGCAAAATCTCAGTAATTTATACAACTTACTTTCTTTTGCACATTTATCGATCATTCCCTATGCCCCCGTTACTTACGCTAACAACAGGCTCTGCGTCCGCGCCCCCTATTTTGCAAACACAGCTGTTCCGCATGAATCGCTTAGTGGGAAAAAAGCGAGCTTGTTCGTGTCGGCAAATTCTCTGACTGCAAGATTGGCTCCCATAAAAATTGAATTGTTGTAATCATGCACAAATATAAAACCACCTGGCGCGAGCCGCGGATAAAAATACTTAAGTCCATCTAAGATCGGCTCGAAGAGATCTGCGTCTATACTTACAAAACAATATACTTCATTTTCAAGTCCCGTAGCAGTCGCCGGAAACAACCCAGCTCTCACCACGCATTTTTCGGGGTATTTCATCCTTGAAAGTACCTGCTCTGGACTTGTGTCTACAAATTGTGTTCCGACATTAGCAGTGAGACCATTCCTTTGGTCATTCTCCGCCTGTTCATGATCAAAACCAACGAATGTATCGAACAAATATAGTTTTCTATCCCCGAAGGTCTCATTAATTTTTACAGCAAAGTCACCTCTATAAACTCCGAGTTCGGCGACACAACCGGGAATTTTATTTCTTTCGATTTCCCTCCCCACGAGCTCCAGCGACGAGTAACGCACGAAATCCGTAAGTCGGTCAGAAAGATCAATACTTCTAGACCTTCCAAGTATGGGCATCGTTGCCAGCCCGATCACATCGGTTCTGTAAAACATGCATTCTTCAAGCGCGGATCTACTCCTGAAGGTATTTATTCTGGCATTAAGATCCATAACCAGACTCTCCACCGTTTTACTTTCAAGCGCATTATAAACAGCCATTTTCTCAGGACCAACCCCAACAGATTTTAGCTGGGCTACCATACTGTCACACGCCCCCGCAGCAATAATTATTAAGTCATACGACACATTGCAGAGACTTTCTGGATGAATCACCTTGAGTCCATTCGATACTGAACCTTCCAGTGCCTTGTCGCTATTTATATAACCTACGATGGCCGCCTTTTCAGGGTCAATTGCCCTCTTGACAACATCTGAGAGGCCTCCGGTTCCAAAACACATTAATTTGATAATTTTGCTCATCACATCTATCTCCTTGGCTCGCCTAAACTCCCGGTTATACGCCACCAACAACTATAACCCTAAATATTTCTTATATAGTTTTATATAGATTGGAATATATTCACGCAAAGAGGTTTTCGGTCCCCAGCCGAGTGCGCGGACCTTGGCGGTATCAACGGAATAGCGCAGATCCTGCCCCGGGCGATTCGGAATGTGAACCAAGGCATCTTCTTCTTTGATTCCCATCTCCTCTACAATCATTTTCACCGCTTCGATAACCGAGTGTTCCTCATTGGAAGAAATATTATACACCTCGCCCTCTTTACCTTTCTCGAGAACCGTGAGAATCGCTTCACAATTATCTTCAGCATAAATCCACTCGCGGCGGTAGGTGCCGTCGCCGTGCACTGTCATCTTCTTGCCTTTCAGCAAAAACTCAATCGTCTTGGCCAGCAGTTTTTCCGGATACTGGCCGAAGCCGTAGTTGTTGCAACTGCGACAGATGACGGCCTTGATTTCATGCGTATGCCGCCAGCCGAAAATCAGCTGTTCGGCCGCCGCTTTGGTGGCCGAATAGGGATTGGAGGGCAGCAGCTTGTCTTCTTCCGTAAATGAGCCCTCATGGGCCGTGCCGTACACTTCATCGGTTGAGATATGCAGCAAAAGGGGCTGGTCGGTTTCATCCTTGGCGCGGATCAGCTCAAGCAAATTGTAAACGCCGCCGATATTGCTGTCATAGAATTCCTGATTGGCATGGATCGAGTTATCCACATGCGACTCGGCGGCGAAATTGACGAGCACATCCACGCCCGGCGGAATGTGCGTCATGGTGCGGATATCCGCTTCGATAAACTCATAATGCTTCCGGTTATGAAAATCGACATCGTCGCGCGCGGCGTAGGTTTTTTTATCTACGTTAATCACGTAGTAGCCCGCCTTCAGCGCCATATCCACGAAATATGATCCAATAAAGCCCAACCCGCCGGTAACCATCAGTTTTTTCATAATTTATTCTTTCTATCTAATTTGAAGCTGTAAAGAGTCTAACCACGAATCACACGTATTGGCACGGAAAATTCCGCGAACAGATCCACTCGTAACGAACCGTGTCACCGGAACTACACCCGGCCCCCTGCTTTATACAAATCCCGGTGTCCGATTTTCCATCCTCGGTTCGGCCATGTTCACCGCAGAGAGTTCTCTATATCTCTGCCGTTTCCAGCGCATACGAATAGGCGTGTTCTAATTCATCGATTATGCCGGACCATGCAAGATCTGTTTCCGCGATTTTCCGTGCGGTCTTGCCCATTTCTCTGGATCGGGATGGGTTTTTTAAAATCCGAATAACCCCTTGAGCAAAATCGTTTGAATCGAAAGCCGTCAACTCCCCTGCAGGATGTACCTGCATGATAGAGAGCACCTCGCCGACAGGATTAGAAACAACCGGACGCCCTGCCGCCAGATAATCACCGATCTTGCACGGCCAGCGTCCGCGGTTATAAATCTTATCGGCAAAAGGAAGCAGAAAAACATCGGCGCAGGTCAGCGCTTTTACAAACTCATCCTGAGGAAGCCGTCCAAGATGAATAAAGAATTCACTGAGCCCCTTTTGTCGGGCCCTCTTATTTAACACATCGGCACCATTCCCGGTCATTACCAGCTTAAACTCAGAACACACCGCCTTCACCTTGATCGCGGCATCAAAAACAAGCTCCACATCCATCACCGCATCCATTGCAGAAAAAAGGGCTATTTGATCTGCACTGGAAAAGCCAAACTCCGCACGATGTGTGTTAGGATCAACAAAAGGAATATTCTCCGTGTCCGCACCGATTGGTACCTTGAAAATAGACTCGGGATTAACGCCAAGTCCCTCAGCACGGCGACCAAGGGCAGAGCAAATCACCGTCGTTGCATCCGCCATCGCACGAAAATGCTCCTCATAAAAAGTCTCAAAAGGTCCGAACAGGATCTGATACCATTTAGGCCGGTTCGTCGTGATGATTCCACCGCGCCCCCACCAGTCGATCCAGTCAATCACCAGAGGAATCCTTCTCTTCCGCAACATTAACTGCAACGGATGAATTGTCGCGGGGCGGGTCTCAAAGGCATGGATCAAATCAAAACCCAGATTTTTTCTAAGCCACAGCCAGCGGTTGAATGCGTCCCACGGATCCCACCCCGTGCGCAACTTGCCAGATAAAAGGTCGGGCATCTCGATGTATCGGACGCCGTTGACGGTGCTTTCTGTAACCCCGCGCCGCGCTGTATCGGAGATACATAAAAGTGTCACTTCATGCCCGCGCTGTGCAATACGAAAAGCCAGGTTTTCATATCGCCAAAAAGACCGTCTTCTTGTGTGGTGAGTGATATATAGAAGCTTCATAAAAACACCTCTTCGTTAGTGCTCTGCAATGCGCTCCGCATAGCGCCCCCGCCCGCCGTTTAAGAATAAATATTTTTTTGCCACACCACGCGCCGTATATAATCAGCATAGGAAATGATTATCCGCAACACCTTGTCCGCCACATTGGGCATGGAATAATCCGCCACCGGCCGCAACAGCCGTTCCGCGCCGCGCGGTTGTTTTTCCAGCACTTTGAGCGCCTGCTGAATACGTTCAACATTCATGCCGGTAAACATGACGGAGGCTTCTTCAAAAGCTTCGGGGCGCTCATGAGCCTCGCGGATATTAATTGCCGGAAAGTTGAGGATGGAGGATTCCTCGGAAATAGTTCCGCTGTCGGAAAGCACCGCCTTCGCATTCATCTGCAAGTTGACATAGTCAATGAATCCAAGCGGTTTGAGTAGCTGGATGTTATGTGAAAACTTGACGCCTTCTTTTTCGATCCGATTGCGTGTCCGTGGATGAGTCGAAATCATTACCGGCAGATCATAGACCTCGGCCAGCATCTGCATGGCTTTCACAAAATGATGAAACATATCGGTGCTTACATTTTCTTCGCGATGCGCCGATACCATAAAATATCCGCCTTCGTTCAAATTCAGACGTTTCAGCACATCGGCTTTCTGAATGGCCGCCAAATGTGAGTGCAACACCTCAAACATCGGACTTCCGGTTTTGATCACCCGGTCCGGAGGACAGCCCTCACGAAGAAGATACTCGCGTGCAATATCACTGTAGGTGAGATTGATGTCGGATATATGATCCACAATCTTACGGTTGATTTCCTCCGGCACACGCTGATCAAAACAGCGATTGCCCGCCTCCATGTGAAACACTGGCACCTTGCGCCGTTTTGCCGGAATGGCGCACAAGCAACTGTTGGTATCGCCCAGCACCAGAAAAGCATCCGGCTTCACCTCTTCCAGCACGGCGTCAACGGCCGTGATGGCGTTACCGATCATGGAACAGGGGTTCCCGGTGGCAACATTCAGAAAATAATCCGGTTTACGCAGGCCGAGATCGTCGAAGAATACCTCGTTCAGCTCATAGTCGTAGTTCTGGCCGGTATGTACCAGCACATGATCAATTGCTTCGGACTCATCCAGTTTTTTGAGTACACACGAAAGCCGGATAATCTCGGGACGCGTGCCGATCACCGTCATCACTTTTAGTCGTCTCATAACTCGCTTTGCTCCTTATTTCTGGACACTAGGGTCTAGTCACTGGGTTCGGGGAGAACTGGGTTCTGGGGACTGACACCTAGCGACTCGCACCTAGCACCCAGCACTTGGCCTTAGCGACTCGCGTCCGGCATCTAGCCGCCAGTTTCTAGCTCCTCGCCTCCACTGATTGAATAAATACATTGATCTGCCGTCCGAGACTATCGATTTCACTCAAAAGAGATTTCGCTTCCGATGTCAAATCCTCATACAGGTCTTGAATATAAGTCAGCCACTCATTGGTCTCATCGCACGACGACTGACTGTACACGAGAAATTTTACATAATCAGCCTGATAGCGGCGACGGCCATACCCTTCGACAATATTCGCCGATATCGATTTCGATGCCCGGCGAATCTGCGAACCGGTTTCGTATACTTCGAACTTCGGGAGCTTAAGACTGAACTTATGAACTGCCACTCCCAGCTTGTGCGCCTGCTGATAGACAACCAAATCCTTATATCCCGCCATATTAAAACTCCTTTTGGAACTGACCCCCAGTCCCCAGCACCCAGCACCTAGCGCCCAGCACCCAATCCCCAGCCCCTAGCGCCCGTCTTCCAGCACCGGTGCATAGTACGTATCCGGCTTCACAGGGTTAAAAATCTCGTTGGCCCAGAAAAGGGTAATCATTTCGGTGCCGCCAACATTTTCAATGGAATGCGTATAACCCGGAGGGATATCCACAATCTGAATATTCTCTCCGGACACCTCGCATATAAATATTTCATTGGTCATGACATGCCGGAAGCGGATTGCGCCCCGGCCTTGAATGACACAAAATTTTTCCACCTTGGTGTTATGCCCATGGTTTCCGCGTGTGATGCCCGGATGGGTCTGTGAAACAAAAATCTGGCCGAACTGTTCAGACTTGATCAGTTCAAAAAGCCAGCCGCGGTTGTCGGTATTCATTTTGGCCGGATAGGCAAAAGCCGCCGTGTCATAGTAAGAGAGAAATGTTGCATACAGCTTTTTAGTGAACGGATCAGAAAGATCCGGCATCGGGCCGCCTTCACGCACCGTCCGGAAAGCTTTGAGCAGACCGGCCAGCCGCCCAAGTGAAACCGAATACGTCTCCGTTACTTCATAACGGTACTGCTTCGCATCTATTTCGCCGGAACGACGCATCTGTTTCAAACATTCATCCACAACATCATCCACATAAGCAAAAGTCACCGTATGTGCCGGATCGTTCACTTGTATCGGCAGATCGTGCGTCACGTTATAGCAAAAAGTCGAAACCGCGGAATTGTAATTCGGACGCGACCACTTTCCGAACAGATTGGGAAACCGGTAAACCAGCACCGGAACACCGGATTGTCTGCTGTAATCAATCAGCGCATCTTCCGCCGCCCGTTTGCTCCTGCCGTAGGCATTTTGGCTTTCCGCCTGCGTGGATGAGCTGAACAGAACCGGCGCGCGACTATTGTGTTTTCCGGCAAAACCGCATAGGAGTCTGGTCAGATCGGTGTTGCCCTCGGAAAACTCTTTTTCATCTTTTGGGCGGTTCACACCAGCCAAATGAAATATAAAATCCGCCTGCGCCACCTGCTGCTCCAGTTCTTTAAGCGTGTTCTGCAAATCAAACCGCAGAACCTTTATGCCGTCACAGCGGCATAACGCCACGCAGAGATTGCGACCGAGAAAGCCTTCTGATCCGGTTACTAAAATGCTTTTCATAATCTGTCTCTTAAGTTGGTAGCTGATGCTAACGGCCAGAGCGACCGGCTCCGGTCTTTCTGGCGATAAATACTATCCACGGACTAATATGTGTCAGTCGTCGCAACCCTAACAATTTTTCTATGCGCACAAAAAAAGGAGCAAATATCGAGTTGCTGGCCCGGCCGAACGGGAACCAGCAGTATCCTTCTTCATAAAGCATCGTGTATCCGTTGCATAACAACTTTCTCCTCCAGGCCGGGTAAAAAAGTTTGTAATCATCAAAAGCGCCCGAAAAAAACCTTCTCGTGTGCACATAAAAGCCTCGTAAAGACAACCGGTTTAAGAAGACTCCGACTATTAGGCCATCATTCTGTAAAACCCGACAGGCTTCACGAACAAACCAATCGGCTTGTACTACGGGAGGCACCTCGATGCAAAGCAGAAGCCTAACCGATTCCGATTCGCAAGGAAGTGTGGTTCCGTCTGGCCGCACAAGAATACAATTTGCCGATGGAATTCTCTTTTTACATATCGCCAGAGCTTTTTCATTAATATCGGTGCAGGTCATTCTCCATCCAAGCCCTGTAAGCAATGCCGACCATCTTCCGCCCTCAGCTCCAATTTCAAGAGCCGCTGCCGGGGTTTCAGACAGATCATGCGCTTTTAAAATAGCTTCTTTTTCAATGCCGGTTACATAAGCTCCCCACCGTGTACAGGTTACTTTTTCCCAGAAAGTATTATCGTCTCGACCTAAGTTTTCGACATCGTATGCCATTTTGATTTCCTTTCCGTCCTCCGGCTTCTGTCATCGGATCAACAGTTTTAGCCGCAGGCTGCAAGGCTACCGCTCAGCCCCCAGTTCCTCCTGAATGTATTCCAGCTTCATCAGCATTTGGATGAGTTCATCTTTTTTAAGCTGGCGGGTATTGCCGGAGGTGTAATCGTGTTCAACAGAGACTTTCCCCTCGCCTTCCTCAAAATACTTTCCGTAGTTCAGATCGCGGGTATCCGACGGTACGCGGTAGTAATCTTTCATGTCCTCCGCATGAACGAGTTCTTCGCGATTTAACAATGTTTCATGTTTTTTCTCGCCGTGACGTGTACCGATCACCTTGATTTCATTATCGGCTTTGAAGATCGTTTTGATTGCTTCCGCCAGTAGTTTAATCGTGGCGGCAGGCGCTTTCTGAACAAATGTGTCTCCGCCGATTCCATTCTTGAAAGCAAACAGCACCAAGTCCACGGCATCGTCGAGAGACATCATAAAGCGGGTCATTTCCGGATCGGTTATGGTCAGCGGCCTGCCCGCTTTAATCTGATCCCGGAAGAGGGGAATAACCGAACCGCGCGAAGCCATCACGTTGCCGTACCGTGTAACACAAATCACCGGCTCTTTTCCGTTACCGATCATGCGCGCTTTGGCCACAGCCACCTTTTCCATCAGCGCTTTGGACATTCCCATGGCATTGATCGGGTAAACCGCTTTGTCGGTGCTGAGCACCACCACATTTTTCACCCCGTTTTCGATAGCAGCGTTCAGAGTGTTTTCTGTGCCGAGCACGTTGGTATAAACAGCCTGAAGCGGATAAAACTCGCAGGAGGGCACCTGCTTGAGCGCAGCGGCGCTGAACACATAATCCACGCCGCGCATGGCCGAGTTAATGCTGTTAAAATCGCGGACGTCGCCAATGTAAAATTTGACCTTATCGTTCTGCAGATGGTGCCGCATATCATCCTGTTTCTTTTCGTCGCGGCTGAAAATGCGTATCTCGCCGACATCGGTACTTAAAAACCGTTTCAGCACTGCATTTCCGAACGACCCGGTTCCGCCGGTAATCAAAAGTGTTTTGTTTTTAAACATTTTCCCTCCTTAACCTGCCATTTATGTTTTTCCGTGACATTGAAACCAATACCTCCAGATTCAAAAAATTGTCTTGCGCCAAATGTACTATACGCCGGTTTTGTTTCCGCCAATGCTTTAAGACAACCACCGGTCGACATTTTCCAAATAAGTTTTTAAGTCATAGCGTTCCCGGAATGTCTTCACATTCTGTGTCCGTATACCGTGCAAAAGAGCCCTGTCAAAATATAATTTCCGGATGGCGCTATACAGCGCCTCGGCAGAAATTTCGGGAAGAATCATTCCATTCACTCCGTCTTCAATCGTATCCGGAATGGCACCGATACGCGTACTGATAATGGCCAGCCCGGATCCCATGGCCTCGAGAATGGTCATCGGCTGTCCATCCAGATCGGTCGGATGTGTCAATATGTGCGCTTTTTCATAAAACGCCCACTTTTCACTGCCCTTCAGCAGTCCGGTAAAGACAATCATTGCATTCAATTGATTCTGCTGTATCAACGCCCGCATTTCGTTTTCAAAAGCCGGGTCTTTCCATTCCCCGATTAAGGTGCAACATACATCAAGACCATCTTCGCGGCAATGATGCAGCGCCTGCACGATTCGCCCGACGCCTTTGGAACGGCTCAACTCGCCCACAAACAGCAATTCAAGCCTCGCATGATCCGGCGGGCGGTCAATGACGGTTTTCACACAGGGGTGCTCGCTCCCGTTGGGGAAAACGACCGGATTATTAAATCCGTAAGGTTCGTGGTACTTTGCGATACTTTCGCCAAGGAAACGCAGGCTGTACAACTTGCGGAGAAAATACAGGCCGACCGTCTTTTTCCAGCCGCCCTCTTCCAGAAAAAGAAAATTAGCCCCCGCCAGCTCGCCATACACTTTAATTCGAAGTATCTGCGCCAGATAAAATAACGGCACCATCCGTAAAAAAGCGCCGATATTTTTCGGGATGTTGAAAAACATTATCTGCGGACGACAGATGATCATGTGCATCGCGCTGCGGCCTATGTAATACAAACCAAAAAAAATATTCCGGAACGTCACCCGGCCCTGAGTAAACTTATTTGCCCAAGGACGGGAAAAAGTGAGCGCGCGAACGCCGTCGCGGCCGAGAAAATACCCGGCCATGCGTAACGCGCGATTCTCCCCTCCCCCATAGGGTGGAGGAACGACAAGTAAAAGAAGAAGTTTGATGGTTTTCATTCGTGATCTACCGGGTATTCGCCTGTTTAACAAATTCTGTCAGCTGCTGTACGGGAAACCGCTGCTCCGCAGGATACAATCGGCGTTCATGCTCAAGAATCTCGTCCACCGTCCAGCGGAACTTTATGACTTTGGCAGGCATACCACCGGCAATGGCATAAGGCGGAACAGAACGGGTCACGACCGCACCGGCCGCTATCACTGCGCCGCGGCCGATCGTAACTCCTTTTAAGATCGTCGTGTTGCATCCAACCCAGACATCATCTTCAATGACTACCGGCTGGTCATCCTCCGGTCTCTTTGTTTGCACATCAAACATATACGACCCGATAACAGAGGTGTTATGGTTGCCGCCGCGAATCGATACGTTCGGACCGAACATGACTTTATTTCCGATACGAATTTCGCTGATCGCCGCAAAGAAAAGAGCGCCCGGCCCGATGAATACATCATCTCCGATTGAAATACTGCGAAACGAGTAGCAACCGAACCCGTCAAAGCGGACGTTTTTACCGCAGGAACGGAAAAGCGGACGCAGAACGAAACAGGCCAGCTTATTCACCGCTTTACGGGTAAAACACAAAAACATCCCCGGCAGACAGAATATTTTCATAAGGTTCCCCTCCTCTCACCCTAAGTACAATTTACACTGGAATTCTTTGACAATACCGTCTCGTTGTCTCGCCGATGAAACCGCTTTTTATAATTCGCCTGCTCTAAAAAATCACCTGGTGTCGCTTTCGGTCCGCCCGCCAGCGCGCCCAGCTAACTCGTCAATGAAATTAAGCAGGCGGCGAGAATGAACGCGGTAATCAAACTCCCGCGCGGCTAACGCACGACCTGCCGAACCGATCCGGCAAGCCAGTTCTGGATCGTCAAGCAATTGGATGATGCGTTCGCTCCAGCCGGCAATATCGCCCGGCAATGCCAGCATGGCTGTATCACCATCCGTGAGATATTTCGCCACCTCACCGACCTGCGATGAAACAACAGGGCGTCCGCTTGTAAGATATTCGCCGAGTTTGGTCGGGAAACAGCACTCCCAGCGGATACCCGACGGAAGCGGAGCCAAAAGCGCCGCCGCACCATTGATCGGAGCCGCCAGCTGTTCTTTGGGGACAAATCCATGTACCGTAACGGCGGCCCGGCGGCCGGTAACGCGCTCCGCTCGCAATTCCAACTCACTCTTCAAGTCCGCATTAAAGTTTCCCATCAGCACTAGGCTGCACTCTGGGTGTTTACGGCGAACAAGTGACAGCACGTCGATTAAAAATTCCAAATGCGCACGGACTTCTCCAAAGGGATCGCCCGTCCAGAGAAGATAGGGTGAATTAAAAACAGGCCCGGCTACAGGGGCTGAGTCCGCATGGATATCCATTAGAATCGGCACCCGTAACTGGGGAAAGGAATGCCGCCAGAACTGCATTCGAACGCGAACCCGCTCTTCAATCGCCCGGCTGATCGGCACTGCACCGGCGGCGGCAATAAAACGGAGCCACCACGTGCGGTCTGTCCGCCCCGGATACCATTCACTAATCGCCGCAACGACCGGAGCCGCCGCCGCCAGAAAAATGTTTTCAGCCCCGTACATCTCTGAATAAATCACCACCCGGTCACCCCGGCTCCGCAAGCGGCGTATTTCCGCAATAACCGAAAACAATCCTGTCGCATTGCGCCGCATCCGGATCCATCGCCTCGTTTCGCGACGCGTCGCGCGAGGAAAATAACGATAGGCAATGCCGCGCCAGACCCCGTCCGGCATTGCGTTTTCAAACGGACTCCCGCCAATATGAAACACGCTGAATTGAGCGCCCGCATCGAGAAGTGCGAGCCCCAGCATCTTGATCCGGTTGGTTACCGCCATGCCGACAGGAAAACCAAGTCCGCAACAAACCAC
This sequence comes from uncultured Verrucomicrobiota bacterium, assembly GCA_903826865.1. Classification (GTDB taxonomy): domain Bacteria; phylum Verrucomicrobiota; class Kiritimatiellia; order Kiritimatiellales; family Tichowtungiaceae; genus Tichowtungia. The sequence continues at coordinate 42,060 of CAIKGD010000050.1, forward strand.
CACAACATGAAGTCTGCCGCAGTCTGTTCGCATTGGTAAATCTTCTCCCATAACGCCCCCGAAGCCTTCACTCAATTGTTTTGAACCAACAGATAAATACCCAGCCAGACTCACACAGTTCGCACGAGCAGAACTACTTGGTTCTGGGCTGGGATTTTCTGCCGGCCAGATGTCACCATGCCCGATTTTTTCGCAAGGCAAAGTGCCGCAAACATCGCTCCCTTGTCTGATTTTCTCGAAACCGGACTGCCGTCTGCTTCCTGTGTGCTACTACGAAATTCTGCTTGGTTAAACTCCGAGCTGAGATTAATTTTTTAAGCAGGCCGCTTGAAAGAGGAACGGCAAGATAAACTGTGCCGCACGCAAAGACCCGTCTGGAGAAAGATGGCTTGCATCTCTGTACAAAGGAAGGGTTTTGCCATTCTCCTGACCAAAGTAAACATAATGATCATTTTCTTTAAATGCCAACTGCAAGGGCATAAATACTGCGCCCGTCTTCCTGCATATTTCTTCTAACCGCGCATTAATACCATTCTGCATACGGCAATATTCTTGTTCGGACTGCTGAAGGCTCATCCACTCGGGCTCCATTCTGCGCGGCGCAATGATTTTCGTACGGGCGATAATATCATTAAGCGCCCACTTGTAATTCGGAACATCTCCAATAATCAGAAGCGTCTTCCCTTTGGATTTGATGTAGAAGGCAAACTCTTCCAGCTGAGCGTATGCCGCTTCTGCATTTACAGGCTTACCCCAGTTGTCATCAAAATACCCAAGCCAATATTGAGCAAGGATCACTGTTGAAACTTGCGGCAGTTCATCCAAATTTTTCAGCGCGGCCCGGGTCTCGGGAAGGCTCATGTCGAACATCAGAGTGCCGGAGCGGATAACACCATAACCAGCCAGATTTTCGCCGCGAAAAACTGTATCTAGTCCACATCGAAGCGCTCCGGCATGGCTGTCGCCAATAAGAAATACTTTCGGAGCCCCTGAGCCGCCAAGCATAGCGTTGCCGTCGCCTCCTTCCGCTATGATCAAAGCTTCCCGTTCCAGAACACTCTTGTGAAAAATACTGAAGTGAGGCCCCATCATGGAGTCAATGCGCCGGATAATGCCCGGAATTCCTCCTCCGGCAAAAAGCGGATTCGGCGCACCTGCCCACTCATTTGCACAGGAGTGTAGCTGGGTCGGCCAGTCTTTTAGATATATACACGCCGTCCCTAAGGTAACCAAAAAAGCGATTCCAGCAGCAGCGAATGCGAATGTTCTGCGCACAGTCCAGACAGGAGATGTGCGAACAGGAAGTTCAACAAACCTCCAGGAGAGATATCCCAAGACTAACGACAACAGAAACATGCCCAAATAGTCATAGACGTTCACCTGATTATATATCGCATATCTCCAAAACACGGTAACCGGCCAGTGCCAAAGATAGAGCGAATAGGAAATTTTCCCAATGGCGACAAACGGGCGATAAGAAAGAAGCTGCGAAACCCAGCCGCTTTGTCCGTAACGGATGAGAAGTGCGGTTCCAACAACCGGAGATACAGCGGCCAGCCCCGGGAATGGTGTCTTTGACGAAATAATGGCATAGGGGATGAGTACCATCAGCAAACCCGCAGCGGCGAAAAAAGTATGCCATGTATCGGTTTTTTGTTTAGAGAAAGGCGGCACTTTGCGAGTAACGGCAGGAAGCATGGCCAACAGAGAACCGGCAAGCAGCTCCCATGCGCGGAAATGGAGAAAATAAAAGGCACTGTTTTGTTTGCCAGATATTACGGCATAAATGGCACTGCCCAGTGAAAGGATCGCCAACAGCGACAGAATAGGCGCAATCAGGCGTCGGCGAAACTTCCAGATGATGGCGCAAAACAGCGGAATGAAAAGATAGAACTGCTCTTCGACGCTCAGCGACCAAAGATGTAACAGCGCCTGAGAGTGTAATTGCGGTGCAAAATAATCGCCTCCCATTTTCCAAAAGTGGATATTCGCCAAAAAAAGTGTACCTGCTGTAACAGCATTACTGAGATATATCAAAGGTGTCGCATAATAGAGTGTGCATCCGGTTACGAACACGCCGATGATCATCACGAAATACGCGGGCATAATGCGGCGGATACGGCGATAATAAAAGTTGCGGATGGTGAATCGGTCTTTCGCCAGATCACGGAGTATGCCACCGGTGATCAAATAACCAGAGATGACGAAGAAAACATCCACACCGGCAAAACCGCCCGGACAAAGCATAGCGAGAATATGAAACAACACGACAGGAAGCACAGCGAGCGCGCGAATGCCGTCTATGTGTGGATAATACTCACCATGTATGGCCTGAGCAGAGCGATTTATGGCAGAGAATTGTTTCATAACAGTTTTTTGGTAAGAAATGAAATTGAGGCTGATTGAAGTCCTGAAAGCACTGCTTTATTCATAAGATTTTGAGTTCGTACTTAACTTTCCATCCCTTTCTGTATCAGGATCCGACTAGAATTCTTGGCGTACTTCGAATATCCGGGAGCCCCGTGCGCCGCATTAAAAAACATCAAACACTTTATGCACAACGAAAATATTACTCCCCAGAATAGCTGTCTGAATTTTTCATTAGTCCCGCGCTTTGGGATCCTACTCGCCGCCAGTCAAAGCTCTCCGCCTTTCAGCGACTTGATCTTACGAGCCGGATTACCTGCCCATATTTCATCCGTTGGAAAATCGAAGCAACCCGCTACCGACCCGGCTCACTTGTCTTCGCGCTCGTCTGTTCATCAGCCTTCAAGCAGCTGAAGCTGTCCAGTCGCCGTTTAACTTTCGTTCTCTGGCCTCGATTCGACGGCGGGCCTACCGCAAGCCGGACTTCGCCCACTGATTATTTACCGGCTTTACTGATTTGAACGGCTTTAATAAGGCATCCTGCGCCGGTTTGATGGATTGCGTTCCTGTCACAGACGGGCTTTCCATCAAAAAATTCTTCTTCAATATCCGCAACATCGCCGCTTCGACCAGCATTCGGGGAAGCGCTGTCGGCACGGATCCGAATACGAAGAAATAACCGAACAGCTCGTAGGTCATCACAACAACCAGAAAAATGTAATATTTACTGATCGTATCGTCCCGAAGTGACGCATAGCGACGCGCCGTTCGCCAGCCATCTTTGATAACCAATAAGAAAAACAGAGTGAATGCGACGGTTCCAAATAATCCGAAATCCAGCAGTAAACTGAACGGTCCGCTGTGATACGCATGCATATGATAAGCAAACTCCGCCGATCCGTACCATGACGACTGCAACCAGGAAAAACTCGTTATGTCTGAAACCACCCCCCGGCCAATTAAAAGGTGCTTGGGCACATTGGGTATGCAATAGTCTTTCCACATATTAAAGCGCCAGTCACCAGACAGCTTGGCGACCCTTGCTACCGTAGCGTCGACTTTTACACCCGGAATGTCTGAAAGAACCCGTTGAATTGAAAGGGGTAGCTTCGTCGAAGCAAGGGCAATAAATCCAACCCCTGCAAGTCCGATAAGAAGCCAGAGAAGAACCGTTTTTGCCCGATGCTTCGAAAAACAAATGCTCGCAAAGAATGTTAACATTGATAAACGAAAGACCCGCGACCGGAACCCTGTTAGACCCATCATCAGGAATGACCAGATGAGCAAAATCGCTCGTATCGTCCGCTGCTTGCACAACACATATGCAACGGTAACCAGAGCAAAACTGAAGCCCGACAGTTGATTCCAGCGAACCGCATCACTTGGGCCGGCCTGCTCCAACATGAAATACTCAGTGTTAATGGTTATATACCGGGTAAGCAAGGGCTCCATTGCCGGGTTGAAATAGACCACGAATTGCAAGCCGGCAGGAATAGCCGCTGCGACCAACACACCCCATATCATAATTTTGAGCTGTTTTTCAGTAAAAGTTAACTTAACAGCGGAAAAATAAAATCCAATTGCGGCCAACAACCCCAAGTAAACAGAACCCCCATACGAACTTTGACCCTGCACACGGAATCCAACTCCTGTAACAGCCATTATGAATATAACGTTTATAAAAAACAGCACCATCCAGACATCAATGCTTGTATCATACGAGAAACAAGCCTTACGCTTCCGCATGGCGATGTCGAGAACAGCCCATCCGATTAAGAATATCTCAAACACCTCCCTGCCGCCCAGAGCGTCAGGAAACCCGGGAATTCTCACCATTGCTTCTGAGGCAGCTAAAACGCAAATAAAAATCAGCCAGGGTCTTTCTAATAGAAGACTCACGATGAGTATGCCCGGAATTGCCAGCCCGAAAACCGGGGTTCCGTTCATGAATGCAAACCGGGCGAGAATAATGCTGGCAACCATGAGAAATCCGGTCAAAACCGCCCGGTGTATTTGTTGTGTATTCGAATTTGAGTTTTGTCTCATCTTGGATTCTCGCGTACTGAGGTGTGAGTAATTCTAAAAAACTGTGCATTCCGGCGATACAGCCGCACCGTGAAATCATATTGGCTATATCAATATATCTAACGAATAAGTCATCCCGGCGTTAAATCATAATCCTTTCACAGATACATCCGTGAATTTAGTGCCGGCGAAAAGCGCGTCTGAAAGAAACCTCTGCGCCTCTTGTGCCATAGTTTTTATTTTATCCCGTACCAGCCCGACAGGCCAGTCCTTCAACAGAATCTGTTCTGCGCCGTTTCCTTCATTTCTATTCAAAATCCTTTGCGTAAGCCCGAGCCGATCCAACATGCCCTGCGTTTTTGACTCAATGGCCGGATTATATTCCGTGACAAATTTTTTGCCCAGCAGGATTGAAAATACGGTGCCATGGAACGTATTTGTCATCACATATTCCGCCCGTTCGAATGTTGCAAACCAGTCCTCAGGTGCAGCTTCTACAAAATTATGATCTGCCCATTTGGCACGATAACCTACAGCACAAAGCGGTAATTTATTTTTGGCCGCAAAGGCTCTCGCCTGCGACACAAAGCTCGCAGTAATTAGACCGGGAATTGCATACACCGCGATGTAAGGTTTTTGAGGCGCCTTCCCGCGAGGAATCGCAGTGATGTCCAGATTAAAGGTCGGATCAGGCAGTACGTCTGCGACTCGTCCGGAAATTTTCCTAACCAGGTCAGCCGTTTTTTCATCCCTCACGGAAATCGCTTTAAATTTAGGAAGACCCTTGCTAACGAATTCCGGAATTTCACCCGCTGAATCACAAGCCCCCATGCTAGCCGCCCATGAAATGAGCTTCGGGGTATTTAAAAATTCGCCGAAATAGACCGGATCTTTGCCTAACTGCGGGGATCTGAAATCCCATACGATGTCAGCTCCTATGATGACCGCATCAAAGTACTCTGTCATCAAGTCCGCGCGGGTCAAAAACCGCCGACTGATTGGAAGCAGCTTCTCGCGGGATCGCCCATAGGAAAGGTCTTTACGGCAGCAGTCGATCCAATAACCCGGTTGTCGCCAAGCCCCCAGATTCAACAGCCCCGGCAGCGGACGGAAGCGATGCGCGGGATTCGTGTAGTTAATCACAACCGGCTCATGCCCAAGGTTGCGAACAACCTGACAAGTCGCATAGGCCTGCCAGAAGGCTCCCGGATTAAACACTTCGTGAAAAGTTAAGATACCGACGCGCATAATAAAGCCCCCATTTAATAACCGGAATAAAAGTCAAAACTCTGGTTTGTAACCGGAAAAGCGGACGGGTTTTTTTCATCATCAATAATGCCAAATGCATAGACATAAAATAAGCCATTACGCTGGCAACCGCTGCGCCGCGCCCGCTCCAGACGGGAATCAGCCACCAATTCAGTGCTATGTTAACGATCAGCCCCATCACATTTCGCTGCAAGGCCAACTTTGTTTCACTTTCTGTAATAAACCATGCTGAACTGGCCAGCCCCATTCCCTGTACGATCAGTAAAATGGTTAAAATCATCAGAATATTGGCACTCTCGGCATAAACAGCCCCGAACAAAAGAGAAACTATCCAATGCCCGGCCAGCAATAGAAAAATAAGGGCAACGGCACCAAGCCCCACATGCAATGACAAAAGCTGCTCAAGTTTCTGCCAATAGGCGGAATCCCCGTCTTTCTTCGCCTGCACAACCGCCGGATATAAAATCCCGCCGATCAGAGGGAAAAGCGCATAAAGCGGGCTGTAAATCTGTCCTGCCACGCCATACAACCCCGCCGCCTCGGAACCCTGCATATGGCGCAGCATAATCATATCGCTACGGGTATAAACAATCGACGCAAGTGCCGAAAGAGCCAGCGGGATGCCGTCTACCAACATTTCTTTGGCCAGCCCTTTAGAAAAACAGCGCCCCTCTTTCGGGTAATGCTCCCGCTTGTAAAAAAGAAAAAGAAACAAGGCATCCAGCCAAAACCGGGAAACAAATCCCAGCGCAATGGCATACAATGGCCAGCCGGCCAGAACGGTTAACACCTGAACAGGTGCAGATATAATTAACCCTGCAAGCCGGGCCTTCACAAAAATTTCATACCGCACCTGCGCTTGAAAATATTCACCGAAAACCTCAAAGGCCAAGCTCCAAAGCATTGTCCCAAAACAAACGGCCAGCCAGAAGGTGTTTCCAATCCCATCTAGAAAAACAGTAATGATCAACAACAGTATGAAGCCGATAAATGCGGATACCTGCCGGACGATCAGTGAGGTCCAAAGAAGTGCCGGGGACTGCTCCGGATTTCTGACCAGATCCCGGACAAGAATCCGCTGCATCCCCACCGGAACCAAGGCTGCAAAAATGCCGCTCAGGGCCATCATGTAGCTGAATTCCCCCATCAATCCGGGACCCAGCTTGCGAGCCATGACTACAGAAACAAGAACCCCGAAAACCATGGTAACAGCGCGCTCAATCAGGGCCCACGCGCCGCCCTTGAGGTATTTGCTCATAAAAATATATTTCCCGCGCCCGGATATTCGTTGATTAACGCCAGAACAAAACTTTTTCCATTTCGATGCGTTGGGAAAAGGCCACATTAAACTGTTCTGTCAAAGTTCCAACTGCTATCAGCATAGCTACCGAACAGGCCGGAGAAATATCGGCCAGCTCGCGCAACTGCCGGTCTTTCGCCGGATCGACACACCAGTGCAAAGGACAAGCTCCCAGACCGAGATGATGCAGGCCCAGCAGCAACGACATCGCAAATATCCCGCTATCGCAATAAACCTGATTGCGTTCCACAGGAGAATGAAACGCCCGCAAGTCGCCGCCAACAATCAAAAGCGTATCAATCTGTTCTGCGAATCCCCGCGCGCCTCCCTGAATCAGTAGAATTTTTTTGATTTTTTCAGCATCCTTAACCGCAAAAACCCGAACCTCCTGTCGATTACAGACGGAAGGACTTTTCTGAGCCCACTGTACAGCTTTCGAAATATCTTCCACAGCAACCGGCAGAGTTCCGAAATCGCGCACACTGTAACGCGAAGTCATAAGTTCCGGAAATGACCCCCGTGCCCCGGCCAGCACTTCCGCACGGGTCAAGCATTTCGTTCCTCCCGAAACATCAGATATTTTCCGTACCCCGGCTTCTTTAAAAAAGTTTTTGATGGAAGCCAACGGCTCTGTCAAAGGTTCAATCCCGGCAAGCTCTTCATGATATTCACTATACGCCGCAAGCACCTGAATTGCGGTTTGATATACTCTGTCATTCGGGTCGTGCCCGGCCCGTTCGTAGCCGTCGAGCAATTCGATTAAACGGGGCACAACATCCTTTCCGAACAACGGGCGTACCTCTTTCATAGAGAGCCCTTTTTCTATCACATGATAGTGGCAGGTGATCAATGCCTGCATTTTCTCCCGGTCCGCACGGTCTTTTTGCACACTATATCGATACATGCGAAATCCATCATACAGGGCAATCTGGAACGGCAGTAATGTCTGTTGAATCCGATTTCGAATTTTATTAAAAAATTTCTTCATACACTTTTCCCAGTTCGCCCCAAATAGCAACAGGATTTAAATTCATCCGTATGGCTTGCGCGACACGCTCCATCTTTACCCGGTCAAGCCAAGGCTGATCCCGAATCACCTGTCTCAATTTTTCAGTTAACGCATTTATGTCCCCGGTCGGCACAAGAGTTCCTACTCCGTAACGACCAATTAATTCCTGCGGCCCGGTGTTGTCATAACAGACAGGCCAAAGACCCATCGACAGCGCTTCCTTGAGTGCGGTAGGGCCGGTATCCGTATAGGACGGAAGCAGAAAAAGCGGGCTTTTTTTAAACCACTCAATAATTTGCATAGGCGTTTGTGTACCCATCAGCACTACGCGCGCTCCCGCATTCTGCTCTGCCAAAAACCGATCCACTTCTTGGCGGTCCTTTGCGGAGGCCGCCATACCGATGCAGACCAATTTCCAGTCAGAATTCAAAGAAAGAAAGGCTTTGACCGCATCAAAAAAACCTTTGCGGCGCGCCAGCACGCCCAGATACAAAATAATCTTTTCATTGTTCGCGCCCAAAGGCGCCGCAAGAAATTCTCCGCGCAACGGATGCGGAACCATCGAAACCTTCGCGGAAGTAAATCCGGACACTGTTCGGCATGAATAGTCGCTCTCCGCCACGCATCGTCTGGCCTTCCGCAAAACACACCGTTCGTTTAACACGACCAGCATCAATTCAAGATTCTTTCTCATTACCGGCCAGGTAACAGCAAGAATACCCTGAATCCCGATCACATGATTTTCAGGCGCTGCGCGCAATGCCGCCATCCCGCATCCGCCCTCAGTTCCCCAGCTGTGAACGATGTCCGGCTTCAGCTCGCGCGTTTTCTTTATAAATGCAGGAATCCAGCCCCGGTACATCAGATAGCTACCGCCGCGCGGAACCTTCAGCAAATGAAACGTCGCGCCGCTCCATGGCCGTGACACATTCGTCTTCAGCCGCCGGTCCGCACAAACAATATGCAGATCAATATGCGGCGGCGGCGGCAGATGAGCCACCACCCATGACCAAGAATTTCCCGGCAAAAGTCCTTGATCGGCAAACACCTCGACCCGCGCTTTCTCGGGCACTCCGCAAAACCAAACCACTCTCTTTTTCATCATTGTTCAACCCGATGCTCTTTAATTTTACGGGCCGGGTTTCCCGCCCACACTTCGTCAGCAGAAATATCACAACAGACCACTGCACCGGCACCGATTACAGCCCGGTTGCCAACAGTCACTCCTTTGAGAATAATCGTATTAGCGCCAATCAGAACATTATCACCAATGTTTACGGGTCTGGTTTTAACACATTTCTGATCCTGTGAAGTTTTCCTGAGTCCCGGATCAAGTGAATGAAAATCATGATCAAAAATACGCACATTCCCACCAAGCAAAGTATGTTTGCCAATGGTCACCTTACTGCGGGATGAAAGCACCACCGATGATCCGCCGGAAAAGTCGCCGATTTCGATCTCACCCTCCCCCAAGGTCTCAAGAACCACCGGACCGGTTAAGCCCACCCGGTTACTGCGGGTGTCCGCAATAAACGTGACATGATTACCAATCCGTATAGATCCGGCCTGTTGCATCTTGAAAAAACACGGACCGATCGTCGAAAAATTCGTTCCTACCACAGCACCCTGCCAGCGGAGAGACGTTCGAGATTTCACGGTTGAAACTATGCGAGTCAAACAGGTGCGCGCCGCCCAATATGCTGAAAACACTTTGTTCCGCCATGTGCGTTTCATGACAACCTCAAGATTGGAGTCAACTTCAGAACATCTGATGACAATTAGAGCAATTCACAATTGAGAAACCGTACTTACCCACCCCGGCTGTCACTTCGTTCCATCCACCCCTCCTTATGAGGGGAACTTTAATAATCCCCTCCGCCGGAGGGGTGCCCGCAGGGCGGGGTGGGTTTGGTATCACGATGTTTCAATCGTTATCTGCTTTAGTAAGCAATCAACTATCGGCTTTTATCAAATGGACAGAACCGGATCAGATGCCGGACAAGGATAAATTATGAGCACAGGATAATAAGCGACAAGTGATGAATTGTTGCGATCAGATGAACGGAACTGAATTCTTCGCCGGATTATAATTCAAGTCCTTTGACCGTTCGGCGATTTTCTGCGCCGGAACGCCACCAACCACCGTGTAGGGTTCAACTTCTTTAGTGACTACCGCTCCCGCCGCAACGACGGCTCCTTCTCCGACTGTCACACCCGGCAGGATGATGCAGCGCGGACCGAGCCAAGCATAATCTGCTATTGTTACCGGCTTAAAAACAGTGCCGAACTGCGGATCGCGATAATCATGTTGCGCCGTCCAGATCATGACTTCACTGCTGAAGTTGACATTTTTCCCGATCATCAGCCCGCCGCGCGCATCCAGTGTTGCACGATGTCCAATCACCGTATTTGCGCCGATTTTCAGTTTGCGCGGACTCCGGATTTCAAAGCCGCCGTACAAAACTGCTGATGAGGCTATTTTCACCCCGAACAAATACCTGAGAACGAATTTCCGGAAACCCTGTGACGGAAACTGCGCCAGCAATTTCAACGAAAGGTGATACGCTCCGTGAATAAAATTCATGGCTTAACTGCACCGTGAAAGAAAATCCTGATATGATCTAAAGCCCCGGTTTACCGAGCGAAGCATTTTAACGCACAGCGACTAGCTCCGTGAAATCTGCAATCCGGTCGTGGACACTTCAAGGTCTACGAAACGCGCCCGGCTGTTGGGCGGGTTTCCCGTCAACTCCTGTTTGATTGCGGCCGCAGTCTGGAGGCCTTCCGCCAGAATCAGCATGTAGCCGCCCCCGCCGGCACCAGTGAGTTTCAGCGCCTCGTATTTGCCTTCAATGCGTCTGATGATGGATTGCACCTCCGGCGGATTAACGCCGGAGTCGAGAGCCTGATTCAACGCCCAGCTTTTCCGCACACTCCCGGCAAATCCAGACCAGTCATTCCGCTGTATGGCTTCGAAGGCCGCGCGTCCGTTTGCAGCAATGGCATCTAAACCGGCCAGCACTTCAGCCTGGTTGAGAAACATGTTGCGTACAATTTCGCCGAGCACACTGTGTGCAATGCGGGTGATGCCGGTGTAATACAGCAGCATCCGTCCGCTTTGAACGGCTTCATCAAAGAACCCGCCGGGTGCCCAGCGGATCACGGCCGTCTGTGTAAGCCCGGGCCGGGTTTCGATGAGCTTGGCCCCGGGGAACAGTCCGCCGTATTGATCCTGCCAGCCGCCGCCGGTACCCAGCATCTGTTCCAGCGCACTGACGCGCCGGGCGATTTCAATGCGATCCCAGCCCAGTCCGCAGAAATCAGCCAGTCCGCCCAGTAACGTGCCGGCCAGAATACTGCTGGCACCCAGCCCTGATCCTTTCGGGATGGCCGCCAGCAGCGAAACTTCAATACCGCCGCCAAAAGCCTCCAGCTGTTTTTCCAGTGTCTGAAAGCCCGCCCCGTTAAAGTCCGGATGAAACCCGGCCAGTGCGAAAGCTGCACGGGCTATGGCGAAGCCGGATCCAATACCGCGATATGCTCCGACATCCTCATAGGTATAAAGCTCTTCTTTAAGCCCTAAGTCTATGGAACGGATCACCAGC
>CAIKGD010000051.1 GCA_903826865.1 uncultured Verrucomicrobiota bacterium
CTTTGAGTTTTACGCCGCGGCCCAGTTGACAGTTTTCAATCGTAACGGGCGCTTCGGCACCAAGCACGGAACCGGGACCAATCGAAGTTTTTTCGCCGGAGATGCGGCATCCGGGATAAATCATCACATCCGGCGCAATACGCGCTGTATCCACCTCGGGAGCAACAAAAACTCCCTTTTTGGCGAACGCATCCCTCATTTAAGCAGAACTCCGATGGTCGTTCCGATCCCTGTGAAAAGCAGCAGAGCGATGGATGTTTTCATTGAGAACGCCAGCTCGAAAATTTTGATATTGGTTCTGCCGCCGGTAAAGATGAAGAAAAGCGCGCACAGCGCGATTAAAAACAAAGCCCAAAGCAATGATTTATTCATAATGACCTCCTTGAGCCTCTTCGCGGCCCGGTTGTTGGCTATTTAGATATTAGTTCTTGGAAGGTAAGTCAAATTCAGGGTTCGCTGTTCCATGTCGTACCAACAACAAAAAACGAATCTCTAAAAACTGTCATCCGACATCTGTTCGAAGGCGCTGTAGATCCACTCAAGAAAGGATTCAAAGCGGGCATCGCCGTGCAATGCGGACAGATCAGGGTCTTTTTTCATCCATTCGTAATCGTTATAGCCCAGTTCGACCGCGCGGTTGAGTGCGTCGAACGCATCATCGGCCCGGTCGGAAAGCGCCAGACTGCACGCGAGATTGTACCAAACCATCGGATCTTCGGCGCACAGGCGGCTGAGACGTTCATCCGCACGCAAACCGTCGGCATAGGCGCCGGTGCGGGTGTAGAGGTCAGCCAGTGCGCGCAACACGCCGGTATCCTCCGGAAGCCGCCGGGCAATCGCCTGGAGAAAGTCCAGTTCCTGTTTGTTCTCGCGGAGTTCTTCCGGCTGTTTATTGATCGGTATCACGTTGGGTAAATCCATTATTTACGTTTAGCGATGGGCGCGACTTTGCGCAGGTTCGGGCCGGTATATATCTGCCGCGGACGCGCGATGCGCGCATCGCTGTCGTTCTGCATTTCCAGCCACTGGGCAATCCAGCCCGGAAGACGGCCGATGGCAAACATGACAGTGAACATATTGGTTGGAATACCCATCTCGCGATAGGTAAGTCCGGTGTAGAAATCCACGTTGGGATACAGATTGCGTTCCTGAAAGTAGGAATCGGCCAGCGCTTTTTCTTCCAGCTCCTGAGCAATGTCCATCAGCGGGTCTTTCGTATGCGTTGCAGCAATCACTTTTTTGCAAAGTTCTTTGGCTATCTTGGCGCGCGGGTCATAGGATTTATAGACGCGGTGACCGAAGCCTATCAGCCGGAACGGACTGCGCGGGTTTTTGGCGCGTTCAAGCACCTTGTCGACATCGCCGCCTTCGCGCCGAATGTCTTCGAGCATTTCAATAACGTGCTGATTGGCACCGCCGTGTTTCGGACCCCACAGCGCGCAGATGCCGGCGGCAATTGAAGCATACAGATTGATCCCGGAACTGCCCACAGCACGCACCACGGAGGTGGAACAGTTCTGCTCGTGGTCGGCATGAATTATCAGCAGTTTATTAAGCGCATCCGCCATAACCGGATTGATCGGCTCGCCGCGCACCGGCGAACTGAACATCATGTTCAGAAAGTTTTCACAGTATTTGAGGTCGTGCCGCGGATAAACCGCCGGTTCACCGATTGATTTTTTATAGGAAAAAGCGGCAATGGTGCGCAGTTTGGAAATCAGCCGCGCAACGGTCATATCCACATCTTCTTTCAGGTCGCCGCGCAGTTCGGGATAGAACGAGGAGAGCGAAACCGCCATGGCCGAAAGAATCGCCATGGGATGAGAGTGTTCAGGATAATTGCTGAAAAACTCCCGCATATCTTCGTGAATCATGGAGTGGCTGTTCAGCAGTGTCGCATAGTTTTCCCGCTGCGCGAGCGTCGGCAGAGAGCCGTGAACCAGCAGATAGGCTACCTCGATGAATTCGCATCGTGCCGCCAGATCGGCCACATCATAACCGCGATAGCGCAAAATACCCTTTTCACCGTCAATAAAAGTGATGTCGCTGGCGCAGGAACCGGTATTACCGAATCCCGGATCATACGTGATGAGTCCGGTCTCCTTGCGCAATCTGCTGACATCCACGGCCTTTTCGCCTTCGGTGCCCTCATAAACGGGGCACACCAGCGTCTGATCATTGATATGTATTTCCGCCTGTCCGGTTTTTTCCATTTTCATACCAACCTCTCTGATTACAAAGGCCGGGGAGTGTATTTATCCCCGAATGCCTTTATCAAGCAAAAAGCCTTCTTCCGGAGACTATTCCACCGTTACGCTCTTGGCCAAATTGCGCGGTTTGTCAATATCCGTGCCGCGGGCGCGGGCTGCGTAGTAGGCCAGCAGTTGCAATCCGACCACATTAACGATCGGCGTGAATTCGTCGCGGACTTCCGGCACATAAATGATATCGCCGGTCAGTTTCGGAATTTCGGTGTCGCCTTCCGTCGCCACGGCAATGATACGGCCGCTGCGCGCCTCCACCTCTTTGATATTCGAAAGCATCTTTTCGTAAACCTCGTCGGCCGTTTTCGTACAGATACAGATGACCGGCAGAGTCTCGTTGATCAGCGCAATCGGGCCGTGCTTCATCTCGCCCGCCGCATAACCTTCGGCGTGCTGATAGGAAATTTCCTTGTTCTTGAGCGCGCCTTCCAGTGCGGTCGGGTAATTGAACTTGCGGCCCAGATAGAGCGAACTCGGTCCGTCATGATGTTTATCGCCAATCGCTTTGATTACGTTTTTTTTCTGAATCACATAATGCACCGCATCCGGAACCTTCTGTAAATCAGCAAGATACCCTTTGATCTGCTCCGGCGTCAGATTGCCGCGCACCCCGGCCACATAAAGCGCAAACAGCGCAAAGGCCATCTGCTGCGCTGTATACGCCTTGGTCGAAGCCACGCCGATTTCCGGCCCGCAATTCGTAAAGAACACGGCATCGCTCTCGCGCACCAATGAGCTGCCTTCGACGTTGCATACGGCAAAAATCTTACAGCCCCACTCTTTGGCCATGCGAATCGAAGCCAGTGTATCGGCCGTCTCACCCGACTGTGACACCGGGATAACCAGTGTACCGGGATCAATTTTCGGATCGCGATAGCGGAACTCGCTGGCGAGGTCGGTTTCGACCGCGATGCCGGTCAGATTTTCCAGCAGCAGTTTGCCGTACATTCCCGCGTGATAGGCCGTGCCGCAGGAAACAATCATAATGCGGTTGAGCTTGCGGAAATAATCCGGACTTAACCCTGTACTGATATCGATTTTACCGTCCGCCGAAACATGCTTTTCCAGCATCGCACGCAGAATACGAGGCTGTTCATGGATTTCCTTCAGCATGAAGGTCTCAAAACCGGCACACTCCGCAGCCTCGGCCTGAAAACTGATTTCTTTGACCACCGGCGTAACAGCCTTGCCTTCGATGGTGAAGATTTCCACGCTGTCCTCGTGAAGCACCGCCATCTCGCCGTCGTTCAGATAGACGGCCTTTTTGATACGGTTGATAATGGCCGGTACGTCACTGGCGATAAAATTCTCCTTTTCGCCCAGCCCGATAATCAGCGGGCTTCCTTTGCGGGCGCAGTAAATGGCATCAGGCTCGTCACGGAACAGAATTCCCAGTGCGTAAGCCCCGCGCAATCGTTTGAGTGTACGCTGAATCGCCTCGACCGGCGATTTTGCCCCGTCTTTAAGCGCCTGCTCAATCAGACGCGGAATCACTTCCGTGTCCGTTTCGGAAAGAAACTTGTGTCCTTTAACCGCCAGTTCATCGCGCAGTCCGGCATAGTTTTCAATAATCCCGTTATGCACCACTGCAATGGCACCGTCCGAACTGAAATGAGGATGCGAATTGATCCGTGAAGGTGCGCCATGCGTCGCCCAGCGGGTGTGTCCGATGCCGCGAGTCCCTTTGACCGGTGCCGCCGCCAGCATCTTTTCCAGATTCGCCAGTCGCCCCACTTCCTTGCAAGACGTGATTTTTCCGCCGCTGAGCACTGCAATACCGGCCGAATCATATCCCCGGTATTCAAGCCGTTGCAACCCATCGATCAGAATCAGGGCCGCTTCTTTACTGCCGATATAGCCGACTACTCCGCACATAATCTTTCATCTCCGGGAATCAGAATAAAAACCAGACTGCAGTCTGCCTGAAACCACTTGCTAAAACAAAATAAAAAACCGGAACGCCGGTCGTTTTAACCATCCTGACATTTGCATAGAAAATGGTTGCGCACCGGAGTCTTTTCCTGTTTCATCCCCGCTTCGACGAACCAATTGAGGAATGTGTTTTATGGCAAAAACGAGCAGCATCGTTAAAAATGAAAAGCGTATGAAGCTGGCAAAGAAGCACTTCGCCAAGCGAATGGAGCTTAAGAAAATTATCCGCAACCCGAAAACATCCTACGAAGACCGTATGGCCGCCTTCGACATTCTGCGCAAACTGCCGCGCAACGCCAACCCGATCCGCGTCCAGAGCCGTTGCCGGGTGACAGGACGTCCGCGCGCTGTCTATCAGAAGTTCGGTCTCTCCCGCATCACCCTGCGCGAAATGGCCTCCAACGGGCTCATCCCCGGTATGACCAAAGCCAGTTGGTAAACAAAGACCGTCGTTTCTTGTTCAAAGCGCCTCGGATTTGTCCGGGGCGTTTTTTTGTGTCTGCCGGACTTCGTGCTGCGTATTCCGTTCTTCGTAATGTCCTCATTACGCGATATGCAGTACGCAATATTCACAAAAAAAAACCGGCCCCTTAAAAGGAACCGGTTGATCACTGAAGCAGCGTTTTCCGCTCAAGCTTTCGTTATCAGACCCGAACGGATCGCCTTGGCCGAAACCCAGATGCGGCGCACCGTGCCATTTGCATCCTTCACGCGAACATGCTGAAGATTCGCTTTGAATTTGCGCTTCGTGGCGCTGGTCACGTGCAGACCGATACCGCCTTTGCTCTTCCTCAAACCTTTACGGACAATCCGGCGGCCTGAAATCGTTCCTTTACCTGTAACTGCACATCTAGCCATGATTTTTCCTCACAATCTCAAAAATTTAACTCAAAGAGTGGCGTAATCTACGGACAGACCTGCCCATTGGCAAGCGCAATATCACACCAATTCCGCAAAGACCGCGTCGCTTACAAACAGCGCCTCTTCAGAAAGCCGGACGCGGTTTCCTTCGATCACCAGCAGTCCCTCTTTTTCAAGGGTTCGGAAATTTCCTCCGAGCGTTTTCCAGAGGCCGGCAGAGACATCGACACCCGCCAGACGCCGCAACCCCATCACCAGCGTCTCCCGCTCCTTTGCCTCCGGATCAAGCTTCTCGTCAAACGCCCGGCGCGGTCCGTTTGCACAGTAACCGTCCAGATCGGCTGTATTCGCCCAGCGCATCCCCTTCCAGTGCGAATGCGCCGCCGGACCGACACCAATGTATTCGCCGCCGCTCCAGTAGAGCAGATTATGCCGACACTCAAACCCCGGCCGGGCAAAGTTGGAAATCTCGTAGTGGACAAAGCCGGCGACGGTCAGCCGGCGCCGGATCAAATCATACATATCCCGCTCCAGACTCTCATCCAGTTTTTGCGGCTTGAGATTCGTGAGCAGCGTACCCTCTTCATACATCAGGTTGTAAATTGAAATGTGCTGGGGATTGAGCGCCAAGGCACGGTCAAGGTCTGCTTCCAGTTTCGGAACGGTCTGACCCGGAATGCCGAACATCAGATCAAGGCCGGTATTTTCAAACCCGGCCGCGCGCGCCAGCCGGAACGCGGCCTCCGCCTCTTCCGCTGAATGAATCCGTCCTAAAGTTTCCAGACACCGGGAATCGAACGATTGCACGCCGATCGAAAGCCGGTTCACGCCGCTTTTCCTGAGCAGATCAAGTTTTTGCCGGTCAACCGTTCCCGGATTGGCCTCGCACGAAAACTCCGCCGGACTGAATTTTCTAAGCAGTGAAAACAGCTTCGCCAAGGTTTGGATATCCAAGGCCGTCGGCGTACCGCCGCCGATAAAAACAGTTTCCGGCAAAAAATCCGCCGGCAGCGTTTGCAGCTCTTTTTCCAAAGCCTGGAAAAACCCGTCTTCGTTTTTCCAGGGTCTGGGAAACGAATAGAACGCGCAGTAGGAGCACTTGCGTTCGCAGAACGGAATATGGATGTACAGACCCGACATGATTGCCGATTGTAGATTGCCAGTTTAATATTTACACTCCCGCACGTGAAAAAAATACGGCTCGATCAACTGCTGGTGGAAAAAGGACTCGCCGAAAGCCGCGAAAAGGCGCGACGGCTGATTCTGGCCGGACAGGTGCTGGTCAACGGCCAGCCCGCTCCCAAGCCGGGTCATTCACTGGCACCGGACAGCGAGATCACCCTTAAAGAGGTCGAACGATTTGTCAGCCGCGGCGGCGAAAAGCTGGAAGGCGCAATGGAGGCTTTCAAACTCGATCTGACCGGCAAAGTCTGTCTCGACATCGGTTCCTCGACCGGCGGCTTCACTGACTGTATGCTTCAGCACGGCGCGGCAAAGGTGTATGCAGTCGACGTCGGCAAGGGTCAGCTCCACTGGAAACTGCGTGAAGATCCGCGCGTCGTGGTTATGGAAGGCGTCAACGCCCGCTATCTGACGCCCGCCGATCTTTCCGAACCGACCGGCTTCGCCAGCATCGACACCTCGTTTATTTCGCTCACGAATATCCTGCCCGCCGTCAAAGAACTGCTGAAGCCCGGCGGAGAGATTGTTTCGCTCATCAAGCCGCAATTCGAGGCGGGTAAAGAAGAGGTGGATAAAGGACGCGGCGTCATCACCGATCCGGTGATTCATGAAGCGGTTGTTTCAAAAATCCGGAAATTCGGAACGGAAACACTCGGCCTCGAATGGCTCGGTCTGGCGACCTCGCCGCTCAAAGGGCCGAAAGGCAACGTCGAATTTCTGGCCTACTGGAAACGCCCCTGACCCGTTCAGCACGGGCCGGGGCGTTCGCTTAGAGCTTTCAACAATTATAATACCGTACAACCCACCCCGGCCTGCGGCCACCCCTCCGGCGGAGGGGACTTAATGCGCCCGCTGAAATCCCCTCCTTGGGAGGGGTGCCGGAACGGCGGGGTGGGTTCTCTTGCTCCACGGCCACGATATTTCAATCGTGAAATACTATCGAATCAGCCGTAAACCGGGCCGTAGGTTTCGCAGGCGCGGAAGTCCGCTCCTTCAAGTCCTTCGGTTCCGAATGAACTCCATGCGCTCGGGCGGTAGACCTTCGCCTCATCCACGTTGTGCATGAAGACCGGAATCCGCAGCATGGCCGCCATCGTAATGAGATCGGCTCCGATGTGTCCATAACTGAACGCGCCGTGGTTGGCACCCCACTTCGCCATCACTTCGTAGACGTCGGTAAAGGCGCCTTTTCCGGTAATGCGCGGAGCAAACCAGGTGGTCGGCCAGGTATTGTTGGTGCGGTTGTCCAGTTTGGCATGAACCTTTTCAGGCAGCTCAACGGTCCAGCCTTCTGCAATCTGCAGAACCGGGCCGAGACCCTTCACCAGATTGACGCGGCTCATGGTGATCGGCATACCGGCCTTGGTCACAAACTTGGAGGACCAGCCGCCGCCCGGGAAGTATTCCGTAACCGACGGGTGCCAGGACGTTGCTTTCAAACAGGCATTCGCCTCTTTCCGGCTGATTTCCCAGAACGGCTTCATGGCCGGCTGTCCGTCTTTGCTCTGCTGTCCGCTGCCGTCGAGCGCGGCGGAACCGGAGTTGATCAGATGAATCAGTCCGCCTGCGGCGGCACCGTCCACCTGATAACCGGTCACGCGCTTAATCGCCTCGGGGCTCCAGTAGGTGCGCACGTCGGCAAAAACCTGCGCGGTGCTGGTAAGCAGGTAGGAGAAGAGCATCGGGACACCGTTGAGGCTGTCGTTTTCCGTTGCGACAATGCGCGGCATACGGATGCCGTTCCAGTCGAACGAGCTGTTGGAAATAGCTTCGAGGAAGTCGCCGTTGGGCGAACAGTCGGTCCAGTTGCGCTGTCCCTGGAACCCGGAGAGAATCGCGTTATGGCCGCGCGACTCTTCTTTGTAACCCATTTTATCGAGCTTGTCGTTGCCGTACATCAGGTCGCGAGCGATGATCGCCATCTTGACAGACTCTTCCCACTCCGCATTGAGTTTCTTGCGGGAGCGGCGTGTTTTGGCACCGTTCGGGTCGTGGCCTTCTTTGCAATTTTCTTTCACCCACGCGATTGCTTTCTTGTATTCGTCCTGGTCGAAGATGCCGTCGCGCAGGCGGCGGGTGAATTCCGTCAGGTCAATCGCTTCAACGCGCATGCCGAGATATTCTTCGAAAAAGTCCTGATTAACAATCGAACCGGCGATGCCCATTGAGCAGCCGCCCATCGAGAGGTAGGATTTACCCTTCATCATCGCCACGGCCAGACCGGCCTTGGCAAAGCGCAGAATTTTTTCAGAGACATCGGCAGGAATCGACGTATCGCCGGCGTCCTGCACATCGCGTCCGTAGATACCAAAAGCCGGAAGCCCTTTCTGAGTGTGGCCAGCAAGCACCGCCGCCAGATAAACCGCGCCGGGACGTTCGGTGCCGTTGAAGCCCCAGACCGCTTTCGGACGCATCGGATCCATATCCATCGTTTCCGAGCCGTAGCACCAGCACGGGGTTACGGTCAGCGAAACGCCAACGTTTTCGCGGTCAAATTTTTCAGCACAGGCCGCCGCCTCGGCCACTCCGCCGATACAGGTGTCCGCAATCACACATTCGACCGGTTTGCCGTTCGGGTATGTCAATGAAGCGCTGATCAGCTTGGCGGCGCTTTTGGCCATATTCATGACCTGCCCTTCAAGCGACTCGCGCACACCGCCGTAGCGGCCGTCAATTGTGGGGCGAATTCCAATTTTTGGAAGCGTTGTAATCCATGTTTTTGCAGCCATCTGAACCTCCTTGTTTAAAACCTTGTTGCAGTTGCGCCTTAATTTATAAGCCCGGAACTCCTGTTCCGCGGTCGCCTTTTTGAATGGTATATTTTACACACTCACCCTACTCTTCTGTTCATGAAAGAGATCATCAGTTACGGGCGGTTCCACTGCAAAGAACTCACTCCCCACAAGAACCGCGGCATGGAAATCACCTATGTCGAAAAAGGGATGCTGGAGTGGATGGTGGAAGGAACCGCCGAAAAAATAGCATCGGGATCTGTTTTCTTCACACTTCCCTGGCAGGTACACGGCAGTCTGCATCCCCGTGAACCGGACAACACCATCTACCACGTTCTGTTCCGCCTCGAAAAAGATTACCCGCAGCCGCACAAACAGTTCCGCTTCCCGGAATGCTTCGGGCTGAGTCCGTCCGAAATGAAAACACTCAGCGCTGTCTTTTCCGCCAGCCCGAAACACTGCTTCCGCGCCACGCCGGCCATGCGCTGGCTGATGCCCGCGTTGACTAATGAACTGCAAAGCGCCCATGAACTGGGTCATGCCCATTCAATCAGTCTGCTGCGCGCCGTGCTGGTCGAACTGAAACGCATCGTGACCGGCGAAGCAGTTGATGCAGATATC
>CAIKGD010000052.1 GCA_903826865.1 uncultured Verrucomicrobiota bacterium
CCTTTGCGGTGCGCGGGATACAAACAAAGGAAGGTGGTTGTCATGAGTGTGAAAAACTGCCGGTCTGCCGGAATCATGCACCGGTGCATGCGGGTCGCGGGGGTCGGACTGCCGGTCGCGGCGCTTCAAGTTTGCGCAGCTCCCGCCGAAACACGGCCGAACGTTCTTTTCATTCTCTCCGACGATCTGGGGTGGGGTGACCCCAGCTGCTACGGGAATAACCGGTTTAAAACTCCGGCAATCGACCGGCTGGCAAAGCAGGGAACCCTGTTCACACAGTTCTATCAGGGAGGATCGGTCTGTTCCCCCTCGCGCGCCGCGCTGTTGACCGGACGCTGGCCGGCCGATGTGCGAATCTATGGGCATCTGGCGGTCGCCAAAGAGAATGAAGCCCGGGGTATGCCCGACTTTCTGGATCCCCGGACGATGACGCTGCCGAAGCTGTTAAGGCCGGCCGGGTACACGACGATCCATGTGGGCAAGTGGCATCTCGGCTATCCGGAACGATCCGGATATTTGGCGAACTGGAGTCTTTACCCGCAGACAGCCGATCAATTGCTGACTGAGTACGGGTTTGATCTGGCGCGCTGGATTGACTGCAGAAACCGGACGGTAAACCTCTGGGAGGACAGGCCGCATTCCACGAAAGTGCTGGTGGACGAAACGTGTTCGATTCTGGAAGAGCTGAAGAAAGGGGAGCGTCCGTTTTACTGCCAGCTTTGGCTCGTCGATCCGCATGCAGCACTGGCTCCGTCCGGCGAACAGATGAAGCCGTTCAAAAAAAATGTTCCGGAAGGATTCACTTCGCCGTTTATGGTGTATGCCGCCACCGTGACAGAAATGGATATGCAGATCGGACGGCTGCTGGACAAGCTGGACGAACTGGGATTGGCGCAGAATACGCTGGTGATTTTTTCTTCGGATAACGGGCCGGAGGATATTGATATCAAGAACGCCTCCTGGTCCGGGATCGGCAGCGCCGGACCTTTGCGCGGACGGAAGCGCAGTCTGTATGATGGCGGGACGCGGGTGCCCCTGATTGTGCGCTGGCCGCAAGGTGGCGCCCCGGCCGGACAGGTCAATACACAAACCGTGGTCAGCGGAGCCGACCTGCTGCCGACGATATGCGAACTGGCCGGCGCGGCGATTCCTGACGGGGAGCAAAAGCTGTTGCGCGGACAAAGTGTGGTGCCCGCGTTCAAGGGAGATAAGACGTTCCGCCGCACGGCTCCGCTGCTGTGGGAATGGCACTTTCGCATAACGAATCATCTGTGGAACCGCAGTCCGGTTCTGGCCGTTCGCGACGGATCATGGAAACTGCTTCTGAATCCGGACAAAAGCCGCGTTGAGCTTTATGACATGGCGACCGATCCGGAAGAACAGGACAATGTTGCCGCCAGCCATGCGGATGTTGTAACGCGGCTGAGTGATCTGGCTCTTGCGTGGCATAAAACGCTGCCTCCGGTGCCGGTGGAGGATGCGGCAGGCAAAAGGGATTACCCGTGGCCGCATGAAGAGACGGTGCCTGCTTCGGTCAGGTAAAAAATGACCTGCGGATTATCTGGAGGTCCGGCAAAGTATTTTATGAAGAGGGAAAAACAAAGTTGCATCTTCGATGATCTTTCGGCCGAATATTATGATTTAAATTTGACGCCGTCCGGGGATCAGAGAGAAGCGATTGTCGGCGGCGGCCGGGAGCATTGCGGGCCGCGCTACCGGGTTGAGAGAAACGGATTTGATTTTTATGTGATTGAATTTATTGCTTCAGGGAAGGGAACCTTGTTCATTCACGGCAAAACGCACCCGCTGTGTGCCGGAACGTTGTTTCTGTATGGACCGAATATTTCCCACAAAATAAGAACGGACTCCGACGAACCGCTCGTCAAGCATTATGTAATTTTTGCAGGGAGCGATCTGGTTCGGCAGGTGAAAGCAACCGAGCTGTTTAAAAAGCCCCGGCATACTCCATATCCCGCCCGTATCTGCAGTATGTTTGAAAATCTGCTGGCCGCCGGTTCCGAGGGAGGGCGTCACCGGAATGAAATATGTATTCTGCAACTCAAGCAGCTGATCCTCTCCATTGATGAAACCGCTCTTTCGCAAAGAGAGATGCAGCTGCCTTCCTGGCAGACCTACTTGCGAGTCGTGCGGTATATCGAACAGCACTTTCCGGATATTCAAAATCTGGATCAGGTCTCGGAGATGTGCCATACGGATAAGGCGTATTTATGCCGGCTGTTCAAGCGGTACACGGATGAAACCCCGCTGCATATGCTGACGCGTCTGAAAATGCGTCAGGCGGCGGAACGGATGCTTTCCGATTCAGGCCTGCCGGTCAAACAGGCCGCCGAACAGGCCGGCTATTCAGATGCGGGCTATTTTTCGCGCGTTTTCAAACGCATTTTCGGAGTCGCCCCTGAAACTTATGTAAAAACTTTTTGCCGGGGTGCTTAAGAATAATGCGAGTTATATAACGCGGCTTGGTTCTCAGGGGAAAAGAGACAAAAACCATCCCGCCATTATGTAGCAGAATAATCCTGTCGCTGTTTAGTGCCAGGGTGTGATGCGGAAGACCGGCATAGCGACCGGTTCGCGCGGACGCCGTGTGTATTCGGGAGCAATCTGCGGAATGCGCAGGTTTTTGAGGTGGAGTCCGGACGCTGTTTCTTCGACATCAACCGGCGCGCCGGTGGGCTGTCCGGTTATCGGGTCTACAGCTTCGACAGTCCCTTTATACGCCAGATCAAGCGATACACCTTCCTGATAGAGCGCTCCTTTCCCGAGTTTTGCACGCGTGAAAAGGGCG
>CAIKGD010000053.1 GCA_903826865.1 uncultured Verrucomicrobiota bacterium
AGGAGAGTTTGACGGCAAGCCCCCCTTCTACAAAGAAGTCTATGAAACGGATCGCTGGCGCGAGGAATTTATCAATGAGCCGGGCAAAAAAGTTCCCTGCGCCTTTGCCCGCCGCGATCTCGACGGTAAAGAACGCGAGGCTTTGCAGGCCACCCTGGGTATGGTCGCCATGCTCGACCATGAAGTCGGGCGGCTTATCCAAAGGCTGGAAGAATCCGGGCAGGCGCAAAACACGCTGGTCGTTTTCACCACCGACCACGGCGAACTGCATAAACACCACGGCCTTTGGCACAAAGGGCTGTTTGCCTACGACGACTGCCAGCGCATTCCGTTCCTTGTTTGGGGGCCGGGGATTGTGCGTTCGAAAGGAACCTCCGCCGCGCTGGTTAATCTGGTTGACCTGCCGCAAACATTTCTTGAACTGGCCGGAATACCGGTTCCGCAAGGCATGCAGGGCGTCAGCCTGATGCCGATCTTGAAAGGCGAAAAAGAAGCAGTGCAGGATGCGACGATGGTCGAATTGCAAGCCACCAAAAAAATTTATCAGCAGACCCTGATCACCGGGCGGTACAAGCTGGTGCTCTACCGCGATCAGGAGTGGGGTGAGATGTATGATCTGCAGGCCGATCCGGATCAATATTCCAACCTCTGGAAAAAACCGGAGATGACGGACGTGAAGCTGGCTCTTCTTCAAAAATTTGCGCAGTTCGAAATGAAGAAAGAAGGTCACGTGCATGATCGCGTGTCGTTTGCTTGACCCGGGATTTTGATTCGTGCAACCGGATCGATTCCAAATCCTGCCGGCTTTGACGCATTTCCTGATTTGACTCCCCGCCGGTTCGCCGTATCCTGCGGCGCATGAATTTTAAACGCAAAAGCGGAATTTTACTGCATATCACGTCACTGCCGGGGCGCTGGGGTATGGGCGAGCTGGGCCCGCAGGCGCGGGCTTTCGGCGGATTTCTCGCTGAAGCCGGGCAGAAGCTCTGGCAGATTCTGCCGACCGGGCCGGTCGGCTACGGTTATTCCCCGTACTCGTCGCTTTCAGCCTTCGCCGGAAATCATTTGATGATCAGTTTCGACGGGCTGATCGAAGAGGGATTGCTGACCGAACGGCGGCTTTCAAAATTTCCGGCGTTTGATCCGAACCGGATCGATTTTCCTGCCGTGATCGAAGCGCGTGAAAAAAATCTCTTCCGCGCCGCCGACCGGTTTGAGCCGGACGCGGACTTTGCCGGGTTCTGCGCGCGCGAAGCCGGCTGGCTGGTCGACTACGCATTGTTCATGGCTATCCGTGAAACGCAGGAAAACCGTGCGTGGACCGAATGGTCTGCCGGGCTGCGCGACCGCGATTTTAAAACGCTGCAAAAAGCGCGGCGCAGGCTGTCTAAACGGATCCGCCGCCACGAAGTTCTCCAATACCTGTTTTTCAGGCACTGGGAAAAGACGGCGGATTTTTTGCGGAAGCTGGACATCCAGCTGATCGGCGACATTCCGATTTTTGTGGCGGGTGATTCCGCCGATGTCTGGGCAAACCGGGAACTGTTTTTTCTCAATAAAGACGGTACGGCGACGGTGGTGGCGGGTGTTCCGCCGGATTATTTTTCAGCAACCGGCCAGCGCTGGGGCAATCCGCTCTATAACTGGGCTGCGCACCGTGAAACGGGTTTTGCATGGTGGACACAGCGGATGCGCCGCATCCTTGAAATGACGGACATTGTTCGCATCGACCATTTCCGCGGTTTTGAAGATTACTGGGAAATTCCGGCGGACGAACCGACGGCGGTTAAAGGCCGCTGGGTGAAGGGCCCCGGCCTGGAATTTTTCCAGACTCTCGAAAAAAATCTCCGCCGCCTTCCGGAATTCGGAAGAAAGTTCCGTCTCGACGAGCATGTGATTGCCGAAAATCTCGGGATTATCACCGACGAGGTGGAAGCGCTGCGCGAGGCGTGCGGTTTCCCCGGCATGTGGGTGCTTCAGTTCCGCTTTGGCGCGGACGATTTGAATCGCGCCGGCTACCTGCCGGAAGGCATCGAGAAAAACTGGGCGGTTTATACCGGCACGCACGATAACAATACGACGCAAAGCTGGCTTGAGCAGATTGATGATGGTGAAAGACTGCGCATTGAGAACTATCTGCAAACCGCCGGGGCGGCGACTCACTGCGATCTGGCGGAACTGGCGCTGCGCGCACCGGCCAAATGGGCGCTGCTGCCGATGCAGGATGTGCTGGGACTCGGCGGCGCGGCGCGGATGAATATGCCTGGCACGACGCAAGGGAATTGGGATTGGCGGTTTTCAGCGGATATGGTAACCACTGGAACCGTTGAGTATTTACGGGAAATGACGAAGAAAAACTGGCGGTAGAGACATTATTGCGTACTCCGTATTTCCCCAGATGTAGCCCGGCAATACGCAATAAGCAGTACTTAAAGGAGTTTAATTTATGGACACGGCGATAGTTGCAACAGTTGTGCAGCAGGCGGCGGAAACGAACAGTTTCTGGGACTATCTGATGATGATTCTGCTGGCGCTGACCGGGTTTATCGCCGGACGGTTCCTCAAATATTTCTGCGAACAGGCCATACGCAAAACGCCGCTTGGTCAAAACAGTCTGCACCGGACGGCGCTGGAGCTGGCGGCGCGTACGGCGACTTTTCCGGCAGCGGTAATCGGTGTCTGTCTGGCCATACGGCTGCTGGCGGTCAAAGGTTCGCTGCGCGGGGATATGACGGCGGTACTGATCACCGTCGCGGTAACCTATGTGGTTTACCAGATGGTTGAACTTTCCGGCTGGTGGGTGCGCCATTTGCGGGCAAAAACGCGGACGGCGCTGGATGATATGATGGAGCCGGTGGTTCGCAAAACGCTGCGTACGGTAGTTGTGATTCTCGGACTGGTTCAAGTCGCCCAGCAGTTAAGCGATAAACCGATCACTTCAATTCTCGCCGGACTCGGCGTCGGCGGTCTGGCCGTTGCGCTGGCAGCTCAGGAGACCATTAAGAATTTCTTCGGCTCACTGGTTATTTTCGCCGATCATCCTTTCCAGCTGGGCGACTGTATCAATGTGGACGGTGAGGACGGAACGGTGGAAGCCGTCGGTATGCGCTCCACACGTCTGCGTACGATGAACGGTTATCTGGTGACGATTCCCAACGGCGAACTGGCCAACAAAAGCATTCGTAATATTACCCGGCGCCCGTACATCAAACGCATTACCAACCTCAACGTTGCCTGCGGCACGCCGCCGGAAAAAGTTGAACGGGCCGTAGCGATTATCAAAGAAGAATTGAGCCGTGCAAATGAGAAGATGCATCCGGATATGCCGCCGCGTGTCCATTTCAACGACTTCAACACCGCTTCACTGAACATTCAGGTCATTTACTGGTTTGTGCCGTGTTCCGATTACTGGGCTTTCATGGAGTTCGATCAGGCGTTTAATCTGGCAGTGCTCCGCCGGTTCAATGAAGAGGGAATCGAGTTTGCCAGCCCGGCTCAGACGCTTTTATCCGGCGGGCGATTCTGAAGTCCGATTACTCTGAAAACTAGTTGGATGCCGTCTTGGTGATTTGAACCGAGGGTTTTCTGCCCTTGAGATACACCAGATCGGCAGTGATGCTGAGCGCTTCGTCGAGAATCGGATCGTCCTTGTCAGCCTTGTCCGTTTTATTGACGGCAAACTCTTCGTCCTGAAGATCATCCATTTCTTTTTCGGAAACAATTTCACTGACGCGGTTTGAGAGGCTGAGAGAAACTTCAGGATTTTCCATCCGCTGGCGGATGTGGTCGCGGCGCGCGAGGAAAGTGGTGAAAGACGGGTTGCCGCTCATGCGTATCTGCGAACGCTTCTGCAATTCGGGAATGGCCGGTTTGACGGATTCAATCCATGGCCGGTAGTAGGCGCTGCGCACCTGTGACCAGGGCAGGGCATGCGGCATATATTCTTCGCCGATTTCAAGTGAGTCATAAAGCGAGGGGAGCACCACGTCGGGCGCAACACCTTTTAGCTGTGTCGAGCCGCCCGTGATGCGGTAGAAGCTGGCCGTGGTGACTTTGATCGAGCCGAGATCGTCGTTGAGTTTGGACAGCGGAAAAACGGTCTGCACGGTGCCTTTTCCGTAGGTTTTGCTGTCGCCCACAATGACGGCGCGGCTGTAGTCCTGCAACGCCGCAGCGACAATTTCAGAGGCCGATGCGCTGAGCCGGTTGACCAGTACAACAAGCGGCCCGCTGTAAACCGTTTCAGGATCACCATCGGGCAGGACGGTCACGCCGCGCTGCTCGCGAACCTGCACAATCGGGCCGAGCGGAATGAAAAGTCCGGCGACGTCGATGGCCTCCGGCAGGGAGCCGCCGCCGTTGTTGCGCAGATCCAGGATGACGCCGTCCAGACGATTGGTTGCAAATTGGTTAAGGATACGGCGCACATCGGTGGAGGCGCGGCGCGCATTACCGTCGCCATTGCGTGCGGCTTCGAAGTTGGCGTAGAACTCGGGCAGGGTAAGCACGCCGATACGGTACGGCACACCGTTGGTTTCAGTGATTTCGCGCACGGTACCTTTGGCGGCCTGCGCTTCCAGTTTCACTTCATCGCGGATAAGATCAATGGTTTTCGTGCGTGTACCGGTAGTGTCATCGGCAGGGATGACGGAAAGAACCACCTTGGTTCCTTTTTCGCCGCGGATAATGCGTACGGCTTTGCTGAGCGGCCAGTAGAGAATGCTCACTGGCTCTTTGTCGCCCTGCGCAACGGCGATGATTTTATCGCCGGGCAGGAGCCGCCCGTCCTGTTCAGCCGGTCCGCCCGCGATGAGTTTTTCAATTTTTGCGGCACCGTCTTCACTGCGCAGGGTTGCGCCGATACCGACCAGCGAAAGGCTCATGTTGATGCCGAAATCCTCGACGCCGCGCGGAGAAAGGTAGTCGCTGTGCGGGTCGTAGCTGTGGGTGAAGGAACTCAGATAGCGTTCCAGAATAAATTCGCAGTCAAAGTTGTTTTCAATCACCAGTTGATTTTGTTTATAGCGCTCACGGACGGCATCGACCGGCGTAAGCACCTTGGCCGCTTTGACTCCAGTGACGGCATTCGTGGCTTTCGGTTTTCCATCGTTTACGCCGGCATCAATGGCGGCAACGCGGGAAACTAAATCGTTCTTGATTCTTTTGCGCCAGAGGTCATCCCATTCCGCCTGATCGGCCGGCCAGGGCGCGGTGTCACGTTTCCAGCAGTAGGTCTCTGCTTGATTCAGGTCAAAGCCCTTGTCGAGCAGCTGATTGACATAGGCGACGCGGTTGGTGACTCTTTCTTTGAAGCGCGAAAAAACGGTTTGCGCAAAGGCGGTCTTGCCCGATTTAACTTGATTAGCCAGATTGGTGCCCTGCAACTGAAACTCGGCAATGTCGGAAGCGAGGAAAAACGAGTGGTCGGAGTCGAGTGAATCAATGAAAAGCGTTAACGCGTTGGTGGCAATGGTGTCGTTGAAGTCGTCGCGGTTGAGATGGACGCGGGACAGGCGATCCGCCACCCGCGAGGCGATCTGTTCGACCGGCAACGTGTCCTGCGGCGGCGCATTGGAAACGATAACGGTGGAGGCGGCAACGGGAGCCTTCGGCTTTCCGCCGAACAGCCCGTGAACATGCCAGCCGACCAAAGCGGTGACGAGCAGAAGAAGGTAGATCGGGTGTTTGCGCATAACCCGTCCTTTCTACCATAAATGTCTGCTGAAACAAGCGCCCGTTGCCGACTTTGCCGCATTTTTGGTTTTATCCGCCTGTCCGTTGCGGTTACTCTGCAACCTGATTTTCAACCGGAGACATTTAATGCTCACAAAACAACCTGAATGGCAGGCTCTTTCCGGACACTGGAAAACGACCGGATCGAAACATCTGCGCGACCTGTTCGACGCCGACCCGCAGCGCGCCGGAACTTTTTCACTGACCGCCTGCGACCTGATGCTCGACTATTCTAAAAACCGCATCACCGGCGAAACGATGAGTCTGCTGGTTGATCTGGCCGGAGCCGCCGGGTTGCGCGGAAAAATAGAGGCAATGTTCACTGGTGAAAAAATCAACCGCACTGAAGACCGTGCAGTGCTCCACACCGCACTGCGCGCTCCTCGCGACTCAAAGGTTTTTGTGGACGGCGAAGATGTGATGCCCGGCATTCATGCGGTACTTGATCGCATGGCGGATTTTTCCAGCCGCGTCCGCTCCGGACAATGGAAGGGTTACACCGGCAAGCCGATCAAAAACGTGATCAACATCGGAATCGGCGGTTCCGACCTCGGCCCTGTCATGGCGTATGAAGCGCTCAAGCCGTATTCCCAGCGCAATCTGACCGTCCGGTTTGTATCCAACGTGGACGGCACGCATATCGCCGAAGCCGTTCGCGACCTGAACGCCGATGAAACGCTGTTCATCGTCGCTTCCAAAACGTTTACTACACAGGAGACCATGACGAATGCCGAAACGGCGCGGACATGGCTGCTGGATGCATTGAAAGACAAAGCCGCCGTCGCTAAACATTTTGTGGCGCTTTCCACGAACGCCGCCGAAGTATCGAAATTCGGCATTGATACCGCCAATATGTTCGGTTTCTGGGACTGGGTCGGCGGACGTTATTCGCTCTGCTCCGCCATCGGTCTGCCGGTGATGATCGCCGTCGGCCCGGAAAATTTCCGCAAGATGCTGGCCGGGTTCCATGCAATGGATTGCCACTTCCGCATCGCGCCGTTTGAAAAAAATATGCCGGTGATCCTTGCGCTGCTTGGCATCTGGTACAACAATTTTTTCGCCGCCGACACGCAGGCGATTCTCCCTTATGACCAGTATTTGAGCCGTTTCGCTGCCTACTTCCAGCAGGGCGACATGGAATCGAACGGCAAGTCCGTCACGCAGGACGGTAAACGGGTGAAGTGGCAGACCGGCCCCGTCATTTGGGGTGAGCCCGGCACCAACGGCCAGCACGCTTTCTATCAGCTAATCCATCAGGGCACTAAACTGATTCCGTGCGACTTCATCGGCTTCTGTAAATCACAGAATCCGCTCGGCGACCACCACGCTAAACTGATGGCCAACTTCTTCGCGCAGACGGAAGCGCTGGCCTTTGGAAAGACCGCCGAAGAACTCAAAGCGGAAAAAACGCCGAAAAAACTGATCCCGCATAAAACCTTCGAGGGAAACCGTCCGACCAACACCATCATGGCTAAAAAACTGACGCCCGAAGTGCTCGGTCAGCTTATCGCGCTTTACGAACACAAAATTTTTGCGCAGGGCATGATCTGGGATATCTTCTCGTTCGACCAGTGGGGCGTGCAGCTCGGCAAAGTACTCGCCTCGAAAATTCTGCCGGAACTGGAAAGCAGCTCGGAACTCAAACACGACGCCTCCACCAACCGGCTCATCGAATACTTCCGGAAACACAAATGAAAATTCTTCTTTGCATTGGACTTGGCGGTTTCTTCGGCTCGATTGCGCGCTACGGAATGACTGTCGGCATTCAGCATTGGACCGGCGGCGGACGGCTGGGCGACTTTCCGGTCGGTACGCTGGCGGTCAACCTGCTCGGCTGTCTGGTGCTGGGTTTCCTCGGCCACCTGCTGAGTGAGCGTTTTGAGATGGCGGCGGAAATCCGCTTTGCGCTTACGGTCGGATTTATCGGCGCGTTCACCACCTTCAGCACCTATGCCTACGAAACGCTGGCGCTGGCCAAAGAAGGGGAACATCTTTTCGCATGGCTGAATCTGCTGGGCAGTAATGCGCTCGGCCTTTTCGCCGTCTGGGGCGGTTACCGGCTCGGCGGGCTGATATGAGGACAAATATAACGTACTCTGTATTGCGTATTTCCCGGCCGATTCAACACGCAGTACGAAATACGCGGTACAGCTTGAATTCAAAGCGCGTTCTGGAATAATCACGGCTTATTTAAAGGAAACAGATTTATGGAAAATTTTACTCCCAGAGCCCAGCGCGTTCTGCATCTGGCCCGCAAAGAGGCCGAGCAGTTCAATCATAACTATGTCGGCACGGAGCACATTCTGCTCGGGCTGGTTGCGCTGGGCAGCGGCGTAGCGGTCAGCGCGCTCCAGTCGCTCGGCGTGGATTTGCAGTCTCTCCGTCTTGAAGTCGAAAAGGCGGTCGGAACCGGTACCGATACCAAAACCGCCGGAAATATTCCGTTTACGCCGCGCGCCAAGAAGGTGCTGGCGCTGGCGACCAGTGAAGCCCGCTCTTTAAACCACAGCTATGTCGGCACGGAGCATATTCTGCTCGGCCTGCTCCGCGAAGGTGAGGGGATCGCCGCCCGCGTGCTCGAAAATATGGGCGTTGATCTCGAAGAGGCCCGCGAAGAGATCATGGCAATGCTCGATCCGGATTATGACGGCTCCATGGAGGTCAACGAAGAAGAAGCTGCGCCATACAGCACACAGCAAAAGCCCCCCGCTGACGGTCAGGCTGTCAAAACTCCTGCGCTCAACGCCTTTGGCCGCGACCTCACCGAAATGGCGAAGAAGGGCGAACTGGATCCGGTCATTGGACGCAAAAATGAAATCGAGCGCGTCATTCAGATTCTCTGCCGACGCACCAAGAATAATCCGGTTCTGCTTGGCGAAGCGGGCGTCGGCAAGACCGCCATCGCTGAAGGGCTCGCGCAGTCCATCGCCGACGGCACGGTTCCTCAGCTGCTGGCGGATAAAAAAGTGGTCACGCTTGACCTCGCGCTGATGGTGGCCGGCACCAAATACCGCGGACAGTTTGAAGAGCGGATCAAAGCCGTTATGGATGAAATCCGTAAAACGAAAAACGTCCTGCTTTTCCTTGATGAAATGCACACGATTGTCGGTGCCGGTTCCGCCGAAGGCACGATGGACGCGGCCAATATCATCAAACCCGCGCTTTCGCGCGGTGAAATGCAGTGCATCGGCGCCACCACGCTCAACGAATACCGCAAATCCATCGAGAAAGACGCCGCGCTTGAACGCCGTTTCCAGACCATCATGGTCAACGAGCCGACTATTGAAGAAACGGTGCAGATTCTCAAGGGACTGCGCCCGAAATACGAAGAACACCATCACACCAAAATCAGCGATGCCGCGCTGGAAGCCGCCGCCAAGCTTTCCGCCCGCTATCTGCCTGCCCGGTTTCTCCCCGACAAGGCCATCGACCTGATTGATGAAGCCGGTGCGCGCAGCCATATTGCCAATATGGTCAAGCCGCCTGAATTTCAGGAAATCCGTCAGCGGATGCTGGAAGCTCAGCATAAAAAAGACACCGCCATCCGCGAACAGAAGTTCGAAGAGGCCGCTTCGATGCGCGACGCCGAGCGCAAGGCGAAAGAAGAATTCGATGCCGCTATGAAAGCGTGGGAAGCCTCGCGGCAGGAAAACCTCACGCGTGTCGACGAAGAGGAAATCCGTATCATCGTTTCCAAGTGGACCGGCGTGCCGGTGGATAAAATGGGCGAGCAGGCGCTGGCTAAACTGCTCAAGATGGAAGCAGAGATTGAAAAGAGTGTCGTGGGCCAGAACGAAGCGGTTTCCGCCATTTCCCGCGCTCTGCGCCGGTCACGCGCCGAGCTGAAAGATCCGCGCCGTCCGATCGGTTCCTTTGCGTTTCTCGGCCCGACCGGTGTCGGAAAAACCATGCTAGCCAAAGAGCTGGCGCGTTTCATGTTCGACGATCCAGAAGCGCTGATTCAAATCGACATGTCGGAGTACATGGAAAAATTCTCTGCCTCGCGCCTGGTCGGTTCACCGCCCGGTTATGTCGGCCATGAAGAGGGCGGGCAGCTCACCGAACGTATCCGCCGCCGCCCGTACTCCGTGGTGCTGTTCGACGAAGTTGAAAAAGCGCATCCCGACGTTATGCACATGCTGCTGCAGATTCTGGAAGAAGGCCGCCTGACCGACAGTCTCGGCCGCAGTGTGGACTTCCGCAATACCATCGTCATCATGACTTCAAACGTCGGTGCAACGCACACGGCCAAAGCGGGACTCGGCTTTTCGCCGGTCAGCGAGCAGAACGACTACGACAAGCTCAAGAGCGCCATGATGGCCGCCTGCAAGGAAACCTTTAAACCCGAACTGGTCAACCGGCTCGACGACATCATCGTCTTCCGCCAGCTCAACGAGAAGGATATCGAAGTCATTCTGGGCCTCGAAATTGCCAGAGTTCAGGAACGTGTTGCTGCGCGTAAAATTGCCATTGAACTTTCTGACGAGGCTAAACAGTT
Source organism: uncultured Verrucomicrobiota bacterium (assembly GCA_903826865.1). GTDB lineage: Bacteria > Verrucomicrobiota > Kiritimatiellia > Kiritimatiellales > Tichowtungiaceae > Tichowtungia. Next base: position 10,232 of record CAIKGD010000053.1, read on the forward strand.
CCTCATCAAGAAAGGTTTTGATAAGGCTTACGGCGCACGGCAGCTCCGCCGTGCGGTTGAGCGACAACTTGAAGATCCGCTGGCCGAGGCCATACTGCGCGGGGAAGTCGTCAGCGACAAACCCGTTGCGGTCGGTGTTGCCGGTGAAAAACTGACTTTCATACAGGAATGATCACAGACGTTGAATTTTGAAAAAAACTGATGGAAACGATTGCCATATTGGGGACAGGGCTGATGGGGGCTTCACTGGGACTCGCGCTGAAGAAGCGCGGAGTGCCGGTGCGCATTCATGCGTACGCCCGCCGCCCGGAAACCCGTCAGGCGGCGTTGAAGCTTGCCATCGCCGATGCAGTTTTTGCCGATCCGGTTGAAGCGGTTAAAGGTGCCGATCTGGTTGTCTTCTGTGTGCCGGTTCTGACGATTCCCGAGCTGGCTAAGGCCTGCCGCGCAGGTCTCAAGCAAGGAGCGATTGTCACCGATGTCGGCAGTACAAAAGCCTGTCTGAATGAACTGATGGCGGAGGTGCTGGCCGGAACCGGTGCCGAGTTTATCGGTTCACATCCGATCTGCGGATCGGAACAGCAGGGCATTGAAGCGGGTGATGCGGATTTATATGACGGCGCGATGACAGTAGTCACGCCAGTTGCACTGGCAGACGAAGCGTCGGTCGAAAAGGTTTCCAGTCTTTGGAAAAGTGCCGGATCGGCAGTAACTGTCATGAATGCCAAACAGCACGATTGTATTCTGGCTGCAACGAGTCACCTGCCGCATGTGGCGGCGGCGGCACTGGCGCTTTCGGCGGGCGATAGCGGCCTGTTCTGCGGCAGCGGGTTCCGCGATACGACGCGCATCGCCGAGGGTTCGCCGCAGGTCTGGAGCGATATCGTCCGCACCAATGCGCCTGCACTGAAAGCGGCGTTAAGAATTTTCTGTGACAATCTGAATGACTTGGCAATGCTGGTTGAAGAAGATGACGGGGAAAAGCTGGCAAACTGGTTTGCCGCCGCCCGCGACAAGCGCAAGGAACTGCTCGGCTGATGCATTCAAAAACGGTTTATCCTGTTTCAAAATTCGGCGGGGAACTTCGCGTTCCCGGCGATAAAAGTGTTTCGCAGCGGATTGCAATGCTGACCGCGCTGGCTAAAGGCACGTCGGAAGTATCCGGCTTTCTGCACGGCGAGGATGCCATGAGTACGCTTGGCGCGATGTGTTCGCTTGGCGTTTCGGCGAAATTCGAAGGGGATATTCTGAAGATTACCGGCACAGGCGGAAAGTTTATGGAGCCGGCCAACCCGCTTGATATGGGCAATTCCGGCACCGGCACCCGTCTGCTGGCCGGTCTGCTGGCGGGACAGAAGATGACGGTGACCATGGCCGGCGATGCGTCGCTTTCACGCCGCCCGATGGGGCGCATTAAAGTGCCGCTGGAGCTGATGGGTGCAAAGCTTGATCTGACGGGTGAGCAGGGCACGCTGCCGATGACGATTCACGGCACACCGCTGCACGGTATCCGTTATGAACTGCCGATGGCTTCAGCACAGGTTAAATCCTGCGTATTACTGGCCGGACTTTTTGCAGAAGGCAAGACAACGGTGGTCGAGTCGCGACCGACACGCGATCACACGGAGAAACTTTTCCAAACACTGGGTATTCCTCTGCACATTGACGGGCGGGAGATCAGTCTGCACGGTTTCGGTCTCAAAGGCCCTCAGATTGCAGCCTGCAAACTGACGGTGCCGGGTGATTTTTCGAGCGCGGCCTTCTGGATAGCAGCCGTTGCGGCGCGGCCGGGAGCGGAGCTGGTTGTGCGCGGCGTCGGCCTGAATCCGCGGCGCACGGCGCTGCTGGGTGTGCTGAAACGGATGGGCGCACTGATTGAAGTTGAATTTACCGAGGAGCAGGGCGATCCGATCGGTACGGTGTTTGTGCGCGGGGCTCAGCTGCACGGCACGGAAATCAGCGGCGACGAAATCCCCAATCTGATTGACGAGCTGCCTATGCTGGCGGTCACAGGTGCACTGGCAAAAGGTGATACGGTGATTCGCGATGCTGCGGAACTGCGCGTGAAGGAATCCGACCGTATTGCAGTGACCGCCGGACATTTGCGGTCGTTCGGTGTTGAAGTGGAAGAGCATGCGGACGGTATGACGGTACACGGGCCGGCACAGCTGCACGCGCCGAAGGAACCACTTGCCGCGTACGGCGACCACCGGATTGCCATGTCGATGGCGATGCTGGCGACGTTTGCCGATGCGCCGGTTAAACTGGAACAAGTGGAATGTGTGGCGACATCTTATCCCGACTTCTGGAACCATTTAGAACAGCTGGGCGGAAAGGTTGAATGAGTAAACAGCGGATCATCGCAATTGACGGACCGGCGGCTTCGGGAAAATCAACGGTAGCGCGCGAAGTGGCAAAACGGATGAACTGCATTTATGTGGATTCAGGTGCGTTTTACCGCGGCGTGACCTGGAAGATGATTCAGGAAGGCACGAATACAAAGAATTCAGTGCTGGTGCTGCCGGTTCTGCTGAAATCAAAATGGAATTTTAAGATATGCAACGGCGCCGTTGTTTTCACGATTGACGGCGTGGAGCCTGGCGAAGCGCTGCGCGGCAAAGAAGTGCGCGAGGCGGTTTCCGATGTCGCCGCAATGCCGGCCGTCCGCACGTATGTGGTGAACCGCCTGCGCAAACTCAAGAAACTGGGTTCGCTGGCTATGGAAGGACGCGATATCGGTTCAGTGGTGTTTCCAAAGACACCTTATAAATTTTATCTGGATGCCAGTCCTGAGGAACGGGCGAAGCGCCGCCATGCCGAGCTGGTGGCAAAAGGCGAAACTGAAAAAGCGCAGGAAGTGCTCGAATCGCTTCAACGGCGCGATCAGAAGGATTCCTCCCGGGCAACTGCTCCGCTGAAAATCGCTGATGGAGCCTATGTGATTGATACTTCCGGTCACGGGGTTGAAGAAGTGACCCGGATTCTGATGGATCGCATCGTGGACCTGGAGAAGCCGCGCACGGATAAAATGATCAATCCGGTTTGGTATCGTATGACCTGCGCTGTGTTCGGTGCGTGTCTGAAAGTTTTGAATCAGTATAAAGTGCTGGGCATCACAAATGTGCCTAAAACCGGTGGAGTGATTATCGCATCAAACCATGCCAGCTACATTGATCCGCCCGCCGTCGGCGCGAGCAGCCGCAAGATGCGCATGACTCATTTTATGGCACGAGACACACTTTTCCGTAATCTGCTGATGGGGGCTTTCCTGCGGCGCGTCGGCGTGATTCCGCTCGACCGTGAGCGGGGCGATGTAAAAGCGATGAAGACGGCGATTCAGCTTCTGAGGGACGGAGCGTCCGTTGCGCTGTTTCCCGAAGGGACGCGTTCACCCGATGGAACGTTACAGCCAGCCAAACCGGGAATTGGTTTTTTGGTGGCCAAAGGGAATGCCCCGGTGGTGCCGGTCTATGTTCACGGTTCCTATGAAGCCTGGTCAAAGCACAGCGGCGGATTAAGGTGCAAACCGGTTACCGTTATTTTCGGGCAGCTGATCACGCAGGAGGAAATCCGGGGTCTTGGATCCGGACGGGAAGCCTACAGCCTGATCGGTGAGCTGATTATGAAGCGGATTGCGGAGTTGAAAGAAAATTTTGAAAAGGGACTGATTCATGAGTAAACAGGCGAAGACAGCGATTTCCCCGAC
>CAIKGD010000054.1 GCA_903826865.1 uncultured Verrucomicrobiota bacterium
CCGGTTTTAACTGGCGGGGTTTTTTTTGAGGCGGGCTTCAAAATTGTGGATATTTTTGCTTCGTTTTTACAAGGTTTTGAAAAGGCTGTATGCCATATTTCCCATGTTTGAAAAACCGGAGAAAAAATGTCCCTTGAACCGTGAACAGCTCGAAGGATTGACAAAAAAGTTTCCGGCGCTGTTTCATCGTCTTCGACGGCGGATGTTTGTACCAACGCCCGGTTTCTGGAAGCCGCATTGCATAAACTTTTGGCAGCGTCCCGCCTTTACTAAGGAAAGGCGTATTTAAATAATATTTGTATAAAAATAAAGTTTGGCCGGGGGATAGGACTGAATTTATATTGCCATCTTTTGAGGAGATGATTAAATTGTTGAGGTTGTTAGCAATGGATTCCTTTCGTGTGGAGGGTGTCCGTTTAATTAGTAACCTAATAGGAGCAGATCATGAAAAGGTTAGTATACGGTATGTTGATTGTATTAGGTCTTACTGCCATGCAGGCGGTTGCAAAAGGGTACGATGCGGATGGCGACGGGAAAGTCACTAAACAGGAATTCTGTGACAGACAGACTGAGATTCTTAAACAAAAAGGGGAAGAGCTTAAGCCGGGCGTTGCTGAAGCACGGTTTGAAGCCAGAGATGTTAATAAAGACGGATTTTTGAGCAAAGAAGAAGTCGCGGCACCAGCTCCGACAAAAGCTAAATAGTTAATACATGATTTTCTGAAAAAGCCCTGTGGTTTTATCCTGCAGGGCTTTTTTTTATCGAAACTTTGTCGCAGAATACCCCTCGGAATGAATGCGTTCCATAGCGAGAGGGGTGTAAATAGGAGTGGAACGTCCCCCTTTCCAGTCATGCCCGTGCGGAGCACATGGGTCTGGAAAAAAAACAATGAAATGATTCCAATCGTTATAAAAATTGGAGTAGAAGTTCTCAATGCTTGGAAAACGGAGAAAATAATGTCCCCAAAAAAGTGCCCTTTAGACCGTGAACAACTCGAAGAGCTGACAAAACAGTTTTCGACACCTTTCCACCTTTATGATGAAGCAGCTATCCGTTCCAACGCCCGTGCCCTGAAAGCTGCGTTTGCATGGAGCCCGGGTTTTAAAGAGTATTTTGCCGTCAAGGCGGCACCCAACCCATACCTGATGAAAATTCTCAAGACGGAAGGCTTCGGCGCGGACTGCTCTTCGCTTCCTGAATTGATGCTGGCCGAGTCGGTCGGACTTTCCGGTGAAGAGATTATTTTTACTTCCAATGACACGCCAGTCAATGAATATGTGAAGGCCTCGCAGCTTGGCGCGATCATCAATCTGGATGACATCACGCACATTGAATTCCTTGAACAGTGCGCAGGACTGCCTGAACTTGTCTGCTTCCGCTATAATCCCGGCCCGCTTAAGGGCGGTAACGCTATCATCGGTCATCCTGAAGAAGCCAAATACGGATTTACCCGCCCGCAGCTTTTCGAAGGCTACCGCATTTTGCGTGACAAGGGCGTGAAGCGCTTTGGTCTTCATACGATGGTGGCTTCGAATGAACTTGAAGCGACCTATTTCATCGAAACGGCACACCTGCTCTTTGATTTGGTTGACGAACTCTTCGCTGAACTGGGAATCAAATTTGAATTCATCAACATCGGCGGCGGCATCGGTATTCCCTACAAGCCGGAACAAAAGGCGGTTGACCTGACGGTCGTTGGCGAGGGTATCCGTAAACTTTACGCAGAGAAAATCGAAAAGGCTGGTCGTGGTTTGCTCGACGTGCGAATGGAGTGCGGACGGATGATGACCGGTCCCTACGGTTGGCTGGTCAGCCGCGTTCTTCACAAAAAGAATACCTACAAGCAGTATGTCGGACTCGACGCCTGCATGGCCAACCTGATGCGTCCGGCGCTTTATGGAGCTTATCACCACATCACTGTGCCGGGTAAAGAAAACCTTCCGCACAACTTTGTTTGTGATGTGACTGGTTCGCTGTGCGAGAACAACGACAAATTCGCGATTAACCGTGCGCTACCGCCGGTCGAAGTCGGCGACCTGATGGTCATTCACGATGCCGGTGCGCATGGGCATGCCATGGGTTTTAACTATAACGGTAAGTTGCGCTCCGCCGAACTGCTGTTGCGCGAAAACGGCGAAGTGGTGCAAATTCGCCGTGCCGAAACACCGCAGGACTATTTCGCCACTCTCGATTTTGCGGGTTTGAATAATTTCAAGGCATAGGGCATAGTTTGTTGCCAAGGAGAAAAACATGTTTCAAGGAGCCCATACAGCGATTGTCACCCCGTTCAAAAAGGACGGATCGGTGGACTATGCCCGGTATCGTGAGCTGATCGAGTTTCAAATCGAAAACGGTATTAACGGTATTGTACCGGTAGGCACTACGGGCGAGTCGCCCACGCTCAACAACGACGAGCACATGAAAGTGGTCGAAGAAACGGTTGCCGCTGTGCATGGCCGCGCACTGGTGATTGCCGGAACGGGTGCCAATTCCACTGCCGAGGCTGTCGAACTGACAACGCGTGCTAAAGAATTGGGCGTCGATGCTACATTGCAAGTGACGCCTTATTACAACAAGCCCAATCAGGAGGGACTGTACCGCCACTTTTCAATGGTCGCTGATATCGGTCTGCCGGTGGTGCTTTACAATGTTCCGGGCCGCACCAGCCGGGAAATCGCGATTGAAACGGTAGCGCGGCTGGCGGCACATCCAAACGTGATGGCGGTTAAAGAAGCCGGCGGCAAGGTAGAACGCGTCCGCCAAACATTAAATGTCTGCAACCTTGAAGTACTTTCCGGCGACGATGCACTGGCGCTGCCGATGATGCGTGACGGTGCGATTGGTGTGATCAGTGTGGCCTCGAACGTGGTGCCGGATGCAGTAGCTTCGCTCATCCATACCGCGCTGGAAGGTAACTGGGATGCCGCGCAACTGCTGCACAATCAGTACGTGCAACTTTTCGATGCGATGTTCATCGACACCAATCCGATTCCGGTTAAGGCTGCGCTGGCCATGATGGGCAGAATTGAAGAGGTTTACCGCCTTCCGCTCTGCGAAATGCATCTGGAGGACAAAGAGACTTTAAGGAAAGTGCTGATGTCCGCCGGGCTGCTCGACTCAATCTAAGTTTTTCTCAAGGCTTGTCGCAGAATAACAGCTGGACTATAATCGGCTGCAACAAACCACGACACCGGGATTCGATTTATTCAACAGAAAGGACAACCACATGGCCAATGTCAGTAAACTGCTTGAGAAAAAAGGCAAAGAGATCATTTCTGTATCCCCCGACACCGGGATTCGTGATGCCATTGCTAAAATGGCTGAAAAATCCGCCGGTACCGCGCTGGTAATGGATGGCAACAAACTTGTCGGTATTTTTTCAGAACGCGACTTTATCCGTAAAATCTATTTGAAAGACGAATGCAGCAAGAACGTCAAGGTGCGCGAGATGATGTCTACCAAGCTTACGACGGTAACAGCCGATACGACGCTTGAAAGTTGCATGGAAATGATGACCGAAAGACGCATCCGTCACCTGCCGGTTCTCGACGGCGACCGGGTTGTCGGAGTAATTTCTATCGGCGACATTGTCAAATATATGGTGCAGGAAAAAGAATTTGTCATCAAAAACCTGCAAAGCTACATAGCCGGTCCCGGCATGTAATTTTTCCCGAGCAAGCGGTTCCTGTTTCCCTTGTATCGTAAACGCGGGAAGTCCAGAGCGTGTCATCAATTAAGCCATATGACGACAGACATCAGGTGAATTTTGCCAGAAAGTTGCACGCGGTTTTGTCATAACGCGTCGCAATTGTCTGGAGCTGTTTTAGCCGGCAGAAAAAGTTTTCTATTAAATGCCGTGCTCTTTGTCGTAAGGACGATGGCTTTTCCGGTCTATTTTTGGCAGTGGAGCAACCCCGGTTTGACGGACGCTCAGAAAGCAATCAAAGTGTTCCGGAATGAGAGTGCCGTGAGCCGATAGTTTAAGTTGAGGCGGTGCGTCTGGTAGACCAGTCCGATACGACTATCACATATATAGCATGGGCATCGACATATATCTTACGGTCAACCCGTTGGTTGATTTAGGGGGTCGGACGCAAACAGGTTTCGACAGATTATCTGCGCGTGATATGACTGGCAGGGAATCGCTTTTCGGCCAGCCTTCGTCCACCTCGTGGCCAATACAGCGCAAACAATCTGGAATGAGACTGGATTTATAAATGGAGGGAAAATATGAGAAACCCAG
>CAIKGD010000055.1 GCA_903826865.1 uncultured Verrucomicrobiota bacterium
CGCATTGAAGAACTGATCATGAAATAGATCAGCAGCACAAATACGCAGTCAATCAGCGGTACAAGCTGCAATCCAACCCGCTCATTTATCATCTCTTCCAGCCAGGGTTTCATAACTCATTTCCCCGATTCAAACGCCCCGAAGATGATGTCGGAGATCCCCGCCTCCGCACACGCCTCCATCACCGCTTTTATATATTTATGCCTCACCTGCCGGTCCGCTCGCAGGTAGATCTTCACATTTTCATTCTGCGCCTGCTGCCGAGTGATTTCCGCCGACAGCTCTTTGATGTCGATCTTCTGCAGGTTCATATAATATCCCGCTCCGCCGTCCGCCTCCGCCGCCACCGTGATAATCTGCCGGTCGCGCGCCTCCTCCGGCACTTTCGCCTTGTCCGCCACCGGCAGCAAAACCGGCACCCGCTCCAGCGACACCAAATGCGAAGTCACCATAAAAAAGATCAACAGCAAAAACACGATGTCGATCAACGACGTAATGTTGATCTCTTCGTCTACTTCGACTGGAATTTTGAATTTCATGACCCGCTCCCGGCGTCTTACTGCTCCGATGCATTCCGGTAGACATTCATGAAATGCCCAACCATCCGGCCCATCGTGGACATGTTCTTGATAAAGTTGTTCTTGAAGATGTGATAGGCCGCCATGGACGGAATGGCGACAATCAGACCTGTCGCGGTGGCAATCAGCGCCTCGCCGATGTTACCTGCCAGCAGTTCCGGTTTACCCATCCCCCCGGCCGAAATGTTCGCAAACGCCCGGATAATCCCCGAAACCGTTCCCAGCAGCCCGAGCATCGGGGCAACGTTACTGATCATGGAAAGAAAGTTGATCGGCCGCATAAAGGTGACCAGCTGTTCATTGCCGGCCTCTTCGACGGCCTCCATGATGTGGGCCGGATCATAGTCGATCTCTGAAACACGCTCCAGCCCCGCATCCAGTACCGAGGTCATCAGACTCGGGTTGTTCTGGCAGACTTCACGCACCCCTTTGATATCCCGGCGGGCAAGCAGCGCCTCAATCTCCGGCTTAAGATCCTCACGCAGCAGATTCTTCGAGCGCAGCATCAGTATATTATGAATTACAAAATACACCGCCGCTACCGAACAGACTCCCAGCGGCCACATGCACCATCCGCCCGTCTTCAGCGTTTGTGCAAAAGTCACCGTCCTGACTCCGGCAACCGGCTCCTGCGCACCCCAGACCGTAATAGCTCCGGCGAGCGCAACCAACATCATCCCTGCAATCCGGTAACTCTTTTTCATATTCATTCTCCCTGATCTGTTTCTCTTCACTTCAATTCTTCCGCCCGACGAGTCCAATATCCATCCGGATATCGTTCAACCAGTTCTTTTGCCACATTGCCGGCGGCTTCCAGATACCCGGTCCGTTTATAAACCAGCCCTTCGTAAAGTGTCGCGGCGGGCACCCACTCGGTATCTTTGTCATGCAGGATGACCACACGGGCCAGATACTGCAATGCCTGCCGGTATTCCCGTTTCGTCATGGCCAGACGGGCGCGTACAAATAAAGCCATCGGTTCCGAAATAGCATCTGCTTTGTCCACAGCGGCAAAAATTTTCGCGGCATCGTCGTTCCGGTTCTGCTCAGCCATCGCAAGTGTGGTATACATTCCGGTCAACCCGGATGACGGAGCGTTGCGCTTCCGCAGCAGATCAACTGTTTTGTTCATCTCCGCATATCGTCCGTTCCAGAACTGAACTTTCATTTGCCAGGTCAAATACACATCCAGATTCCCCGGCAGATTCATAAATGGATCGGCTTGTTTCAGCGCGGCGGTCAGCAGTTTTTCCAATGAATCAATCGCCCCGCTTTTGAAAAGAATTCCGCACTTCTCTGCCGTCAATCCGTCACCGAATTCAAAATCTATCCGGCTGATCCGCGAAAACGGCAGCACGCCTTGGGGCAGAACGACCGCATTGTCACGGGCGACAGGGTTTTCGACATTAACAGAAACGCCTTTGTCGTAGGTGATTCGGGCTTTCATATCCGCCTGTGCATGTAACGACGGCAGGCCGAAAACCAGCATCAATCCTGTGACAAATAAGGCTGATCGTGCTTTCATTTCCCGCCTCCCGACGGAGCCAGCTTGGTGAGCAGAGCCTGAGCCTGTTTGCCTTCAGGAGTTGCCGCAATTTCCGCCTTCGACAGCATCTCCCGAAGAGTTTTCAACATATCGTCACGGCGTCCCAGTTTTTCCAGACACCGCACACTGCCTTCATACGCCTTGGCCGTCCAATGTGCATATCCTTCATACAGCACATAAACCCGCTGAAAAAAAGCGAAAGCCTCACCGGATTTTCCCTGCAACTCAAGACAGTACCCGATCCAGTAAAGCGACTCAGGGGTCAGAGGGCCGCGCCATTCACGCACCGCAAACAGTTCGTTATAGGTTGTTACTGCAGCGTCGTACTGTTTTGAAAGGCGCAGTGCATCCGCTTTCAGCTTGCGGGTCAGTCCGATCTGCGCCTGATAGCCGAAGCGATTGGTGAGTTCCTCCGCCAGCGCTATCGCTTCCGGATACTTCGCCTCCTGAACAAGGGCGCTTAGCTTGATATTCATCACATCAGGCAATATCTCTGACGCTTCAAATACCTTGGAAAAACGGTCACACGCCTTATAGACAAGCGTATATTCCTGATGGCGGAAGGATTCCTCTGCGAACAGCAGTAATGTCAATGCGCCGGATTTATCAATGCTGCTTTCCTTCAGAATAGCGCGAATATATGAATCTCTTTCCGCTCCGTCCGTTACATAGGCAAACAGCGTTTGTATCCGGAGTACCAGCGTCTTCTCTTTTCGGGTTTCAGCCTGTTTCAAAGCACCGGCAAGCGTGTTTATAAATTCATCTTTGTGAACCTGTCCCTGCTCACTTTTGAATTCCTTGACCAGTTCACGGAGAATGAGATCCACATTGTCATTTTCCGGAATATTGCCAAAACGGACAATTGTGTTCACGTATGTGGCAATGGCTTTGCTGTACTGGTTCATGGCTTTGTACGCCTTACCCATCCAGAAACCGGCTCCGGCGAAATTACCTTCTGCACCGCGGTCTTTCAGATATTTCTCCATTAATTCAATAACGGCCTGATAGTTTTTCTGCAACTCATAAACCTTGGCCGCCTGAAACACCGCATAATTCACCTGCTCAATATTTGCCGCAGCATCCATCCCTTTACGGTAGAAATCCAAAGAGATACCGAGTTCGCCCTCCGCACCGCGCAAGTCTCCCAGCATGCAAAAGGCTTCCGACCGCAGCACGCTGTCCGGAAAATCATCCAGAAACCGCCGGAACACTTTCTCAGCGCCCGGATATTCACCTTTCCCGTAAAGAGCGATTCCAAGACGGTACGAGACATCTTCGGCAAAGGCTTTTTGCGGGTAGGCCGGATTTTTCAAATAGGCATTAAAGGAGGAAACGGCCTCGTCGTATTGCGCCAGAAAAAGACAGCACATAGCCCGCCAATATTCACACGCCTCAGCGTATATACAGGCCGGCCAGCGAACCCGGATTTCTGTAAAGGCCGCCTGAGCGAGCGTATAGTCCTGTTTCTGAAAATCAATAACCGCGAGCAGATACCGCACCTGATCAATATAACGGTGATCCGGACACTGCTTTAAAGCCTTTTGGCCCATTGCCTGCGCCTCGTTTATCTTTCCGGCATTCAATAGCAGCTGCATCAGATTCAAAAAGGTCTCGTCTGTATATTTATTGGCGGGATAATGATCCAAATAAGCCTGTCCTTCGCTCAGTGCCGCTTCCTGCTCCTGCGGCATATTCAGCAGCAGCATAAAAGCCCGGAACCGGCTCTCTTCCGCGAGTTCATGATCCGGAAACGCAGTGTAAATACGGTTATAAAGTGTGCAGGCCATCCAGTTGCGCTGCAACCCGGCGTAGCAACGGGCCATTCTTAATGAGATATCCAAATCGTAATTGGCTCCCGCTTTAATGGTCTTAAGCTGTTCGGCCATGCGATCAAACTGCATCTGCTTCAGACTGTGCTCCTCGTCATAAGCACTGCGTGTCGTGCCGATTCGTTGACCGTACGGCTGAGTCAGGATTTTTTTTATCTCCTCCATCTGATGCTCATAATGCGCAATCAGCTCCTCCTTCATAAAAACCATCCGGTAGAGCTTCAGTGCCTTTTGATATTCGCCTTCTGCGCTCTTTTTATCGCCGGTTTCGATCAGCGTCATATTCAGTCCGGCATCCTGGCGCACTGAATCGCCGCAATACGGCAAAAATTTATTCAGATTTTCAAAATCACCGTTCTTGGCGTAGCAGACCACCAGCATCAGCGCAGCGCTGCTGCGGGACTCTTCGCGTTCCGCCAGCTTGAACACCTCAAGTAATGGCGCAACTGCTTCATTCCATTTCTGCTGCCGATATAAAGCTTCGGACAGAATCTGCCGGACAGTCAACTGGTGCTTTACCGTAAACCGTCTATCCTGCAGAAGCGGGCGAACCGCTTTTTCCGCCCCGGCCCAATCCTGCTGAAGTGCATAGGACTCCGCAGTCAGCAATGCGGCCAGCGAAGCTGAAGTATCATCGGGATACGTTTTGATAAAATCCTCAAACGCCGCAACGGCAGCGGCATATTGGCCGGTCTGCATCTGACAGACTCCGATCTGGTACATGCAGAAAGCGCGGGTTGTCTGTGCATCATCTGCCGTATTGCCCTCAAGGCGGATCAGAATTTCCTTCAGGTAGGGCAGCAGTGTTTCCGGGTTCCCCGTTTCCATCATCTCCCGGGCCTGCGCCAGCAACATGCTTGTCGCCTGAGACTGAACCGGAGCCGGTTGCTGTGCGAACAGTGAAAGACTGAAAACAATAAAGCATCCTACACACTGGATCAGCTTGAATGACCGCCTGACTTTAATTCTGTCGGATACTGACATGGCGTTGGAACATACAGCAGCTTTCTGTCCTACTCAAGTGAAACCGTTCCAAAACAAGCTTTTACGTCCTGAAAACCAATCGCTGCTGCGACTTCCGGATCATGAAACAGACCGGATTACGGCCGCATGGTGAACATGCAAAGCGAGCCGGCGACGGCGGCATTGAGCGATTCCACCTCCGCTGAAATCGGAATCGAAAGATGTCTGGTCGCGCGATTTTGAACCGCCGCAGAAACACCGTGAGCTTCGCTGCCGATAACCAGCACATTTTTCCGGCCGAATTTCATCTCGCGCAGATTTTCACCGCCGTGGATGACGGTTGAAATCAGGTCGTAACCGGCCCGTTCCAGCGTCTGAAAAATTTCATTGCCGGTTTTCCAGTGTCTGGAAAACGGCAGCGTGCCCATCGTCGCGCGTACCGTTTTCGGGTTGAACACCTCAACGGTATCACCGTGCAGAAAGATACCATCAAACCCGAAGGCAACCGCCGAGCGGATCAGTGTGCCGAGGTTGCCGGGATCGGTCAGGCTGTCAACCAGCAGATAGTTCCCCTGCTCCGGATTGATCTCCAGCGGCGCGGACGTGTACTCAACCACGCCGAGAATTCCCTGCGAAGTGCGGCAGTCCGAAAGCTGCTCCATCATATCGTGCGCAACGTCATAAACAGGCACCGCGAAACGGCCTGCCAGCTCAGACGCCTCCGGCGAAACCCAGACTTCCTTGAGCCTGTACTGCGGAAGCGCCGAACCATCCGCGAGTGCGGAGAGTGCGCGGACACCTTCGATCACGAAAGCGGAGGCTTCCTGCCGGTCCTTCTTGGAGCGCACCAGCGCACGCACCGCTTTGAGTTTCGGGTTGTCTTTCGAGGTGATTGTTTGCATCAGTGGTTCCTCCCGTCGAGCCGCTCAAAACCGCCTGCGTCACACTCCAGCTGCTGAATCGTCATGCCGGGACGGGATTTCAGCCCTTCATTAAAAATATGGATGATATGAAAAGAGTCAGCCGCGGCACGATGATAACTCTCGCCCTGCACGCCGAGACAAACCGAAAGCGGTTCCAGCGCGTGACTTTTCGCCTGCGGAAACCAGCGGCGGAACAGCGGCAGCGTATCGCCGATTATGAGTAAGGGCGGCACGATACCTGCACGCTCAAGTCCCGCCCGGAGAAAACCGGCATCAAAGGTTGCGTTATGCGCCAGCAGTACGCTGCCCTCGCAAAACACCACAAATTGCGGAAAAACCTCTGCAAAAACCGGCGCCTGCGCCGTCATTTCTGTCGTAATGCCATGAATCTCGGTCGCATAAAAGGGTACAGGCATTCCGGGGTTGATCAGCCAATTGGTAACCGCAAGGATTTCGCCGCCGCAAAACCTGACTGCGCCGATTTCAACCAGCCGGTCATTTTTCGGGCTGAAGCCGGTTGTCTCGGTGTCGAACGCCGTAAAGATCACATTGGTAACCGGCGTCGAAGAATCAGGAATCGCGGCGAAAAGTGTTCCAGCCGTCAGAATGGCCGCGATTAAAATCTGTGCTTTTACAAACATTGGAAACAAATCATAGTGAACAGCGATGAAATTGGCATCTGAAATCCGAACTCTTTTCCCGCAGTTGCGCGTGAGTGAAAATGTTCCGCTGCGCGAATATACCACCTTCCGCCTCGGCGGCCCCTGCCCTTTGCTGATCGAGGGAGCGACCGCCGGACAGCTTCCCGATATTATCAAACTGCTTAACAAAGCCGGGCAGCCTTTTCTCGTTATCGGCCAGGGTGCCAACCTCATCATTTCCGACAAAGGCATCAGGCAGGCCGTCATCCGGTTCTGTTTCGATAAACCGGTGATCAAATCAAAAGGCAGCCGCGTGACGGTTTCGGGCGACACGCTGCTGGATGATCTGGCGGTATTCACTATCGAAAATGAAACCGGCGATCTCTCGTACTGTTCCGGCATTCCCGGTACCGTCGGCGGCGGCATCGCCGGAAACGCCGGAGCCTTCGGGCGGCAGATGGGTGACCATCTGGTTTCGGTCGAACTGCTCGGACTCGACGGAAAAGTCCGCACCGTTCTGCACAACGAACTGGAATTCGCCTACCGCCATTCCAAGCTGAAAGGAACCGGTGAAATTGTTCTCGAGGCTACCTTCGAACTTCCGGTTGCGAAAAAGGAAGTGATGCGGATCGAGCGCGACCGGATTATGCAGTTCCGCAAAGACCATCATCCCGACTGGCACAAAGAACCGTGCGCCGGAAGCATTTTCCGCAACATTGAGCCGACCTCCGCCGTCGAACGGCGCAAAGCGGCCGGATTCTTTTTGCAGGAAGCAGGCGCGCACCTGTTCCGCGTCGGCGGCGCGCGGCTCTACGAAAAACACGCCAATATCATCGTCGCCGACCCCGGCTGTACCGCGCAGGATGTCTGGGAGCTTTCCGAAAAAATGGCCGCCGCCGTCAAAGAAAAATTCGGCATTGAATTGATTCGTGAAGTCCGGTTTTTGGGAGAGTTTTGACAGAGATATGAAAGGAAAAAACCCAATGAGAAAATTTATTGTGACCATCGCTTGCACCGCACTGGCACTTGGCCTACAAGCTGGCTCCGTCAAAGAAAACGGAGTAACTCTAGCTGCAAAATCCACTGCATGGAGCAAAGATAACGGAAGCTACAATACGGCACCCCAAGGAAAGAAATTTGTATTTGTAGATGTTGAAGTATCAAACGCTTCAGATAAATCTATCCATTGCAACCCGGTTTGCTTCCAACTGGTAGACCGCGAAGGCAAAGTTTATTCCTCAACTTGGTGTTCAAAAGAAGGCCTCGATGCCGTCAACCTTCTGCACGGTCAAAAAGCCACCGGAAAAGTTGCTTTTGAAGTGCCGTATAACGCTACCGCAGCTGAACTCGTTTTTGAGGTTAGCTACAAACAAGTTCTGCGGCTCCGCCTTTAAAAATCAACTGAAGCGAGCAATTGTTTTACGGATGCGGGCGAGGACGTCGTCTTTGCCGAGAATTGCCAGTACCGGCGCGAGGTCGGGGCCGGACTGCTGGCCGGAAACGGCGATACGCAGCGGCGGCATGACGTCACCGAATTTCAGTCCGCCCTGTTCAACGAAGTCATGCAGGGCTTTATTGACGGTTTCGGCGTCGAACGGCTGCAAGCCTTCAAGAATTCCGGCGATTTTTTCCAGCGTCTGGAAAATTTCCGGCTTCGACAGTTTTTTCTCTACGGCTTTTTCGTCGTACTCGTAATCGTCCGTACAGAAGAAGGTCATAGCCGGAATGATGTCGGTGCGGATTTTTATGCGTTCCTGCATCAGAGCAAAAATAGCGGCGGCGTTTTCGCCGATTTCAAGGCGGATGGTTCGCAGCTCTTCGCGGCACATGGTGGCAAATTCGACCGGACGCATAGCGCGAACATATTCGCCGTTCATCCAGAGCAGTTTCCGCAAATCCATCTGGGCCGGTGACGAGCGGACGGTGGAAAGGTCAAAGGCCGCGATCATTTCGTCGCGGGTCATCACTTCGCGTTCGTCGCCGGGCGACCAGCCAAGCAGTGCGAGGTAATTGAAAAGCGCGTCGGCAAAGAACCCTTTGGTCTGGAAGTCGCCGACAAAGGCATCGCCGTCGCGCTTGGAATAGGGTTTACCCTGCGCGTTAACGATCATCGGCAGATGGGCGAACTGCGGAACCGGCGCGCCAAGCGCTTTGTACATGGCGATATGGCGGAAGGTGTTTTCGACGTGGTCGTCGCCGCGGATAACTTGGGTGATCTTCTGTTCGATATCATCCAGCACGTTGGCGAGATGGAATACCGGCGTGCCGTTGGAGCGGACGAGGACAAAGTCAGCCATGTCGGCGGCCGATTTGCGAAGCGTACCTTTGACCAGGTCAGTAAATTCAATGTCGGTGCCGGGCATTTTAAAAATGATGCATTCGCCCTGTCCGGTTCCTCCCTTATCTTCTTTGTAGGCATGCCCGGATGCCAGCAGTTGTTCTGCAGCGGCGAGGTGGACGTTCATGCGGGTGGATTGGTAAAGCGGAGTCTCGTCATAGTTCAGGCCGAGCCAGTCCATCGCTTCAAGCAGCGTCTTGATCGCTTCGGGCGTGGAGCGTTCGCGGTCGGTGTCTTCGACGCGCAGCAGAAACTGCCCGCCGGTGTGGCGGGCATAGAGCCAGTTGAAAACAGCGGCACGCATGTTGCCGATATGAACATGGCCGGTCGGACTGGGGGCAAAACGGGTGCGTGTAGTCATGCGTTATGTGATACGGGATACGGGGCGCAGGATGCGAGAAGAAATCAAAAATTCCTGCTTTCCGCGCGCGCGCCGTTACGATGCATATACCGCACGGCTCACCAGATGTACCGCTCGCCTTCCGGCTTGTCTTTGCGGTAGCGGGTTCCCAGTGCCTTGACGGTTGTCGGGTTCAAAACCTGAATATACACAGACTCTCTCCGGCGGATTTCAGGCTTAGACAGTGCTTCAAAAAATTCAAGCCCCTCAGAAGGGACAACCAGTGTCAGCCCTTCCTGAAGGCGGGGGCTTTCATAGGTGACCAGAGCCAGATAGCCGCCCTCTTGACCGGCCTGCTTCAGGCTGACTACTTTATCAAAAGTCAGCTCAACAACTTTCCCCTTGAGGTCATTACGCTTCAGCAGAAACTCGCTGACGTTCATATCCGCCGACGGTTCACCGGCCGGCTCACTGTTCAGTTCGGCTTTCATCGCCGCCTTCAGTTCGGCCTTCTTTTCAAAATCCGGCCGGTTCGGCCGTTGCGCCGCGCCGCCGCCGGAACCCGGAAATTTCGGTCTCTGCGGTGCCTGCGCATAGGTTTGTAACAGCGGAAAGGCAATCATCGCCAGCATCATCGTTATTCTTCTCATGGTACCCTCCTTATTTTTCGTACGTGTTATGAATTTCCCGTCTAACGGGACAGGTGCAGAAAAAATTGTTTCCGAACGGGAATTTATAGGCGCAGGGTACGGTGTCGAGACAGACAAACCGTTGAGGCCCGACGACCTGAGCTGCGGGTTCAGAGAGCACACCGGTTAAACACCGGTGCTCACGACTGCACCGGTCGGCCAGTTTCAGGATCTCTCTGCCAATTTTGAGTTCCATCGGAGCCATATTAAACTTATTGTCGGGTTCTTGCAATCACCGGGGAAAGATTTATGAGACCGCATCATGTCCGTGAAGTATTGTTCACCAGCGAGCAGATTCAGCAGCGCGTCAATGCGATGATTGATGAAATCGCCGGAATCTGCGAAGCCGGGAATCTGGTGATGCTCGGTATTCTGCGCGGCAGTTTTATCTTCATGGCCGACCTCGTGCGCGGCTTTGCACATCACAATCTGCATCCGCGCATTGATTTCATTACGCTCTCAAGCTACGGCAGCGGCACTGAATCGAGCGGTACGGTGAAAATCACTCACGACACCGACGAAGACCTGCGCGGCGCGGATGTGGTGATTGTGGACGATATTCTCGACAGCGGGCGCACACTCGCTTTTGCCAAAGCGCTCTTTCTGCAGCGCGGCGCGCGTTCAGTGCGCACCTGCGTACTGCTGGACAAGAAAACCGACCGCGCCGTGAACATGAAAGCCGACTTTACGGGCTTTCCCGTCGGCGATGATTTTGTAGTCGGCTACGGTCTCGACTACGACAAGCGGTACCGCGAACTGCCGTACATCGCGAAAGTCACGTTTGAAGAAACCCGTTAAAGACGTTGAAACGCGGCCAAACCGCCCGTTCAAGACGTTAAAACCGTAATACAGAAAACGATTTTAACGAGTTGAACAATTTAAACAGCTTTAACGGCTCTATTCCACCAGATCAATCATCTGACTGATGTCATCGCTGCCGCTGTTCTGCGGATCAACTTCATTTTCCGGCGGACGTTGCGGCTGTTGCTGCTGCTGCGGGTTGTTATTGTTGCGGTTCGGACGCGGACCCCGGTCACGATCACGTCCGCGATCACGGTCGCGGCGGTTATGCTGCGGGCGGTTATTATTATTTCCGCCTCCGGCTTCGTTCTGCTCGGCTCCATCGTCCAGCAGCTTGCGGAACGTCGAAACCCGCAGAGTGCGGCCGCCTTTGCGAAGCACACGGTTTTCGAGTGCGACATCTTCAATCACCAGCACACCGGCGGAACCGGCCTGCGCGAGCGCTTTGAGCAGTTCTTTATTCAGCGTATCTTCCGACTTGGCATAGCGCACACGCACGTGGTCAAACACTGTATTGTGCGGCGCTTTATCCAGCGGTTCACCGGCCATTACAGCGGTAACTTTTATTTTTTCGCGCTGCACAAGGCGGGAAAGCGCACGCAGGAGCTGGAGTTGCTGGCGCGGTGCGACACGTCCGCGCATTCCTTTGGTTCTGAGTACGGCGGCCGTATCAACCACCAGTACAGGTTTTGTTGTTCCGAAGAGCCCCATGGTTCTTCCTTTCTCGGTTCGGGTTGCTGCGGTACCGTTTCAATCAGACAACAGAATGGGCCGGCGCCGCGTTTCGTAAAGCGGGGGAAGTTACCGAAGCCTCGCCTCCGGGGCAAGCCTCGATTCAAGACCGTTTTTACCGTTCAGTTGAGCGTCCGTCCGCGCATCCGTGATCCCGGCCTGACATCACACCCCCCGCCCCGCCGACGTTACTTCTTAGCGGCAAAGGCTTAAACAGACTCTTTTCCCTTTCTGTCTCCGTCTGTTCGTTCAAACCACTGTTGCTATTTCCGCGCCGGAGCATCCAGCAGCTGAGATGCCTTTGTGCCGAATTTTGCGAAAGACGAGGTTCCCTCCGCGCCGCCTTTCGTAATGGACGGCGTGGAAGCCGTCCATTCCGGCAAGATAAGCGGAATTCGATCATAACGAATAATGTTGATACGCCCTAAGGGCTCTAAGCTTAAAGGTCATATCCCGTTCTTCCACGGTTTTAGAATAATGCCCCGCTGCGCTTCCTGAAGCTTGAATTTTATGATTCATCTCTAAATCGGCGAGGATCACCTCTTCTAACCAAAATCATTAATTAGCAGGACACTTTTCCGGACAACCAGCATTATCCCCGCAAGAATTTTGGTATTTATCCGGTTTGCCGGGTGAGGTCACCCGGCCTGTAAAATTGGTATAAGACAGGCTTTAAATGCACAAACCAGAATGCATCGTCTCTGTTTTCATTATTCGCTGTAGTAGTAAACTTCGTCGCCGTAGAGTTTGCTGTCGCCCGCTTGAATCCAGTTGATATCCACATTGCCGATGATGCGGATAAACACCCATCTCTTGTAGGTGTACCGCGGTGCAACGGCAGCAAATCGTTCCTGCGCATTTATGCTGACCGTCTGAAAGAGGTTTGAGGAAGCTGTATCGTAAATCGCTCCGGGTATATTGGTGAGTGTCAGGCCGGTGGCAGCATCCCGCCTTCGGAATATAGTCGTCGGGATGGATGTAAGCTGCGAACCCAGCGTGGTGCCGGGTTCAATGGTGAAAACAACATAATTATTTTCTCCCTGCGTATCATCCACTTCGCAAAGGGCTGTGATTTTAGCATCAGCATCCCTGAACCAGGTCTGTATCTGTAAATTATCCTGATGCATGTAGTGTTTGACGGGGAAAATCATCAGGTCATGCATCCATTCCTGCCCGGCAGGGGTCGTGGAACAGTGAAGAATCTTATTCGAACCGCTCACGGTGACGACCGCATTGGACCACATTTCAACAGGATGTTTCCCGGCGCTGTTTGTCCATCTGAAGTCAATATATCTTCCGATGCTGTTGAGAGAAAGCTTGTCATCGGTCAGCAATATACCTGTTCCCGCCGCCAACGTGACACTTGTATTACTGTAGATATTTCCGGTACGGTCGTATTTTACTCCGGATACATCGTATGTTCTGGGGGACAGTCCGCTGTCATGCGGATGTACCAATACGACGCCTTTGCTGAAAACCCGCTGGTACAGACCCGAAGAAGCCGCCGGAACCGTTATTTTTCGGTAGGCTTCGGCACGTCCAAGGTAGTTGGACGGCAGGTAATACAGATCAGCGTACACATCAAGGCCTGTGCTTCGTCCGCCTGACGGTATGGTCCAGAAGGTGTAGTGGTATTTAAAGGAGTGGTTCCTGGACGCACCCAGCAGATAGCAGGCAAACAGGTATCTCTGCCAGTTATAATCCTGCGCATAGGTATTGTACAATCCCGGCCCCCGGGCAAACACCATCAACCGTTTGCCGAGCACATCCATATGAATCATCATATCAATCTGGGTCAGAATCTCTGCAAATGAGTTGGTGACCGGAGGAAGGTCGTCATCATAATCACGGCATCCGAAAAACTCAATGATTGCCGCGTCCGCGTAATTGGACAGCAGGTGTATCTGGGATTGTTGCCATTTATATTCATCCGGGAGTTCTCCATTCGGCCCGCGCGAGTAAATAGGCCCGTTGTAGAGGACGATGTTCCCGCTGTCGTGCACCGCTTTGGTGGCCGCATCGAACCCGGCGATATAGGCCTGTCTCCATGCGGGAGCACTTTCCGCTACACTCCTCAACAGTCCATGGGTTATCGGATCGCGGTGCATGGAAAGGTCGAAGGCCGCGCCATCCGCGCCCATGTTGGTAATCATGCCGAGTACCTTGCCGGCAAACCATGCGGTGTAATTGGTACTGGCAAAATCGCCGTAGGTATCGCCGTCGGGAACATTGCTGACAACCACTCCCGAAGAATTGGTTACTCTCGACTGTTTTAAGAACTCTCTTTCTCCCAATGTTTGCCAGGTTATCGAGCGCGTCGGGTGTCCCATGATTTTGTTGCAATAGTTGAGTGTGCGCAGGGATGGTTTGACCGTTCTGATCCGCTGCTGATTAACGGCCATGTCATATTCGTTCCCGGGATTGAATCCGTCAGTGGGATTGAATCCGTTAGTGGGAAAGTTGAGTACGATCCAGTCGGACGAGGTTTTTGCTATCGTACGGACTGTGGCCTCGTCGAATAATCCGCCGTCTGATCCTGCTATCCAGAAGGCTGTTTTGACATCCACCGCAGGCGGTTCAGCATTCAAAGTAAAAAAAACAGCGGACAGCTTTCCGCAGAAGAAAAAAAGGAAACAAAACAAAGCTGATTTTTTCATTTTCATCTGATCTGGATAACTCTTAAAAAGGGGTCAGTCCGCCTAAAAAAAGGGGTCAGTCCGCCTAATTCGTTATTTTGTTTCTCAGCGCCCGCAGAGGATCCTCCGCTGATTGCTCCACCGCCCGGACATAACAGGAAAAGTTCGATGTCACACCCATCCTAAGGCGGGTCGTAATCCATCCGGTTCGCACGCTTGTTTTTTTCCGGATATGCCAGGCAATCACTTTTTTACGGTCATCTCCTTTTCTCAACTCCGGCAATTCAGCCTCCGTAAGGCCGCAGCATTTCAGACCCTGTTGCAACAGTTTCTCCGCCTCCATTTCATCATGCGCACGGATTTCTTCGCCCATAAACGAGTCCCGTCGCTTTCCACTGATGACCGGATCAAGAGCTTCCTGTATTTTTATCCGGAATTCATCGGATCCGAAAGCCCATCCCCGCCGGATCTTTTGCCACTGCTCATCCGCTTCCTTCGGGTCGCTGCTGTGCAGAATTTCGAGCACCCGACGTTTCATACCGTTGCGATAGAGACTGCGTCCGGACGCATCATCTGAAAACCCGTGAGATTCCAGCACCCGCTTCACCGTTAAAAACCCGGGCCGGTTGGCGGGTCGTACACAGCCGCAGAAACTGCTCCATTTGAAATCGGTCAAACTTCCTGTTTCCAGATCAAAGGCATGCGCCCGTGCCGGATTCAGGTGAATATAATCAGCAACCGTTCTGAAATACTCTCCCTGATCGACCGGCAACGCCTTGTAACGGCCTTGGAATAAATGGCCCCGGACCTTATGCCGGGCGTTGAACCGTTGGGTGTAGGTGCTTTGGAGCCAGCGCATACCCTCTACGAGATTCGGCTCCGGTGTCTCAAGGAGAAGGTGGTAGTGATTGCCCATCAGGACGAAGGCGTGAATCAGCCAGCCGTTTCGTCCGGCAACCTCCTCAAGCGTATCGAGGAATCGCTCACGGTCTTTGTCGTCCCGAAAAACAGCTTCCTGACGGTTCCCGCGGCACATCACGTGATAGGTCGCATCCTCAAATTCAACTCTCGGTTTTCTAGCCATGGGAAGCAGTGAAACAGAGGAAAGGCCGGGATTCAATTAAAATAACGAATTAGGCGGACTGACCCCTTTTCCGAATTAGGCGGACTGACCCCTTTTCCAAAATGACGAGAAAAGCGTTCTGACCCTTTCTCCTTACAATATCTCGGGAGAATCTCTTAAGATTTCCTGGCCGTGCTTTCTAAGCATTTGTGCAAAATCGTTCAGCGTAACTTTGATTTGCTCTCGGAGGTCAAGTCCTTTTACTCGCGTAAACAGACATTCTCTTACGCCCCGCCGCTCCAATAAACTGCTTAATGCCTCGCGCACCCTCACACCATTTTCATCAACCGCATAATGGGTGGTTTTCTTCCCACCAATGACGCGAGCGACTTTGCATGTAATGTCATTTTCACGCTCATCAAGAATGAACTCCAATGCAAGATTTCTTCCCATGAAGATTGCAAATGCAAAGTTGATTCTTTCATTAACAAGGAACTGCGGCGTAGCAAAAGAATATTCGTTTACCACAAAGGCGAAGGCCTTGGATGCTTCCTTAAAAAAGTAATCTGCGAGTTGTTGATCCATGTTTTCAGTAATCAATTCCAGGCGCTCCGCCTTTGTATTTTCCAGTTCGCTCAAATTGTTTGAAATAATTTTCGTAGCCCTTCATCTCTGTGCGTTCCATGTTGTAATATATGCTGTCTGGACGTTGTCCTTTTTTCAATCGTTCAGCACGACGTACGAAGGCAGGGCCGATGTCATAAACTTCATAACCTTGTGCACGCTTTTGCCGAACCCAAGCCCGATTCGCCGCCATTCCCTTGCCTTCGAATGTCTCCGCACCAAGTCTCAGTGCCGCAACACGCACCCGATCCATATCCTCGCCAAGAACTATTCGCCTCGGAGAAATACTTGAACCTGATAACCCACTGGACATGGGCAGTCCAGAAGAAAACGAAACCCGATTCAGCGAAGGCGCAACGTATGTGGTCAGTTTGGCCGCTCCGTAACCAACTCCAACAGCTTCAAGTGCATTGAATCCGGCGGCTACACCGGAGCCGATGCGCTGCCCGGTGCTGAGCGACATGCCGGAATTGTTATGGTTATAACCGATGCCATCCGTGGCCTGTGAAGCATTAAGGAATCCACGAACGACCGGATTAAACGTCAGGTTAAGGGCGTTATAGTGGCTGCCGCTGTAGTTGTAGTTGGCCTGGTACTCGTTGGCTATGCCTTGGGCTATGTTGAACGGGTTAAAGACGGAAGCCGCCGCGATACCCGGAGCCATAGTGCCACGGAGACTGTTTTCAAAGGAGGACCCGTAGGTTTGCAGATTGTGCAGGTTGTTCTGCGTAGAAGAAAGCCAGCTTGGAGCCGAAGAACCCGAGGAGAATGACTTGGAAAGCTGTCCGTCAGGGTCGATGAGGTTGATCGGATCGCCGCCGCAGTAGGCGTAGAGGTTGGGGCCGTCGGCGAAACCGGACGGGTCGGCGGTGACGAA
>CAIKGD010000056.1 GCA_903826865.1 uncultured Verrucomicrobiota bacterium
AAAAGTGCCTGCGAATGCAGACAGAGCCTCCGAAACATAAAAGTTGGTTCCAATAGCTATTACAAACCGGTTGGTCAGGCCGGTCTGATTATTCGCATAGGCCGTCACGCTCAGCGAATCCAGTGTCACCGAATTCCCGCTGTTATCTCCGCCGTTGAGAAACCCGTATTGCGGTGCACCGGAAGAACCGCTGCCGTAACGCTGCCAGATTACCAGCGCGGTCGAACGGTGATTGGCACCTTCGTCGACAAAAATAAAGCGTATCATATCCGCATCACTCGCGTTATTAACTACGCGAACGGCACCGCCGCCGGCTCCGGTCTGATTAGCCGTGAGATTATCCCAGGCTGCGGAGTAAAACACCGGGGATGCGCCTGTATTGTTGGGGTAGTAAGTCGCGCCAACGGCCGCAGAAGACGGGGTCGTCAGATTTATGTTTGTCGAACCGGCTCCGGTCGTTGCGATAATGGTGCTGGCAACGATCGAGCTGTTTTCCCCCCAATTGACCAGCGAGCTGGCCTGAACTGACAGTCCGAACACAATAGTTATGATTGCTATATTTTGTATCGTTCTCATTTTATACCTTTCCGGCTCATACTGCCGACCATTCCGTGCTGCCATCAGACCACTCCGTTTTGCACTCACAACGCTAACCATGCTCCGGCACCCGGTGTCTCCGCCATCAACTCCCCGGATAACTGATCCGGCAATCTAACGGTTTTAAATATGGTTTCTATCATTGAGACGCTGCGACAACATGTGGTTTTTGAATTCCAGTTTTGATAAAAAGAATATGTTATTTGAGCTGCGGCGTTGACCTGAGCCCATTCTCAGGCCGCCTGAATACGCGCCGTTCATGTAAACAGTGTAAACACGCTCTAGTCGGTTGTTCCTATTAATTTCAGATTGTCAATCGCCGGACGATACAGCTGATTTGTTTGATTATCCGCGATATAAAACCGGAACGTTACAGCATTAGTCAAAGCCTGATAATGATGCCGGTGTTGGCGTTTGTTGGATAAAGGATATCCGTATCCGTGGCATCTGCTGATCGAATCAGCAAATAACAGAAACACATCATATATATCGACTTTATTTTGACCCCCTGACTTGATTTTGTGTTTGCATCGCTACTATCAACGAAAGACGTTCAATTTTTGCCTAGATCCATAAAACCGATCTTCTTCACGAGGGACAAAATCGCTTGTTTTTTCTATTGCGCAATTTATTTTTCAGTCAAGCGATTGACTGCCGTTACCCAGTGGATTCCTTTTGGCACGGTTCGTTTATGATGGCCGGGCTGACGGTTTGTGCCATTCGATTTCTACGGCATCAGGATCTCTGTCCGTATTTGCGAATGCAACGCTGGTAATGTTCCACATTTTTCAGCGGCGTTTTTCCGTTCATGCCGGGGCACTGGAAAAAGTATCCGGGCTCTTCCTTTACCGCTGCGACTGTTTTTTTCACCATGTGCTCAATTTGGTCGAAGGTGCCGCCGCTGAGAACAGCGGGGTTCATCCCGCCGACAATAATCTTTCCGGAAAAACGGCCTGTAATCGCCCGCAAATCGGAGTTCCCGTCCACGCTGATTCCATCGAATCCGGTTGCGGCCACATCGTCCAGCAGCGGCACCACGTTGCCATCGCATACGAAGAGCGCTTTCTTGCCGGCGGCATGAAGAATGGAGGTCAGTTCACCGTAGCGGTCATAGATGAATTCCCTGTACCAGTCCGGGCTGAACATAGGACCGTTGGCGTTGCACAGGTCATCATGGCACCCGATCAATGGCAGGCCCTCAACGGCGGACATGGCGGTCAGGTCACGTTTCGAAATTGCATAGAACTGATCCAGAATCTCTTTAAACCGTTCCGGATCGGTTAACGCCGCCAGCATGAAATTTTCCCAGCCGAAAATTTCGACCGGCCACATGAACAGGGTGTGGTAATACCACCCCATGAACAGACAACTGTCGCCGAACAGTTCCTGTTTCTCTTTATAGTAGCTTTGAAAAAACGCCGTGCGTTCTGCCAGGGTGAAATGGTCTTTTTCCAACGGGTTGAACGCCAGCACCTCTTCCGGAGAATTAAAGCGATACCCCTTCATGGCCATCGTCGGAGCCATGCCCCAGAATGAAGCCGAACAGTGCATGTCCAAGGTGTCATACATCGAACGGTAGGGTTTAACTGTTTCTTTTTTGTAGGCTTTCAGATAAGGCTTGGTGTCGTCGTTTTCGATGTAGTCTGCTTCATTATAGTAGCGGACCAATGGGAAATTCCACTCTGCGATGCCGCCGGGAATATAGTGAGTCATATCGATATCAAAATGCCTGTACAGATCGACTGCGGTGCGCTCAGTATCTTCCCATATGTCGTACGCGGCGATTTCTTTCGCCAGTAAAACATTGTCGGGGAAATCCCATTGCGGGATGCGGTCGCCCATGATGCCGTTAATCGCGTTTAATGCCCGTTGTCTGCTCACAATATTTCCCCGAGGTGGTAATTGGTTTCCAAATTATTTTCCGGTTGATTGCGGCATGTTACATAACCGACGTCTCAGTAAAAGAACCATACCGGTTAAGCGATTGACTATAAAAAGGTCTATCAACAGAATTTGTGCAGTGATAGCGTGCAAACACCGTGGGTTATTTGAGTTTGTGAAGACAGCAATAATAAACTCGGCCGCCAAACTAAGATAAAACGATCAAATACTGATGAACCTTGAAATTGATCTTTGCTGAGGCGGCGAAAAGGAGAGCCGAAGGTAAATATAGAAGTAAAAACAGCGAGTCAGGATAAGGATTCCGTGCCCAGTTGCAGGGTGGATCTGGTTTCGTATGTCAGGATTATGACGGAAAATATTTTGTAATCGCCGGGGATTCTCATACAGGCGGGCAGCCGCCGGGGACTTCGGGGTCTGAAAACAAAAGCGAAAGGAGTGGTGGGGTATGAAACGGGAAATTACAGTTGCGGTGCGGAAAATAATACGCCGGTTCTCCCGACAGACCGGACGATCCATGTGTCTCATTTTACTGCTGAATAAACCGGTTTTGGCGCAGTCTTTTGATGACCCGATTCTTACAGTTTTTCAATCGACGTTGGATGTGACACAAGCGGTGTCATTGGCGCAAACCCTAGGAGCCAACCACATCTGGATGAAAGACGGCGCAGGATCAGCGTGTTCCCAGTATATTACAAATGCTAATCTGCGTCCGGTTTTCATGACAAACCCATCAGCCCGGACGTCTTATCCGACCCAGGCTGAATGGATGTATGGGGTTATCACCTCTGATTGGTGTCCGGCAACCGGATCAACGGTTGCCATACCTCTGAAGGGCTCGCTGGCCGGCAGTACGAATTTTCATTTTGCTTTACCGACACAACTTGTTAGTTCCACGTGGATAAAAGTGCAGGAGCTTTCCCCCGGGGACGTTGTCTCAACAAATCTTATAAACACCTTCTTGGATGGATTTAGCAGCGGAACGGTTACTGTTACCGCTGCCCAATCAGGGCGTTCTTACCGTGCCGTATATCCGGTCCGGATTCTGTCATATTGGCTGGGTGATACAACTAATTATCATGATGGAACAGTCTCAACGGCGCTTACAAGGCATACTAACCAACTTGTCGGTCTTATAGGTTCCAATCCGGGGGCGAAGGTTGTACGCGCCACCTCGACACTCTTTTTCCATGTTAACTATCAGGACAGCAATGACGTCGTAAAGGCGTTTTCCTGGTATGGGTACAACCTTGGGTGCAGTACGAACCGGATTGAACGATTCAACAACCGCGGCGGTTCCCGACCAAGCTACGATTTTATCTGGATGGCTAATAATGGCTTTGGCGAAGAGGGGTTTGTACCGTCGGCCTTTTACCGGGATTGGATCAATTTCGTGCGCGGTGATGTAATGAAATACACCACTAACTTTCTGGCTCCCGCAAAAGCCGCAGGGTTGCGCGGCCGCTTTTTCTGGGGCGATAACTGGATCGGTATGGAGCCGCTTCTGGGGGATGTGCACAATGCCGGTTATGACGAGATGGTTACCGGAATGGATCGCGGATCGCTGGCAGCAAGACAGATTTGTTCGGTGTCTAATGACATCAATCGTATTGTGCGGCTGCCCTGGGTAGAGGGCGATGCACAAACCATTGCAACTCAGGCTGCAGCGGACTGGCGATGGATCAAACAGGAGATGCTGCCGGAATTGCCCGAAGGTATTACGCTTAGCGGAAATACGTCTGAAGTATATAATGACCAAACGGTGAAGGCGGCGTACTCAAATATTTTTGAAAATTTCCGCGATCTGCATTCATTGCTGCACGGCGTCCGGCCGTACCGTGATCCGCTGACGTTTTATGTCTTAAACGTCTGGGGACAGATGAGGGCATGGCCTGCCTGCAGCTCTTACTGGTCACAGAGAAGAACCTTTGCGGCAATGCTGGATTGGCCTGTTAAAATCAAGTGGCTTAGTTTTGAAGAATTGCTGGCCGGGCCTGTTCCGGACGACGCTAATGCGCTGATCGTTGCCGGAGAGCCGGGAACCGCCTGGGCCGGCGGGAGTTATTGGACAAACACCACGATTAAAAGCAGAATTGCTTCTTTTGTCGCCAACCGGGGCGGTGGATTGATTGTTGTTGGTGCGCCAACTGTGACCGGCGGAGCCCTTGAATTTGCCGGTGCTCTCGGAATGCAGTATCAGGGGCCTGCGACGACGATGGCCTCGAATCAGCAATGGAATTTGTCACGCTGGTGCAGCACAGGCTGTGCGGTTGATGCATATGATCCCAACGCTGTTTACAGGACAGCTGGCGTACAGGTGCGAACCAATCTGGCACCTCCGCAGCTTGCGCTGATGCTGACTAATTCGGGCTTCAATCTGCTGATTGATTCCAAGCTGACAAACAGCGCGTCAGGTGCCAGCGCAATTACCATCAGCACAAATCCAACCGGTATATTCTATCATGATTATGTTTCGACAAACAGCCCGCCGACGACGGGGCGGGTTGTGACGATTGGTGGATACGGATGCCCGAATCTCACATTCAGAGCCTTGGCTTACTATGCGGCCAGCAACTCGGCGGCGATGTGGAACAATCTGCGGGCGGATTCATCTGATGTGGCTGTTTATTATTATCCGGCGGCTGCTCTGCTCGTTGCTTATAATCACGGCGCAAATCCAGTGACTGATGCAAGAGTCTATTTAAACCCGGGTGCACTGGACTATGGTGACCTGGACAGTACAATTCTGACGAACAGTGTGCTGACGAATAATCCGCAGGCGCATCCGGGTGGCGTATTTTCGTTTAAGCTGCCGACGATGGCGCCCGGTGCAGACGTTGTTTATGATTGTTATGCTGCGACGAAGAGGTCGGGTATCGCATATAAATTCGACGACTATACTGCAACATCAAGCAATATGCCGGCCCCCTCAGAAGTAGAAGTCTCTTCAATTGCTTATTTGCAAGGTACTACTAGCGGGTCCGGAGACTCAACTGTAGCGTATCCGGCGAACAACTCATCTGATAAGTTCTTTGCAATCAGCTCGCGGGACATTGGTGCCGACTATGCAGGCTACCGTACTAACGATTCATGTTTGTCATTTTCGATTGCGGTTCAAACAAACTATCTCGTTAATCTGTCGGGATCTGTGTTCAGTTTTACTTTGAAAGGAATGACAAATGGCGGCAGCAGTTACACTCTTCACACCCGGCTTTATTACTGTATCAACCCCAACAACGGCGGGGATTGGATCCCGGTCGATGGCCAGACAACAATGGCGGTCACATCTTCGATACCCATAGCCGTGTTGTATAACGACACCACCAAACAACAGCTGGATGGCTATGAACTTACCAGCGCGAAAGTCCGTACAAGAACTCTTTCCCACACATTGCCGGATATAAGTTTGCAGAAGTACGACACCATTAAGTTCGCGTTGTGTATATTCGACACGCGGAATGACAATACGACATATTATGCCGGAGTGGATAATATCAGCTTAACCGGGTTCCGGGCTGTACCGGAATAGTCTTCCGGAATCATTAGATCGGGATTTTTGCCTGGGAGAATGAATTTTCAAAAGGAGAAGTATGTATAAATGTAACGTTATTTCCATTGTGGTTGCGGTTTTGATTCTGCAATCACCTGGAGCCGTTCCGGTGAAAGACAACCTGAGCGGACGGACTGCAGGAGACGCCGCTTCGGCCTCCGGGGGGCAGGAAGGCGCGGTATCTAATAAGACTGGTTTTACTGCCGCCGGTACCGATACGGAGAAGAGTATCAGCAACCGGGTATTTAACGGAACCTTTGATGCGGGACTTACAGGCTGGTGGCCGGCAGCCAGAGATTTGCAGAGTCATGCGGAACTCGTATCCGATGAGAACGGTTCCTGGTTACAGTTGATCCAGAGTCAAATACCCAATCGCGAGATGAAAGTTTTTTCGTCGTTGTTTGCCGGTGATAAGCCTCAGGTTTATGTAAAATTCCGGGCGCGCGGGAATGGACGCGGCAGAATTGAGCTGGGCGGCGTTTCGCCGCAAGCATCAATGTCTGTGTTTTTTTCGGAGCAGACTTTCGATTTAGGGCAGCAGTGGGATGAACACACTTTCATGCTTCCGGTTCAAAAAACGCAACTTAAGCAGTGTCAGTTAGTTTTTTCCGCGACCGAACGCATGGATATTGATGATATCACGGTCAGCTTAGAGCCGCCGGGAAGTGCAAAAATTGAACCGTCTTCCATTGTTGAAGCCGGTTTGGAGTGTGCTGAACCGTCGGGAATTTTTTTTACCGGAGAAGTTCCTCAGTTCATTACCCGGGTCGCTGATTACCGTTCCGATAAAAAAGTTCTGCAACTCAGTTATCAGGTAATCAGCCATAAAGAAACTCTGGTTTCACAAGGGAGTTTTTCTTTGCCGACAGGGCGGTCAATTAAAAAATCTTTTGATATCCCCGTCCGTGAGCCGGGCTACTATCGAGTGCAATGGAGTCTGGGCGACGCTGTCAAGGGGGACTCAGCTTTTGTTATAACTACCCGTCCTTCCGGAAATCCGGACCCGCGTTTTGCGTTATGTGTTATTCAAACTAATCCGCGGGAATTTGCCCGTGCAATTGAGCGAATGGGGGCCGGAAGCCTTCGGCTGATCGGGCCGTTCATATGGGGTTATATGCAACCTCAGCCGGACCAGTGGTTTGTTGACACGGAGGTCCTTCGTTATTTAAAAGAAAAAACCGGAGCGGAGTTAATGGCTTTGGTGACCGGTGCGGCCCCGAAATGGTTGTCAGGGCAAAACTCCGAACGGTTCAGTACGCCTCTGGCGTTGACCATGTTAGAAAAACTGGTTCTGGATGCCGGGCCGCTTGTTCAATCCTATGAGATTTATAATGAACCCAATGGCAGTTTTCCGGGATCCGCATCCGATTACGCAAAATATCTGGCCGGAGCCTATGACCTCTTCAAAACGAAATTTCCAGATAAAACCGTTGTTGGCATAGATACGTCCAACATAAATCTGGACTACATACGCTCAGTTTTAGATAGCGGAGCACAAGGGAAAATGGATGTGCTTTCTTTTCACCCCTATCGTGTGATTTCGCCGGAAGTCTCTACCCTTCAGGACGAAGTGTCCGGAGTTCGTAAACTGGCAGATTCCGCCGCGAATCCTCCCCGGCTTTGGGCTACTGAAATCGGGTTCCAATGTAATGATTTTATGTCGGTTAAACCGAACCGGTATCCATCCGTCAAAATAGTTTCAGAAGCAGCGGCAGCCCGGTATATGACTAAAATGAATTTGATGCTGCTCGCCGGCGGTGTAGAGCGCATGTATTGGTTTCTTCTCAACGGCGTTGGAGAATTACCAAATCCTTTTTACTATGGATTCTATTACGAGAATCCCGAACGCATGATTCCAAAAAAGGAAGTGGCCGCCTTCTGTCATCTCAGCCGCGCACTCGCCTGTCGGCCTTTTATGGAGCGTATTCCGGCCGCAGATGAACAACTTTACCTTTATCGTTTCGGAGGAAGAGGCGCTGACGGCACTCAGGCCTTGGCGTTTTTCAAGAGCGAGAATGCGAATAAACCCCGCTGTATTTTTTTGCGCACGAAGACACCGCCTGAGCATACCGATATTTACGGCGCTCCGCTGGCTGCCATCAAACAGTTAGGCGATATCTGTATTATCGGCGTCAATAACGATCCTGCTTATCTTGTGACTGAAAACCAAACTCCGATTATTACTGAATTCCCATTCACTATTACTCGTGCACCTGAAACTGTTACGGATGGTGCCGATTTCTCAATGGAGCTTGAAATGCAGAATATTTTTTCCGAGCCCCTTGAAATGGCCATTGAGTCCGGGTTGCCGGATGGGTGGACATGCAGTGAAGGCAATTCGTTTACGGTCAGGCTTGTTCCGGGGGAAAAGAAGTCCTTGAAGCTTTCCATCTCAGTGCCGTCCGGGGGCGGCGGAGCACCCAATCTTGCCGATATTATTTTTTCGGTTTCTCTGCAGAACATGCTGGATACCCCTTACATTGTTCAGAAGAGCATTCAGGTGCAACTCAAGAAATATCTCAATCTGGAACCCCGTAAAATTCTTGCGACGGATGTCAAATGGCGGGCCACAGCTCCTAATCAGACGTGGGCAGCAACCGCTCTGGAAGATGCTGTTCAATGCCGCTATAAGTTTATCTCAAGAAATAATGTTGGCGGGAAGGCGTCAGAATGGGGGAAAATCGAAACCCCTTTTCTGAAAACCGAGGATTTTAAGGGCTACCGCAAACTTCTGATTGATGTCAAATTCACAGACCCGTCGGCTTTTACATTTTCCGTTGTTTTCAGTGAAGAGAACGGAGCTCTTTATCGCGCCATTCCCAATGTAGAGGCTGAAACCCGGGGTCGCTGGCAAACTGTAACAGTTGACCTTGGAGATTTTACTCCTATGGGAGCCGTAGCGAAAGGGGATGACAATGGCCGTCTGGATCTTGACCGTATAAAGTCCATTGCGTTTGTAGGGAATTCCTTCAGTGATTCAACCGGCTCTTTTTCAGTTCGCTCGTTGATGTTTATTCCTTGAGCGGCTTGCTTTCTGTCAGGGGAAATCGCCGATAGTTCAAGCGCTTAACTTAGTAAATGATTCACTTGTTCGGCGATGACGGCTATCTTGAACCGACAATGTAAAATTCCTGAAACACCTGACGAGTTACGTTCAGAAGATGAGTAAATCGGAATATCGGCGGTTCGAATATTGCCTGCGGCAGATGAGCGTAAAGTTCTGCGCCGCATCCGACCTCTGAGATTGAATTTTACTAAAGCAGAAAATCCAGTAAGAGCTGTGATAAAATATTAACGGAGAAACGACAGTGATCATTAATGATATCAAGTATGACAAGGATAAGATTGCCGGAATGATTGATCAGACATTGCTGGCGCCGGATGCGACAGAAAAAATGATCATAGACCTCTGCGCGACTGTGAAACGGTTTAAATTCAGGTCTGCCTGCACGAATTCCTTTTGGGCTCCGCTGGTAGCGCGAGAACTCAAGGGAACCGGCATTGAATCCTGTTTTGTCGTTGGATTCCCTTTCGGGGCGATCTCCACATCCAGTAAGGTGTTTGAAGCATCGGAGACGCTGAAAAGTCTAAACGGGGCTCCGGCGGCGATCGATATGGTGACAAATATCGGTTTGCTGAAAGACAAAAACTATAAGGCATATACGAAAGATATTGCAGCCGTGGTTAATGCCGGGGAATCCTCTTCAGGGGGGATCAAGGCGATTTTAGAGACAGCACTGCTTACGGAAGATGAAATAAAGGCGGCCTGTGAATGTGCAACAGAGGCCGGAGTTAAATTCGTTAAGACATCGACCGGTCGTGGCGGAGCGCCATTAATAAAAGATGTGATAATTATGAGGCAGACCTGTCCTGAAAATATCGGTGTAAAATTTTCGGGATATGGGAATTGCAACCCGCTTCAGTTGGCAATCATGGGGATTGCTGCCGGGGCGAACCGGCTGGGATCGCCTATCGGCCCGAGTATCATTGAAGAGATGGACCGATATTATGAGAAATTGACAGTTCGATAAATCAGCAACATGACAGCAAGGAGACGTTATAAATGAATATTTTAATTGACCACCCTAAGCCGGAAGTAAAAGTTGGAATTCTGTTTTTGAAACGTGAGAGGGCAGGATTTGTGCCGGAATGGGGAGCTCACATCGAACAACTGGCGAACGACCAGTTAAAAGATTGTCCATTCAATCTTTTCACGCCGAAACAGAAAATCGTCAATATTGTGACACTGCGAACGGCGCTCGACGAATGTGCGAAAGAAGGATGCCGGGTTCTTGTCGCTCTCCAGCCGACGGTGAGTGACGGGCGGATGGTTCCGGCTCTTGCTCAATACAGCCGGACCCCGGTGGTTTTCTGGGCTACGCCTGAGAAACAGGAAGGCGATATGATCAGCGCCTGTTCTCTGGTCGGGGCGCATACATTTGCAGCCACGCTGGCCCAGACCGGACACCCTTTTGAGTTTGTTTACGGTATGCCGGGCGAAGCACAGACTGTTAAGGATTTTTCCGCTGCCGTTTATCGTGCTTATGCTTATTCCGTTATCCACAGTGGCAGCGCCGGCCTAGTGGGCTACCACGCGCCGGGGTTTATCGACATGCATGTTGATCCGGCCTCCATGCAGGCCAACCTCCATACTGAGCTGTTCCACATCGGCATGCATGAGTTTATTGACAGTGTTCACGCGATCAGTGATGACGCGGCGAAGGAGGATCTGAATAAACTGAAACGGATCGGGCTTCCCTGTACGGATGATATAACTCAGGCCGACCTGCTGCTGGCATCAAAATACTATCTGTGCATGAAGGGAATGATGGATACGATGCCGTTAAGCGCCTTAGGAGTGCGTGACTGGCCCGAACTTTCTGCCACGCAGTGGCCGTATTTGGCCATGGCCCGACTGGCTTCCGAGGGCTATGCGGTGGCTTGTGAAGGCGACGTTGACGGGGCGTTGAGCTGTTTGCTGGGATACGCCTCCGGATGCGGAGCCTGCTATCTGTCCGACTGGCTTGAGCATGATGAACACCACATTACATTGTGGCATGGAGGAGCTGCTCCGTTTCAACTTTGCAAAGGACTGGACAGCGACATTCCTCCTGCAATTGGCCGGCACTTCAATAACAAAAATCCGGCGGTCGTGAATGCCACGCTGAAGACCGGAATGCCGATTACGCTTTTCCGTCTGTGGCACCTGAACGGGAAATATCTGTTTACGGCAATTGAGGGCGAAACCATCAAGCCAAAGCGGCACCTGAAAGGAACCAACGGACTTGGATATTTCCCGGATGTGGACATCAACCGGTATTTCAAACGAATGATCACTGCAGGATTCCCTCACCATCCGGTGATCGCGGAGGGGCATGTTAAAGAGCACTTACGCGCACTGGTGGAATCCATGGGAGTTGAGTTTGTCGATTGACACCCGATCAAACAGCCGGGCGGTTTGTTCCCGTGGCAAGCCGCGCGTGCGTTTGAGTACTGTGTAATAAGGGGATGACCATAATGAACATCGAAACTAAAAAGCAGGCGTTAAAAAATGAGTTATCTGCCACCAACGGGCTCCTCCGGCTGGTGCCGACCTGGGTGCCGAGAGCATTTCTGGTTCCGGGCGGACGGTTGAAGCTTCATCCGGAGGATCTGTATGCACTGGGAGCAAACCGCGGAGGGATCGATGAACGCTGGCTGGCTTCAACGACGCATGCCGAAAATGGACCGGATACGCCGGCTGATGAGGGGCTGAGTTATGTGGTGCTGGGGCACGGAGGTCAGATGGTCAAAATGCAGCTCAAGGAGGTATTCAGCCTTCTGGGCAGCGAAATTCTCGGCGAAGCTGTGATGAAGAAACACGGCGGATGGAAGGTGCTTTGCAAGTTTTTTGACAATCAAGGGCCGATTCCTCATCACATGCACCAGATGGAAAAGCATGCCGCGAATGTTGGAAAATCGGGCAAACCGGAAGCGTATTATTTTCCGCCGCAACTGAACATGAAGAGTAATAATTTCCCCTATACTTTTTTCGGGTTTGAACCCGGCACAACCAAAGAACAAGTGAAGCAGTGTCTGAAAGACTGGAATAAAGGCGATAACGGGATTTTATATCTGTCGAAAGCCTACAAATTAAAACCCGGTACCGGCTGGCGTGTTCCTGCCGGTGTACTGCATGCTCCGGGATCACTGGTGACTTATGAGCCCCAGCGTCCGTACGATATTTACGGGATGTTTCAATCGATGGTGGAAGATCGCTATGTGCCTTGGGATTTGCTGGTAAAAGATGTTCCGGAAGATAAAAAGCAGGATTTGGATTACATTATTGGAATGCTGGATTGGGATGAAAATGTTGATCCGGAATTCGGCAGGAATCATTTTGTTGAACCGGTTCCAGTGCGCGACGAAACTGGCATGAAAGCTTCCGGGTATCTGGAAAAATGGATTGTGTATGGCAGTGACGATTATTCTTCAACTGAATTGACGGTTTATCCCGGCTGCAAGGTAGTGCTTAAAGATGCGGAAGCCTACGGTTTCATTGTGCTGGAAGGCTGCGGCGCGGTAAACGGGAACCGGATCGAAACACCGGCGGTGATTCGTTTCGGTGAATTGACGCAGGATGAATACTTTGTCAGCAGAGCGGCTGCAATTGCCGGTGTGACCATTGAAAACACCAGCGAAACAGGGAATCTGGTGCTGATTAAACACTTCGGTCCGAAAGTCTGATTTAAGGAGATTACAGAAATGATGCAAAGCGAAGCAATTGCCGAAATGCCGCAAAGAAAAAATATACTGTATATCAATACCCATGACACGGGTCGGTTTATTGAGCCGTACGGTTATGCGGTTCCGTCACCGGCACTTAAACGACTGGCGGACGAAGGGGTTCTGTTCCGCAACGCATTTTGCGCCAATCCTACCTGTTCGCCGAGCCGGGTGGCGCTGCTTTCCGGCATGCTTCCGCATTCATCTGAAATGTACGGATTGGCCCATCGCGGATTCCGGATGAACGACTACAGCCGGCACATCGTGCAATTTTTGAATGCCAACGGCTATGAAACGGTTCTGGCCGGCTATCAGCACGAATCTCACGATGTGACAAAAATCGGCTATCAGCAGGTTCTGACAGAAGTTGATTGTGACATGAACGCGGATTCTCTTACTCCTTGGGATTTGGAGAATGCGGGAAAAGCGGCGGATTACCTGCTGCGGAAAAAGAAAGACGGCAGACCGTTCTTTCTGGCATATGGGCTGATCAATACGCACAAGCCGTATCCCGATCTGGACGGGACGGTGAATCCGGATCGTGTGACGCTGCCGCATCCGCTGTTTGACAACGACGGCAACCGCAAGGAAATGGCGACTTTCATTCAGGCTGTACGGGACGCCGACCTCTGTATTGATAAAGTTCTGACAGCGCTGAAGGAAAGCGGTTTGGAGGAGGATACAATTGTGATCTTCACCACAGATCATGGGTTGCCGCTGCCGAATATGAAGTGCACACTGTATGATACAGGGATCGGGGTTTCTTTGATCATGAAATGCCCGGGCAGCGTGCTTCAGGGCCGTGCAACTGACGCGCTGGTTTCACAGATGGATTTGTTCCCGACACTGTGCGATCTGACAGGTCTGGCGAAGCCGGACTGGCTTCAGGGCGTGTCGCTCAAGCCGTTGCTGGACGGCAAGACGGACGAGGTGCAGGGAGAAATTTATGCGCAGATCAACTGTCACGGGGGTTATGATCCGACCCGTTGCATCAGGACGAAACGGTACAAGCTTATCAAAAATTTCGGGGACTATCCGTATACGATGGGCTGTAATGTCGATCCCGGTACGTCCAAGGAGTTCATGACAGCGGCCGGATTTTTTCAACGGCCCAGAGCGAAAACGATGCTGTTCGACCTCTACTTGGATCCGGCGGAGCGGGTGAACGTTGCGGACGATGAAAACTACACCGCTGTAAAAACGGAGTTGGAAGGAAAATTGCATGCAAAAATGGTTAAGACCAGTGATCCGCTGCTGAATGGACGCATTCCGCTCTATGCCGGAACGATTGTGAATAAGGCTCATTGTTACAGCGTCAGCGAAAAAGATTATGAGTAAGAAAGCCGGATGTGTTTCCAATGGATACGGCTCCGCAACACTCAGATTTATATAGTGTATTCAGACAGCATTCGGCCACTTGTAATTTAATGCTCCTGCGGGAAACCATGCAGTCGACGATCCGCAACCTAATCTGTGGGCGGTCAGCTTCATATCAGAAGTCAACCGCTTAACTTCTATCGGGCTTTCTTAGGTCGGATTTTATCCGAGAATGAGAATGTTGAGTTTTATGATGTAATTTTTTCGAGAGAGGCTGGTTCAGCTTTGAGTGAAAACTGGTACAAAAAAAGTTATCGGCGATGTCTGGTCGACATGCATATCGAGGACTGGAACGCTGGATTCTTACAACGACTGGAACCGGAAACCTACGTCAGGAATCTTAAAACAGCGCATGTCAAGACGGCCATGGTTTATGCTAATTCCCATGTCGGTTATTGCTACTGGCCAACCCGCAGCGGTGCCGTTCATAAGGGAACTAACGGATGCGATATTCTGGGCGGAATTTTATCCCGTTGTAAAAAAGAGAATATGGACACGGTGGTTTATTATAGCTTGATTTACAATAACTGGGCATATGAACAGCACCCGGACTGGAGGATACTCAACATAGACGGGCAGGCGTCACGGGATGCCGGGGCCAAACACTTTTTCATGAAAGGCCGTTACGGTCTCTGCTGTCCGAATAACGAAAAATACCGGGCTTTTATAAAAACACAGATAGAAGAGCTCTGCCGGAACTATGAATTTGACGGCCTGTTTTTTGATATGACTTTTTGGCCCGCAATTTGCTTTTGTCCGGCTTGCCGTGCACGCTACCAAATGGAAGTCGGCGGTGAAATTCCTGAAGTGATTGATTGGAGCGATGGAGTCTGGTCTGCATTTCAGAAGAAACGGGAAGCTTGGATATCCGAGTTTGCCGCTACTACTGCTGCAATGGCCCGGCAGGCGAAGCCCGGAGTAACGGTTGAACATACTTGTGCGACCATTCATTTTCCCTATCTGCTGGGAACTGCCGCCGGGAACCCCGCGGCCAGTGATTATGCCGGCGGTGATTTTTACGGCGGGTTTATGCAACAGTCTTTTATCTGTAAGCTCTATTCGAGCATGACGCGCAACCAGCCCTTTGAGTACATGACGTCGCGTTGCGATCCGAGCCTCAAAGATCATACGACGATGAAATCCGGCGATGTACTGGCATTGCACGGATTTCTGGCACTGGCGCACAACGGGGCCTTTCTGGCTATTGATGCGATTGATCCGGACGGATCCCAGAATGAAGAAGTCTATCGCGTGATCGGCGAAGCTTTTTCTGCGATGGAACCGTTTGAACAAGAAGCGGGAGGGCGGTTGTGTGCCGATGTGGCGATCTACCTCTCACTCTCATCCAAATATTATATGCAGGACAATGGAAAGCACATCCGCGACAGCAAAGAGATCAGTGACACCTCGACCGATCTGGATTATCTGGACGCACCGGTAAGTGCGGCGCGAACCCTGAAAGAGGCTCATATTCCTTTCGCTGTCATCGCCCGTTCGAACATCAATGAACTGGAGCCATTTCAAGTGCTGATTGTTCCTGGGGCGAGGGAAGTTGATTCGACGGAAGTGGAGGCTTTCCGGACATTTGTTAGAAATGGAGGAAGCCTTTATTTGAGCGGAATGGTTTCTCCAAAACTTCTTGAAGGGGTTTTTGGTGTCCGGGTGATTGGCGAAACGATTGAGAAACTGACTTACATAAGCCCTTGCGGGGAGGGCGCTAAGATTTTTTCACGCGTTCGTCCGAACTATCCTCTAACCATGTTTTCAAGCCAGATTTTGGCGGAAGGCTGTGCGGAGGATGAAGTGATTGCCCGCATAGTGCTGCCTTTAACGGATCCGGCGGAGCCGGGCCGGTTTGTGTCGATCCATTCCAACCCGCCGCAGAAAGATTCCGGGTTTCCTGCAATCATCAAAAAGAAGTACGGTAAAGGAACTGTGGTTTGGAGCGCTGCGGCACTGGAAACCGCAGTGCAGGCTCCGCACCGCGAAGCGTTTGTTAGACTGATCCAAACACTGTGTTTAAGCCCGCTCGTATTTGAAACGAATGCCCATCCTTCTATAGAGTTAACGCTGTTCGATCAGCCGGAGAAATCGCGATACCTGCTCAATCTGGTCAACCTGCAGGAACTGCTTCCTGCAATTCCGATCTGGGGAATTGATGTCAGCCTTCGTTTGGACGGGTGGGATCCGGTGCGGATAGTGCGGATCAGCGACGGAGCGGTTTTATCTCATCATATGGAAGCCGGAAGGGTTTGCTTCCGAACCGATCTGACAGGCCTTTTTGAAATGATAGCTATCGAGAGGGAGAAAACCGTTACGACTGAAAGGATAATTTGAAGCTTGTTCGGATTGTTTAAAATTGAGGAGCTGATGAAATGGTTTGTCTTAAGGAAGCTGGCCAACCTGCTCGTGACGGCGGTGAAAGAGAACAGAGTTTATAGCTGAATAGACGGTTTAAAATGAAGGAGTATGAAAAGTTATGAATGAAAAAAAAGAGTATGTGCCCGGGAACTTGGATCTATCTGTTGTATGGGGAGAGGCTGAGACGGATCAGAAACTGCAACGCCCCCAGATTACGATTATTGGTGCAGGATGTATGGGGGCTGAACACATTGATACGATAGCATCGGTTGGAGAAGCAGATGTTGTCGGGATTTATGACCCCAATCCAGGCAGTTTGAAGTATTGTCTTGAACGTCACCCCAAGTTGCTGGGGAAAGCAAAAATCCACTCGACCCTGGAGCAGGCTTGCTCTGATTCAAAGTCAGACTCCGTTATTATTTCCACGCCGAACTACACACATCTTGATGTCACCAAAATGGCCTGCAAACATCACAAACACATTTTGCTGGAAAAGCCGATTGCTGCGACGGTGGCAGATGCCCGGCAACTGGCGGACATCGCGAAAACCTATGATAAGGTTTTTTATGTGGGGCTGGAATACCGGCTCAAGCCGGTTTGTCAGGAGCTTTTTCAGGAACTCAACGTGCGAAAGACAGCGGGGGCTGTTAAAATGATTTACATTATGGAACATCGCCGCTGGTTCCTCAATAAGTGGAATGAATGGAACAAATTTTCGGAGTATTCCGGCGGCACAATGATTGAAAAGTGCTGCCACTATTTTGATTTATTTAATCTGATTGCCGGTGCGCCGCCGGTTAAAGTGTACGCATCGGGCGGTCGGGATGTGAACTTTCTTAATTTCCAACACAACGAAAAAAAATCTGATATCATCGATAACTCATTTTCTATCATTGATTATGAAAATGGTGTTCGCGCTTGTCTTAACCTCTGTATGTTTATGGGCGGCTGCAGGGAGGAGATTATTGTAAACGGGGATAAAGCCAGTCTGTATGCGTATGATGTCCCCCGGGAAGAGATCGAAATCAGAATGAGGGGAAAAGATACATCAAGAATTATCAAGGTGGAGCCCCCGTCAGCTATTCAAAAAACAGGTGCGCATGGTGGATCGACGTATTACGAACATCTGGCATTTTATGAGGCCATACGG
>CAIKGD010000057.1 GCA_903826865.1 uncultured Verrucomicrobiota bacterium
AACAGCGTCACCAACATCGGAGTCAGCGCATTTCTGTCCTGCAGTAATCTGACTAGCGCCGTAATCGGAACAAATGTCACCAGCATCGGTAATTCGGCGTTCAATTCTTGCGCCAGACTGACGAGCGTCACGATTCCAAACAGCGTCACCATCATAGGGGATAAGTATATCACCTTTGGCGGATATGCTGGGGTATTTTAAAACTGCTCCAGCCTAACCAACGTCGTAATTCCCAATACTGTCACTGATATTGGAGTCTTTACATTTTGTGGCTGCAAAAATCTGACAAATATCACCTTTGGTAACGGCATCACTGAAATTGGATTCGCTGCATTCGATTACTGCCCCAGTCTGGTCGGAGTCTACTTCGAAGGCAGCGCCCCCAGCGATAGTGGCTCAGATCTGTTCGTTGGTACCGACAATGCCACGGTCTATTACTTGCCGGGAACTGCGGGGTGGGTCGCCACATTTGGGGGATCCCTCTCTCGCCGCCCGACAGCACTTTGGATCCCACAAATCCAACCCGGAGATAGCGGCTTTGGAATACAAACCAATGGTTTCGGATTTGGCATCAACTGGGCCAGCGGGATGACGGTCGTTGTGGAAGCCTGCACGAATCTGGCCGAAGGCATCTGGGTTCCGGTTGGA
Source organism: uncultured Verrucomicrobiota bacterium (assembly GCA_903826865.1). Classification (GTDB taxonomy): domain Bacteria; phylum Verrucomicrobiota; class Kiritimatiellia; order Kiritimatiellales; family Tichowtungiaceae; genus Tichowtungia. The sequence goes on from CAIKGD010000057.1 coordinate 649, forward strand.
ACCAATACGCTGACCGGCGGTTCGGTTCAATTCAGCGACCCGGCCTTCACCAATTATCCCAGCCGCTATTACCGCGTCTCCATGCCGCAGTGATAATTTTCTCTCGCCAAGGCGCAGAGGCGCTAAATGTCACATCAAATTCTGGAGGGACGGCTTCCACGCCGTCCTCGGTCGCGGTGGAACGCGACCCTCCAAAATCTTTGCGCCTCTGCGCCTTTGCGAGAAAATCTCCCTTATAGCAATCCGGCGGCGCGATGTTTGTCGGCGATCTGCGCGGCCAATGCGTCGAGTTCGGCGAAGACGCCGCCTTTCGGGTGGCCTTTGGCGATGACAGTGCCGAGCAGTTCGACTTTGAGCGACGGCAGCAGTTTGGCGGCCTCTTTGAGCGGCGCCGGACTCCAGCCGTACGACCCGAAGACCGCAGCAAATTTCGCCTTAGGTTTCAGGCGGTCGATCAGGAAGGCGGCATTGACGGCGTACGGATGCAGTGCGCTCATGACGACCGAGGAGCCGAGCACGATGGTGGCGGCATCCACCAGTGTGCTGGAAATGTCGTTGAGCGGCAGACCGACGAGATCGAAGAGTTTCACTTCAACGCCCTGCTTTTTGATAGCGGCGGCAAGATGTTCGGCCATGATGCGGGTGCTTCCGTGCGTGGATACGAAAGCGACCAGCGCCAGATTTTTGGGCCCGCCGCGCATCCAGTCGTCGTAGAGGTCGAGAATCCGCTGCGGCTGATCGTAGACCGGGCCGTGGCTGGTGCAGATATAGTCGAGGTCGAGCGCGCCAACGCGGTCAAGATGTTTGGCGCTCACTTTGGCGTAGAGCATCATGATTTCGGCGTAATATTCCCTGGCCTCTTTATAAACAGCCGGGTTTCCGCCCGCGAAAAGGTTGTCACCGAAAGAGTAGTGCGAGCCGAAGAGGTCGCAACTGAAAAGAATTTTATCTTCCGGAATGTAGGTGGCGGTGGTTTCCGGCCAGTGCACCCACGGCAGGTGCAGGAAGCGCAGCGTTTTATTGCCGAGGGAAACTTCCTCACCGTCGGCCACCACCTGGAAATAGCGGTCTTCAATGGTCATTAAGTCCTGAAGCATCTCTTTGGTTTTCTGGAGACAGAGAACTTTGGCTTCCGGATATTTTCCGAGCACTTCAGGAATCGAGCCGGAGTGGTCCTGCTCGGTGTGGTTGCAGACGATGTAGTCGATTTTTTCGACATCTTCCAGATTGCGGAAGAGATCGGCCATTTTTTCAGGCTCCACGCTGTCTATCAGCGCGGTCTTTTCCGATCCCCGGACAAGGTAGGCGTTATACGTGGTGCCGTACGGAAGCGGCATCAGCGCATCGAACAGCTTGCGCTCCGGATGAAGCGCCCCGACCCAGAAAATATCCTCTTTGATTGCTTTTTTGCTCATCGTAAATCCTCCGGTAAAATTGAGGGCGACAGTTTCCACAGAGCACACGCTGTTTACAATCCCATAGTGCGGCCAGTTGCCGGAAAACACGGACAAAATAAACGTATTTTCCCGCCGCACAAAAATGAAACAAAGGCTTCACTAGCACTGCGGAACCAGTATAGTTCCGGTTTTGCTGGGGGTGCCCAAGCCCGCCGATGGCGGGAAGCACGAAGCCCGAGTTTCGAAATTCGAATTTCAGGATTTTGATTTTTTTTCGGATTTCGTGTTTCGGATTTCGTGTTTAATCCGGGGGCTGAGAAACCACCCTTTGAACCTGCGCGGATAATGCCGCGAAGGGAAGCGAACGGTTCTTTTGCCGCTCTCTTCCCGGCTTTGGAAGGAAAAAAGCGATGAAAGAGACTTCAGACTACGGATCGTTTTTCCCGCACTCGCGGAAAATTTATGTCAGCGGCGCACAGCCCGGCGTGCGCGTCCCGTTCCGCGAAATCGAACTGGCGCACACACTCAACGACGACGGTACACAAAAATCCTACAACGCCCCGTTGCGCGTCTACGACACCGCCGGACCGGACATGGAAGGTCCCCTGCCCGCCCTGCGCGCGCCGTGGATTGCCGGACGTAAACACGCCACTCAGCTCGAACTCGCCCGCGCCGGAACCGTTACGCCGGAAATGGAATTCGCCGCCATCCGCGAATCGGTTCCGCCGGAATTTGTGCGCGACGAAATCGCCGCCGGACGCGCCATTATTCCGGTCAACCGCAGGCACCCCGAAAGCGAGCCGATGATTATCGGCCGCAAGTTCCGCACCAAGATCAACGCCAATATCGGCAACTCCGCGCTCGGTTCCTCCATTCCCGAAGAACTCGAAAAAATGCGCTGGTCCGTCCTGTGGGGCGCGGACACCGTCATGGATCTCTCCACCGGCAAAGACATTCACGAAACGCGCGAAGCTATTTTGCGCCACTGCCCGACACCGATCGGCACCGTACCGCTCTATCAGGCGCTCCAGAAAGTCGGCGGCGACGTCAACAAACTCTCGTGGGAAGTTTACCGCGAAACACTCATCGAACAGGCGGAACAGGGTGTTGATTACTTCACCATCCACGCCGGCGTTTTGAAAAAACATGTTCCGCTCGCCGCCAAACGTCTGATTGGTATCGTCAGCCGCGGCGGTTCCATCATGGCGCAGTGGATGCAAAACAAAGGCGAAGAAAGCTTTCTCTACACCCGTTTCGAAGAGATCTGCAAAATCCTGCAGCAATACGACATCGCCTTCTCTCTCGGCGACGGGCTGCGCCCCGGCTGTCTGGCCGACGCCAACGACGCCGCGCAGTTCGGCGAACTCAAAACCCTCGGCGAACTCACGCAGATTGCGTGGAAACACGGCTGTCAGGTGATGATTGAAGGCCCCGGCCACGTTCCCATGCACAAAATCAAAGAAAACATGGACCGCCAGCTGTCCGACTGTTTTGAAGCGCCCTTCTACACCCTCGGCCCGCTCGTCACCGATCTCGCCGCCGGATACGACCACCTCAACAGCGCCATCGGCGGCGCGCTGATCGGCTGGTACGGCTGCGCCATGCTCTGCTACGTCACGCCGAAGGAACACCTCGGCCTGCCGAACAAAGAGGACGTCCGCGAAGGCGTTGTTGCCCATAAAATCGCCGCGCACGCCGCCGACCTGGCCAAAGGCATACCCAACGCGCAGGATCGCGACAACGCCATCAGCAAAGCCCGTTTTGAATTCCGCTGGGAAGACCAGTTCAACCTCTGCTTCGATCCCGAACGCGCGCGCCGCTTCCGCGAGCAGTCCATGCCGCCGGGCGAAAAATTCGACGTCAAACAGCGCTACTGCTCCATGTGCGGCGAAAAATTCTGCTCCATGCGCATCAACCATGACATCAGGAAAAATGATGAGTGATGAGGGATAAATGATGATTTGCAAACACTCGGATCATCGTTCATCGTTCAGAACTTATAATTAATTTCGTGCTCCGGTAGCTCAGCTGGACAGAGCAGCGGTTTCCTAAACCGCAGGTCGCGGGTTCAAATCCCGCCCGGGGTACCCGTTTAGAATTATGAATGATGAACTATGAAAGATAAACGGGAAACAGATCAGCAGACCCGGATGATATAAACTATGATGGTCGACGGAAAATACTACCGGACGGTTTGGGTCAAACAGGACGACCCGGCTGTGATTCAGGTGATTGATCAGCGGCGGCTGCCGCATGAGTTTGCCGTACTGGATTTGAAGACGGTTGATGATTTCCGGCGGGCCATCAAGGACATGGTTGTGCGCGGAGCCGGTTTGATCGGCGCTACGGCGGGATACGGCATGTATGTCGCGGCGCTGACGGCGCCCCGCAACAGTTTCGAATCCTTTGTCCGGAGTGCCGGAGATATTCTCACTGCCACACGCCCGACCGCTTCCAATCTGGCATGGGCGGTGAAACGGCAGCTGGCGGCGATGTCGCAGGCAGCGACGATTGCTGAAAAAATCGAAACCGCTTTTCAAACCGCCTGCGCGATCGCTGACGAAGACGCGGCATTCTGCCGCCGCATCGGCGAACACGGTTTAAAGCTCATTCGCGATATCAGCGCAGCGAAAAACGGCGCACCGGTGAATATTCTCACCCACTGCAATGCCGGCTGGCTGGCGTTTGTCGACTACGGTTCGGCAACGGCACCGATTTATGCGGCGCAGGAAGCCGGCATCAAGGTTCATGTGTGGGTTGACGAGACTCGCCCGCGCAGTCAAGGAGCCGGACTGACCGCCTGGGAGCTGGGACAGCAAGGGGTGGATCATCATTTGGTGGCCGACAACACCGGCGGGCATCTGATGCAGCATGGTCTGGTTGATCTGGTGCTGGTCGGAACCGACCGGACTACGCGCAACGGTGATGTGGCCAATAAAATCGGGACGTATTTGAAGGCGCTGGCCGCCCGCGACAACGGGATTCCGTTTTATGTGGCGCTGCCCTCCTCCAGTTTTGATTTTGAAATGGATGACGGCCTCCGGCAGATTCCGATTGAGGAACGCGATGAGCGGGAAGTCCGCTATGTCACCGGCAAAGCTCCGGATGGTTCCATCGCGGAGGTTCTGGTGTGTCCGGAGACAACCCCGGCTAAGAATTACGGATTTGATGTCACTCCGGCACGGCTGGTGACCGGACTGATTTGCGAGCGTGGTATGTGTGCGGCCACTGAAAACGCCATATTAAACCTTTTCCCTGAACACCGGAGACGAGCATGAATGAAGGTTATACCAAATTTGCGGTTCATCTGACCCAGGGCGACCTGCCGGCCTGTCCGGCGCTGACGCGGCTGAATGAAGTCAGAACCGTATTACACGATCTGGAACTGATCGGCGTACTGCCGGGAGGCATCGGTTACGGCAACGTCAGCGTACGGCTGGACGGCACATCAAAATTTATCATCAGCGGCACAGCTACGGGTGCTAAACGTGTACTCGCGCCAACTGACTACTGCGTTGTTGATTCATTTGATGCCGCCCGGAACGAGGTTTTCTGTACCGGGCGGATTCAGGCGTCGTCGGAGTCGATGAGTCACGGATCGGTTTATCAGGCAAACCCGGCAATCAACTGTGTAATCCATATCCACAGTGCGGTCATGTTCCGCTTTATGCAGGCAAACGGGTATTTAAAGACCTCAGAAAAGGCCTTGTACGGCACGCCCGAAATCGCAGCGGAAACGGCGCGGCTGGTTCGCGACACGGGAACCGTGCAAGGCATTTTCGTTACAGCAGGACATGAAGACGGCGTTATCGCCTACGGGGCGGATATTGATTCCGTCGAACAGCTTCTGCTTGAGGCAAACCGCCAATCCATGGGGTGCGAGCTATAAAGCTTAGAGCGCCCGTTTCAACGAATGGCCGGTGACCGCGGCAGCGCGCCCGGAGATCGTGTTCCACCCTTTGGAAACTTCATGGCGTCTTGGCAATCATTTTCCCCAAACACTGGAACTTTTGTGTTCCATCGCGGCGGAAGGCAGGTAGAATCCGGCGCATGAGTTGGTATATTACGCTTCTGGTTTGCGGACTGTTTCTGGTCGGCGTGGAAATTTTCATTCCCGGCGGCGTGGTCGGCGCTGCCGGCGCGGCGGCGCTGATCGGCGCGGTTGTCATCGGTTTTAAAATCTTCCCGCCCTGGCTCGGCTGGCTGAGCCTGTTTTTCATTCTTCTGCTGACCGCCATTGCGGCGTTTGTCTGGATGAAATACTTTCCGAAGAGCCGGATGGGCAAGGCGCTGTCGCTGAACCAGAAAATCAGTAAAAAAGATCAGGACGATTCGTCGTGGAAGCCCGGAATGAAGGGTACGGCACTGAGCATCCTGCGTCCCGCCGGTAAAGCACTGATCGAAGGCCGCCGCGCGGACGTCATCGCCGACGGAACCTGGATTAAACAGGACGCCGCCATTGAGATCATCAAGGTGGAAGGCAACCGGATTTGTGTGAGGGAAGTGAAACGTGAAATTTAAAACTGGAAGCTGGAAATCAGGATTGATAGCCGGACTGCTGCTGGCCGGAAATACGGTGCAGGCGATCGAGTTCGTGCAGCGTGATCAGTTTATCAGCAGCGAAGCTGAGACCCTGCGCGATGAACTGTGGATTTCGGCACAGAACATCACCATCAGCGGCGAGGCGCAGGACGATCTTTTCGCGGCAGGCACTACAATCGACCTGCGCGGAAATTTTAAACGCGATGTCTGGGCGGGCGGCGGTCAGGTGATCGCGGCAGGCCGGTTTAATGATCATGTGCGTCTGTTTTCGCGCATGGCACAGATTTCAGGAACGCTTGACGGCTCGCTGACTGCACTGGGCAATACCGTCAAAATCGAACCGACGGCGGCTGTTGCCAAAAATCTGTTCTGCCTCGGCGAAAATTTCATCAACGAAGGCACCATCAACGGCAATGTACGGGTCATGGCGCAAAAAGCGACGATCGGCGGAAAAATCGCCGGCGATGTCTCCGTCACGGCACAGGAAATCGTGATCCTGCCCGGTGCGGTAATCGGCGGGAACCTGAGCTATACCGCACCCAAAGAACTGGTACTCTCCCCTTCCGTGAAGCTCGGCGGTAAACTGATCCGCACGATTGAGGCCCCGCTGCCTGCCCGGTTCATCAAGCCGAATCTGCCAATCCACTTTGCCTTTGCCGCCGCCGCCCTTTTAACCGGCATGGTTTTCAGTTCGGCTTTCCCTCGTTACACCGCCCGCACCTTGCATCTGCTGCGCACCGCGCGCGGCACCTGCATCCTCACCGGTCTCGCCGCGCTCTTCCTTATCCCGATCAGCGCCTTCCTGCTTCTCTTCACCCTCATCGGACTGCCGCTGAGTATTTTGCTCTTTCTCTTCTACTTCAGCCTGCTCTACCTCAGTAAAGTCGCCGTCGGACTCTGGCTCGGCGCTCTGATTCTGCGCCGCAAAGAGCTTTCGAAACGTAACCTGTTCGGCACGCTGGCCGCCGGCCTGTTCGTCATTTACCTACTCACTGCTTTTACCGCTGTCTCGCTGGCCATCGGTTTTATGGTCGCGATATACGGTCTCGGCGCGCTGCTGCTGGCTCTTTTCAAAAAACCGGTGCTGGTCATTCAGCCGCCGGGCGATATTAAATAAACAACACGGAGGGTTACATTATGCAAATCGGAACTATACTGGGCATCTTTTTACTGGTCGTCGTTTTTGTCTTCGCGGCCGTCATTCTGTCCGTGCTCGCGGTCTGGGTTCAGGCCTGGGGCTCCGGCGCACCTATCAAGCTGTACAATCTGATCGGGATGAAAGTCCTGCGCAAGGTGCCGGTCACGCTGATCGCCCGGGCTCGCATTCAGGCCATTAAAGCCGGGATTGATATCAGCAGCGACCTGCTCGAAGCGCACTATCTCGCACGCGGCAACGTCGTCAACGTGGTACAGGCTCTCATCGCCGCCGACAAAGCCAACATAGCACTCGGTTTCCAGCAGGCCGCCGCGATCGACCTCGCCGGCCGTGACATTCTCGATGCCGTCACGACCAGCGTCAACCCGAAGGTGATCGACTGCCCGAACCCGAAACAAGGCACGACCTTCCTCGACGCTGTCGCTAAAGACGGTATCCGCCTGCTGATCAAAGCGCGCGTGACTGTCCGTACCAACCTCAATCAGCTTGTCGGCGGTGCGACCGAAGAAACCATCATCGCGCGCGTCGGACAAGGCATCGTCAGCGCGGTCGGCTCAATGGATTCTTACAAGAAAGTCCTCGAAAACCCGGACAATATCAGCCGTAAGGTGCTCGACAGCGGACTCGACGCGCAAACCGCATTTGAAATTGTCTCAATTGATATCGCCGACGTCAGCGTCGCCGGAACTTCCAATACCGCCAATGTCGGCGCCATGCTTGAAACCGAACGCGCCGAAGCCGACAAGAAACTCCGCCAGGCCGAAGCTGAAGGCCGCCGCGCCATGGCTATCGCACAGGAACAGGAAATGCGCGCCCGCGTTCAGGAAATGCAGGCCAAGGTTATCGAAGCGCAGGCGCAGGTTCCGCTCGCCATCGCACAGGCCTTCAAAGACGGCCACCTCGGAGTCATGGATTTCTACCGCATGCAGAACGTTATGGCCGACACCTCCATGCGCGAATCGCTGGCAGGCGGCGACGAACAGGCGCATAAGAAAGATTAAGCATGACCGGATCTGTCAGAGCGGACGGTGGAATTGTTTGGCTGATCGTCGGCGTTTTCTGGGTTATCGCCCAGATCGCCGGCGCGGCGGCCAAGAAAAATCAGACGCGTCCGCCGCGTCCTGATGCCGGTGAAGAACAAACCCCGCCTGCCGATCCGATTGCCGAATTGCTGCGTAAAATGGCCGGAGTCGAAGAATTCCGTGTTGAACCGCCTGCACCGGTGGAAGCGCAGGAGCAAGAACCGGTCTTTGTCCGGGAAAGCCCATGGAAACCCGGCGAAATCGAAGCATTACCGGACATTAAACCGCTCCGGCGAGCCGCTCCTGAGCCGCCCGTTCCGGTTGCCGCTCAACCCGAAGCAGCCGTACGTCCGAAGATGAGCGCCTTCCGCAATAACATCCTTTCCATCAAGCTGCCGGCGATGAATCTGAGCTTCCACGGTTCGGAAACTTCTGTTCGAAAAGCTCCGAACCTTGGCTCTGTCCTGAGCCTGTCCGACAAAACCTCCCTCCGCCGCGCCATGCTCAGTCATGTTATTTTCTCTCCACCTAAAGCACTCGAACAAGCGGCCAAACAACAGCTCCCGTGATCCGGCCGGAATAACCTCTAAAATTTTTAACGAATCGCTTGCCGTCTTAGCGGCATTAGAGATACAAAACAACCCGGCAAACCGGGGCACAATAAGACGGAACTTTTATAAAAAAAGAAACAGGGTGATTTCATGATACTGTCTTACCGGATAGAATCGGCACGGCTCGTGCAAAGCAGCGAAACTGAAGCCGATGTACTTGTCTATTGCCAACCCACCGATGCCGAAAAAGAATCCCTCCAGAGCAAATTTGACTTAGATCCGTTTGATGTGGCGGCAGTCTATGATGCTGACGAAGTCCCCCGCGTAGAAAACATGCAGGACGGCAGCACGTTTATGATCTGGAAACGCCCGGACAACATCTCCCGCAGCGACACTATTCAGTTCGAAGTGTCATCGCTCGGTATATTAATCAGAGACAACAAGGTCGCCTTCATCGTGCCCCGGGACGAACTGCCCATAACCGGGCGCGAATTCAA
>CAIKGD010000058.1 GCA_903826865.1 uncultured Verrucomicrobiota bacterium
ACCGGTTATCCGGCTTGCGACAGGGAAGTGAAACAGCTTGCAGATGAAATCTGGGCGCGGGGCGTTTCCGGCCGGCCCGTCGAAGAGACGCTGGCCCGGCTGAATATAAAGCCGGATTTTGAATTTACGTCGGACAGCGCCGCACAGCTTTCTTATATTCATCGTCTCGCCGGTGATGCGGATATCTATTTTGTTTCCAATCAGCGCGACCGGTTTGACGCGGCGGAGTGCACCTTCCGCGTCAGCGGCAAGGTGCCGGAGCTCTGGCACCCGGATACCGGGGTGATTGAGAAAGTACCGGTCTGGCGTGAAGAAAACGGACGCATCACCGTGCCGCTGCAATTTGACCTGGCGGGTTCGGTCTTTGTGGTTTTCCGTCAAGCATCGGCTGCAGACCACGCGGAAACCGTTCGCGGCGGGACAGCAGGTCAGGGGGAGGTTCCAGACGAAAAACTGACCGTGCTGAAGGCCGAGTACGGTGCATTCGGCCAGACTGCGGATCAGAAACGCATTGACGTGACGGCGAAAGTTGCGGCTCTCGTCAAGAACGGAACACTGACCGTTACGGGAAACAATAAGCTGGCGGGCCGCGACCCGGCCCCCAGAGTTGTGAAAGAACTGCGTGTTGAATACCGGTATAAGGGACAGCGCCAGGAGGCGCGCGTCAACGAGAATAAAATCCTGACATTGCCCGAGATGAGTGAGTCGGTGCTGCCGCAGACCCCGGCATATGTGCTGGTTGCGGGTACGGACGGCGCAATGAAGATACAGGCTTGGGATCCGGTCGCCGTGGAATTAAAGACGGCTGCGGGCAAAGTGATCAAGGCGGCCATCGCGGACGTTCCGCCGCCGGTTGAAATCGCCGGGCCGTGGAAACTGGACTTCCCGCCGAATTGGGGCGCACCGGCGACGGTCACGCTGGATAAGCTGATTTCGTGGACGGAGCATGCCGACCGCGGCGTAAAATATTTTTCCGGCACGGCTGCCTATACCAAAGATATTGATCTTCCGGCGGAGCTGTTCGGCGACGGCAAATCGCTCCGGCTGGATCTGGGCGCGGTGAAGAACATCGCCGAGGTTTTTGTGAACGGCAAACCGCTGGGCATCCTGTGGAAACCGCCGTTTTGCGTGGATATCAGCGCGGCGGCCAAACCGGGTACAAACAAACTCGAAATAAGAATCACCAACCTTTGGCCGAACCGGTTGATCGGCGACGAACAGCTGCCGCCGGATTGTGAGTGGGATGACAGTAATACCCTCGGGCGTAATGCCCTCACGAAGTGGCCTCAATGGATGCTGGACGGCAAGCCGAGTCCGTCGGGCCGGCTGACCTTTTCGACGTGGCATCACTGGAAGAAGGATGATGCGCTGTTGCCTTCCGGACTGCTCGGTCCGGTGACGGTGCAGCCGGCGGTGCAGATGGATGTGAAGTAAACAGACATACAGGGAAAGAAAAACATGAAGAAGCCTAATGGAATGATGATGGTGCTGCTGCTGTGCTGCGGGATTTTGAGTTCGCCCGTCCGCGCCGATGAACTGGAAAAAGGGTTTGCAACGCCGCCGGATTCGGCGAAACCCTGGGTGTTCTGGTTCTGGATCAACGGCAACATCAGCAAGGAGGGCATTACTGCAGACCTCGAAGCCCTTCAGCGCGCCGGCATCGGCGGGCTGATCTGGATGGAAGTCAGCGGGGCGATGTGGGCACCGGCCGGCAAGGTGGCGGCCTGTACCCCGCAGTGGCACGACTGTATGCAATGGGCGATCCGCGAATGCGAACGCCTTGGTCTGGAGTTTGATATCTCGGTGGACTTCGGCTACGGCAGCGGCGGTCCGCACATCACGCCGGATCGCTCAATGCAGGCGCTGTACTGGAGTGAGACGGAACTGGCCGGCGGGCAGAAGGTGGATATGCTGCTGCCGAAACCGGCGGTCTCGAAAAAAAAATCAGCGAGGATGTTGAGCGGAGAATCGATATGGATACAGCCCGGCGAACGCCTCAGCGCAACGGTTGTTGAGCAGATTGAAAAAAATGATTTTTACCGCGATATTGCCGTGCTGGCGATCCCTTTGCCGCCGTCGTCTCAGGCGCGTGACTACCGTATTCCGGAACTCAACATCAAGGATGGCACGAGCTGGATGTCCCCGGGCGGAACCAAGGCCCCCGCGATGCCGCCGGACGCTGTGACGCCCGTCCGGCGCGTGATGGATTTGACCGGTCACATGGAGCCGGATGGCCGCCTGACGTGGGACGCGCCGCCGGGCAAGTGGCTCGTGCTGCGCGGCGGGCACGCCTCGAATTTCATGCTGACGCGGCCGTGCCCGACCGCGGCCATCGGCCTCGAATGCGACCGCCTCGCCGCGGCCGGCATTGAGACGCACTACGAGGGCTTCCTGAAAAAGATATTCACCGATGCCGGACCGCGGGCCGGCAAAACGCTGACGCACGTTCATGTAGACAGCTGGGAGGCCGGCGGCCAGAACTGGACCGCGACGTTTCCGGCGGAATTCCGTGCGCGGCGCGGCTACGACCTGCGCCCGTGGCTGCCGGTGCTCACCGGACGCGTGATCGGCAGTGCGGAACTCTCGGAGCGCTTCCTGTGGGACATGCGGCAGACCGTCAGCGAAATGACGCTCGACAATTACTCGCGCCGGCTGCGCGAGCTGGCACAGCCGTTCGGCATCAAGTTATCCACCGAGCCATACGGGAGACTGTGTATTGACAACCTCGCCTACGCCAGCATCCCGGATCTTCCGGTCAGCGAGTTCTGGGCGGTCGGCAAAGGGTTGTTTCCCGACATCCAGGGGGACGACCGGCGCAGCACGGGCCGCACGAAGATGGCGGCCTCCGTTGCGCACACCTACGGGCGACCGGTGGTCGGCGCGGAGTCGTTCACTTCCGACCGGGGCCGGCGCGACCATCCATTTACGCTCAAGGCGCTGGGGGACAGGAGATATTGCAATGGACTCAACCGGATGATCTTCCACCTCTCCGCGCATCAGGCCTACTCCAATATGATTCCCGGCCTGACGCACCGGCAGTGGGGCCAGCACATTGACCGGTTCAACACCTGGTTCCCCTACATGCAGCCGTGGATGGACTACCTGACGCGCAGTCAGTATCTGCTCCAGCAAGGCAGCTTTGCCGCCGATGTCTGCTACTGGCCCGGAGAGGGAGCGCCGCTGAACAGGGATAAAATTCAATTGGATATGCCGGCAGGCTACGACTACGACCATTGTTCATCGGAACTGCTGCACAAGTTGAGCATGAAGGACGGACGGCTGGTATTGCCTTCGGGCGCGAGCTACCGCTATCTCGTACTGCCGGACACAGACCGCATGACGCTGCCGGTGGCGCAGAAAATCCGCGAACTGGTCGATGCGGGCGCAGTCGTCATCGGCGGCCGGCGGCTCAAGGGCACGCCCGGCCTGACGGATTTTCCGCGCTGTGATGCCGAGATCGAAAAGCTGGCCGCCGCGCTGTGGGATTCCGGACGCATCATAACCGGGAAAACCATGGCGGAGGTGTTCGCGCAGGATAAGCTGGTGCCGGATTTCGCGGGCGAGGGTTTGTCGTTTATCCATCGCCGCGCCGGCGATGCGGATATTTATTTTGTCGCCAACAGCAACCCGGTCAACAGTGCGGAGCTTTGTTCCTTCCGCGTCAGCGGCAAGGTGCCGGAGTTCTGGCACCCGGAAACCGGACGAATTATACCGGTCGCTGCGTTTGAAGAGGCCGGCGGCGTGACGCGCATCCCGCTGGCGCTGGAGGCTTACGGATCAGTTTTCGTCGTCTTCCGCCCCGGTGCGGTAGCGGAACATCTGGTGTCCGTTACGCGGAACGGCCGGAATCTGCTGTACGATGAGGGTGATGACAAACCGGCTGCGGAACCTGCCGCAGCCACGAACGTCAACACCTTTACCATCGCGGCGTGGGTCAAGCCGTCGGCCGACACCGCGCTGCCATGCGAAGCCGTCACCGGTACCGCGGTCAGGCTGCCGCGCAACGACGCGCTGTATCCGCCACCGGGCCACGAGGTCTGGGGCAAGGGCAACGCCGGCGCAGGTTTTGCCGCCGGCCGCAATGGCGTCTGCGTACATGAACACGGTGCCTCCTATTTCTCCGCATCGCTGGTTCATGCTGCGCCGCTGACGAACTGGACTCATGTGGCGATTGTCTATCGTGATGCCACACCGACGCTCTTTCTCGATGGCAGGCCGGTGCGTACCGGCTTGAAAAGTCCGCAGAAGGTTCATCCCGGTCTGGGTGTGGCACATCAGCGCAAAGTTGCACCGTTTGATGGCGAACTGGACGGACTGCAAACCTTCGCCCGTGCGCTGACAGAGTCCGAAATTAGCGGTATGGCCAAAACCCGCCCGGCTGACGGTGCTGCTGCGATACCAGACATATTCGACCTCGTGAACGGCCTGATCCGCCAGTCCGGTGACTACACCCTCAAGACCGCCGCGGGCCGGACGCGCCAGCTTAAAGTCGAGTTGCCGCCGCCGCAGGAAATCACCGGCCCGTGGCAGGTGACGTTCGATCCCCGGTGGGGCGGCCCTGCGCAACCCGTGACGTTTAATACGCTGACCGACTGGAGCCGGCGGCCGGAGGAAGGTATCAAGTATTTCTCTGGTACAGCGATCTATCGGAAGAATTTCGATCTTTCGCAATCCGTAATTTCCAATCCGCAAATTAAACTATTTCTGGATCTCGGTATGGTGGAAGTTATGGCCCGCGTGCGGGTCAACGGCAGAGATTGCGGCATCGCGTGGAAGCCTCCGTACCGCCTGGACATTTCCGGCGCGGCACGCGCAGGACAGAACGAGCTGGAAATTTCGGTCGTCAATCTCTGGATTAACCGCATGATCGGCGATGAACAGCTTCCGCTTGATGCCGACTGGAAGGATTTCGAGACACTGCGCGCGTGGCCTGAGTGGTTCCTGAATGGTACTCCGCGGCCTTCGGGCCGCTACACCTTCACCTCCAGCCGCCCTTACCCGAAAGACACGCCGCTCGTTCCCTCCGGCCTGCTCGGGCCGGTCGTAGTGCAGCCGGCGGTGCAGATGGATGTGAAGTAAACAGACATACCGGAGACGAAAACATGAAGAAGCCTGTTGGAATGATGACGGCGCTGCTGCTGTGCTGCGGGATTTTGAGTTCGCCCGTCCGCGCTGATGAACTGGAAAAAGGGTTTGCCTTGCCGCCCGATTCAGCGAAGCCGCATACATGGTGGCATTGGATGAACGGCAACATCACGAAGGAGGGCATTACGGCTGATCTGGAGGCGATGCAGCGCGTGGGCATCGGCGGCGCGCAGATTTTCAACGTCGGGCGCACCGGCCGCGAGGCTTCAAACGATGTTCCCGCCGGGCCGGTCGAAATTCTTACGCCGGACTGGCGCGGGATGATGAAGCATGCGGCGAAGGAAGCCGACCGGCTGGGTGTTGAACTTTGTCTCCACAACTGTCCGGGCTGGTCGTCGAGCGGCGGCCCTTGGAATACGCCGGAAAATTCGATGCAGAAGCTGGTCACCGGCGAGGTCTCTGTCAGCGGGCCGCGGCATTTTTCATCCGTTTTGCCGCAGCCGACGACGACGAATGATTGGTACCGCGACATCGAGGTGCTGGCCTTTCCGACACCCGCCGGCGAAGACATGACCATGCAGGCCCTGTCGCCGAAGGTGACGGCCGGCGCACCTGATTTTAAAGGCCAGCTGCTTTTTGACGGCGATCTGGATAAGATAGTTACACTCTCGCCGTCGGACAAGACGGCAGACCAGTTCATCCAGTTTGAATTCAAAGAACCTTTCACGGCGCGATCCGTCCGGATTGACTGCGGAGCGAAAGGTCTGGAGGGAGTCATTCAGGTTTCCGCCGACGGCCTGACGTTTCACGACGTAGAGAATTTCGCTGTTGTACACCCGCTTCCCCGCAGCAGTTTGTTCATTTCGCTGGGGAAAAATACTGTTTTGGCACGTTTCTACCGGATTGCTTTCAGCAAAAAATGCCCGGCTGTTCAGATGGCGGAAATTTCATTCAGTCCCTGCCTGCGCATAGATGACGCGGATTCCAAAAGCGGTATGAGCAAGGGGTACCTGAACAAAGCGCCGGTTCTGGAGAATTTTTCGGTCGCGCCCGGCCTCGCCGTGAACCACAGTGAAATCATAAATCTCACCGCCCGGATGAAACCGGACGGACGGCTCGATTGGGATGTGCCGGCCGGGCAGTGGACGATCCTGCGCATCGGGCACACGCCGACCGGACGGGAAAATCAGCCCGCGCCCAAAGGCGGTCTGGGTCTGGAATGCGACAAGCTGAGTGCGGAGGCGCTGGATGCGCACTGGAACGGCTATGTACAAAAAGTTCTCGACGATCTCGGGCCGCTGGCCGGCAAAGGCAGAACCTTCAACAACGTGCTGATTGACAGCTACGAGGTTGGCGGGCAGAACTGGACGCCGAGGTTCCGTGAGGAATTCCTGAAACGGCGCGGCTACGATCCGCTGCCGTGGCTGGTTACCATTACCGGGCGTGTAGTGAACAGCCCGGAACTCTCGGAACGGTTTTTGTGGGACATGCGGCGCACGATAGCAGACCTGTTTGCCGACAACTATTACGGACATTTCCAGAGGCTCTGCCATCAGCGCGGGCTCACGGCCTCGATCGAGCCGTACGCCGGACCGTTCGAATCGCTGCTGTGCGGAAAATTTGCGGATATTCCGATGGGCGAGTTTTGGGCGAACAACTTTCCTGTGATTCCTTTGAGCTCGAAGCTCGCTTCATCCGTCGGGCATATCTACGGAAAACCGGTGATCGGCGCGGAAGCCTTTACTGCCAATCCCAACTCTCCCGGCATCAGCCGCTGGCAGGACGATCCTTACTCGCTTAAAGCGCTCGGCGACTGGGCCTTCTGTCAAGGCATCAACCGCTTCATCTTCCACCGTTACGTACTGCAACCGTGGATCAGCCGTCCGCCGGGCATAACGCTGGGTAAATACGGGATACATTTTGAACGCACCTGCACCTGGTGGGAGCAGGGGCGGGCGTGGATGGAATATCTTACCCGCAGCCAGTTCCTTCTTCAGCAGGGGCGCTTCGTGGCGGATGCCGCGGCGTTCCGCGGTGAAAGCGCTCCGGCGCAATTCATCCAGATCATTCCCGCACTGCCGCCGGGCTATGACTATGACAGCATCAATGCCGATGTATTGTTGAATGAGGCCGAAGTGCAGGACGGCGAGCTCGTGCTGAAAAGCGGCATGCGCTACAGGATGCTGTCTATATCCCAGCCGGACGGCACCATGAACAACGCTGCTCAGGAGCCCCCTTTCGGGCAGTCGCTGTCCCGGACGGACAGCTGGACACCCCGTGCGAATGATCGTCTGGTGCCTCAGATGTCGCTGTCCCAGCTGCATCGCACCATGACCCCGCAACTGCTGCGCAAGCTCCGCGATTTTGTCGCCGACGGCCTGACTCTTGTCGGTCCGCCACCGCTAAAATCACCGAGCCTCAACGGCTATCCG
>CAIKGD010000059.1 GCA_903826865.1 uncultured Verrucomicrobiota bacterium
CCATCCATCCTGCCATCATCATTCGTTTCATCTGACCGCTCCTTTCCGTTGTTGTTCACTCTGTTTACCGAAGTCCATCTCTGGATTTATTTCGAGTTAAAAATAATGTAACAACATAAACCTGTCAATATATTTTCCGGAAATTTAAGTCAAAATTCAGTCTAATTGCCCATTGTAATGCCTGGTTTTTGAAGGGCCAGAATGTGTTTAATTGTTCTGCGGCGGATTTGTTCAATGTCATTCCCGTCAAGGCGTGCGGCGAACTTTGTCAGGAGCGGACTTGATGATCCATAGCCCTCGCCATACGTCGGTGCCGGCAATTCTTCCGGTTTCGGCAGCAGAGCTCTGACTTTTTCAAGCCACGCTTGAGCCGCCCGCGCCGGAGGCGAATCCGGGGATGCCTTGTGTATCAGGTCTTCAAGCATGCAGAGATGCCAGCAATCCTGCATTCCCAGGCGCATCCCGAGCCAATTGCGCAAGGGAACCGGCGTGACACCATCCTCGGGCGACGCCACCGTATATCCCATATTGTGACTGAAGTCGAAAGGCGGACTCCGCATTGTCCGGTAACGGAACGGAATGTGAACTTCCATCGGGATGATCCACATATACAGGCCGTTGACAATACGCGACCATTCGGCCGTGTAATAGGGGTGGTTCGGATTCTGATAGAACCAGGCTTTATCGCCGGATTTTCCAATCTCCTCAGCCAAACCGGGAAAATCAAATACTCCGGACTGGTACCCTATTTCCATGGCATAACCGGTATAACTGCGAATATCCACATAGGGATCAACGGCATCAAGAAACGGGCGCACATTGTCTCTCATGTTATGCAGCGTGATATAAATTTTCTCGTCCGGGGCAACTTCGCGAACCGCCTGAGTCAGGCGGACATACCGGTCGAAGCGGTTGCGTCCGAAAACTTCGTCCATGTGTGTGATAATAATGTGCAGATCGGGATATTCTTTACGGATGTCTTGAAGCCCTTTCAGCGCTTCTGCCGCGATCCGCCGCAGTTCCGCCAGTTTCTCCGCAGGCCATTGTTCCGTCGGCGCAATCGCCAGCGCACCCCCTGCCAGTTTCACATCCAGCTTATCCAGACCGGTTCCAACGATAACCGTCCCGGTAAAGCCTGCATCACGAAATTCATTCAATCCCCGCCGCAGTTTCCCGTAATCGGGAATAAACGAGCCGTTTTGTTTCGCATATTCAATGCCGAAACCGCCGAAGATGCATGTGATGCCATGCTCTGTCATATCCTTAAGGCTCGCGATTTCCTCTTGCCTGGTTTGCGCAGTCACATTCATCATGTAATACATTCCGTATTGTTTGCGCACGGAAGGTTCGAGACGAAGCGGCACGATTTCATAGCGGACAGGAATACTGATTCCGTCACGATCGGCAGACCGCACAAGAATAGCGCCTTTATAGCGGCCCGGAAGCTGCCCAGCGGGGGTTTTGACAACGATCGTGACTTCCTTGAAATATCCCGCCGGCAGATCGAAGGGGCGATAGGGATCCAGCAAGGCTGCCCGGTTCAGGCAGTCATCAGATCCTTTCCGTACTTTTTGAAGAACGCGGCGGTTGAGCCGGATTTCGACGCAGTCAGCGGGAATCACGGAGCCGTTCGCTCCCCGCAGCGGTGCTGCTTCAATTTGAACATTCTTGAGTTCCGCATTCGCATAGATAACAAAGTCCAGTGCCTGCCACTCTCCCTGGGCAGAAAGTACATCGAAAAATTTTGCTTTAAAGTCCGGCGCCTTCGTCGGCTCCACCTCGTCTACAAATTGCTTCACCACAATGGCATATCCCTTACCACTGTCCGGCGCAATGAACGGGAAACGATCCACGTCAGAGACCGGAGGCGGAAGAATCAGCGGACGATTCCCCGTCTCGGAAGTTACTGCGAAACCGGACACATTCATAACTGGAGCGGTGTCCGCCGATACCTGTTCTTTTCCTGAATCCTTCCCGGCCTTAAACGTAACCGCACTGCCGGATCCCCAGAAAGATGCCTCGAGCTTATGCGAACCGGCGCGACGAACAGTGTTGCCGTCATCAAAGGTGATCTCCAGCAGATAGTTCTTCTCATCCAGATGCAGGGAAACTGCGGATACCTTCGCTTTGCCAGCACCTTTTACCAGGGTTGTCCGCACACCCGTGTCATCGGTCACCAAAAGAAAATAAGCCCCACCGGCCGTCTGACAAAATGTGATCGTATTGGCCTGATTGATTTTTCCTCCGGCGACATTTCCTATCACAAAGCGGTACCAGGCCCTTTCTTTATCGCCGGACGCGATCTTACCGCCCAGCGCAACTTTTGCGGAAAACGTCAGTCCTTCGGGGGTAAAAAAGTCAAACCGCTTGTCCACTGCGCTGCTAATCGCGGCAGAGGCGCCCTTGCCCGTAGAATCGCTGCCCGTTAGGGTTACCGCCCCGCCCTTCTCGACCACCGTTCCCGTCCCGACTACAGCGGCCGTCCAATAGGCGGTTTCAGCATCGCTGTCCGCGATGATATTATTTGTGAAGTGATCCTCAAAGATGGAAACCGCGCCCGCATTTGCGGCAAAAACCATCATCCACGCCAGCCATCCTGCCATTATCCTTTTCTTCATCCCGTCACTCCTGTTCTTTTTAAAGTCCACTTTTCCATCGAATGACGTCCACGCCAGAAACTTCGAACCGCTTAAGTGCGACAGACATTGTCGAGCCTGCGGGTGTTGCTACAGTGGTTGTCAGCCCAATTTGACATCGGGTCTCCCAGCCCGAAATAAATCCAAGCGGCCCGGACCATGAATTCGTTGTGCCGGAGGAAAAAACTTCCAAACTGAATGATGACGGGCCCAAAGCCAAGTTGTATCCGTCCGTGTTACCGGGCAGAGCTTCATTAACGAGGTCGTTTTGAACCGTTCCATGACATTTCCGGCTGAAATTCACTCTCCCGTCTGCAAATAGTTGCAGGAGAACATAGTTTGTGGAATTGGCCGTGGTGCTTCCGTCGCTCAGAAACAGGCGGAACGCTTGCGTCGAATCCGCATTGCCGGTGTTCATCTGATAATCGGCTGAAAAAAGCAGCAGCTTGTTCGTGTCAGCGGAAAAATTAAATATTCCCCCAGAAACGGTCGGCTTTGAAATAATGTACCGCCCCTGAGAGCCGCTGACCTGTGTGTTCGTAATATTCAGAAACCCGCCGGCTTCCGTTATTCCGGCACCGACCGTCCAGACTCCGCTGAGGTGATCGCTGTCCGCCGGCACTTGATTCGAAAACGTATCGATAAAAACCGGCGCTGAATCCCGGATGAACTTTAGCGTATATAAATCTCCCGGATCCGATGCCAGTACAGTTCGGTAGCCGTAACCTGGAACACCCGCACACCATGAAAGCTCTTTTCCACTCTCGGATGGATTATAAATAGTAAAATAGAGAGGTTCCCGGCTCCGTGAACCAAACCGTTCAATCACCACGGACGGATCATCGCAAGACACGCCGGTGACCGGTTCCCATCCGGCCAAATGACAAGCCCGGATCTGCGGCAGAAAGTTTTCAAAAAATTCTCTGTCTCGATCATAAATATCCGCTCTCGTCTGATACTTGCTGTTATAGGCCGGGAAAAAGCCGAAAGCCGCTGAGGTCTTCCAGTATCTTTCCATCACGTTCCGGTCTTCCAGTTCGTTCGTATTGTTGTTCAGCAGCAACGCCGGTTTTTGCGCGGCCATCGCCCGAAAGTGCCGAGCCACCCGGAAGTTGTCGTTCGTCAGCGCAGCCACCGAAGTTTCAACTCCCGGCAAATCCACTGCATAAGACGATTGGAATTCGTTTTCCCGCATTCCATTAACAAAAAGAAGACGTCCCGACGAATGCAGGCGACGTCCGGCTTCCTCCAGAAGTTCTCTGTGCGAAAACTCATTCAGTATGCAGACCTTTTTTGTCACGGGGTCATAGGTCAACGGTGTTCTCGTGTACATAAAATGATCCCGGCGGAAATTATATTGTTGTCCCCACTGGCTAAGAGAATCCACGTAAAGCCCGGCAAACCCCGTCCCCAGTTCATTCGTCCAGACATCCATGGTCCGGAACACGCAGCTGGCGACCGTCAGTTCGTTCGACGGAAGCCAAGGAGAGGGATTTACCGTAAATGTAACCGAGTTGCCGCCCGATACCGTGTTGCGAACAATATAGGTATACTGTCCGGCAGCGTCATACAATGAACACGAATACAACACGCTTTTAATATCAAGCCCCCAGCCCAGCAGCTCCTTATATCTTACCTGCGTGGTCGGAACATAGTCCTCAAGCGCCTGTAAAACTTCATCGTATCCCGATGGCAGCGCAGCGAGCTTTGTAATTTCTCTCTGTCCGGCCATCCCATAAGGAAAGGTCAAGATGCCGTATCCCCGGTCATCCTCCCAACCCGCCATGTCCCCTGCGGCTTCATGAAAAGCGTAATCGTACGGATTAGGAACAGCGGCAGACTGCGTTAGAAAAAGCCAGAGTCCGGCGTGCTCTGTCCGGCGTGCAAACAGCTGGCTGTGCCGGGAGTACATCCACTCCAACGCGCTCCGGAACGTCTCTTCCGGCGCCGGCGCGAAAAGTGAAAAGGAAAACGGCGCCCGGTTCCTTAACGCTCCGCCGACGGCTGGACTCAGCCCATATGCGATGCGGAGAAAAAAACCCTCTTCCTGACTGCACCCAAGCACCCCCTCTACATGAATATCGGGGGAAAGCGCCAGACCAAGTGCTTTGTTTGCCGAATGATTAACAACCGATGCGAGGGGATAGGTTGCGCTCTTAAAGGAACCGTTTGTCGCCGGAAATTCGTCCCGTGTATCACCGCACCATGCCCATTCAGACAGCGCAGCCAGCGGCAGACGGAACACAAGATCTACTGCACGGTCCCCGGTTGAAGAAGAAAGAACCTCTCCGCTGATCTGAACAGAATTCCCGTCGAAACGATACTGCGCATGGATTGTAAACTCACCGCCCACCTGAGCTTCCTGCTGAACGACTCCATCCTGTCCCTGCCGGACAGTACCCCGGACAGGGTATAAAGCAGCCCCACCAACACCATCATAAACACACAGATGAAGTCCCGCGGAAACCGGGCCGAGGATAAAGTTCGTTCCCCCGGAATGAAGAGCAGTGGTTTTGCCGGAAGAGGTTATATCCAGTTGAACTCCGCTCTCTCCACCGATCGGATAGGTTTTTTCTCCGCCGGAAAAAATTACAACGATTGCGAGTGAGGACTGAGCCGAATAAAGTGTAATCAAAATCAGCAGAATGGCGGACAACCGGTTCATTGACGGTTCCAAGGGTTTATGCAACGTAGATTAAAATTTATACCGTTCGCGTTAAACAAGAATGGACTTTTCTCTGGAGATATAAAAAAGCGCGAGCACAAACTGCCGGCAGTGCCAGCCAATAGATACTGCTGCTCTTCATTTAAAACTCCTGATCATTGTCATTCATCATGAGGGATTTGCCTGACTCCCCATTGCAACACCCGGAGAGATTTGGCGGGAACAGTTATTTTATACTGAGGCGGCACCACCAGCCGGCCCTCAACCAATTCCACCAGATTCGTCGAAGTTGGCAGATCGAGTTTACCATTCTCAATGGTCAGTTGCACATTGACCGAATTCGTATCGGGGTTGTAGACAGTAAAGTAAAGATCCGGCGGTTTGACGCCGAATCGTTCCACCCAGACTGTTCGCGGAGCGACGGTTGCATACGTGACCGGTTGCCAACCAGCGAGATCAAGCCGGCGGTAGATCGGCAGAAATTTCGTCAGAAGATCGGCATCACGTTGTTTATTACACCCCCACGGCCTGCCTTTTACTTCCGGAGACAGTCCCATGGCAACAAAACGCTGCACGTATTCCTCCGCCATTGTGCGCGGGATGTCCGTTGACAAATAGAATAGAAACAGAAACGGTTTCGCGCCGGCGATCATCCGGTAAAAATCAAGGCGGCTTCGCTCCTGAAGATCATAGGTACTGGTCTCCACGCCAAGGACGTCGCATTCAAAACCGCAGAATGCGCGGCCAGGCCGAAGACCGTTGCCAAACACCAGCCGGTTTGTGCCGATCTTCTGGCGAAGTTCGCGCAGAAAATCCACGTGCGGCATCCAGTTCGGGATGCAGACGAGACCCTTATTGTCGTGGCTCAGCGGTGTGCGCACCGCCAAAAAGTGATCGCGACGATAATTATCAAAACTGCCCCACGAAGCCAGCGAGTCCACATAGATTCCGGACAGACCCGGGGTTTCTTTCAACAGCGTCGCGACATCGGCCAACACATTGCTTGCCACCGTCGGCCCCGGAAGAAACGGACTCGGATTTAGCGGAAATGTTAGTTGACTATCATGTACTCCCCAATCGGCGATTCGTGCCCGATAGACCCAACGGCCTTGGGCATCCTGCAGACCGCACGTTTCCACAAACGATTTCACCTCGGCCCAGGACCACCCCGCTTTTTTTGTGGAGGAGGCAGGCTCCTTCTTCAGCGCGTCGAGCACCTCGTCGTAGCTGGAAGGCTGGTCTTTCAAGTGGGTGAAAGATCTCTGGCCAACGATAATGTAAGGATAGTTTTCAATTTTATGCGCGAGGGCTTGGGGAAGTTCGTTGAGTCGCGGAGCTTCCCAAAACGCGTAGTTTTCCGGATCCGGCACCTGATCGAATGATTTGATTGCGAACAGCCAGAGACCGCTCGACTGCGTCTTGCGCTTAAATGCATCCGGAAACATCGCGTAATACCGCCGCACAGCATCACGCAGACCCCAGCATCCGTCCACAGGCATGATGACAAACCGAAACGGTGCGCGGCTCTTGAACTCCGCCGGCGCAGCAGAACTCAGACCAAACTTGAGTGTAAGTTCCAGACAGCCCTCTTTTGGCAGATAGGCAAACTGAAACCGGCAGGGGAAATCCGGAGGAATCGCCAAGGCGATTCCTCCGCGCTGCTTTGGATCCGTGACGCAACCGATTGGCAGAATATCCTGAGTCAGGCCGTTTTCTTTCGTGGCTTCGAGTACAGCGGCTCCGGCCGGCAGGTCATCCTCAGACGTACGGGTCGAAGTTTTTGTTCCCCCGTCCGGCACGGCGGCTTCCGAGATGCCCGACCACCACACCGCAGGCTGGAATGGTAAACGAAAGACAACATCCACCGCACGGTCGTCTGTGGCACGTGTATCCTCGACAACTCCGGTCACCAGCAAACAGTCGGGCTGCTGGCTGATCTTCGCCGTCATCGAGAGGTCGGCTCCGGTAAGTGCGGTTACATGATCCTGCCCGACGCCCATTTCCACTGCGAGCATTTGCCCCGCCGGCACCTCGCGAACAAAGAGATGCGCTTCCCGCGCACAACCGGCGGCATCCGAGCCAAGGGGTAAATCAGCCGCCAGTATTGTCATTTCCATCACATGGCAGATACAACCTGTCAGCAATATCCGTATTCCCGTTCTCAAGTTCTTCATCTCCATTGCAGACCGGCATAAAAACCGGAGCGGTTGATTGCGAATATGTATCTTTGATCCCTGTCCGGCTGCAACCAGTCTGCGCCAAGACCAAGAGATCCAAGGATAAAAGACCCACAGTAAAATGAAGTTTTATCAACCAGCCTTTATGAAATTTCGCTCCATAAAACCTGTGCGTTTCTCTTTGCGGCAAGATCGGCCAACCAAGCCACTTTCGATGCGGCCATGGCTTGATCCACCCCGACGAACGGGCGGCTGTGATTCTGTACGCAGTTATAAAAATCTTCATACATCCGAATAACCGCTGTTTCGACATTCCCGCCGCGGTTTTCTCCTGCGATGCCGCCTCCATGCCCGACCTCTGCGGTCAACGGGAGTTTGATCCCCTTGTTGCGTGTGCCCGCTTCCTCGAAAAGAACATGATCCTCCTTTAAATACAACGACCCTTTTTCCCCGATGATCTGCGGATCCAGACGGTTCGGAGCATACATACACAGGCTGACCAGTGCTTTAATATTACCGGGGTATTCCAGATGAACACTTGCATGATCCCAAGTATCGCGTCCGTCATCCTTATAGTGATTGATTCCGCCGTTACAAAGAACCTTCTCCGGGGTATCGCCGACCATCCAATTAATAATATCAAAATAATGACACATCTTTTCGCTTAATGAGCCTCCGGAGGCTGCATACCAGTACCGCCAGTTGATTTTCTTACCGGTTTCCGGAATGGTGTACAGCCACGGATCCGTTTTGGCCCAATCCCCCCTGTATTCCGGCAGAAAGATATATTGAACTTTGCCGATTTTCCCTGAATCAATGTAGTCCTTAAGCTCCCGATATCTGCATGCGTATCTCAGCTGGAGTGTATAGAGAACAAATTTCGAGGCCGCCTCTTCGGCCTTTTTCATGGCCTTGCACTGTTCGTAGGAAACGGCCATCGGCTTCTCGCTCATCACATATTTACCGGCTTTTAATGCAGCGATCACCTGTTCCGGATGAAGGCAGTTTGGAGTACAGATCAGCACCGCATCAACTTCCGGATCCGCCAGAAGCTGGCGATAATCTTTGTATGTGCGTACAGCTTTGCCCACCAGCTCTGCTCCGGATTTCAAACGCCGTTCCTCGATATCACAGGTCGCGACAATATCTATATAAGAAAGCTGTTTGATTGCTTTGATGTGCGGACGCACCCGGGCGCCCGTCCCAATGATACCCAGGCGAAGCGGTTTTTTCACTTCATCCGCCAGCAGACGGGGAGCCAGCTGCATCCCCGCCACTCCGATGGCGGCGGTCTTTACGAAATCTCTCCGTGAAATTACGTTATCACTCATGTGTTCTCCTTTTTTGTTATTTATCATTTAGATCCGCTTAAAACGCTTTCCAGACGGGGCAGAAGCCCTTCCGCCGTGCGGATCATTCCGATGTCATTCAGGTGCTGGCCGTCAACGGTCGCTTCCCCGTCCGTTCCGACCAGCCATTCCCGGCTGATCAAATGCAATCCCTTCACCCCCGCCTGAATCAGCTGATCGTAGGCCGCCCGCAGCTCAATATTTGTCTGCCGGTTTACCGGAGCGGATGAAAACGCAAACTCCCCTGCCCGGGGATTTTCCTCTACCAGAAAAATCGGAACTTGCGGATGCGCCAGACGTAACCGGTTGACCAAGGCAACCGTGCGAGAGGTCACCTCTCCACTGCCTGCAAGAGCGCCCATGTTCGGCATTGAGTCTATCACATAAGCCTCCGCATCGATTCCGGCCAGAAACTCCACCACTTCGGGCTGCATCTTGCCGTTGCCGGAAAAACCCATATTGATTATGGGACGATCCATCCAGCGGCCGAGAATCGCCGGAAAGGCCATGCCGGTTCGTGAGGCGCATCCGCCCTGAAGAATCGAGCTGCCGTAAAAGACGACCGGTTTCCCGCGCGGGGCTGCGGCGGAAACCTGAACACCCGGCGGCACACCGATTTCGACTTTGTCCACCCCGTTATAGAGCGGCAGATACAGCATGAACTCATTCGTGCCCGGAGCGCTCACTGTCGTGAGGTTCGCTTCGCAGACGGGAAATGTTGCAGGTTTACCCATTCCCACCCAATGCCACTTCCCGTCGCGTTTGATATACAGATCCAGACCGCTTGAGCCGGTCTTCGGCATATGCACCATGTTGACGTCTTTCCGGAGTGTCCAGCGTGCTGAAATTGATGTGGCTGAAGTGGTGAACCGTACGGTCACCCCTGCGCTGTTCTGACTGAGACTCCAAACCTTTGTATCGACAATTTCCTTCGCCCGCGCAGGCAACCGGTCATAAAACGACTCCGTATCAGCAAACCCTTTACCTTCGACGGTGAGTGTTTTGCAGTCGATCCATTGAATTTCCGCTGCCTGCACCAGCAAAAAAACAGCGCTGACGACATAGACCATTACTGCGCAGCCCCATATTCCGCGCCGCTTCCGGTGAAACCTAGTCTGTTCCATAAATTAAGCGCCTCCCATGAATTCAGGTTCTTTTACGGCTTCACAGTGAAACGCCCCCGGAGCGTTTCACGACAGTTTCTAAAAAAACGGACACTTCATGTACTGGAAGTATCCGTTTTCTCCGGCGGCAACCCGCGATTGAAATAAACGGGTTAGAGCACAACCATTCGCCGGATGCCCAGCACCGAGAGGCTCGAGAGGATGAAGAGCCCTATGGTGGACGGCTCGGGAATGGAGGTTACTGTCACTTCGGACACCCCTACCGTCCAAGTGCCATTGGTCGAGGCTGCAGTTGATGTGCCGCCATACGCCATCATCTCCAAAGTGCTGCCGGTGGTTCGCCAGGTCCCCGCGCTGAGACCATGCGCTCCCGTGTAACTGTTGGTGACTCCGCCCGCATAGATCATATCCAGATAATAGCTTGTAGCATCCAGACGCACGGTCAATTCCTGAGCCAAGGTTGTTCCCGTAATGTTCGTAAGAGTGGTGGGGGTACTAGCTCCGTCAACTCTACTTCTCACCGAGAAGTTCCCGGTTCCAAACTGGGTTATCGCAAAATAATTTGATGACTGCGTTAAGTTCTGGCCGACGCCATCAGTTATAAAGAAACGAAAGTC
>CAIKGD010000060.1 GCA_903826865.1 uncultured Verrucomicrobiota bacterium
AGCTCGGCCACGCTTTTCTTCTGGGTCAAGTGGATGGGCAAGCTGTTGCAGATTACCGGCCCGATGGATAGGAAGGAGCAGGGCATCAGCGGCGGCAAATGGATCGCCCTGGGTTCTCTGTCGGTCTTAACCATCCTAACCTGCATGTGCTTTCCGCTCATCTCCAATCAGTTTATTGAACCGTACATCGGCGGCGGGTTTAAAGCGGCGGACAGCGTGCTGGGTCACAGCAACCTGATTGTCATGGCGATGATGCTGGGTATGGTGGCGATGTTTCCGCTCAGTTTTCTCAACTACAACCGCAAGGTGAAAGTGGTCGATGCCTATCTTGCCGGCGCCAATGTCGAATCGACCGACGGCCAGGCCCGTTTCCAGGGTTCGGCCGGTATCATCCGCGACATGTCGATGCGTAACTATTACATTGGCCAGCTGCTCGGCGAAGAACGGGTTTTCAAAGCCGGCTTCTGGGTTGCCATTGCGACGCTGATCGCACTGGCCGGCACCTTCCTGCTGCCGATCAGCCTGCCGCAGGAAATTATTCACACCATCATCCCTCGCACGCTTTCACTCAAAGAGGTTTTGATCCGTCTCGGGGCTTATCTGGTGCTCGCTCCGCTGATTGGCGGTCTGCTGGCCGGTATCGACCGCAAACTGACCGCCCGTATGCAGGGCCGCCGCGGCCCGCCGGTGCGGCAGGCTTTCTATGATGTCGCCAAACTCTGGGACAAAGAGGATATCGTCGTCCGGCGTTCGCAGAGTTTCTATATTTTCTTCTTCTTCCTGTTCATCGTTTTTACCGGTGCGCTGTTCTTCTGCGGTTCCGACCTGCTGCTGGTGATCTTTTCGCTGACGCTGGCCGGTATCTTTCTTGTTCTCGCAGCCTACAAGGCCAGCTCGCCTTACAGCTTCATCGGTGCCGAGCGCGAGCTGATCCAGATGGTCGCCTATGAACCGATGGTGCTGATGGCCGCTGTCGGCATGTACATGACCACCGGCAGTTTCCGGGTTGATGACATTTTCGCCAACCCCGCCAACCCGCTGAAACTGATCCTGATTTTCATCGGCTTTCTCTACATTCTGGAAATCAAGTTCCGCAAGTCGCCGTTCGATCTGTCGACCTCGCACCACGCCCATCAGGAACTGGTGAAGGGGATTACGACAGAATTCTCCGGCAAGATGCTGGCGCTGATTGAAATCGCCCATTGGTATGAGAACGTGATTCTGTTCGCATGGGTCGGCCTGTTCTTCGCCTTCAACCTGTGGGTCGGTGCCGCCGCCATGGTGCTGGTCTTCTTCTTTATGATTTTCGTCGACAACACCTTCGCCCGCCTGAAGTGGCAGTTCGCCATCAAGAGCGCCTGGACGGTAAGTCTGGTGCTGGCGGTGGCCAACCTGATTCTTTTAGCCCTGTGGAAATGAGAGGAACACCCGTATGACCGCTTTTAAAAAGTCCCCGTGGGTGATCCATTACGATGCATCGAGCTGCAACGGCTGCGACATCGAAGTGCTCGCCTGCCTGATGCCGAAGTTTGATGTTGAGCGTTTCGGTATCATCAACACCGGCAATCCCAAGCATGCCGACATCTTTCTGGTTACCGGTTCGGTCAATGTCCAGAACGCGCCGGTTGTCCGCAACATTTACGCCCAGATGCCCGAACCGAAGGTCGTTGTCGCCATCGGCATCTGCGGCACGTCCGGCGGTATTTTCCGCGAATGCTACAACGTCCTCGGCGGCATCGATACGGTGATTCCGGTCGATGTCTATGTTCCGGGCTGCGCGGCCCGTCCCGAAGCGATTATCGACGGCGTGGTGCGCGCGCTGGATGTGCTGGAAGAGAAGCGGCGCTTTATGAACTCTTCTGCTGATTCGGTCGGCGGCGGATTCATGATTAACCGCGCCAACCAGAAAGACATTCCCGAAATTCTCGCGCTGCAGAAAATCGCTTACCGCAGCGAAGCCGAGCTTTACGGCGATGACAGCGTTCCGGCGCTGGGGCAGACGATGGAACAGATCACCGCTGATTTTGACCGGATGATTTTCATCAAAGCGGTCGTCAACGGCAAGATAATCGGTTCGATCCGCGGTTTCCGCGACGGAGATACCGCCCGTATCAGCCGGGTGGCCGTTCATCCGTATTTCCAGAGAAAAGGGCTCGCCACCCGGTTGATCAAACAGATTGAGCAGGAAGTCGGCGATGTCCGCATCTACGAGGCCTTCACCGGTCACCAGAGCCTGCGGAACCTCCACCTTTATGAAAAAATGGGTTACCGGCAGATCCGGACCGAACCGTTCACCCCGACGGTGAACTGGGTTTATTTGCAGAAGGAGCGCACATGATCGAAGAACAGACCATCATCGCCGTCATGCCGGAAACGCTGGCGGCCGAAACGCGCAAGATGAAAGAGCAGGGATACCGGCTGGTTCAAATATGCGTCACGCGGCTGGGCGAAGAACTTCAGCTGGACTACAGCTTTGATCTCAACCGCCGGTTCGTCAATTTCCGCTTCCGTCTGCCGAAGACCGGTGCCCGCGTTCCAAGTGTCAGCGGCATCTACTGGTGCGCCTTCACCTACGAGAACGAGATCAGCGACCTGTTCGGCGTTCAGGTGGACGGCAACGTTCTCGATTTTAAAGGCACTTTCTACAAGACCGCCATGAAGCATCCGTTCATTCAAGACGCCGCACCGGCTCCTGTTCCGGCTCCGGCCAAACCGGGAGATCAATAGTCATGGGCAATCGCACAATTATCCCTTTCGGCCCGCAGCATCCGGTGCTTCCGGAGCCGATTCATATCGACCTGATCGTCGAAGACGAAAAAGTCGTCGAGGCCGTGCCGTCTATCGGATTCATCCACCGCGGACTGGAAAAGCTGGTCGAGAAGAAGGACTTCATCGAGTACGTCTATGTCGCCGAGCGCATTTGCGGTATCTGCAGCTTCATTCACGGCCAGACCTACTGTCAGGGCATCGAAGAAATCATGAAGATTGAAGTTCCGGTGCGCGCCAAATATTTGCGGACGATTTGGGGCGAACTCTCCCGCATTCACAGTCATTTGCTGTGGGCCGGCCTGATGGCCGACGGTTTCGGTTTTGAATCACTGTTCATGCACAGCTGGCGTGTCCGCGAGCACGTTCTCGACATCATCGAGGCGACCACCGGAGGCCGGGTTATCTTCGGCTCCTGCAAAGTGGGCGGCGCACGCCGCGATATTCCGCCCGAACAGATGCGCTGGCTGCTGTCGGAACTGGAAGTGATTGAGAAAGAAATGCGGCTTATCGCCGACATCTTCCTCAACGACAACTCGGTCAAACATCGTCTCTGCGGCGTTGGCGTCATCTCTAAAGAAGATGCCATCGTTCTCGGCGCGGTCGGCCCGACTCTGCGCGGTAGCGGTGTTGCCGATGATATGCGCCTGCTGAAATACGCGGCCTTCGGCGACCTGGATTTCCAGCCGATTTCAAGACCGGAAGGCGACTCCTACAGCCGTTGCGCCGTGCGTTGCGCCGAGCTGTTTCAGTCGGTCGACCTGATCCGTCAGGCGGCGGCGAAAATACCGGAAGGCGACATCGCTGTTAAAGTGACCGGCAACCCCGACGGCGAATTCTTCTCGCGCGTCGAACAGCCTCGCGGCGAAGTGGTTTACTACATCAAAGGCAACGGCACAAAAAATCTGACCCGCTTCCGCGCCCGTACGCCGACTTTCGCCAACGTTCCGCCGCTGGTCAAAATGCTGGCGGGCTGTGAATTAGCCGACGTTCCGGTTCTTGTCCTGACCATTGACCCTTGCATCAGCTGCACGGAGAGGTAAATACCATGGCATTCTTCCAAATGAAAAAAATGATTCTGGCGTGGACGTTCCGTACGCCGGTCACAACCAAGTACCCGTTCGAACCCCGGAAGATATGCCCCGGTTCGCGCGGCCGTCTTGACATCAAGATATCTGACTGCATCTTCTGCAGCCTGTGCGCCAAGCGCTGCCCGACTCAGGCGCTGGATGTCGATAAGGTGAATAAAAAATGGCATATCGACCGCCTGCGCTGCATCTCCTGCGGCTACTGCGTTGAAGTCTGTCCGAAAAAGTGTCTGCACCTGACCGGCGATCATGGTATCCCGACCGTGACCAAGGACATGGAGACGTTCTGAAATGCACGAAGACCACCTCATTGACGGCGTTGTCGCTGAAGTGAAACGGCGGATACTGGCGGCGGGCGCGTCGAAGGTCAGCCGCATTGTTCTTGAGCTGAGCCCCGATTCGCACATGGACGAAATATCGGTGGAAATGCATCTGGAGTCGCATCTGGCTGAAGAACCGGAACTGGCCGGTGCGAAAATCGAATACCGCCATGTGCCGCCGCGTCTTTACTGTCCGGCCTGCAATGCCGAATTTGAACGCCAGCCCGGCGTCTTTACCTGTCCCCAATGCGCCAAACCCGGCCGCCCCTGCGGCCACCGTTCCGGCCTGCGGGTGCTCGACGTGGACTTGATCTGATGTGCTACGCGCTTCCAGGTGTTGTGACAGAGATTAACGGTCGCAACGCCGTAATCAGCTACTTCGGCGAAATCCGTTCGGCGCTCTGTGAACTCACCAATGTTCAGCCCGGCGACTACGTCTATGCGCAGGGCGGGTATGTGATCGAAAAAGTCGATCCCGACTTCGCCCGCGAAATGCTCGATACCTGGAACGAACTGTTTCTGGTTTTGCAGGAGCGCGATACCGCGATGTCGGCGCGGCCCGCGCCGGAACCGGCCGACCGCCCGCTCCAGGATAGTCTCGATCAGGCCGGCGCCGGCCTGCCGATCTCCCGCGATGAGCTGCGTTATCTGCTGACCATCGATGAGCCGGACCGCCTTGAACGGCTCTACCGCACCGCGAACGCCGTTCGGCATCTGCATCACCGCAACTCATGCTGCGTGCATGGCATTCTTGAAATTTCAAACTACTGCGCCAGCGACTGTCTTTACTGCGGTCTGGCGGCCAACTCCACGCTGACCCGGCGCTACCGGATGACCCGCGACGAAATTCTCGAAGCGGCCAAGGAAGCGATTGAAGGCTTCGGCTTTAAATCGCTGGTGCTCCAGTCCGGCGAAGATCCGGCTTACACTCCGGCGTTTCTGGCGGAAATTGTCGCCGAGATTAAACGGCTACACGGCGTCTTTATCTGCGTCAGCTTCGGCGAAGTCGGCCTCGACGGCTTGGATATGCTTTACGAAGCCGGAGCCCGCGCTCTGCTCATGCGATTTGAAACATCGGATGCCAAACTTTACGCCGCGCTCCATCCCGGCGACACGCTGGAAGACCGCCTGAGCCATCTGCGCCACGCGCTCAAGACCGGCTGGCTGACCGTGACCGGCGGACTGATCGGTCTGCCCGGCCAGACGGTTGATTCACTCGCCGACGACATTCTGCTGGCCGGTGAACTGAATGCCGAAATGTTCAGCTTCGGCCCGGTGCTGGCGAGTCACCGTCGTCGTGACATTGTTCCCGCCACTGAATCGCAGATGCTTCGTGCACTGGCCGCCGCCCGGATTGCCGCGCCGCCGCAGGCCAAAGTACTTGTCACCACCGCTTTTGAAACGCTTTCACCGAACGCCCGTGAACGCGGACTGATGGCGGGTGCCAGCTCGGTCATGCTGAATGTCACGCCGCTCCGTTACCGCGCTGACTATGCGATCTACGATGGCCGTGCTCACGCTGACGAAAGTATCGCCGATCAGACCCGCGCCATCATCAAATTGCTGGACCGCCTCGGCCGCGCTCCCAGCGACCTCGGCGTTGCCACGCCTTCGCTATCAAAGCTTGGGTAGGGGGACTCAGGCACTGAGGCACAAAGGCACAGAGTTTTTCGGTCAGTAAATTTCGGGAATTCCTCTGGCGGAATGCCAGATACGGATAATCTCGATGTTATTTCGATTTACGCGATAAACAATCCGGCAAGGTCGCCTGATCACCTCGCGAATCTGTTCATCCCGCAGTTCAGGAACAATTCGTCCGCTGAGCGGGAAGTCAGCAAGGTGCTCAACGGCATCAAAGAGCGATGAAACAAAACGTCTGGCGATCTCCGGGCTGTCGAGTGATATGTAATCCCGCAAATCCATTAGATCCCAGCGGGCGGATGGGGACCAGATTATTTGGAAAGCCATTCCGCGAACTCCTCTTTAACCACGCTGTGCGCAATGCCTTCGCTGCGGTCGAGCTCACAAAGTCCTTTGCGCAGACCGGCCGCGAAGTGGATGCGTTCTTCAATCTGCATCCAGTCGGCGCTGTCCGGCAGGCGGCTGATGGTCTGGATCGCTAGTTCTTTAGTTGTCATCGGAAACCCCTCCATTAAAGCGGCAGTATCTTAGCATATGTGTTTTCGGAGCGAAAAGTTTCAATTTCCAGAACGGGGCGCAGACAAATTATCGGCCGCGCTCCCAGCGACCTCGGTGTCGCCATGCCGTCGCTTTCCAAACTTGGGTAGGGGAAGATGTCGGACACTATAGAGTTTCGGCGAAGACCGATATTCGGTAAAAATGCCGAAACAATAGAATCTATACCAAACATTCCTTTTGCCTTTTCTCATTTGAGGCGAATCGACCGAACGAACTCCGCATATCTGCTGTCGAGTTGACCAAATAACGACTCGGATACTGCGACTGTGCCGGTAAAAAACTTTCCGCGTGCGACCAACACGTAGCCCTTTTTCATCACTTTGAGACCATCAAAGTCCGCAGACATCAGATATTCGATTCCTTTTAATCCTTGACGTCCGATAGAAATCTCCTTGGTAGAAATCACTTTTCCTCCTCTCAAGTAACTTATCGCGTTCGCATCGACGAAGAGGCGCAATGCCGTGGTTTCTTCTTCAGGGCGGATACAAATAGAGCGGCCATCCTTCCGCTCTAGAATACTGACCGCATAAATAATCGTCTGATTATCTTTTACTGTAACTGACTGATAGCTGGTTCCAACCATTGAGTCCAAATCGAGGCTTATTTCTTGAACTGTAGATGGGAATTCAGCCGAAAAGCCGTGCTCTATATTTTCGAATGCGACTGCTGACGCTGAAAAGGGAATCATCAAATTAATAATGAGGTATACTACTATCGGGTTTTCAATGACAAAGCCTCGGACACCAAGTTTGCTGGACGATTTTTGTATATTCCACATCGGCAAATAGCCAAAAAATGTAGTGGCCACTGCTGTTGTTATTGTTAGCAGTTTAGTCCAGTAATTCTGTTGCTCGCCGAAAAATATGCTGGCCGATCCAAACGCATGACCCATCCGAGTCATATCAAATTCATTCATATATGGTGATATTTTTCCGCTGGCGTTGCTCTCAATCTGCGGATTCATTTGATGCTCTTTCGGTTCCTTATTCATTGCTAATCTACTTTCATTAACGCCAGCAACGAGCATTGACCCGATGTGGGTCAATGGCACGGTTCGCCTTCCGCAGTGACCAGCGACTTGTCATAGATACCGACAGGACTTCGTTTTGGGAATCGCTGCGCCGTGTTTGTTAGGAGTTGCAATGCGGGCTGATTAGGCTCAATGAGGTAGAAACACTCAGGGATAATGTGTGCCTTCACGCCCCGTCCATATTTTCCTGTTAGCTTGCAGATCATATTTTTCTGGCGAACATAGTATTACCAATCTTTTAGGAAGGATTTCGATTTCGGAAACTAAAACAACACCTGATTCCCATTTTCAACCCGAAGTCCTTACTAGTTTCTTCCGAATCACAGCCGACATGGCCGCCGGAATTGCGGTGACTATAGCGTTTGAAAGAGTTGCGGGAAGAAAAAAGGCGAAGAATGACGGAGAATGGAACCGTTTCCGCTTTCAGCTACGCCTCGTCAAGCTGGTGGAATGATGGGGCAGGGGGCGTTGTTCCAAAAGGTAGGGCGCGACCGCAGTTCGGCAAGCTCACCGGAACCCGGGCGCGCCGCCAGTCCTGTGTGGCGGACGGCTTGGCGATCCGTCCCTACCCAGAGACGCGGAGGTTTTGGCGGCTTTGCGTCTTGGCGAGAGATTTCTGGAACTATGTGCCTTTGCCCCTATGTGCCTTTGTCCCTGTTTCACCTTTGCCCTCGGAGTCCAAAAATGGTTTACAACACTCCGGCCCGCCAGTATAACCGTGCGCTCCAATCAGTAAAAACCGGAAACTTTCTATGACCAAAGAGTGGATCAGTCTGGCCGTATTTGTCCTTTGCTATGCGCTGTTCGTCTTCCTGCCGGGGAAACGTTCCTGGGTCGCTTGCACCGGAGGCGCTCTTCTGGTCGCAACCGGCGTGCTGACGTGGCAGGACGCATTTTTTACCAAGATCAGCTGGAATGTCATGGGCCTGTTTTTCGGCACCTTGATTCTGGCCGAGATTTTTATGATTTCCCGCGTTCCGGCGGTTATGGCCGAATGGCTGGTGGATAAGGCCAAAAGCACACGCGTCGCCATGCTGATCCTTTGTGCTCTTTCGGGTGTCATTTCCATGTTCGTGGAAAATGTCGCCGTGGTGCTTCTGCTGGCGCCGGTTGCCATAAGTCTGGCCGACAAACTGAAAGTCAGTCCCGTGCCGCTGCTGATCGGTATTGCCGTCAGCAGCAATCTGCAAGGTACGGCGACGATGATCGGCGATCCGCCGAGTATGATTCTGGCTGGCTATATGCGCATGGGCTTCTGGGATTTCTTCGTGTATCAGGGACGGCTTGGCATTTTCTTCGCAGTCCAGATCGGCGCGGTCGCTTCACTGCTGGTGCTGGCGCTGGTATTCCGCCAGCACCGCACGAAATCGGTTTTGCTGGCGCAGGAGACCGCCCGTTCCTGGGTTCCGGCCTCGTTGCTGGGTCTGCTGGTTATCGGACTCTCCTTTGCCACGCTGTTCGATCCTGAATTCGCGTGGTTTGCCGGCACCTACACCCTGATTCTCGGCGCGGTGGCTTTGGTCTGGTTCCGCGGGATCGCACGCTGGGGCAGTTTGCGCAAGCTGGCCGGGACGCTCGATTGGGACACGACGTTTTTCCTGATCGGTATCTTTGTGCTGGTGGGCGGCCTGAGTGATTCCGGCTGGATGGACAAGCTGGCGACCGGCATGTCCGGCTGGGTCGGTTCCAACGCGGCGCTGGCGTTTACGGTCATCGTGCTGTTTTCAGTTCTGGTGTCCGGATTTGTGGACAACGTGCCGTTCCTGCTGGTCATGATTCCGGTGGCTCAGAAAGTGGCCGACCAGATCGGTGCGCCGGTTCCGCTGCTCATGTTCGGCCTGCTGATCGGCGCCTGCCTCGGCGGGAACCTGACGCCGATCGGCGCATCCGCCAATGTCGTCACGCTCGGCATTCTGAAAAAACGCGGGTATGCTGTCGGCTTTAAAGAGTTTATGCGGATTGGAATTCCCTTCACCGTGGCGGCGGTTCTTTCCGCCTGTGCTTTTGTCTGGTGGGTGTGGGGCGTATAGTGGTTACGGATTAATCAGAGGAATAAACAATGGAAAATTCGGAAAAGAAAGCGGAGATCAAAATCGGCGGACGTCTGAAAGCCCGGATGATCTCGGGGCTGCTGGTGCTCGGCCCGCTGGTCATCACGCTGTTTATTCTCAAACTTATTTTCGCTGCCCTGACGGCCTTTGTGCTGCCCTTGATCCGGCCCTGGCTGACGGCCTTGCCCGAATCGGTTATCGTGGTGATCGCGACCATCGCCGCCCTGCTGCTGATTTATCTGGTGGGGATGTTTACCACCCACTTAATCGGCCGCCGCCTGATTAAAATGGGCGAGGGCGTGATGATGAAACTGCCGATTGTAAAATCGGTTTATTCCGCCTCTAAACAGGTGATGGACACTTTTTCGGCTTCAACCAAAGCGGCTTTCACCGCTACAGTACTGGTTTCCTTTCCTCATCCGGGGGCGCGGGCTCTGGGTTTTGTCACAGGAACGATACTGGATCCAGAAGGCCGGATGCTGTATCGCATTTTCGTCGCCACGACGCCGAATCCGACCTCCGGATTTCTGATTCTTCTGCCGGAAAATGATGTGACCTTCACCGACATTTCCGTGGAAGACGGCATCAAAATGATTGTCTCCGGCGGTATGCTCGCGCCGAAAAGCTATGCCGTGAAATCCGGCCCGCTCGCCGCCGCAGAGCAGGCGGCCGCCGCGAAACCGGAATAATTCCGCCCGCTTTCTGTTTCCGATGTTTGGAAACCGGCCTGCTTGCGCCAGGCGGTCGAGGGCAAGCTTTGGCCTTGAGGTTAAACGGCGTTGCGGTAAAGTCTGCCGCTTGAAAATTCGAGCTTGTTCTGCGGATAATCGCAGCAAGCTGCGACAGACAAAGCGGCGGCAAGCCGCCGCAGTCCATAAGAGTGGAGATTTTATGCAGGACAATGAATACCGCCGCCAGCGCATTGAAAACATGAAGCAGCTCGAAGCCGCCGGCTATCCCGCCTGCGGTTCCGCCTTTGAGCGCACCGATACACTCGCCGGGCTGACCGCCGCGTTTGAAGAAGGCAAGACCGTCAGCGCCTGCGGACGTATCGTCGCTATGCGCAAAATGGGCAAGATGGCCTTTGCCCATCTCTCCGACGGAAGCGCGAAGTTCCAGCTCATGGTCAAAAAGGATCTGATCGGCGAAGAAATATTCGCGGCCTTCAAGCTGCTCGACCTTGGCGATATCATCGGCGTTAAAGGCGAACTCTTCGTCACCCAGACCGGCGAAAAAACCGTGCGCATCACCGGATGGACGCTGCTGTGTAAATCGCTTCTGTCGATGCCGGAAAAATTCCACGGCTTGCAGGATATCGAAACCCGCTACCGCCAGCGCGAACTCGACCTGATTTCGAATGAAGAGGTGATGGCGCTCTTCAAAAAACGCACGGCAGTGCTCAGCGAAATCCGCGCTTTCCTCGCGGCGCGCGGCTATTTTGAAGTCGAAACGCCGATGATCCAGCAGCTGGCGGGCGGCGCGGCGGCCTCGCCGTTTAAAACCCGCTACAACGCGCTCGGCACCGACATGTTTTTCCGCATCGCGCCGGAACTTTACCTCAAGCGCCTTATCGTCGGCGGCATGGACAAGGTGTTCGAGCTGAACCGCAATTTCCGCAACGAAGGACTCGACCGCACGCACAACCCGGAATTCACCGCGCTCGAAATCTATGCAGCTTACGGCGATATGCGTACCATGCAGGAACTGGTGCAGAGCCTCGTCAGTCATCTGGCGCAGAAAATTTTCGGCATCACGGAAACGGTCTGGAACGGAAATACCATCAACCTCTCCACCCCTTGGAAGGAAATCGCCTACCGCGACCTGATCAGAGAGCGCCTCGGCGCGGACTGGTTTGAAAAATCCGTCGATCAGGCGCGCGCCAAAGCGGATGAACTCGGCGTATTCGTCGAACCCGGCGTTGATTTCTCCGCCGTCACGCATGAAATTTACGGGAAGAACATCGAAGGCACGCTGATTCAGCCGACCTTTGTTACGCGCCTGCCGGCCTTCCTCGTTCCGCTGGCCAAGCCGTGCGCCGACGACCCGTCGCTGGTGGATGTATTCGAACTCATCATTGGCGGTAAAGAGATTGCTCCGGCCTACAGCGAACTCAACGATGCGCTCGAACAGCGCCGCCGCTTCGAAGAGCAGGCCGCAGGCGATCCGTCAAAAATCGACGATGATTTCCTCGATTCACTCGAATACGGCATGCCGCCCACCGGCGGCATGGGCATCGGCATTGACCGGCTGATGATGCTCCTGACCGGCTCCGACGCCATCCGCGATGTCATTCTCTTCCCGCAGCTCAAGCCGCGCAAACGTGCCGGGCAGGGTGACGAGGAAAAAACGGAATAATGTGGAAGCGGCATCCCTGCCGCTGTTGAGGAGTATTGAAATGGAACGGTTTTCGATTTCGATGGAAGAGGATCTGGTCAAAAAATTTGACGGACATCTGGAACGGCGCGGCTATTCCAACCGCTCTGAAGCGGTGCGCGATCTGGTGCGCAAAGCGCTGATTGATGAAGAGTGGCAGGCGGGCGAAGAAGTTGTCGGCGTGATTACGCTGGTGTACGACCACCATCAGCGCCAGCTACAGGATAAACTCACTGCCATTCAGCATGACCACCACGACCGGATTGTTTCAGCCACACACGTCCACATGGATCACCACAACTGCCTTGAAGTGATTATTGTCAAAGGCGAAGCCCGCGAAATCCGCGAAATGGCCGACCTGCTGAAAGCGGCCAAAGGCGTCAAATCCGGCGAACTCACCGCCGCCAGCACCGGCCGCAAGCTGTAAATCAGTTTTTTCGATGAACCGTCAGGCTTGAGGCGTTTGGGTGGAGCGTTCAGCGCGAAATCCAAGTCGTCTTCGAGGCGTTATTGGGCGATTTACTCTCTCTCTCTCTCTCTGATGTGGTGAAAGTCTGGCAGATTCCCAATGCTGCTTCACGAAACGGTCCACAGTGCCGACCGGTGCCGATGGGTTTATTTTTCAAAACTGCGGAGCAGTTTTATTTCATCCGCCCAGATCGCCGGATCGGGCGTTTCAAGAATCAGCGGGATGCCGTTGAAGCGCTTGTCGGCCATCAGAAAGCGGAAGCAGTCGATGCCGATAAATCCTTTGCCGAGACTTTCGTGGCGATCCACCCGTGAGCCCAGTTCTTTTTTGGAATCGTTGAGGTGCATGCCTTTCAGATAGTTGAATCCAACGACCTTGCCTAACTCTTCAACGGTGTCGGCGAAAGTTTTTTCGGTGCGCAGGTCGTAGCCCGCCGTAAAGGCATGGCAGGTATCAATGCAAACGCCGACACGGCTTTTGTCCTTAACCTTTTCAATCATTCCGGCGAGCTGTTCAAAGCGGTACCCCATGTTCGTGCCTTGCCCCGCTGTATTTTCAATAACGGCGATAACGCTTTTGGTTTCCGCCAGCACCAGGTTGATGGATTCAGCAATCAAGGCGATGCACTCACTTTCCGAGCACTTGCC
Organism: uncultured Verrucomicrobiota bacterium; assembly: GCA_903826865.1. Taxonomy (GTDB): domain Bacteria; phylum Verrucomicrobiota; class Kiritimatiellia; order Kiritimatiellales; family Tichowtungiaceae; genus Tichowtungia. The sequence continues at coordinate 12,944 of CAIKGD010000060.1, forward strand.
CAGATGGCTTCCCGGATGAAAATTAAGCCGGTCGAGCCCGAGCTGCTCACAGCGCTGCATTTCATCCAGAAACGCGGCGCGCGATTTTTCGAGCGCCTCGGCTTCCGGACTGCCCAGATTAATCAGATAGCTGTCGTGCGGAAGAATCTGTGCGGCGGAAAATGTTCCAGCGCAGTTCTGTTCAAAGGCCCGGATGCTTGCACCGGAGAGCGGGGCGGCGGTCCACTGGCGCTGGTTTTTAGTGAACAGCGCAAACGCATTGGCACCGATAGCTTTCGCATTAACCGGAGCATTTTCGACTCCGCCGCTCGCGCTGACATGGGCTCCGAGAGTTTTCATAGGGGCATAGTATACAAAACTTAACCGGCTCCAACACTTCGCGCTCAAAATCGTATGTGATTAGAATAGAATCCGGCTTTAATTATTAAAATAATTAGCGTACTATGATGCGGTTTTTTAGTATTCATACTTTGCAAACACGGAGGTATCCCATGGCGGAAAACGCGGCATGTTGTGCATGTTCGGAGTCCTTGTCCGAGGAGGAAACGGCCCGGCAACTTGAAGAGATTCTTGAGGAATACCGCGACAAACCGGGCGGCCTGATTCCCGCCTTGCAGATCGCGCAAAGCCGGTTCGGATATCTGTCTGAAACCGTACTGAAAAAAATAAGTGCCGCTTTCAATAAGCCCTACAGTGAAGTCGCTGGCGTGGTCAGCTTCTATTCTTTCTTCTCCACCGTGCCGCGCGGTAAATATCTTGTACGGGCCTGTCTCGGTACCGCCTGCTACGTGCGCGGCGGCAAAGCGGTGCTCTCAGCTCTCAAAAAGGAACTTGGTATTGACGTCGGCCAGACCACCGAAGACCGGCTCTTTTCGCTCGATGTCGGCCGCTGTTTCGGTGCCTGCGGACTTGCTCCCGTTATTATGGTGAATGATGATGTTCATCAGCGCGTGAAGCCCTCGAAAGTCGGCGAACTGCTGAAAGCCTACGCCGCCGGTGAGAAAGGAGACGCCCAATGATCGCTCCCGCCGTAAAAATTATTTCGTCTGTCAAAGAACTGCGTAAACTTCCGCAGGAACACACCGCGCCCAAAGGCGTAAAACAGATTCTGGTCTGCGCCGGCGGCGGCTGTCTCGCCTCCGGTTCAGATAAAGTCATCGCCGCTTTGCGCGACGAAGTTCTCAAGCAGAAACTGGCCGGCAAAGTGAACGTGACCGCCGTCGGCTGCATGGGACTTTGCGCCGAGGGACCCGTCATGCTGATGGTCGACGATATGACCTTCTATCAGCGTGTAAAGCCGGAGGACGCCGCTGAAATCATCAAAAAACACGCGGTCGGCGGAAAAGTGATCGACCGGCTGGTCGCCCGCGATGCCAAAGGCGGACAGGCCGTCGCCTGTATTGACGACATCGACTTCTTCAAAAAGCAGACCAAAATTGTTTTGCGTCACTGCGGACGGATTGATCCCGAAAGCATGGATGAGGCACTCGCCGCCGGCATTTATCAGGCGCTCGGCAAAGTCCTCGACGGCATGACTGCTGACGACGTGATTAAAGAGATGAAAGGTTCCGGACTGCGCGGTCGCGGCGGCGCGGGCTTCCCGACCTGGATGAAGTGGAACTTCACCCGCCAGACACCTGCCGACCAGCGTTATATGCTTTGCAACGCCGACGAGGGCGATCCCGGCGCTTACATGGATCGCAGCGTGCTCGAAGGCGATCCCCACAGTCTGATCGAAGGAATGATCATCGGCGCGTATGCGATCGGCGCTTCGCAGGGCTATGTCTACGTGCGCGCCGAATATCCGCTGGCTGTCGCCCGCCTGCAGAAGGCGATTGATGATGCCAATGCGCACGGACTGCTCGGCGCTAACATTCTCGGCAGCGGTTTTTCCTTCAATCTCGAAATCCGCATGGGCTCCGGTGCCTTTGTCTGCGGTGAAGAAACCGCGCTGATGGCTTCCATCGAAGGCAAGCGCGGCGAGCCGCGTCCGCGTCCGCCGTTCCCGGCGCAGAAGGGGCTGTGGGGCAAGCCGACCGTTCTCAACAACGTCGAAACGTTCGCCAACGTGCCTGCCATTATTTCCAAAGGCGCGGCGTGGTACGCTTCGTACGGTACCGAAAAGAGCAAGGGAACAAAAGTTTTCGCGCTGGCCGGTGCGGTGCGCAATACCGGGCTGGTCGAAGTACCCGTCGGCACGCCGCTCGGTGAACTGATCTACGACATCGGCGGCGGCATTGTGAACAACAAGCCGTTCAAGGCCGCGCAGCTCGGCGGCCCGTCCGGCGGCTGTATTCCGCGCCAGCATCTCAATGTGCCGCTCGACTACGAATCGCTCAGCGAACTCGGCGCCATCATGGGGTCGGGCGGACTGATCGTTATGGACGACGACGCCTGCATGGTGGATGTCGCCCGTTTCTTCATCGAATTTGTGCAGGAGGAATCCTGCGGCAAATGCGTGCCGTGCCGCGTCGGCACCAAGCGTATGCTCGAAATTCTCACCCGCATCTGCGAAGGGCATGGACGCATGGATGACATCGACCGACTGATTGAACTGGGCGAATTCATCAAGCAGGGCTCGCTCTGCGGGCTGGGGCAGACCGCGCCCAATCCGGTGCTTTCGACCATCCGCCACTTCCGCGAAGAATACGTCGAACATATCCGCGACCGCCACTGCCGCGCGGGCGTCTGCCCGTCACTGGTGCGCGCGCCGTGCCAGACGGCCTGTCCGGCCGGCGTGGATATTCCCGGCTTTGTTTCGCTGGTCGGCGAAAAGCGCTACGACGAAGCGCTCAAGCTGCACCGCAACCGCAATCCGTTCGCCAGTGTCTGCGCGCGCGTCTGCTTCCATACCTGCGAAGAGAAATGCCGCCGCTCCACGCTCGATAACTCCGTATCCATTCGCGGCATCAAACGCTTCATGGTGGATCAGGAAAATGAAATGCAGCTGCCGGAAGTCCGCGAAAGCGCGGAAAATGCCGCAAAGAAAATCGCGATTATCGGCGGCGGCCCCGCCGGGATTTCATGCGCCTTTTTCCTCGCGCGCCTCGGCTACAAGCCGGTTGTCTTTGAAAAAGAACCGCGCCCGGGCGGCATGCTGATGCAGGCGATTCCAGCCTACCGCCTGCCGCGCGAAACGCTCGCCCGTGAAATCCGCATGATTGAAAACATGGGCGTGAAAATTAAAACCGGCAAGGCGCTCGGAAAAGATTTCACCATCCGGAGTCTGCGCGATGACGGTTTTGAGGCGGTCTTTGTCGGTATCGGCGCGCCGGAAGGAATTCGTGTAGAGCTGCCCGGCAGTGACGCGAAGGGCGTGGCGGATGCCATGGCTTTCCTGCGCGAATACAATATCCGCGGCTCGGTGCCGGTCGGCAAGAAAGTGGTTGTCATCGGCGGCGGCAACGCCGCGATTGACGCCGCGCGCTCGGCGATCCGCCTCGGCGCGGGTTCAGTGACGGTACTATACCGCCGCACACGCGAAGAGATGCCCGCCTATGCTGAAGAGATTGAAGAAGCGATTCAGGAGGGTGTAGCGATTGAAGCGCTGACGGCACCCAAAGAAATTGTGTCCGCTAAAGGCAAAGTGACCGGCGTGAAATGTCTCCACATGCATCTGGGCGAATTCGACCGTTCCGGACGCCGCCGCCCTGAAGCGGACCAGGACGAAACGTTTATTGTTGCCGCTGATCAGGTCATCATGGCGGTCGGCCAGACACTTGACGGTTCGGTTTTCGGCGGCGCGCTGGCGCTCGATGACCGCGGCTGGGTCAAAGCCGATCCGGTTACCGGAAAAACCTCGCTTGAAGGCGTTTTTGCCGGCGGCGATTCCGTTACCGGTCCGATGTCCGTGGTTCACGCAATCGGTGACGGTGAACGCGCGGCGGTCGGCATTGATCAGCTGCTGAGCGGAACCAAGCACGCTTTCTGGCGCGTCGAGCAGGAAAACACCACTGACTACGATCCCGATTCCGATCCGGTGCCGTATCCGCGTGAAAAACTGCGGATGATGCCGGTTGAAAAGCGGCGCAGTAACTTTGATGAAGTGGAGCAGTCATGGAATGAATCCGAAGCGGTCCGGCAGGCACGCCGCTGTCTGCGCTGCGACTATGGGAAATGCACGGCTTGTGATGAGGAGACCTCCAATGTATAAACTGATTATCAACGGAAAATCGATCGAAGCCCCCGACGGCGCAACTATTCTGGAGACCGCCCGGCGTGCCGGAATCCGTATTCCGACGCTCTGCTTTCTCGAAAAGCGCGAGCCCATCGGCGCCTGCCGCGTCTGTCTGGTTGAAGTGGCCGGCGCGCGAACGCTGATGGCGGCCTGCTCGACGCCGGTAACGAACGGCATGGATATTAAGACCAACAGCCCGCGCGTCCGCGCGGCACGCAGACAGGTGGTCGAACTGCTGCTTTCCGAGCACGACGGCAACTGCCAGATCTGCGACCGCAATCAGGACTGCGAGTTGCAGGCGCTGGCCTCGGAGCTGGGCATTCGCGAAATCGCCTACGAAGGCGAAAAAGCAAAGGCGAAGATTGACGACAGCACACCGGCGCTCGTGCGCGATAATTCAAAATGTATTAAGTGCCGCCGCTGTGTCACCGTCTGCTCGCAGGTTCAGGGAGTAGGAGCTTTGCATCCGCAGGGGCGCGGCTTTGATACCGTGATCGGCCCGGCCTTTACGCTCAACCTCGACGGCGTCGCCTGCGTGCAGTGCGGGCAGTGCGCCGCCGTTTGTCCGGTCGGTGCCATTTCCGAGCGGAGTCATGTTGAGGCGGTCTGGAAAGCGCTCGAAGATCCGAAGAAAACCGTCATTGTGCAAACTGCTCCGGCCATTCGCGCCGCGCTGGGCGAGTGCTTCGGTTGCGAACCCGGCACGCGCGTTACCGGCAAGATGACCGCCGCGCTTCGTCAGCTCGGTTTCAACGGCGTATTCGACACCAATTTCACCGCCGACCTCACCATTATGGAAGAGGGGACTGAACTGCTCACCCGCCTGAAAAAGGCGCTGGTGGACGGCGAGAAAGTTCCGCTGCCGATGTTTACCAGCTGCTCACCGGGCTGGATCAACTTCGCGGAGTATTACTATCCGGAATTCCTGCCGAACCTCTCCACCTGCAAATCGCCCCAGCAGATGTTCGGCGCAGTGGCCAAAACCTACTACGCGCAAAAGATCGGCGTGAAGCCTGAGGACATGACCGTCGTTTCGATCATGCCCTGCACAGCCAAAAAGTTTGAATGCCAGCGCGAAGAAATGAACGACAGCGGCGCACGTGATGTGGACTATGTGCTCACAACGCGCGAGCTGGGCCGCATGATCAAAGAGGCGGGCATCGATTTTATGTCGCTCGAAGACGAAAAGATGGACGCGCCGCTCGGACTCGGCTCCGGGGCAGCCGACATTTTTGCCAACACCGGCGGCGTTATGGAAGCGGCACTGCGCACCGCCTATGAAATTGTCACCGGACGTCAACTGCCGATGGAAAATCTGCACGTCAAACCGGTTGCCGGACTCGAAGGCATCAAAGAAGCCTCCGTTGTCATTACGGGCACCGTTCCGGCGTGGTCTTTCCTTGAAGGCGTTGAAGTCAAGCTGGCGGTCGCCCACGGGCTGGCCAACGTGCGCCGTCTGCTTGAAAGCATCAAACGCGGCGAAAAGAGTTATCACTTCATCGAAATCATGACCTGTCCCGGCGGCTGCATCGGCGGCGGCGGACAGCCGCGCATGACGGATGACTCCGTGCGCCTCAAACGCATCGGTGCCATCTACTCTGAAGACGAAAGCAAGGCGCTGCGCAAATCGCACGAAAACGACGCGGTGCAGCAGCTCTACAAAGAGTTTCTCGGCGCGCCGCTCGGCGAAAAATCCCACCACCTGCTGCACACGCATTATAAACACAAACCGGCGCTGTAGAGATTCGCCGCGATAGAACGCAAAGAACGCAAAAAGGCTCCTGTCATATGGCAGGGGCTTTTTTGTTTCCACTGTTTGGAAAAGGTAGGGCGGGCTCGCCGAGCACGCCGCAGTTCGACATCTGGTTCTGACCGCAGATTTCACAGATGGTTGCGGATGGGTTCTAGACCTCACCCGATGACTGGCAGAACGATTTCAACGTTTCCGCAATTACCTTGAGATTTGCGGATTCGCGGGCGGAGAGTTAAAGATACGGTCATGCAGATTGCATTTCCGGATGAACTGACTCAGGGGCTCGATCTGACGCCGGAACATGCCCGGCTTGATCTTGCTCTCGGTCTTTATGCGGAACGGCGGGTCACTTTGAGACGCGCCGCCAAAATCGCAGGCATGGTGCAGTCGGCCTTTCTGCGCAAACTCGGTGAACTGCGCATTCCCATGCACTACGATCTGAGTGAGCTTGAAGAAGACCTTTTGGTCGTGAGGGAAACCGCGTGATCGTCGTCAGCGACACATCTCCAAAAAGAAGGGCTTGATCGTTGCGTTGCGCGATTCGATTGAGCATCTGGAAACTGATGCAGGCTTCTATCTTTCCCGTCCGGTCAAAGAAAAAGTCCTTGTTGCTGCCGGTGAGTAACCGATTTTCAAACCTTGGGAAAGTAATGTCCGCCGAATAATCGGTATTTATTGGCAACGGCGACCCTTGCGGGGCAGATACATAGATATAAACCGGGCATCAATACGTATTTTCTTTTTCTAAAGTTTGGAAATTGAATAGATATCCGGCATTGAATATCATGCCCGTGCTTTCACGGAATTTCATTTATACCAAACGGGTGTAATCCGCGTTCGTCGCAGGTGCAGCAGTGCCGGTCGCGGAGCGTAACAGGAGCTGCAAAAACAGGAGGAATACGGATGAAAAAGTCGATGGCAGGTATACTGGCGGCAGGCACAGCAATTGTGCTCCTGTCCGGATGCGCAAGTGTCCAGACGGCGAAAAGTTTAAACGGACAGAAAATCGATGCGGCCGGAACTCCTGTGGCCCACATCAATGCAAAAAACTGGGGGTTGTATCTGCTTTCGATCCCGCTGATTTCCGGCACGACGGATGCGGGAACTGTAGGAAAAATCGGATTCGGCAAAGATACAGTGAATGTTGCCAGTATGGTTGATGTGGTCACGCGTGAAAGCAAAACGCTGGGCGGAACCAAAACACTTGATCTGGTTTCCCATGCAGGCAGCATGATGATGCCCCTTCCGATTCCGTTTATTTTCTATTTCACTAATGTTGAAGTCTCAGGTAATGCGGTGAAATAAGCGGCTGCTGCACTGTAAGCCCCGCTCTCCGGAGCGGGGTTTTTAATTTTCACCCATCCTTCTGAATCTCCCGATAACGGAATTTGCGCTTCATACTTCGATAGTGTAAAAGCGGTTGAGCAAAAAGGGGAACCGTTTTATGGATAAGCACATTATTGTCGGGGTTCACATCACTGAGCGGGTGAAACATGCCGCCGAAATTCAGAAAGTGTTTACGGAATTCGGCTGCCAGATCCGTACGCGTCTCGGACTGCATGAAGCGGATAAAGGGCTTTGTTCGCCTAACGGACTTATCCTGCTTGATATGGTGGACGATGATGCCAAGGTCGTTGCGTTCAAAAAGAAGCTTCTGGCTATCGACGGTATCGATGTGCAGTCGATGGTTTTCGACCACGCATAGCTGAATCAGAAAAGGCGGGCGAATGAACTGGAAACAGACGGAGCGGTGGCTGATTCCTCTGCTGATGCTGGCGGGCGTTGCGTTTCGCTTTGTGCAGCTTCCGTTTTCCTGCATCTGGCTCGATGAAGCATTTTCAATCAAGCTGGCCCGGGAACCGCTGGTCGATATTGTCCGTATTCTCAGTTCGGATAACGGCAGTCCGCTCTTTTATTTTCTGCTGCACGGCTGGATGAAGCTGGCCGGTGACGGCGAATTCGCGCTGACCGCGCTGACGGTGCTGCTCGACTGCGCCGCACTGGCGGCGATTCCGTTTCTGCTGCGCGAGCTGTTCAGTGATGCGCGCATCCGGATTACCGGAACGGCCTGTGCGGCGTTCTGTCTGCCGTGTCTGCATCAGTCGACCAACCTGCGCTATTACTCGCTGATGGTTTTGTGCACGGTGTTCGCCTGGCTTTTTTTCTACCGTGCGCTGCATCGGGGCCGGATGCTCGACGGACTGCTGTTTGTCTTTTTTTCCGTAGCGGGATTTTATGCCCACACGTTTTATCTTTTTGTGCCGCTTTCCCAGTTTTTCGTGATGGCGATTTTTCACCGCCGGCGGCTGCGCGCCGGATTTATGGTGTTTATGTTTTTTATTGCCGGAACCGCGCTCTGGCTGCCTTCACTGGCGCTTCAGGTGACCGGCTACATCGCCGGAGCGACACCGGAAACCGTTCCGGAACTGATGCGGTATAACGGTGCCGTCGGCGCGTATCTGCTCAGTATTTCAAGTCAGATGCTGTCGCTCGACTCCATGAAGATTCTGCGAATGGCGGTTGCGGCGGCGCTTTGGCTGTTTGTTGCCGTTCAACTTGTGCGCAGCCGGGGCCGGACGGTCGACGACCGGCATGCCCGTGAACTTTTCGCCGCTCACTTTGCATCGGTCGGCGTCATTGTGCTGGTCTCGATGATCCGTCCGATCTTCTGGCTGGATAAGATGGATCTGATCGGTCTTCCGCTGGTCTGCGCACTGACCGGTTATGCGGTTTCCAGGATTCGTTTCCCGGCGCTGGTGCTGGCCGTACTGATTGTGATGAATCTGGCCGGCACGACACGCTACATCAACTGGCGTATAGGCGGAAAACTGACCGAACAGCGCGATGTGATTACGCGGCTTGGCGCAGAGGTTACGCCGGAAGATGCGCTGATAGAAACAGGTATCAGCCATTTCACGGTGGAATACTATCTGGGTCAAATGAAGATACGCACCGGCCCGCGTTATGTTTTTCCGGAAGCGCAAATGACCCGTCCGTCCTGCATCGACCCTGAAAAACTGCTCAAAAATCAGCCCGAACTGACGCAGGAAGCCGCGATTCTGATGCAGACGTTAAAAAAAGGAACCGGCCGGATTTATGTTTTCTACAGTCCGTACGACGGTTTGGCTCCGCTTTACAGCGCGCTCGCGGCAACGTTTGTACTGGAGCGCACGATTCCGGTGCGTCAGCACCCGTGGGGGCCGGTGTATTCGCAGTTGGATGTCTACCGCCGCCGCTGATTTCAGAGCAGCTCGTAGTCGAGCATGGTTTTGTGTTCGAACGTGAAGCGGCCGGTGAATTTTTCTCCGGCCAGCAGTTTCGGATACCAGACCGGATCATCCGCCCACATATTATGCCAGGGCAGGGCATCCACCGGAAACCAGTGCGGGACGGCCTCGTCGGTTTCGGTCGGCACACCTTCAAATTCAGCGGCGGTGAAAACCTCGCCGTGGATGCTGTGTCCGTCGGTGAACTGGAACATCAGCGTACCGGCATGAACCGGATTCAGCGGCGTGATGCAAAGTTCCTCCTGCGTTTCGCGTACGGCGCATTCCAGTGGTGTTTCGCCCGGTTCGAGCCGTCCGCCCGGTGCGTTGAAATAGCCCGCGCCGAAACCGCGCTTTTTATGGATTAGAAGCATCCGGCCGTTCTGCAGAATGAACATCAGCGTCGCCCGTTCTTTCGGGTTCCAGCTTTTCCAGTCAACTTCTGAAACTTTTTTCATATTCATTTCATCAACATCATTTTTACCGCGAATGAACGCTAGAGCAATTCACAATTGAAATGCTGTACTACCCACCCCGTCTGTCACTTCGTTCCAGCCACCCCTCCCGTGGATGGGAGCTTTAATAATCTCCTCCTTCGGAGGGGTGCCCGAAGGGCGGGGTGGGTTTGGACATCATGACGTTTCAATCGGTATCCGTCCTAATGTTCGCGAATAGACAGGCTGGAAAAATCGGTTAATTCAGGCTGTTGCATTAGAGTTTATTTGTGTTCATTCGCGGTTAAATTATCTTGATTGGTTTCGGCGATGCATAGAGATCAAACTTCCCGAGAATGCCTTCCAGGCCGCCGTTATTGAGTTCCTTTTTCCACTCCGGTTTGAGACCGACTTTTTTCAGCAGCTGCCGGTCGCCGGCATAGACATAGGCGGTACAGCCGGTACAGCGCTGTTTAAGGAAGTCGCCGAACTCTTTCATCAGCGCCTCAGCCGAGTCGCGGTCACCGAGCCGCACACCGTACGGCGGGTTGACGACGATCGTGGCATTTTCAATCGTTGGAAAATCAAAGACATTTTTTTCCGAACATTGGAAGCGGTCTTTGCAACCGGGAAGATTATTCAGGTTGGTGCGGGTGGCACGGACGGCATCGCGGTTCATATCGCTTCCGGAAAGCAGTCCGGCGGGCAGAGGCCGTATGGCGGCGTCGGCCGCCGCTTTGACTTTTTTCCAGAGACCGGAATCAAAGTCCGGCAGGCGTTCGAAGCCCCATTTTGTACGGAGAAATCCGGCCGGTATGCGGCAATAACTCATGGCGGCCTCGCAGAGCAGCGTGCCGGAACCGCACATCGGATCAATCAGCGGACGCCCGCCGTCCCAGCCGGAAAGCCGGATGATCGCCGCCGCCAGCGTTTCCTGCATCGGCGCCTCAACCGAGGCGGTACGGTAGCCGCGCTTATGGAGCGAGCCGCCGGAAACATCCACACTGATCGTGGCGCGGTTGCTGCGGACAAAAAGATTAATGCCGAGATCGGGCGACTGTATATCAACGCTGGGCCGCTCGCCGCACTTCTGGCGGAAGAAGTCGCAGACGGCGTCTTTGACTTTGAGCGCGGCGTACTGCGAATGGGTCAGCGACGGTGTGTTCGAGGTGACGGCGTTCACGGCGAAAGTATCCTTCGGTGTCATGAACAGGCTCCAGTCAAGCTTGAGCGCGGTCTGGTGCAGATATTTGTCGCTGTGACAGTCGAAGGTGATCAGCGGCGCGAGGACGCGCACGATGAGCCGCGCCGTGTAGTTGATGCGGTAGAGCGTCTCCGGATCGGCCTCGAAATGGAGACCGCGGTACGCCGGTTTAATTTCAGTCGCGCCGAGACTTTTCAGTTCGGCTTCGGCGGGTTCTTCGAATCCGGTGGCGATCTGAGCGAAGTACTGTTTGTGCTGTTGATATTGGAACATGGAAAGACAGTATCAAAGGCGCGGAATATTGGAATAGTGGAATGCCGTGAAGAAAACAGAGGCTTTACCGGTTAGAACCTTTAACGAATTATATGCCGTTGAGGGGAAACCCACCCCGCCGTCCCGGCACCCCTCCGCCGGAGAGGATTTTAAAAGCTCCCCTCCTATGGAGGGGTGGCCAAAGGCCGGGGTGGGTTGCGACTTTTCAATTGTGAAGTGCTTTAATGAACCGGTTGACGGCCTTGAAATAGCCGGGATGTTCATTAATGTCGTTATGACCCGTCGGCAGGGTGATGAATTCTTTCGGACAGCTCAGTGCCTCGCCAAGCCGCCGCCCGCTTTGAACCGGAATCACCTCGTCAAACTCCGCCAGCAGCATCAGCGCAGGCATTTGAATCTTCGGTGCATAATCAATGGCGCGGAAAGGATGGCGCAGAATGCCTTTGACCGGCAGCCACGGATACTGAGCGCGCGCAACCGCTTCGATACTTTCGAAAGGTGTAACCAGAATAATTCCGGCCACGGCGGGCCGGGCAGCCGCCACCTGTATGGCAACGCCGCTGCCGAGGCTGCGGCCCATCAGGAAAACAGTTGCCGGCGAAATGTTTTTTTCGGCGCAGAACAGATCGAAAATCGCGATGCTGTCGGCAACCAGTTCTTTTTCGCCGGGCGTTCCTTCGCTCTGTCCGTAGCCGCGGTAGTTCACCATCAGGACATTGGCGTCGAGTTCTGCCAGCATCTCTTCACAGTGGCCCGCTAGGTCTTCGGCGTTGCCGCCGTAATAGAGAACTGTCTTGACTTTGCCTTTATCCAGAAACCAGCCCTGATGCTGTACGCCGTTGATTTTCCGGTCCCAGCGGAAATGCTCGAACTCCGGCAGTACATCACCGTGTTTCGGCAGAAAAATATAGCTTTCCTGACGACACCACATCCAGAGCACGGCGCATATATAAAGCACTGCTGCGGAAATAAACGCCTTGATGATCATAGATATTCCATTGTATGGCATCGGTTTGCTGCGACCCACCCCGTCCGTCGTTTCACTCCGGCCACCCCTCCGGGTGAGGAGAGCTTTTTAATCCCCTCCATCGGAGGGGTGCCCGGCAGGGCGGGGTGGGTTGGTTATTTCCACTTTTCGTGCCGGACCAGTTTTTCGAGCGGTTGACGGATTTTCGGCCGGCCTTTTTCGTTCGGGTGGCCGAGCGTCAGCAGGACGACCGGTTCAACCGTGCGCGGTACGCCGAGCGCCTTGCGGACAATTTTCGGATCGAACGCGCCGACCCAGCAGGTGCCGAGTCCGAGATCGGCGGCAGCCAGTGTCATGTGGTCGGCGGCAATCGCGGCATCCACATCAACGAGACAGCGGTCATCGTGGCGCGATCGTTTCCAGGCTTTGGAAGGCATCGTGCAGACGGCGATAACGACCGGCGCTTCGGCAAACCACGGGGCCGGATAGCCGGCGGCCAGTGCGGCGAGATTTTCTTTTTGGCGGACAACCACAAACTGGAACGGCTGAAGGTTGCACGCCGTCGGCGCGAGCCGCCCGGCCTCCAGCACTTCATTGAGCTGTTCATCGGAAACCGGTTCCGGTTTATATGAACGGATGCTGACGCGCTTTTTTGCCAATTCGATGAATTTCATAAGGAGTCCTTTCGACCGGTGAAATTTACAGGAGAACGGGATTTTACAAAATCATTAAGCGACAAAATCATTGGGATCCCGGTTTTCCCTGCTGGTAAATCCGGTTGCTCGCAACCGGATGGTTTATTCAGCTTGCACGAAAAGCCGTTTGACGAGCAAACGGCTGTACCGCTGGACAGATTGACAGAATCATGGGCTCCGACGTTTGGGACTTGCGCGGGTTTTAAAACAATCCTGTTGTTCATTATCCTGTTAAATCTGTATTTTTTTCATCCGTGAGTAACGTGGCACCAATCCTCTTTGTGTTTGTGGACGGGCTGGGGCTGGGTTCCAGCGACCCGGACGTCAACCCGCTGGCGGACAAGCAAAAATTTCCGAACCTTGGAAAACTGCTGGCGCACTCCGTTCCGTTCGACGCATCGCTCGGCGTGCCGGGTCTGCCGCAGAGCGCAACCGGGCAGGCGGCGTTGCTGACCGGCCTGAACGCACCGGCATTGATCGGCCGCCACATCGAAGGTTTTCCGCCGCCGCGCCTGAAAGAACTGGTGCAGGAACATAATATTTTTTCAAAGCTGCTGGCTGTGGGAAAAACCTGCACCTTCGCCAATGCCTACTGGCTTGACGATGTTGCGCATATTCCGGCACGGCGAGCATCGGTGACGACCGTGGCCACACTGACTGCATTCGGAGGCGTGCGCGGCAAGGCCGATCTGCTGGCCAACCGTGCGGTCTATCACGACTTGACCCGCGAAAAGCTGCGCGACCGCGGTTACGACGGGCCGCTCATCACGCCCGAAGAGGCGGCGGATCACTTGATTGGTCTCGCCAACGAACATGACTTCACGCTGTTTGAGTTTTTTCAGACCGATCATGCCGGGCATAGCGGCGATCCGGAGCATATTTCCCAGACATTGGAAAAGCTCGATCGTTTTTTCGGCGTGTTGTTTCGGTTTGACGGCGTGCTGATCGTTACCAGTGACCATGGCAACATTGAGGATATTTCCGTCCGCACGCACACCGCCAACCCCGTTCCGCTTTTTGTTTCCGGCCAGACGTCGCTTGCAGCAGTGAAACGCATTGACCAGCTTGTTCCGGCCATTTTACGGCTTATTGCCCGGTGATTATGATTAAAAATCCGTGTACATCCGTGTGATCCGTAGTTTATTCTCCGGCCTCTAAATTTTGAACCATGGAGCCGTGTTATGAACAAAAACGATTTTTTAAAACAGTTGGATGGCTTTGATGTTTGCTATTACAGCCTGCCGGAACTGGAAAAGCAGGGCGGCTATGATTTTTCCCGTATGCCTTTTTCGGTGAAGGTGCTGCTGGAGTCGCTCATCCGGATGCAGGAGCATCCGGCCTTTACCCCGCAGCATATTGCACAGCTCGCCCAATGGTCGCCGGCAAGCGAACAGGTCGAACTGCCGTTCATGCCGGCCCGCGTGCTTCTTCAGGATTTCACCGGTGTTCCCTGCGTGGTTGATCTGGCCGCTCTGCGCTCGGCAATGCAGAAGGCCGGCCGCGATCCATCCCTCATCGAACCGCAGGTGCCGGTTGATCTGGTCGTGGACCATTCGGTACAGCTCGACTCCGCCGGATGCGCCGCCGCACTGGACATTAACGTGGCCCGCGAGTTTGAACGCAACGCCGAGCGCTACCAATTTCTCAAATGGGGTCAGGGTGCTTTCGAAAAACTGCGCGTACTTCCTCCCGGCCTTGGTATCTGCCATCAGATCAATATGGAGTATCTGGCGACCTGCGTAGCAGTCTCAGAGTTCAGCATTCAGAATTCAGCGTTCAGAATTGTCTATCCCGACACACTGGTCGGAACCGACAGCCACACAACGACGATCAACTGCATGGGCGTACTCGGCTGGGGCGTCGGCGGGATTGAGGCTGAAGCCGCGATGCTGGGCCAGCCGATTCCGATTCTGACGCCGGAAGTGGTCGGCTTTAAATTCACCGGCGCGCTCAAAGCGGGCGTGACCGCCACCGATCTGGCGCTGACCGTCACCCGTCTGCTGCGCAAAAAAGGAGTCGTCGGCAAGTTCGTTGAATTTTACGGCGAAGGGGCCGCCAACCTCAGTCTGGCCGACCGCTGTCCGGTGGCCAATATGGCTCCGGAATACGGCGCAACGATGGGCTTCTTTCCGATCGACGAAAAAACAATCGGCTATCTGCGTGAAACCGGCCGCAGTCCGGAGCAGTGCGCGCTGGTCGAAGCCTATTGCAAGGCGCAGGGCATTTGGGGCTACGACAGCGAGGCCGTCTACAACGACACACTCGAACTCGATCTTTCTACCGTCGAACCGGCGCTGGCCGGGCCGAGCCGCCCGCATCAGCAGCTTTCCCTTTCCGGCCTCAAAGAGGAGTTTCAAAAAGATTTCGGTGGTCAGGACTCATCGCTCATCACTCATCCATCATCACTTTCCAACGGTTCTGTCGTCATCGCTTCGATCACCAGCTGTACGAATACGTCCAATCCCGGCCTGATGATGGGCGCGGCGCTGCTCGCCAAAAAGGCGGTCGCGAAAGGGCTGACCGTCCCGGCCTTCGTGAAAACTTCGCTGGCTCCCGGATCGCGGGCGGCAACGCTTTATCTCGAAAAGGCCGGACTGCTTGAGCCGCTCAATAAACTCGGCTTCCAGGTTGCGGCTTACGGCTGCGCCACCTGCATCGGAAACAGCGGTCCGCTGGCACCGGACATCGAAGAAGCCATCAAAGAAAACGATCTGACCGTTGCGGCGGTGCTTTCCGGCAACCGTAATTTTGAAGGCCGCGTTCATCCGCTTACTAAAGCCAACTACCTTGCTTCACCGATGCTGGTGGTCGCTTATGCGCTGGCAGGCACCGTCAACATTGACCTCGAAAAAGAGCCGATCGGCAAAGACGCCGCCGGGAAAAATGTGTTCCTGAAGGATATCCGGCCGACCGCAGCCGAACTTCAGTCCGCGATTGCGCTGGCCGCCGATTCGTCGTTCTACACCGGCGTTTACGGCGACGCGGCCAGCATCAGCCCGGAATGGAACGCGCTCGAAACCGTGAAAAGTCAGGTGTTCGCCTGGGACGATGCCTCCACCTACATTCGCGAACCGTCTTTCTTCAAAGAATGTGAACAGCTACCTGCGCCGCTGGCCGATATTAAAAACGCCTCCGTGCTCGGGCTTTTCGGCGACTTCATCACCACCGACCATATTTCGCCTGCCGGTAATATTTCCAAAAAGAGCCCGGCCGCTGACTATCTGCGCGCCCATGGCGTTGCCGAGCGTGATTTCAACTCCTACGGCTCGCGCCGCGGAAACCACGAAGTGATGTTGCGCGGCACCTTCGCCAACATCCGCATTAAAAATAAAATGGTTGAAAGTGAAGGCGGATACACGGTGTATCTTGGAGGGTCGCGTTCCACCGCGACCGCGGACGGCGTGGAAGCCGTCCCTCCAGAAAAAATGTCAATTTACGACGCCGCCATGAAATACGCTGAAACCGACACGCCGCTCGTTGTTCTGGCGGGCAAAATGTACGGCGCGGGTTCCTCACGCGATTGGGCCGCCAAAGGCACCAAACTGCTCGGTGTGAAAGCCGTCATCGCCGAAAGTTTTGAGCGGATTCACCGCTCCAATCTGGTCGGCATGGGTATTCTGCCGTGCGAATTCGTCAACGGTGAAACGGTAGAGTCGCTCGGCTTAACCGGCAGGGAGCGTTTTACCATCACCGGCGTTGCCAAAAATTTCATACCCGGGAAATTGCTGACGGTGAAAGCAGAGAGCTTGGAGCAGGGAGCCGGGAGTAAAGAATTTCAGGTGAAGGCTCGCGTTGATGCACCGCTGGAAATTGAATACCTGAAAAACGGCGGCGTGCTGAACTATGTGCTGAGGGGAATGATGGCGTGAGGAAAATGATAAGTTATGAGTGATGAACGATGATTGATTCAGCGCTTATAATTTATCGCTCATCATTTCCTAAAAGTATTCCTGCGCGATTTTCCAGCCGATGAAAACGCCGGCAATGCTGCCGAGGCTGCTGATCATAAATTCCCCGAAAAACTCAAAGCCTAGTTTTGCACCCAGCCACCAGCCGATCCATCCGCCGACGGTTATGCCGATCCAAATGAGAAGTTTGGTCATAAGAACTCCTGTTCGTTTCGTCGACTTTAACGTTTTGAACGGGGCGTCAGAATTTCTTCATAAATTTTGAGGACCCGCGCCGTGATGGCGCTCCAGTCGTAGTTCGCGGAAACTTCGGCAAAACCGTTCTGGGCGAGTTTGATCTGAAGTTCCGGCGCTCCGGCCAGCTGCTCCATTTTTTCGGTCAGCATAGCCGCATCGTTATCCTCGGAAAGCAGGATATTTTCGCCGTCGGTTGTGAAACCGGGAATACCGCCGACGCGCGTGGCAATCACCGGTGTGCCGGCTGCCCACGCTTCGAGAATGACGATACCGAACGGCTCATTGGCGGTCGGCAGGACAAACATGTCCGCCGCTTTGTAGGCCGACGGAAGGAGCGGGTCGCCCGGCTTCAGTCCGGGAATGATCAGTACGGAGCCTTTCAAATCGAGCCGTTCAATCTCTTCGACGATTTTCCGGTAGTATTCTTCGACCGAGACCGAGCCGATGAAAACGAGTTTCCAGTCCGGGTGTGTTTTGCGGAATTCAGCGAACGCTTTCACCAGCATCAGCTGGTTTTTCTGAAAGTCGATGCGCGAGAGGCAGAGCACGAATTTCTTATTTTCAAGGCGGTAGGCTTTACGGAACGCATCCGGTTCGGCGCTGGCAAAATGCTGCACATGTACGCCGTTTGGCAGGTAGTGAATATTCCGGCCCGGTGTGCGGCGGAGCATCTCATCCGCTTCGCTCTGGCCGACACAAATGACGGCGGCGGCATCGTCGAAAACCTTTCGCGAACCGAAGAACAGACCGAAAATCCGGCCCCACTCGAGCTTTCCTTCGACCGGCGCAACCATCTGGTCGTATTGATCCTGCGGCACCGTATGGCGTCCGCCGTGGACGTGGATGACATACGGAACCTTCCGGATGCGGGCGACGGTGCGGGCGATGCCTCCCAGCCGCCGTCCGACGTGCGTATGAATCAGCAGCAGGTTTTTCTGGCACAGCAGGGCGAAGAAAAGCGGAAGGGAAAGGGGGCTGCCGCCTTTAAGACGCAGTTTTGATTTGGCCTCTTCATTGAGTCCGAACCAGGGAAAAACATAGCGGAAACGCCGGATGGTCACGCCGTCGATTTTTTCGGGCCCGGGTTTTGAAAACATATCGGTGCAGAAGATCGGGCTGTTTAAACCGTTCTTGTGGAGTTCGCGCGAAAGGTTGAAAACAACGGTTTCGGTGCCGCCCCATTTATCGAGGTTGAACCGGCGCATGACATGGGTGACGGTACCGCTGAGTTTGCTCATGCGCGGAATCTACTCAAAACCGCTGCCGGACGGAAGAGTTTTTCTGCCGGAGCGGCCATCAGATTTTTTCGACGACGATGTGGCTGCCGGACGTTTCAATTACGCGCACAGCAGAACCTTTATCAATGAACTCGCCGCGGGTGAGGATGTTGACGCGTTCGCTGCCGAAAAGTCCGCGCCCGGCCGGACGCAGATTCATTTCCGCGATTCCTTCCTTGCCGAGCAGGTCGCTGCGGTCATGTGCCGCCGTAAAGCCTTCAGCGCGGTCGGTCTGCTGTCCGAGCACCATCGGATAGAAGATTCGCGATTTCGGCAGATATTTCCCGGCAAAAAATCCCAATACAGCAGTGCCAACCATACCCAAAGCAAGATTGCCGATTGCCAGCTGCAGGGTGCTGTCATTGAAGGAAGGCAAGAAGTGACCCGGAATTTTCCAGGTCATTGCGTTAAACAGAGAAACCAGAATCAGCACGATACCGCTGATACCAAGCACTCCGAATCCGGGTGTGACGAACACCTCGATGAAGAGCAGGGCGAATCCGATGATGAAGAGAATGACATCTTCCAGTCCGGCCAGTCCCGCGATGTGATGGCCGAAGAAAAAGAGCACGAGCGCCGCCGTGCCGAGAATGCCCGGCAGTCCGAAGCCCGGCGTTTTGATTTCAATGTAGATGCCGCCGAGCCCGAGCATCAGCAGAATCGGCGCAAACGCGGCGATAAAACGCGCGATTTTTTCCGCCGGTGTCACCGTGAGTATTTTAATTTCCGCGTTCGGCAACCCGGCCTTTTCCAGCATAGCCGCAACATCTTTGACGGTGCCTTCGGAAAGAATACCCTCCGCTTCGCTGGCGGTCAGCGTCAGCAGTTTGCCCGCTTTGCTCAGCACATTGGTTCCGGCCGTGTATCCCAGCTCGCGGCGGACCATGGCTTCGCCCAGCTGCGGATCATGGCCGCCCTGTTCAGCCGCGGCGCGCACCAGCGCGGCGACGGCGGAGGTCATTTTCTCTTCAACCGCTTCGGGCATCTTTTCTATTCCGCCGAACGGACTCATCATCAGCGGAGTCGCCGCGCCGATAACACTGCCGGGGGCCATGTAGATATGCCGGGTGGAGAGGGCGATGATGGCACCGGCCGAGTAAGCATCTTTTTCAACAAAGGTGTAGACCGGCACGTCAATCTGCCCGATCAAACTGATAATTTCCCGCGCTTCGTTTACACCGCCGCCGGGCGTGTTCATGACGAAAACAACGGCGGCGGCCTTTTCGTGTTTGGCTTCCGTGACGCCGCGCCGGATGACATACAGCAGGGCCGGCTCAATCTGTTTCTCAATCGGAATCTGGTAAACGAGCGGACGTTTATCGGAACCCGGAGTAATCTCTGCCGGTTTTCCGGAGAGTGGAAAAATCAGGGCGGCGAGCAGGATGACAATGAATGGCCGATATGCTTTCATAGGGCGGATTCTATTTTGCCGCCGTATTGAAGGAAAGAAGAAAGCCATGCTGCCGTCTGACAGAACAGTTGCTGAACTCGAAACCGTGAATGTTCCGCCGACCGCTCCGCCGGATATGGAGGCCTTCTGGCAGGCCGCACTCCGGCGGTGTGAGGAGGTTTCGCTGAACGTCAAGACCGGGGCGGATTCCACGCCGGAAATCCGCGATCTGACGTTTGAAGGGCTCGACGGTACTCCGGTGCGCACCTGGCTTTTGCTTCCGCCGGAGGCGAAGACGCGGCAGGTGCCCGTGGTGAT
Source organism: uncultured Verrucomicrobiota bacterium (assembly GCA_903826865.1). Taxonomy (GTDB): domain Bacteria; phylum Verrucomicrobiota; class Kiritimatiellia; order Kiritimatiellales; family Tichowtungiaceae; genus Tichowtungia. The sequence goes on from CAIKGD010000060.1 coordinate 32,843, forward strand.
TTGCTGTCACGGTGCCGACCTCAGCCGCGGGAAGCCAGAGTATTTTGCGCACTGGCTGGCGGCGGGCTGTGCGGTGATTTCTCCGGACTTTCGTCTCCAGCGCGGCACCACCGGATCGGTAACTGTGTTTGACAGCGACGGAACCTCCGGCTGGTGGACTCTGAATCTCAACGATTTGATGAACAGCTATCTTTACTGCGTCTGGACCGATTTTCTGCGTGCGGTGCGGCTGGCCCGTGAAACGCCGGAGATAGACCGGCGGCGGATCGCGGTCGACGGGCACAGTCAGGGCGGCGGAATGGCGCTGGGACTGGCGGCGCTGGACCGTTCGGTTGCGCTGTGCATGGCGGATGTTCCCAGCAGCTGCTGGATGGAGCAGCGGATTCACACCCGCAGCGGCGGTGCCGCCGGAATCGCCGATTATCTCGCAAAGTTTCCGGAACGCGCGGCGACCGTCCGCCGGAACCTGTCATACTTTGACCATATCAACCTTGCGCCGGAAATCACCTGTCCGGTGCTGGTTTCTGTCGGATTGCAGGATACGATCTGTCCGCCGGAGTGCACCTATGCGGCTTACAATAAAATCAGCTCCGTGAAAGAGATGGCGGTTTATCCGCAGGCCGGGCACGAAGGCGGGAAGCTGGAGCACCGGGTGCGCAAGCTGGAGTTTTTGAAACGGTTTTTTGAAGGGGAAAAATAAATGGAAAACTGGTATCTGTATATTATCGTCGGACTTACTGCCGGGATCGTCAGTTCGCTGTTCGGTGTCGGCGGAGGCATTTTGATGGTTCCGATTCTGGTTCTCGGTTTCAGTTTCGGGCAGAAGAGTGCTCAGGGAATGTCACTGTTCATTATGCTGCCGATGGCGCTGGCCGGGGCTATCCGTTATAAAATGAATCCGGATATTCCGATTGATCTGCCGGTTTGTGCATTGATGGCACTTGGCGGCGTTGCCGGAGCCCTGCTTGGAACGCATTTGGTGTTTAATATTTCTCAGGTCGTGCTGAAGCGCATGTTTGCGGTGTTTATCATCATTACCGGTGTCCATATGTTTATGAAATCATTGTCTAAACCGGATGCAAAGGAACCGCCGCGGGTAGAAGAGTCAAAACAGGGCTGATTTAAATGTTGGCCACAAAAAACACGATAACTCACAAAAAAGAACATCTGTTTTCGTGAAATTTGTGTTTTTTGTGGCTATTGAACCGTGATTGGAAGCAATGGGTTATGTTGAAAATAAAGCTCAATGAAAGGCTGGTCGAAACCGACGCGAAAACACTTTTTGCGCTGCGCGACCGCGTTAAGCCGGGAGCGGATGTCGTTATCCTGAACGGCGCGGCGATGAATGCCGACGCGCCGCTGGCCGACGGTGACGCGGTTTGCTTTATCAAACGGGGCGAAGCGCCCTCGGCGGACGAACTGGAGGCACTGATGGCTTCGCGCCACACGCCCGGCGTCCATGCCAAAGTCAAAGCCGCTACGGTCGGCATCGCCGGTCTCGGCGGACTCGGCTCGGCGATTGCCATCGCGCTGGCGCGCGTCGGTATCGGCCGGCTGATTCTGGCCGACTTTGACGTGGTGGAGCCGAGCAATCTCAACCGCCAGCAGTATTTCGTTGATCAGATCGGTCTGTTGAAAACCGATGCGCTGGTTGCCAATCTCCGGAAAATCAATCCCTACGTCGTGGTCGAGTCACACGCCGTAAAACTGACACCCGATAACATTCTTCCGATGTTCGCAAATGTGGACGTCATGATTGAAGCCTTTGACCGTGCCGACCAGAAAGCGATGCTCATGCAGGCGTTCACGGCGCAGAAACCGGATGTACCGTTTATCGGCGCCTCCGGCCTTGCCGGTTTCGGACCGGAAGAAACCATCGGCGTCAAAAAAATGGGACGCAGCATTTACATTGTCGGCGATCTGAAAACCGGCGCGCGGCCCGGCTGCGGCCTGATGGCTCCTCGCGTCGGCATCGCCGCCCACATGCAGGCTAATTTGGCATTAAGGCTGATTGTGGAAAAAGGAGAATCTTGACAAGTCCGGAGCAACGGGGATACTGCGCTTATGCCAACAGTTTTCCGATGGAATGGTTACCGGTTTTTCTTCTTTTCGAATGAAGGTGTGCCCCGTGAACCAATGCACATTCATGTCCGCAAAGGAGAAAAGCTTGCCAAGTTCCGGCTGGAGCCGGACATACAGTTGGCGATGAATTACGGAATGACATCCGCTGACGTCAGGCAGTTGATTGAGGTGATTGAGCAGAATGCAGAAGAATTCCGGAGGGCATGGAATGAAAACTTTGAACTCTGATCCGTTGGCCGAAAAGGTGACGTTTGATGGCGACGACATGATTGTTGCCTTGAAAGACGGACGTAAACTCAGTGTGCCGCTGGCTTACTTCCCGCGACTGCTTCATGCATCCATTGATGCGCTTAAAAAATACACTCTGAGCGGTGGAGGAATTGGAATCCATTGGGATGATCTGGATGAGGATATCTGTGTTGAAGGTCTGCTGATGGGGATTAGCGATCGCACGGCTCATTCCCATCTTGCCGTTGCCGAAAATACTGAACATTACCGCACGAAGTAATACGGTTCTATGGCTCCGCGCGTCGGCATCGCCGCCCACATGCAGGCCAATCTGGCGTTGCGGTTGATTGTGGAAGGCTGATTTTTAAAGCATCGGAAAATTTTCTCGCGCAAAGGCGCAAAGCCGCCAAAGAACGCATAGGTAGGGCGTGACCGCCGGGCGCGCCGTGGAACGAATAAAGCTTTGTGCCTGTGTTCCTCTGCGCCTCTGTCCCTGCTCAGTCCCTCTATTCCTTTGCCCTTCTTCCCTCAAAAGACGCTTGGCTTGAAAGATTTGTCTGCTAAGCTCGCGCCTTATTGAAACAGAATTCTTAATGGGTGTTGTCTGGCGGTTCTAAAGTTTATTTACTGACCCATTTTTAATTCAACAGAGGGTTTCGACAGGAGATCAGAGCAATATGAAGCACATGAAATTCAAATGTTTTGCGACCAAGTTTGATAAAATACCCACGTATACATTTTCCATCAAAGTAGCTAATCTTATAAAAATAAGCTATGTGGCTGTCCGTGGTGTGGACCACGAGGAGGGTGCTGTTCAGCGTGTTTTAAGTAAGCATCGTATTGCAGATATAAAAGAGTATATCCAGAAAGGTAATCTTTTTTTTAATTCCTTTATCATAAACTGGACGGACAAAAATTATAGCCCTCTTATCGAAAATGATTACATATCTATTCCTTTGATCGATTCGGGGGCTCAAGTTATTGATGGCCAGCATCGCTTAACCGTTGTGATGCCGTTATACTGAATTTGGAGGGCGCGGTTCCACCCGCGCCACTCTTGATCAAGGACGGCGTGGAAACCGTCCCTCCATTACGACATCTCAATCGTTAAACGCTATAGCCGACGTTTTTTTCAGTCTCTGATTTAAATTTTTCTGGTAGTGTTCCTGCCATGCAGTGGCCGGAGAACATACGCAAGAAGCTGAAGGAACTGCCGGACGCGCCGGGCGTTTATCTGATGCGCGGCCGGACCGGCGGCATTATTTATGTCGGCAAGGCGGCTTCGCTTCATAAACGGGTTCAGAGTTATTTCCGCGAAAGCACGTATTATAAAGCCGAGCCGAAGCTGCGCGGACTGATCCGGTCGATCACCGATTTTGATGTGCTGGTACTCCGGACGGACGCCGAGGCGGTGCTGACCGAAGGCAAGCTGATCAAGGAGTACAAGCCGCGCTACAACACGATGTTCAAGGACGATAAGCGGTTTCCGCTTCTGCGTGTCTATCTGAACAAGCCGTTTCCGAAGTTTGAACTCTGTCGCATTGATAAAAACGACGGCGGAACGTATTTCGGTCCGTACACTTCAGGACTGGCGGCCCGCGCTGCGCTGGAGTTTGTCGAAAGGCGTTTCGGCATCCGGCAGTGCCGCCCGGAACGTCCGGATACGGAAACGTGGAAGCACTGCCATAATGACATTATCCGCCAGTGCGCCGCGCCGTGCATCGGCAAGGTGACGCCGGAGGAATATCTGGAGCGCGTCCAGACGGCCTGCGCTTTTCTGCGCGGCGAGCGGCCGGAGTTCATCAAAGAGGTGCGTGCGCAGATGGAAGCCGCCGCGGAGAAACACCGGTTTGAAGAAGCCGCCGCACTGCGCGATATGATGTTTCTGCTGACGCGCGCGGTGAAGGAGCGGGCGCTGGTGCGCAAGACCGGCAAGATGCTTCTGGACGAATCCGGCATCGGCATCAAAGAGCTGGGCGACGCGCTGGAACTCGCCCGGCCGCCGCGTGTAATCGAGTGTTTTGACATTTCCAACATTTCCGGCACCTATGCCGTCGCGAGTATGGTGACGGCGGTGGACGGCATTCCGGTGCCGCAGCGCTACCGCCGCTTCCGCATCAAGACGGTCGAAGGCAGTGACGACCCGCGCATGATGGCCGAGGCGGTGCGCCGCCGCTACAGCCGGCTCAAAGAAGAGCAGGGGGCCATGCCGGATCTGGTCGTAGTGGACGGCGGGATCACCCAGCTGCGCGCCGCCCGTGCGGCGCTGGCGGAAACCGGCGTGGAGATTCCAATCGTCGGACTGGCGAAGCAGTTTGAAGAGATTGTCCGCGACGGACTGCCGGGTCTGCGCCTGCCGCGCGATTCCAAAGCGCTGCGGATGGTGACGGGTCTGCGCGACGAGGCGCACCGGTTTGCCATTTCCTATCACCGCCGCCTGCGCTCGCAGCGCATCCGCGAGTCGGCGCTCGACGAGATTCAAAACATTGGAAAAAAGAAAAAAGAGCTTCTCCTGAAGCATTTCGGCTCGTTCGAGCGCCTGCGTAAAGCAAGCCTTGAAGAGCTGTGTGCCGCTCCGGGAGTCGGTCTTAAAACCGCTGAACTGATTAAACATGCACTGGAGTGAAGATGAGTAAATTCAAAGAAGTCAGTCCGAACGATTTGAACGAAAGCGCATTCCGCCTGATCGGCAAAGAATGGATGCTGATCACGGCCGGAACAATGGAAAGCTGGAATACGATGACTGCCAGCTGGGGCGCGATGGGCGAGCTTTGGAAAAAGCCGGTGGTTTTCACCTTTATCCGCCCAACCCGCTATACGCTGGAATTCGTCGAACGCGAACCGCTTTTTACGCTGTGTTTTTTTGAGGAGAAATACCGCGCGGCGCTTAATTTCTGCGGGGCTCATTCGGGGCGCGACTGCAATAAAGCTGAAAAAACCGGTCTGACACCGGTTGAAGTGTCACCCGGCACGGTTTCCTTCGAAGAAGCCCGTCTGATTCTCGTCTGCCGGAAGCTCTATTTCCAGGATCTGAAGCCGGAAAATTTTATCGATCCGGAGATTGAGAAAAACTATCCGAAAAAGGACTATCACCGGATGTACGTCGGGGAAGTGCTCCGGGTACTTGTTGCGCAATGATTTTTCGAACAGGGTTGCATGTCCTTTAAACCGCATTATCCACTGGAGTATCACTATCAGAGCCGCCGGCCCATCCGGACTCTTCTTTATCTGATGGATCGCCGCTGGCCGTTTTATCTGTGGGCGACCATTGTCTATCTGATTAAACAGGCGCCGGCCTGGGCGCTTCCGTTTCTGCTGGCGCGCATTATCAACACACTGGCTGCGCCGGAAAAATATCCGTTAACGGGTCTGTGGATTTATGGCCTGGTGACGGTTGTTTTGATTGCCCAGAACATTCCGATGCACACGTACTATGTGTATATGGTCAGTCGTGCGGTTCGCCGTATGGAGTTTCGCCTGCGGGCCGCACTGGTAACCCGCCTTCAGCAGCTTTCTATCGCATTTCATGATCGCACGGAATCGGGGCGGTTGCAGGCCAAAGTGCTGCGTGACGTGGAACAGATTCAGATGCTCAGTATGTTTTTGGGCGAAGCCGGTTTGTCCGGAATCACCACTGCTGTTTTTGCGATCATTGTAACGGCGGTGCGTCAGCCGATGCTGCTGCTGTACTTCGTTCTGATGGTTCCGCTGTGTGTGACACTGCTGCACTTTTTCCGCAGCAATATGCAGGCGCGCAATCTGGCGTTCCGGTCGGAAATCGAGAGCATGTCGGCACAGGTCAGTGAAATGATCACCATGATTCCGGTGGCCCGGGCGCACGGCGTTGAAATGGAAGCCGCAGAGCACATGGAAGAGCGGTTCAATGCGGTGAATGAGCGCGGTGTCAGCCTGGACTGGCTGAACGCGGTCTTCGGATCCTGTGCATGGGTGACGTTCCAGATGTCCTTGGTGATTGGTCTGGGGGTAATGGGCTGGCTTTGTCACAGGGGGCAGATTTCAGTCGGTGATATTGCGCTGTACCAGAGCATGTTCAGCATCATCGTCAACGCAGTGAATATGCTTCTCAATGCCTTTCCGCAGATTACCAAGGGAATGGAATCCATCCGTTCCATCGGCGAGGTGCTGGAATGCCCCGATCTGGAGCATAACGACAGTAAAATGCCGGTCTCCTGTGTGTCGGGTCATGTTGTGTTCGAAGCGGTCGGGTTCCATTATGCCAACGGCCGCGGCCATGCCGTGAGCGATTTCAATCTGGATGTCAAACCCGGGGAGTGCATCGCGCTGGTCGGGCCGAGCGGTGCCGGGAAATCCACCGTTATCAATCTGCTGATCGGATTCCGCCGTCCGGTTTCCGGGAGGATTCTGCTCGACGGCGTGGACATGGAAACTGTCGATATGCGCACATTCCGGCGGTACATTTCCGTTGTGCCGCAGGAAACCATGCTGGCCTCCGGAACGATCCGCGATAACATTCTTTACGGGTTTAATGATGAGCACGAAGACCGGCTGCATAAAGTGGTTGAAATGGCCAACCTGCAGGAATTCATCAGTCAGCTGCCTGACGGGCTGGACACGCGCATCGGCGAAGGCGGAGCGACGCTTTCAGGCGGGCAGAAACAACGCGTCGCAATTGCCCGTGCGCTGATCCGCGACCCGCGGATTCTGATTCTTGACGAAGCCACTTCCGCACTGGATGTTGTTTCCGAGCGGCAGGTGCAGGAGGCGATTGATCAGGCCGTACAAAACCGCACGACGTTCATTGTGGCGCACCGCTTATCCACCATCCGGCGCGCAGACCGCATCGTCGTCATGAAAGACGGGCGGATCGATGAAATCGGTTCGTACAGTGAACTCATAACGCGCCGCGGTCTTTTTTTCGAGATGCAGCAGCTCCAGACACTGGAATAGAGTGTGTGAATAAGTGATTGCCGGTGTGTATGAGTTTTCTGTTTCACACCCCCGGACCCATACCCGCTTACTCCCATACGCTATTCTTCCCCATCTTCCTGTTTCCAACCCTTGGAAAAAATGGCATATAAGTTTCCGGTCTCTATAAATACGGAGGATGCATGAGCAAAACGGCGGTATTGAATCAGATTGCGTGGGAAAAATTCAGCGGCCTGAGCGCGGTGGAGAAAGCGCCGTATTTTCTCGAAAACGGCCGGTCGTTTCACGCGCTGGTGGCGCAGCAGTTCAGCCGGCCGATGCTCGAAGAACTCTGTTCGCTGGCCACCTGTGTGCGCCGTATCGCCAAAACCAGCCAGGGCAGCGCCTTCCTGCAGCAGCGGCTTTTTGATAAACGCGCGATGCTTTACTTCGCCCAGCCCTCGACCCGCACCTATCTTTCGTTTTATTCCGCCTGTCAGATTATCGGCATGCAGACCATGAATGTGCGCGACAGCTCGACTTCCAGCGAAATGAAAGGGGAGTCGCCGGAGGATTCCGTGCGGACGTTCAGTTCCTATGCCGACCTGATCATCATGCGCCACCCGGCGGGCGGTTTTGCCGAACGGATTGCGTGGATGCTTTCCAACACGTTCCGGCCCGTGCCGGTGGTCAACGCCGGTTCCGGCAAAGACCAGCATCCGACGCAGGCGCTGCTTGATATTTACACGCTGGCGCGCAGTTTTGAAAATAACGGCGGCATCGACGGGAAAAAGGTGGCTTTTGTCGGCGACCTCAAACGCGGACGCACAGTCCGTTCACTGGCGTGGCTGCTCACGCAGTATGAAGGCGTCAAAGCGTATTTCGTCGCGCCGCCCGAACTGCAGATCGGCGATGATATTCTTAAACAGCTTGATGCCGCCGGTATGCCGTATGAAGTCAGTCATGATTTTGCCAAGGTGATTCCGGAAGTGGACGCCATCTATATGACCCGCATTCAGGATGAATGGGATGTGGATGGCGAGAGCGGCAAAATCAATACCTCTTCCTATCACTTCACCAAGGACCATTTGAAAATACTCGGGAAAAACGCTGTTATCATGCATCCGCTGCCGCGCCGTCTGGAAATTGATCCGGCGGTCGACAGCGATCCGCGCGCCGTTTACTGGCGGCAGGTGCGTAACGGCATGTGGATCCGCGCCGCGCTGATGCTGAGCATCTTCGGCTGCGACGGCGCTGTGCGTGACTATTGCAAGGAGAGAAACATATGAACCATCTCATCTCGCTTAAGGACTGGAGTGCGGCGGAAATCCTCGCCGTGCTGGAGCTGGCGGCTAAAGTAAAAGCCAAACCGCAAAAGTATGCGGAGTCGCTCAAGCAGAAAACTCTGCTGATGATCTTTGAAAAGCCGAGCCTGCGCACCCGCCTGTCGTTTGAAATCGGCATGACCCAGCTCGGCGGCCACGCCATTTATTACGACATGAGCACTTCGCCCATGGGCGGCGGCAAGGAAACGATTGAAGATTCCATCAAAGTAATCAGCCGCATGTGCAACATCGTCATGGCCCGCCTGTTTCATCACGAAGATATTCTGAAATGGCCGAACATGCCGCCATTCCGGTCATCAATGCGCTTACCGATGAAGGCCATCCCTGTCAGATTCTCGCTGACCTTCAGACCATTCAGGAAAAAAAGGGTACGCTCAAAGGACTCAAACTGGCCTATCTCGGCGACGGCTTCAATAACGTCACCCATTCGCTCATGCAAGGCTGCACCAAACTGGGTATGCACATCAGTGTCGGTTCGCCCGAAGAACAGATGCCGGCCGTCGAAGTCACTGAAATGTGTTCGCAGTTTGCAAAGGAATCGGGCTGCGAACTGGTTGTCACCGACAATCCGGTCGAAGCCGTCAAAGAAGCCGATATCATCTATACCGACTCATGGATGAGCTATCATATTCCGAAAGATGAAGAGGCCGCCCGCGTCAAACTGTTTACCCCGTATCAGGTGAACGCTGCGCTGATGAAACACGCCAAACCGGATGCTATCTTCATGAACTGTCTGCCTGCTTTGCGCGGTGCCGAGCAAACCGCTGAAATCATTGACGGCCCTCAATCCGTTGTTTTCGACGAAGCCGAAAACCGGCTTCACATCCAGAAAGCCGTTATGCTCACGCTTTGCGGCGCTGTTTGATAAAAAGGCAGGGCGCTTTCGCCGAAAGCGCCGCCAGTCCTAAGGGCGGACGGCTCGGCGATCCGTCCCTACCAGTGATTTTATGGGGAAAATGCCTGATATGAGGTGAAATGTGCGGATACTGATTGTCAAAACCAGCTCGCTGGGCGACCTGTTTCATGCGCTGCCCGCTGTTCACCTGCTTAAAACCGGGCTGAATGCGGAGATCGACTGGGTTGTCAACAGCGGCTACGTACCGCTCGTCAAATGTTTCACCGATGTGGATCGTGTTATTCCGTTTCCGCGCAACAGCCTCCGCACGAATCTAAAAAGTTTTCTTTCCGATCTCCGGAAAGACAAGTACGACCTCGTCGTGGATCTGCAGGGACTTTTGAAAAGCGCGCTGATTGCACGCGCCGCGCGGTCGCACAAACGGATCGGCCCGTCATTCCACCGCGAGTTCGCCTATCTGTTTTACGATCACGTCGCCGCCGAACGGAATAAAGAGCGCCACGCTGTGGATGAAAACCTCGACGTTCTGCGTTTCTTGGAACTCCCGGCAGCACCGGTACAATTCCCGGTTGCATTTCCGCCGCCGGAATTTGTCGGACAGACTTCGCCCTTAAAAGTTCTGCTTTCTCCCTGTTCCCGCCACGCGGCCAAAAACTGGCCTGTCGAGCGGTTCGCCGCCGTCGGGAAAGTGTTGCACGAAAAGAACGGTGCAATGCTGTATATCTCCGGCGTGCCGGAAGATTCCGAAGTTTGTAAAAAACTGATGGAACTGCTGCCGCCCGGATCGGCGCATAACCTGTGCGGCAAAACCTCACTGGTGGAACTCGGCGGCGTGTTGCAGGCCATGGCGCTGGTGATCACGGTGGACTCCGGCCCGATGCATATGGCCGCCGCGACCGGCACGCCGACCCTCGCCATCTTCGGCCCGACCGATCCGCTGCGCGTCGGCCCGTTCGGCCCGCAGCACCGCGTTTTGCGCAACACCGGCGTGGCGTCATACTCCAAAGACGACCTGCAAAGTATTCTCGGCGTTTCGGTTGAGGCTGCCATCAGCACGGCAGAGGAAATGCTGGAGCAAAAACCGGAGAAATAAAACATTTATGGAGAGACAGCGGCTTCGCTGTCTGCGGTCTCCACGACTGACGACCTTCGAAAAATGATCCGCCGCACCAGTGCCACGCCTATATTTTAAAGCCAAGCCGCAGAAGAAATCTTTGAGCGGGATATTTTATGCTTCTGTTTGTCCACGGAGCCAATCCAGCGCGCTTTTCCGATCCTCGAATATTCGGACCTGTAATCCCCGGTTGCGGCACGTCGTTTCCCAGAAAATCACATTTTCTTTTTGAGCAGGAAGTTCCGGCAGAACTACCGCCTCTTTCATGGCAGTGCCTGTATGGATACAGGCGTCACCGGCGAGCTGATAGAGATCGAAAACCGAGTGTCCGCCGGCAAGCGCCGTACAGTCGCTCAGAAGCAGGTTCGTGCCAAGAAGGCGGGCTTGACAGTAGGTTTCCTTTGCGGCGGCACATAATTCATCCGGACTGAGATGGCCGCTGTAACAGGTCTCAATGACCGGCATATCCGGATTAATTTTTACCTGCCAAGGCATACGGGCTCCCTTTTTGTTTCAGTTATATTCCTGAATTCCTGTCAGAACCGGACATTTTAATTAGCCTTATATTAGCACTGGAAATGTAATGTGACGATTTAAATCCGCAATCTGGAAACTGCGGTGAATGTTGTCTTTATACGGAGCGCATGTGACGGTATAAGAATCTTTCATGGCGGCACTCCCGCCTGTAGCAGGAATTTGATTTATGACCGGTACCTACCACATCTGGACGATCGGCTGCCAAATGAACGAGGCCGATTCGCGTTATCTCGCTTCGCAGCTCGAAGCGCTGGGCTTTGCGGAAACCCCGCGCGCCGAACACGCGGACATCGCGGTGCTCAATACCTGTGTGGTGCGCCAGCAGCCGGAGGATAAGGCCGTTTCGAAACTGCTGTCACTCGGCGACACCAAAAAAAACAAGCGGCGGATGATTATTGCATTGATGGGCTGCATGGTCGGCAAACGCGAGGCGGAAGACCTGGCAAACCGGTTTCCGTTCGTAGATGTTTTTATGGCGCCGTCGCAGACGGACGCGCTGATTGATTATGTGCTGAGCCGCGATGAATACAGTCATCTCGACCGCACGCAAATTGAACTGGCCGATTACCGGCTTCCCGCCGTCAACCGCGAAAAGGCGATTACGGCTTTTGTGCCGGTCACACTGGGCTGCTCACATGCCTGTTCCTATTGCATCATTCCATACCGCCGCGGCCCCGACCGCAGCCGCAAGCCGGAGGAAATTCTTTCCGAAGTGCGTTCGCTGGCCGGGCAGGGCGTTAAAGAGGTGACACTGCTCGGGCAGATTGTGGATCGCTACGGCTTCGACCTCGGCGGCGGAAAAAATCTGGCGTGGCTTCTTAAAGAGGTGGCGAAAATTGACGGCATCCTGCGCGTCCGTTTTCTCACCAGCCATCCGTCGTATATCGACGAAGAGCTGATCCGCACCGTGGCGGAAACGGAAAAAGTCTGTCCGTACTTCGAATTGCCGTTTCAGGCGGGCAGCGACCGGATTCTCGAGTCCATGCGGCGCGGCTACACGCAGGCCGAATACCGGCAGGTCGTTTCCAATATTCGGAACATCATTCCCGATGCTTCAATCAACACGGACGTCATCGTCGGCTATCCGAGCGAGACGGAAGACGATTTCATGGAAACGATGAAGCTCTACGGCGGGCTGAAACTCGATCTGGCGCATATCGCCAAATATTCGCCGCGCCCGCGCACCGTGTCTTCCAAAATGCCCGATGATGTTCCTGACGAGGAAAAGGAAAGCCGTCTCAACCGTTTCGACGAACTGGTGGCGAAAGTGATGGGTGAAAACAACGCGCCGCTGCTGGGAACAGTTGTTGAAGTGCTGGCGGAAGAGTTTCAGGAAAGCAAAGGCCGCTGGCGCGGACGCACGCCGCAGAACAAACTGGTTTTCTTTGAGCATGAAGGCGACTGCCTCGGACAGCTCGTGAAGGTCAAACTCGACTGGACCGGTCCGTTCTCCATGATCGGCCGGGCTGGGTAGGGCGCTTTCGCCGAAAGCGCCGCGGACGGCTCGGCGATCCGTCCCTACCAATCAGCGGCGGAACTTTTCTTTGAAGGCACGGCCCTTGGCGATGATTTCTTCTTCGCCCGGCACATGACGGTTCTGCATCAGAATTTTTCCGTCGCAGATGACGGTGTCAATGCAGGAGCTGTCGGCGCTGTAAACCATATCGGCGACCAGATTGTGGCCGGGCACCAGCCGTTCGTTATTGAGGTCAACGAGCATACAGTCAGCCAGTGCGCCTTCGGCGATGCGGCCGCTGTCGAGACTGTAAAACTCCGCGCAGGCGCGGGTTCCGGCGTGCCACGCCGTTTGCGCATTCAGCGCCGTGGTGTTGCCGGTGAAATGCTTTTCGAGCAGGGCGGCCATCTTGATTTCGGAACCCATGTCGAGACAGTTGTTAGAGGCCGAACCGTCGGTGCCGATCGCAACCTGCATACCGGCGCTCACGGCATCGGTGAAGCGGAACTTGCCGGAGGCAAGTTTCATGTTGGAAGACGGGCAGTGCAGCGCTTTTGCGCCGCGTTTCGCGAGCAGTTCCATTTCTGATTTTTCCAGCCAGATGCAGTGCGCGGCGGCGACGTTCGGTCCGAGAAAGCCGATGGAGTCGAGATATTCCGCCGGACGCAGGCCGTGTTTAGCGATGCAATCGGTCACTTCTTTTCCGGTTTCGGACAGGTGGATGTGGATCATCAGGCCGTGTTCGGCGGCGAATTCCGTGCACCAGCGGAGTGATTTTTCCGAGACGGTGTAGATTGCATGCGGACCGAGCTGGAAAATGATGCGGTTGCTGTAGTGGGTGCGTTCCTCGAACAGCCGCTTATTCTGTTCCACCTGTTCTTTGGCTTTCGCGTGATCGTCAAAATCAATAAAAACCGCGGAAAGGGCGGCGCGCAGACCCGTTTCTTCAACGGCACGGGCGGTGCCGTGCCAGAACCAGTACATATCGTTAAAGAAGGTGGTGCCGGACTTGATCATTTCCAGACAGGCCAGCCGCGCGCCGTTATAAACATCTTCTTCGATGATCTTGCTTTCGAGCGGCCAGACATGATCGTTCAGCCAGGTGAACAATTCCAGATCGTCGGCGTAACTGCGCATGTAGGCCATCGCGGCATGGGTGTGTGCATTGTGAAACGTCGGCAGAAGCGCTTTATTTCTTCCGTCGAGAACGACTTCGGCTGTCTGCCCGGAGCAGTCGCCGATTTTTTTGATCTGACTCCCGCTGATGTGCACATCAACGGTTGTACCGTTCCATGCGACCTGTTTAATCAGAATGCTCATAGTATGAGTTGAGAGTAGCCGCAACGGAATGCAAAGACCACAAAAAATCCATGCACATGATTTTCGTTTTCAGGTAAAGAAATTGTCTTGTCCCCGTCTTTGGGGAAGAGCCGGGGTAAAGTGGCTCCGGTGGTAGGATTCGGACCTACGACCAAGTGATTAACAGTCACCTGCGCTACCACTGCGCCACACCGGAATTAAGAGGCGATTACGGTATAGAAATCGTTTGTTAAGTCAAGACCCTGCAATGCAAAATCAATCTGTTTTCCGCGTTTGGAAGCTACTTGAGCGTCTGGCGGCCCTGAATGGCGCGGGCAAGAGTGGTGGAGTCGGTGTATTCAATGGCGCTGCCTGACGGCAGGCCGAAGGCCAGCCGCGAAATCTTTACGCCGCGGCTGGCGATGATTTCAGCCAGATAGCCGGCGGTTGCCTCGCTTTCGACATCGGTGCCGAGTGCCAGAATAACTTCCTGAATATTTTCCGGCTGAAGCCTTGCCAGCAATTCATTGACGCGCAGGTCGGCCACACCTTTGCCGAGCGCAGGTGAAAGATGCCCGCCCAGTACGTGGTAGCGGCCGCTGAATTCGCCGGAATTTTCAATTTTCATGATATCGCCGGGACTTTCCACGACACAAAGCAGACCGTTGGCACGCCGTCCCTCTGTGCAGAGCGCGCAGGGGTTTTCCGTGGTGACGGTAATACTTCCGCATTGTGAACAGGTGCCGACCTGTTCGTCTGCGGCGAGCAGAGCGTCCGCCAGTTTCCGGGCCAGCCCGTCGCGACGCTGAACCAGTGCAAACGCCATTCGCTCGGCAGAGCGTTTTCCAATGCCTGGAAGTTTTTCCAGTGCTGCGATCAGGTTGTCCAATGGAAGGAAATGTTTCATGGTCAAAACGGCAGCCCCAGACCGGCGGTCAGGTTTTTCATATCTCTGGCGGCTTCCGCCTGCGCGACATTGAGCACGCCTTTGAATGCGTCCAGTACAGCACTTTCAATTTTCTTCATATTGCCCGATTGAATCAGATCGGGTGAAATGGTGATGCTTTGCGGCTTCATATCGCAACTCATCGTGACAGTGACCTGACCGCCGCCGTTCGAGAATTCAACGGTTTTTCCAGCCAGCTGTTTTTGAATTTTTTTCATTTCAGCGACCTGTTTCATCATTTTCATCATATCCATGATAAGTGCCTTTCTATTCCCGAACATCTGTTATTTCGCCGCTGAAGGCTTCGAGAACGCTTCGAACGGACGGGTTGCTGTAATATTTCTGTTTATCCTGTTTGCCATGTACCGGTGCATCCGTCGGCAGCGGTTTGGGTTTTCCGGCCAGCACACTGAAGTCTGCCGAAACCGGCCGCTTCAGGAACGAACTCAGGGTTTTTTGAATAAACGAAAGGGTGCGCGGATTTTCCAGGTTGGAGCGTTCGCCCGCAAATTCAGGATCAATACCGATGGTGATATGCGTTTCTGAAACGCTTAGCGGAACGGTATCGGTCAGGTAGTGTTTAGCCTGGGGTGCGCCCTTGGCGATATGTTCAATCAGGTCAGCCCATGCGGTTTTGAGCTGCTCTAAATCATCCGTGGACTTTTTTTTTACGTCGTATGGCACCGGAGTCTCTTGCACGGCGGCGGGCGCAGCCGACAGTCCTTTAAGGGAGATGACCTGTTTCATCAACTCGTCAATTGTGACCACCGTGGCGGCACGCGACGCACGGATGAGCGCAGTTTCAAGCATGGTGCGTTTGGAAAGGGCATAGCGCATCCGGCTGTCGGCATCAATCAGCAGTTCGATAATGCGCAGCAGCCGGCCGTCGGAACTTTTTGCCGCCTGTTTTTTAAGCGTATCAATCTGAGTTTCCGGCAGATCGAAATCGGCGGCACGGTTTCCGGCGTGCAGGACAATCAGCAGGTTGCGGAACTGATCCAGCAGTTCGAGTACTACGCGCTGCATATCCTTGCCGCTTGCATCAATTTCGGCAATGACCGCAATGATGTCAGGGATGTTGCCGTCCAGAATGGCGTCGGTCAGTCCTTCGAGCTGTGCGCGGCTGATCAGCCCGAAAACGGAAAGGACATCGGTCTCTTCAATTTTTTTTCCGCGAAAGGAAACCAGCTGGTCGAGTGCGCTTTCGGCATCGCGCAGGCCGCCTTCAGCGCCGCGGGCGATGGCAAGCAGGGCATCTTCGCTGATTTTGATTCCTTCAGCTTCGGCGATTTTTAAAAGCTGACCTGTGATGTCGGCCACCGAAATGCGCCGCAGATCGAAGCGCTGGCAACGCGACAGGATGGTGGTGAGCACCTTTTGCGGCTCGGTGGTGGCAAAGAAAAACTTAACATGCGGCGGCGGCTCTTCCAGTGTTTTAAGGATGGCATTGAAGGCTTCGCGCGTAAGCATGTGCACTTCGTCGATGATGTAGATTTTAAACGGTCCCCGTACCGGAGCATAGCGGACGTTGTCGCGCAGTTCCTTGATGTTATCAATACCGCGGTTGGAAGCACCGTCGATTTCGATTACGTCGAGGCTGCTTCCGTTTAGAATCTCTTTGCAGGAATCGCAGGTGTTGCAAGGCTCGGCTCCCTGACGGTTCCGGCAGTTCAAGGCTTTGGCCAGAATGCGTGCGGTGGTGGTTTTGCCGGTGCCGCGCGGGCCGACAAACAGATAGGCGTGCGCCAGCCGGTCACTTTTAATCGCGTTATGCAGCGTTTGCGTGACGTGGTTCTGACCCACTACATCCGCAAAAACCTGCGGCCGCCATTTCCGTGCTAGAACTTCGTATCCCATGAGCTGTAAAAGGTACCGACCGCTCCAGAGAATGGCAAGTTACAAGGACAGGATTGATTAAAATCTTGTCGCCCTGCCGCGGTTCAACTAGCCTCAGTGCATTAATCAGGAGGGCGAGCTATGCGTTTTTTCATTATGGTGCTGGTAGTAATGTGCGCGACAACGGTTCTGCGCGCCGAGACAGTGGCCGGCCAGGAACTTTCCCATACAGAAGGCGTTGTGCAGGATATGTCGGCCAAGCTGTGTCGCGGCATTTTCAATATCCTGACCGGCTGGGGCGAAATTCCGCGCCAGATGATTGTATCCGGCTGCGACAAAGGATGGTGGGCTGTTCTGCCGGTCGGTATCCCTGCCGGAGCGATTATGACCGTTGCCCGTACCGGAGTCGGTGTGTTTGAAACCGGGCTTTTCTTTGTACCGATTAATGATTCATACGGTCCGATCATGGATCCCGCTTTTGTCTGGCAAAAAAGCAAACCATGAGAATTCTGATCTGTAACGACGACGGCATCCATGCACCGGGCATTTCCGTCCTGCACGACGCGGCGAAAGACTTTGGCGAACTCCATGTCATCGCACCCGATGTGGAACGCAGCGCGGCGGGACACGCGATCACGCTGGCTGATCCGATCAAGAGCACGCCGGTAAATAAAAACGGTGAATTTTTCGGCCACGGCATCGGCGGAACACCGGCCGACTGCATCAAGCTGGCTGTCTGCGCGATTCTGAAAGACACGCCGCCCGATCTGGTGCTGAGCGGAATCAACCTCGGTTCGAATACCGGCATCAGCGTCATTTATTCAGGAACAGTCTCAGCCGCGACCGAGGGCGTTGTGCTTGGCATCCCCGGCATAGCCTTTTCACTTTGCACATACACCGATCCCGAATGGGAAATGGCCGGACGAATGGTCAAAGAACTTACGCAGAAAATCATCGAAAACCCTATGCCGCCTGGCGTACTGCTCAATGTCAACCTGCCCAACCTGCCGTATGAACAGCTCAAAGGCATCAAGGTCACCCGCATGGGCCGGTCGCGTTTCATCGAAAAATTTCTCAAGCGGCTCGATCCGCGCGGACGCACCTACTACTGGCTTGACGGCGAACTTGAAGTGCACGACGACGGCGACGACATTGATATTCATGCCGTGCGCGACGGCTATGTCTCCATCACCCCGATTCACCTCGACCTGACCGCCTACGACCACCTCAAAACCTTTCAAATATTGGAAAAAAACTTCTGAGGGTTGACTCGCAGGGAAATCTCATTATCCTCTGCTTTTTCTTTTGTCACGCCGGAGTTCCGTTTCTGACGATCACCGGCGGATCGGGCGGTTAGCTCAGTTGGTTAGAGCATCTCGTTTACACCGAGAGGGTCGGGGGTTCGAGTCCCTCACCGCCCACCAGTCTGCAGGAATTTTTCCCATTCAAACGTCTTGCGGAGAAGGGTTGAATTCCGGATCGTCCTGTTGGATAGTGACTTGCCTTAAACAATCAGGGAGAAATCAATGGCGTATGATTTAACAGGGAAAATAAAGGTGATTAATGCGGCGCAGGTTCTGGGCGCCAAAGGTTTTACTAAACGCGAGTTTGTGGTGACGGTTGAAGACGGTAAGTATCCTCAGGACATTGCCTTGGAGTGTGTGCAGGATAAGGTCAAACTGCTCGACGGGTTGAAAGAGGGGCAAACTGTGACGGTGACGTTCGACATTCGCGGACGCGAATATAACGGGCGCTATTTCAATAACCTTCAGGCCTGGCGTATCAAAGCTGAAGAGGGTGACAAACCCGCTGACGATGACCGTCCGCCGATCCCGGATGAAGCGGATGCGCCCGGCGACTTCGAAGACGACATTCCGTTTTGAGAATGGAAAAGCGGAATATTGAAAGGATGAGGGTTGAGTCCTGATGGCGAAAACCGTATAGAAGGCGCGTTTTAAACGGAGAAAACGATGAGAGTTGTATTGGCATATTCGGGCGGTCTGGATACCACGGTGCTTCTGACCTGGCTGCAGGAAACTTTTAAGGCGCAGG
This sequence comes from uncultured Verrucomicrobiota bacterium, assembly GCA_903826865.1. GTDB lineage: Bacteria > Verrucomicrobiota > Kiritimatiellia > Kiritimatiellales > Tichowtungiaceae > Tichowtungia. Next base: position 51,482 of record CAIKGD010000060.1, read on the forward strand.
TGATCTGCTACTGCTCCAACGTCGGGCAGGAGGAGGAACTGGACGGGCTGGAAGCCAAGGCGCTCAAGCACGGCGCTATTAAGTGTGTGGTTGACGATGTCCGCGAGGAGTTTGCCCGGGATTTTGTTTTTCCGATGATGCAGGCCAACGCTATTTACGAAGGCACCTATCTGCTCGGCACGTCGATTGCCCGCCCGCTGATCGCCAAACGCATGATGGATATTGCTATCGCCGAAGGCGCGGAAGCCATCTGTCATGGCGCGACCGGCAAGGGTAACGATCAGGTGCGCTTTGAGCTGACCGCCTATTCGATGAAGCCTGATATCAAGATTATCGCTCCGTGGCGCATGCCGGAGGTCTTTAAGTTCAAGGGCCGTCCTGACATGATCAAATATCTCGAAGAACACGGCATTCCGTGTTCGGTTTCAAAATCAAAGCCGTACAGCACCGACCGCAATCTGCTGCATATCAGCTTTGAAGGCGGCATTCTTGAAGATCCGTGGAACGAGCCGGACGAAAACATGTGGGTGATGACCAAACCGCTGTCTCTGGCCGCCGATAAGCCGGAGTATGTCGAAATCAGTTTTGAAAAAGGGATTCCGGTCGCTGTCAACGGCGAAAAGCTTTCGCCAGCCGCGCTGATCCGCAAGCTGAACGCCATCGGTTGCGAACACGCCGTCGGACGCATCGACATTGTCGAAAACCGCTTTACCGGCATGAAAGACCGCGGCATCTACGAAACTCCTGGCGGAACGATTCTGCACCATGCGCACCGCGCCATCGAGTCGATCACCATGGATCGCGAAGTGATGCATTTGCGCGACTCGCTGATCCCCCAATACGCCACGCTGGTTTACAACGGCTTCTGGTTCGCGCCGGAGCGCGAAATGCTTCAGGCCGCGATTTTAGAGAGCCAAAAAACAGTCACCGGCGATGTTCGCGTGAAGCTGTTCAAGGGCGGAGTACACGTCTGTGGACGCCGTTCACCGTATTCGCTTTATAATCCAAAAATCGTCAGCTTCGACGAGGCCGGCGGCTACGATCAGACCGATGCGACGGGCTTTATCAAGCTCAACGCGTTGCGTTTACGCGTCCGTGCCGCGATGCAGAAAAAGAAATAAGGCCCGCCTGAAATGGTGAAAGAAAGGGTTCCGGATTCCGGAACCCTTTTTCTTTTGATCGGAATGCAATTTTTCCAGCGTTGACGCGTTTTATGAGGAAACAGCGCATTGTCCGGTTTGACTGTGGTGTTCTCCGTGCGGGGAACGGTTGGCTGGAAGCGGGTTTCGTTTCAAGGAGGCGTTCATGAACAAGTGGGTCGTATTGACGGTTGCAGTAATGACGGTTGCCGGAGTTCAGGCTGCAGAAAAAGGCAAAGGCGGAGGGATGGACAAAGACAAGTATATTGCGGTGGCGCAAAAACGGGCTGAAACGGCTGGAAAAACATTTGATCAGGCCAAAGCAGAAGCTGCTTTTGCTGCTAAAGATAAAAACGGCGACGGCATACTGACAGCGGACGAAATGGCTCCTGCCGGCGGAAAAGGTGCTAAAAAAGCCAAAAAAACGGCTCCAGCAGCTGAGTAAGCTTTTACCGGTTGAAATAGTAGAAAAGTTCCGCAGGAAGTATTTCCTGCGGGACTTTTTTATTTCGCCGGCTGGAGCATAGCTTTGCGCAGTTTCGCAAGCTCCGGACTCTGTTTCAGAAGATAATTCAGTTCTGCCTGACGTGCCTGTGCCAAGCCGGTATTCAGTGCTTTGAAGCCGTCGTCTTCAGCCAGCAGTTTTTTTCTGAGTGTCTGCGCGGCCTCATTCGTCAAAAATGCTTTGGGCCAGCGCTTGTGCATTCCGTTGTCGATGGCAATCCGTTCGTCTACCAATTTACCGAACGCCGGGTCGGACTGCATCAGTTTATTACGCAGCAGGGTTTCTGCATCCATGTAAGCGGTGTGGGGATCCAATGAGCTGTTGCTGCGGGCGGTTTGCTGAGCGAGCAGTTCAGATTTTATTTCGGCGGCATTCGGTTTCGGCGTTGCAGCCCATACGGTGATATTGTCGAATGATGCCGATGTCCCGCGTACCGGAAAGCCGAAGTTGATTTTCGGTGCTCCCATCTGTTCGTGCGTACCAAGGACGAATGTCTGTTTATCGATATGCGCCAGCAGAACATCGCCGCAATATTCTACGACCATCGTGTGCCACACGCCCGGTTTAAGCGTGGCGTTTTGCCGGGCCAGCGGCAAGGTGAGGGATTTCGCGTCTTTTTTGTCACGGTCCTTCTGGAGACTGATGCCGTCCGATGTAATCATAACGCGCGAATGGTGTCCTTTTGCTTCATTCATGCTCAGCGAAAAACCTTCACTGCCGTCGAGTTTAAAATCAAACTGCAAAACAGCACTTTCGAACGGGACAGCTGTGCGAATGGCGGCTGCATGGTGGTCGGCTATGAGTTCACTGCCCATGAGCGTGCCGCTTTCAACTTTCCACGTGCCTTTGGCCACAGTCCAGTGATTGGTATTGAGGACAGGGCTGGAAAAGTTTTCGGCAAACAGAACTGCGCCGGTTTGTGTCAGCCAGAGATCAGGACCGCTGAGAGGCAGTCCGGCAAAACTGATGGAAGCCGGCAGCAAGCCGAGAACGATCTTTAAGAACTGTTTATTCATGGTGTGTCTCCGTGGGTTAAACCGTTTCAACAGCAAAGAGGCTATTCTTCCGGAGTAGGGATGCCCAGCCCGAAGTTCCGGAACCGCAAAAAAGATTTTATTGGTGATTCCTGCTGGTGTGCTGTTTCAAACAGTGGTAGTAAGCGGGTTGCAAAATTAATGAAAGGCGCATGAGCACCATATCTATCCGTCCTGCGACAATGGGAGACCTTCCGGCGATTGAGGTTATCGAAAAAAGCTGTTTTCCTGCCGACCGGCGCAGCAGTCTGCGCGCCCTCCGGTACAGCCTGAAAAGCCCGGCACAAAGCGTCTGGGTGGCCGTCGCCGGACAGCGCGAAATCGCCGGAGCCATGATTCTCTACCATCATCCGCGCTCCATTCGCATTTTCTCAATTGCCGTGCTGTCCGCTTTCCGCGGTGCCGGTGCCGGGCGGCGGCTGATGGAGCAGGCTTTGACACTTGCGCGGCGTGCGGACTGTACCGCGGTAACGCTTGAAGCCGACCAGCATGATCGCAGGCTCACCAGCTGGTATGAGAAATTCGGTTTTCGAATTAAAAAAACACTGAGTGATTACCACTCGCCGGGCGCCCATGCTGTACACATGCGGCTGACTCTGAAGACAGCGCTTAAAGGAGGGCGCGTACGTGGCCGTTCGTAACCTGATTATTCTCAACAACCCGGCGCATTGGACGTTTGACATTGAAGAAGTGGAGGTTGTATCCGCCAAGGCCTATCTGACCGAAAGCCGCTACGCGGAAATGAAAAATGCGCGCGTCTTCAATCTTTGCCGTTCCTACCGTTACCAGTCGGTCGGTTATTACGTATCCCTGCTGGCGGCAGCCCGCGATCACCGCGCCATTCCCAGTGTTACTACCATGCAGGACTTCCGCTCGCAGACCATCATTCGTACCATTGCCGAGGACATTGATGAGCTGATTCAGAAGACCTTCGCTAAAGTGACTGAAAAAGAGTTCACGCTCTACATTTACTTCGGGCAGACAGTCTTGCCTGAGCACCGCTATGTCGGCCGCTCGCTCTATAATCTTTTTCAGGCACCGCTGCTCAAAGTCAGTTTTGAGTTCACTAAAAAGTGGCTGATTCAGCAGATTACACCGCTTTCACTCGGTCTGATTCCGGAAATTGATCAGGAGCACATCGCCGAATTTGCCCGCAACTATTTTTCACGTAAACGCTTTCAGAGAAGTCAGATTCAGCAGTACGCCTATGATTTGGCCATCCTGATAAACCCTGAGGAAAAAAGCGCGCCTTCCTGCAAGAGGGCTCTTAGAAAATTTGAAGAGGCCGCCGATGAACTCAATGTCTATACTGAATTCATCACAAGAGAAGATTACAGCAGCCTTAGCGAATTTGACGCACTGTTTATTCGCGAAACCACTTCGGTTAACCACCATACCTACCGGTTTTCACGCAAGGCTCATGCCGAGGGGCTGGTGGTGATTGACGACCCATGGTCTATCCTGCGTTGTGCCAATAAAGTGTATCTTGCCGAGCGGCTTGCGCAGGCCAAGCTGCCCGCGCCGCGTACGGTTATTCTTCAAAAAGAGGCGCTCAAGAGTACGCCGGAGACTCTGGGCCTCACCTTTCCCTGTGTGCTTAAACAACCTGACAGCGCTTTTTCACAGGGTGTGGTAAAAGCGGAAAACGAGGCCGACTTCCGCGAAAAACTGGACAAGCTGTTCGAAAAATCAGACCTGATTATCGCACAGGAATTTATGGCGTCAGACTTTGACTGGCGTGTCGGTATTCTCGACCGCAAACCGCTCTATGTCTGCAAATACTACATGGCTCGCGGGCACTGGCAGATATGTAACTGGAACAGCGGAACCAGCAGCCGCTTTGGCAAAAGCGAGACATTGAGGGTCGAAGACGCACCGCCGGCAGTGGTACAGACTGCTCTCAAGGCTGCCAACCTGATCGGCGACGGTTTTTACGGCGTGGATCTCAAGCAGATCGGCGACAAAATCTATGTGATCGAAGTCAATGACAACCCCAGTATTGATGCCGGAGTCGAAGATATTGTTCTCAAAGACGAACTTTACCTTACCGTCATCCGCTCCATCATCAGCCGTATCGACGGTCCGCGCAAATAGGGTGCCGTATTAATCTCGCAGACAGGTAAGATGTAAATGTCAACATATTTCTTGCCAAGACATGATAATTAATTTTCAAACTTAATACGATTAAGGTTGAAAAATACTCTGGCTGAAATAACATTTGTTTATCGGGTTTGAACTGCTCATGTGAGTGGTGATTCCGAGATTGGAAACTATGGAAAGGACGGTTGAAAATGATGCGTTTGTTTTATTTGATGGTTGTACTACTGGCGGGTGCGGTTATTCAGGTACAGGCAGCGCCTACGGCCTTCGGCGACGCAGATAGTGACGGTAAAGTTACTCAGGAAGAGTTCCTGACTGCGAAAAAAGCGGTTGCGGAAAAAAGCGGAAAAAAATACAGCGAAGAAAGATCAAAAAAGCAGTTTGATCAAAAGGACACTAATAAAGACGGTGTGCTGAGTGCAGACGAATTGGCTCCGGCTCCTAAAAAAACAGATAAGTAACTTGAGATGTGAATCTTGCAAAAGGCCCCGTACATTTGTGCGGGGTTTTCGATTGTCCGGATAGCCGGAAAAATCTTGGCGATTTTCTTTGTCAGAAACGGGTTTGTATCGTAAACGTTGTTTTTGATACATGATTTTTATTAAATTGCGATCAGCCGTTCAAATTCTACGATTAAATTCTGCGATTAAAGTTGTAAAATA
>CAIKGD010000061.1 GCA_903826865.1 uncultured Verrucomicrobiota bacterium
AAACGCTGCAAAAACGCGGTCTGGTTCCGGCCGCCGTAAGCGCCAATATTGACTACTGGCAGGAAGAACCGCTCCGCCGGTTCTGCGGATCATCCGGAATCAAGCATCTGGTACTCGACCGTGAAAACCATTGCGTAGAAGAATACCGCGCTAATTTCCGCCGCGAATATGAAAGAACCGGCTTTACCTTCAATGGACACGTCGCGGTTTTCAGCGAACATATGAAGCAACTGCTGATTGAAGCCAACGCGTGCCGCTCTGAACAGATTACCGTCACCGGTGCACCTCGAATGGATGTCTGGCTCGACAAGCGCCCGGCGATCCGCAAAGACACAATTACCCTGCTCTCCTTCCGCACCTGCCTGATACCGGAAATGTTTGATGACGCCATCAATGTTTTTGTTGAAACCGCCCGCCGGAATCCGGATCTGCAGTTTGTCGTTAAATGCAAAGAGGGGCGCGGAGACTACGGATTGATGCAGGAAAAATTCGCCGCCTGCAAAGCTCCGGCCAATCTGCGTCCCGAACAACACATCAACATGCGCGACCTGTTAGAGCGATCGAAAGTAATTGTCGGATTCAACACGCTTTCGCTGGCCGAGGCTCTACTGACCGACGCTGCACTGATCATTCCGTCCTGGCTGGTACGGGATGACAATAAACATCTGACGATGATGGATCCGGACGATCAGGAACTTTGCAAAGAAGTCCAATTTCCCCGGTCTCTTGAGCAGTTCCGCCAGCAACTGGAAGCTTCAATCGTAGCTGACTCAGCCGTTGACCGGTCGCTTCGGTTAAAACTGACCAACCGTTATATGCTGTTCACGCCGGACGCAACAGCCTCGGAACGGGTCGCCCAGCTGATTTCCCGCCTTATAAATACTAAATAATCCGGCAACTTATGAAAAATACTGCACAACCGGCATCCCTCATCGCGATCATTCCGGCCCGCGGGGGCTCTAAAGGAATCCCCGGCAAAAACATCGCGCCCGTCGCCGGGCGGCCGCTGATTGCCTACACCATTGAGGCAGCCATCAGGGCGCGCTGCATCAGCAAAGTATTCGTGACAACCGACGATGAAAAAATCGCCGCCGCCGCAAAGCAATACGGCGCGGAAATCATTACCCGCCCGGCCGAACTGAGCGGGGATACCGCCAGCTCCGAATCCGCCCTGATCCACGCACTGGAAACCATCCGGCAACAGGGCGAAACGCTGCCTGAGTTTTTCGTGTTTTTGCAATGCACCTCCCCGCTGACTCTGCCGGAAGACATCGACGGAACGGTTGAAGCGATGATTAAACAACAGGCTGATACCGCTTTTACCGCCGCACCGTTTCACGGGTTTATCTGGAAACGAAATCCTGACGGGAATAGTGAAGGTATCAACCACGACAAACTGGTTAGACTGCGCAGACAGGAAAAGGAACCTGAATTTCTTGAGACCGGCGCGGTATACGTCATGCGCACCGCCGGGTTCCTTGAGAAAAAACACCGGTTTTTCGGAAAAACTGCGATTTATAAAACAACAACTGAACGCCTGCTGGACATTGATGAACCAGAGGACCTGATCCGCGCCGCCCGAATGCTCAGTGACCTTGCACAGGACCGTCTTCTGACGGCCTTGCACTCCAAAGACATCAAAGCACTGGTCATGGATTTCGATGGCGTACTGACCAACAACAAAGTCTATGTGACCGAAACCGGTGAAGAATCCGTCCGCTGCGACCGCAGCGACGGGCTGGGTCTTACCATGTTGCGCAAACTCCCGATAAAAATCATGGTTCTGTCGAAGGAGGCGAACCCGGTTGTATCCGCCCGGTGCCGCAAGTTGCAGATCGAGTGTCTGCAGGGAATTGATCATAAGTTACAGACATTGGAAACATGGTGCAAAACTCATGGAATCATGATGGATCAGGTTTTATACGTCGGCAATGACGCCAACGACGCAGAATGCCTGCAAGCCGCCGGTATCAGCGCGGCCCCGGCTGACTCACATCCGTCTGCACTGAATGTTGCATGGATTCAATTGCAAGCCAACGGCGGCGACGGAGCCGTGCGCGAAGTCTGTGATGCATTGCTGACCCGCTCGAAAGAATGAATTTGCAGAACCAACCCGAACGTATAAAAGGTGATAAATTTATGAAAAAAATTGTACCTCTCGGCTCCAAAAACATCGGTACCGGCTTCCCGTGTTATATCATCGCTGAAATCGGACTTAACCACAATGGCGACACAGACATCGCTAAAAAACTGATTGATGTGGCCGTATTGGCGGGATGCGATGCAGTCAAGTTTCAGAAGCGAACCCCGGAATTGTGCGTTCCTGCCGACCAGCGCAATCTGCTGCGGGAGACGCCCTGGGGGACTATGACCTACCTCGAATACCGTGAACGGGTCGAATTCAATGCGAAGCAGTACCGGGAAATTTCCAACTATTGCAAGGAACGTAAAATCGAATGGTTTGCTTCGGTATGGGACACCGAATCCGTGGATTTCCTCGAGCAGTTTGATCCCATCTGTTACAAAGTTCCGTCGGCGGCTTTAGTGAGGGGAGATTTGCTGAAGCACACCGCCGCGACCAAACGCCCGGTCATGCTTTCCTCCGGCATGTCCACTATGGAGCAGATTGATCAAGGCATGGCACTCGCCGCCGGTACCGACATTCTGCTGGCACATGCAACCAGCACCTACCCCTGCAAACCTGCCGAGTTGAACCTGCGTATGATCCACACATTGCAAAAACGATTTGACTGCCCGATCGGATATTCCGGACACGAAGTCGGACTGCAAACCACCTGTGCCGCCGTCGCCATCGGAGCGACCTTCGTCGAACGGCATATTACTCTGGACCGGGCCATGTGGGGCAGCGATCAGGCGGCATCCATCGAACCGCAAGGCCTTATGCGGCTTGTGCGGGACATCCGCATCATCGAAGAAGCCATAGGGGACGGCATTAAAAAAGTATATGAGAGTGAAATCCCGGCGATGAAGCGGCTGCGCCCGAAAGCCTGACCAATGAAAAACAACCCGCAGCACCGGATCGCGCTGATCATCCCGTATTTCGGGAAGTGGCCGGACTGGATGCCTGCTTTTCTGACGACCTGCGCTTTCAATCCGGATATTGACTGGCATCTTTTTACAGACTGCGGAATCCCGGACGGACTTCCGCCAAATGTCCATTGCGCACCGTCCTCGCTGGCTGCAATCAATGAATTAGCCGCACAAAAGCTGGGGTTCAAAGTACTTCTGCAACGCCCTTACAAACTATGCGATCTAAAACCCGGCTACGGATTGATGTTCGACGATTTACTGAAGCCGTATGCCTTCTGGGGCCACTGTGACATTGATATTCTCTGGGGTCGCATCCGCCACTTCCTGCCGGATCGCCACTTAGACCGGTACGACATTCTGACCTCACGGAAAGATGCGCTGGCCGGTCATTTCTGCATCTACCGGAATGAAAAACGGATCAACCGGCTGTGCCTTGAGATTCCCGGCTGGGAACAGATCATCAATGACAACGGCCGCTCCTACATGCTCGATGAAGCCGGATTTGTTGATCTGCTGAAGGATAAAATCAAGCGCGGCGACCCGGTGCGGATTGATTGGAATCGCACCTTGGCAACTTCCGGCTCCGACCAAAAACCCCTGCTTTACGGCGGACAAATCTTCCACTGGAAAAAAGGCCGGCCGGTGGATGAAAAAGGCAAACGGGTTATGCTGCTTCACCGGCTTTTCCGCGGACGCCCTATGAAATGGAAAAACGGGTGCACGTTTGACTCTTACGGAAGGGAACTGATGTATCTGCATTTTCACCTGCTGAAAAGCGGGTTTACACAGCCCTGCACCATTCATCCCGGCGAACAACCGGAACAGATCATCATCCGGAAAACAGGAATCTGCTGATGCCGAACTCTTCATCTATTATTCTTTATGATGACGGCGACTGGTCAGAAGGACATTACAAAAGTATTTTCTGCCTGTATCTGAAAGCCTGCCTCCAAAGCGGCATGAACGTATGCGCCGCCTGCCCGCTGCCAAACGAGGTTCACAACTGGATCAGCGCCCACTGCCCCCGATACAGCGCTAACTGTACAGTTTACAAAACCTGCGGCAAAACGTTGAAATCACCACATTACCGGCTGAAACCTTTCATCCGGCTGGCCTGGTGGGCCCGCGCAAGCCGAACAGTGCGCAGGATCCGGCACATAGACGCTGAGGCAGGAGGCGTGCTGTTTCTGAACATTAATCATCTGCGCGGAAAAGTCTGGGCTGACCGGTTTGCTGATCGGCTGATGCCCTGTCCGTGGGCCGCAATGATCTTCGACTCCTCATGTGTACGCCAGCCCGGCAGCATCAACCTGCCGCAGTACTTCAACTTTCTCAACGCGAAGCAGTGCAAAGCATTTGGCGTTACGGACGAAAAAATGATCGACCCCATGCAAAAAGCCTTTCCGCAAATTTCCATCCTGTTTCTGCCGGATGCGACTCCTGAAGAGGTCGATGCAACTGCACCGCTCGCCAGGGATATTATAAGCCGTTCGAAAGGACGTAAAATCGTTGGACTGCTCGGCATGTTACATAAACGCAAAGGACTGCTGACGGCGCTGAAACTGGCGCAGTCCCGGCCCGACCTTTTCTTTCTTTTTGCCGGCGCTTACAACCTGAACAAATTCTCGCCGTCCGAAAAGAACTTTGTGCAGTCATTCTTCGACCGCCCTCCGGAAAACTGTTTCTGCTATCTGCAACGCATCGCGGATGAAGCGGAATTCAATGCGCTTGTTCAACTCACCGATATTATTTTTGCCGTCTATCCGGGATTCACCAACAGCAGCGGCCTTTTAACCAAGGCCGGCCTTTTCGAAAAACCCTGCCTCGTGGCCGAAGGCAATACCTGCATGGCAGACCGGGTTGAAAAATACAATCTCGGTATCCGCGTTCCACCGGATGATATCACTGCCTGCTCTGAGTCAATCGACCGACTGCTCCGTCCCGACGTTCAATCAAAGAAACCCCTTTTTAAAGAATTCAGAACTGACTTTAATGAACAGGCGCTGCAAACTGCATTGCAACAGCTAAGCAAGCGCATCATCGCGAAATGAAAAATTTAATCTCTGTGATCAGAAAATTGCTGGAAGAATACAGTCCGCTGGCCCTGCTGGCCCTGACAGCTCCGTTTTTCCTGCCGGTTGACAGGCACCTGCACCGAACCATTCTGCTGCTCTTCTGTGCATTCCCGGGCATTCTGCTGTCCGTTTTAAATCCCAAGGTTTTGAAAAAACCCGTCCACCTCTGCATCCTGCTGTTTGTCCTCTATTTTTCAGCTCAGGATTTACGGGGTTCGCTCCCTGTCGCACCAGGCTATCTCAGACAACTGGTACTGCCTGCCGTGATGATTATTTTTCCCGCCATCACGATTTCTTATGCCACTCCGGACAGGAAGTTATATCCGTCGGCTGTCAGACTGATTCTGTTCATCACTGTGCTCAGTTCAATTTATTCGCTGATTTTGTTTTATTCAAAAAATCCGTTTCCGGCAACGCGGCTTGAACTTGCATTCAGGGGATCAGGAAATCCGATTCCGGATTCATGGAAAAGCGGATTCGCTGCCGTACTGGCCGGAGCGTTTTTTCTGCAAAGCGGAGCGAAACTGAAGCGACTCGACTGGCTTGCGCTGACTTGTCTGCCGGTACTGATGGCCGCCACGCTTTACAGTCATACCCGCAGCACCGTGCTGGCGTTACTGGCCGTAACGGCGGGTTCTCTGTTCGGCATAAAAAAACGCATAAAGAAGACCCTGTTGCTGTTTGCCACGGTATCCATTACGCTTTTACTTTATTTTGCATCCCTGTATGCCGGAGTAACGGCATCCGCTCCGGTTCCTGCCGGACAAGCACAACTCAAATCGCAGTCACAGTCCCCAGCCACTCCATTGCGGTCCGCAGGTCTGGCTGTCTCGGGTGCGGCAGGATCTGCCTCAATATTTGACCGGATTAATATATGGCGGGATCATTTTTCACGAATGACCAGCGCAAAAATATGGGTTACTGGCCACGGTCTGGGCCGGAATAATTTTGTCAGTGAAGTTTTGCCTGAAGTGCAGCAGTCGTACTACATAAGTCCAAAAGGATTCCAACTTCATGCACAAAGCGGATATGTCTGGTCGCTATATTACGGGGGCCTTATCGGTCTTGGAATTTTGCTGATTCTGCAAATTACGGCAGGGCGAAACGCTTTTTTTGCCGGATATGCCGGTTATACTTCCAAAGCCCTTCTGGTTTTTTGTGCGATGATTCTGCTCGTGGACACCCAAAGGCTTCTGGTCGGAGTGGGGAGTTCAGAATACCTGATCTTCTGGGTTCCGCTGGCACTGGCGGCAGGGCTGCAACCCGCACCATCTGAAAAGCATCAAAAGAAATAATTTTGACCCGAAGCCGAACCGACAGAACCGGTTTTGACTGGAGCAGGTTCGATTATGTCGCCCCGGAACTTTTCAGCCCGATGTCCGCTTTCGTAACCTTTTTTTAAAAAGGCTGCGCGGCAATTGATAGAGCGGACGATACGATGAAGTATAGATCGTCAGCTTCCGCGCTCTGTTATTGTTCATAGAAATTAAAATCCGTGTCAAAAAACAGGATCTATCAAATGTATCCGTTAGAATTTCACTGATTCTCCCGTTTACAAAACTGCCGCCGTCCGGTATCTGCCCGGCAGGTCGAAGCGCACACTCTATTGCCTTCCGGGCAACTAACAGGTGATCGTAGTTTTGTCTTATGTGTTCCCCGCCCTTATCGGCAAACTGCATTTTATCTCTGTTTTTCATAAAATGCTTTATTGCTTTTTTGATACCGCCAAGACTGTTCACCACATAACCGCCCTTCATATTCCCGACAACCTCGCATTGGCTGTTACTGTTCCAGGGAGTACTCAAGGTTACGACCGGCGTCCCGCATAAAATGGATTCGGCATTCACCAGACCAAAGCTTTCGCCGCCTTCTGCAACATGAACCATGAGATCAAAAGACGAGTAAGCTACGGATAAATTCTCATCACCGGCAATTACGGGAATTATGACTATTCTTTGTTTGTAAGGGGACGCGGCCATTCCGTTCACTATGGCCGGAGACGGGCCAACCGCCACAAGATATAAATTGTTATATTTTCCGGCCAAATCGTTGAACGCCCTCAGAAGCAGGGGTGACCAACTCCACTCGGCCGGACGTCCTATTCTCCCGATTAGAAATGCATCTTGAGGTATATTATAGGTTTTCCTGAACGCTCCTTTTTCCACTTCGCTTCCCGGTCTGAAATTCCGGCAAATAACCGGATTGGGCACTAACGCGGCTGGGAATTCCCGCCCTCCCCGGAGCTGAAACAGCCACATAGCCCAGACGCTTAACTGAAAACTTACATCTACCTGATCGGCCCACGGCGAAGGCGCAGAAAAGACATTGGTTTCAATCACTTTTGTAAGACCACCTTTAACATGATCGAGAACCAGCCGGATCGCCGCCTCTCTAGGGCAATGAGAATGGATATGAATAATATCAGGATACCATTGCTTAATCTCTTGCAGATTCGTTTCAGAGAGATCGTGCCAAATATGGATAAATTCTTTGAGCGCATCATGCTTGGGAACAAGCCCATGTAATGCCAGAATTCTTGAGTCATGACCGAGCTGCCGGTAGGCTTCGGCAAAAACCTGTGCGACCCGCTGTGTACCGCCTCTTCCAAAAACATAAATCACTGTCAGTATTTTCATAAAAATTCTTTACCGGCTGCACGGAAGACGGTTGTCCTGTTTCGTAAAACGATCATGCGCCGCGCAAACCGATCTCATAGCGGCAGAAAACCTCTTTTTTCCGAAAGAGCATTTTTATGAACATACCGTTTGAAAAATTACATATCTCTTGCTGTGATTTATATTGGTCGAATGCAACACGTTTTGGCACCAGAAAATCTTCAACATTAACAAAACAATTGAAATCTTTGAGCCGGGGCCAGAAATACCGGACACTCTTTTTGATCGTCATTATTCCATAGTGACTGATTCCCGCTTTTACCCAAGGCCAATGATTCCAAAACCAGACAGGATACTCATAAACCGTACCGGTAAAGTTGCTTTGCCTGACGGCTTCAAAGACGATCTGATTGGCCGCAGTGTGGTCGCCATGAACATCTTTGTAATAAGGGATGAAGATTTCCTGAACCGTCTCCTGATTAAGCAGAGTCGTGATTTTATCAACAGCTTCTGTGTGGTACTGCCTTAAATTTCCGTCAGCATATCCTAAAAAGATGATTTCATTTTCTTTCAGACCCAGCGCGCCGCCGGCGGCAAGCGCTTCCGAAACACGAACCGATTTCAAAATCTCCTGCGGTTCGGTACAGGGAGAAGACATGCCGCCATCAGTCATAAAAACGATTTTGACTTCTGCACCGGCCTGCTTTTTCTTAGCAATCGTACCGCCGCAACCAAGCGTTTCGTCATCCTGATGCGGGGCAAATACAATGGCAGATTTTACCAGATCATCAGAAAGAGACTCTTTCAGGGAAAAATCCATTAAAAATCCCAATAACAGACACATCCAAACCCGGAAAAAGCCTCCTTGATTTTTATTTATCTTTTCCTGTTTATTCGCCGGCATTTTCGATCATATCCCTTATTAACGGCGTGCCGAAGGCAATGTTCTTTGTTGCTGTTTTTCCCAGCACCGAATCCAGTTCGCGCGGCATCAGACCATTGGCAGGCCGGATAACGCGGACATTTTCCGCTGTAAACCGTTCGCCTTTTTTTACATCCTTCACCACAAACAGCGAACGGCGGAATACCTTGCTCTTCTCTTCCGACGCCGTCCCGCCGTAGCAAATCCTGCCCAGCGATTTTTCAGCAGTACGCACCGACTCAACCAGATCTTTGAACTCTGCCGGTTCCAGCGAGAAGCCGCTGTCAGGGCCGCCATCGGCCCGCGAAAGCGTGAAATGTTTTTCAATCAGACAGGCTCCCAGCGCAACGGCCGCCACGGATACCGAGAAACCGGGCGTATGGTCGGAAATACCGACCGGGCAGCCGAATTCGACGGCCATATCCGGAATAGTCACCAGATTGGCATCCGCCGGGTCGGCAGGATAAGCACTGGTGCATTTAAGCAGAATCAATTCACGGCAGCCTGCCGTGCGCAAGGTGTTCACCGCTTCATGGACTTCCTCTTTGGAGGCCATGCCGGTAGACATAATGACCGGCTTGCCGGTTGAACCGACCTTCCGCAAAAGCGGAATATCAACCAGTTCAAAAGAGGCCACTTTGTGGCAGGGCACATTCAGCTTTTCGAGAAAATCTACGGCTGTGTTATCAAACGGCGTTGAGAAAAAGCCGAGCCCGCATTCCTGTGCTGTCTTCTGAAGTTCGGCATGCCACTCCCACGGCGTACAGGCCTGTTTGTAAAGGTCGTAAAGAAAGGCGCCGTCCCAGACCGTACCGCCGCCAATGCGGAAATAATCATTCTTGCAGTTAATCGTTACGGTATCCGCCGTATAGGTTTGCACCTTGATTGCATCAGCACCGGCATCAGCCGCCGCCTGGATCGTCTTGGCGGCATGCTGTATACTCCCGCCGTGGTTGGCGGAAAGCTCAGCCACCACATAAACAGGCACCCCGGCACCAACAGTCTTGGCCCCTATCTTCATACACCGCTTCCCAGAAAGTTTCTTTCGATATGCCCCGAGCTACACACCACACGCTATTTTTTTCTCAGATACGCCGGGATATGAGAAATCGGCAGCTTCTCGATCACAACATCTTCTCTTTCGAAAAACTCGTCAACCGCCCTGGTTTCTCCGGCAACCGTTCCAAAATCATCAAAAACCACCAAACCGCCCCTCACTACCCGGTCGTACAAATGATTAAGGATGGCAATGGATGGTTTATACACATCCACATCAATATGCAACAATGCTATCTTAAGTTCAGGATGATTGGAAAGGTAAGCCGGAATGGTATCCGTCACATCGCCCTGAATAAGCTCATAGTTGGTTAATGCCTTATAGGCCAAAACGGTTTTCAGCTCTTCAACTGAAATTCCAGGGCCGCCTTCCCCCTCAAACTTCTCGATAAATTTCCGGTCATCGGAAGCCTCCTGCTCAGGAAATTTACCGAACGCATCGAACCCTATAATTTTGCGGGAATAGGGACTTTCGAGAATTTCTCTGAATGAACCGAACCGGATAAAAGAGGCGCCTTTGTAAACTCCGCATTCAACGATATGCCCCGGTAAATGAACGATAGACTTATACAGCTCATAATGCGCCAGCATCTTTGCAGTCCGGGTCACATGACTGGTGAGATAAAACCCGTTTTCATAATCCCAGCGCCGGTCTATATCAAATCCAAACAATTTCTCAGCCATTTTCAGCCGTCCTACCTTTTATTTACTTTTTACTGTATCTCCCAAATCGTCTCAAACGCCTCGGCGGCAGTCAGTCCGGCCATGCTGCCCCGGCAGACCGCCATCGCCCGCAGTACCTCCGGCGAACGGGGATGAGGAAATGTCCGGACTTCCTGCCCATACGCCTTCATCGCCGCAATTTTATTATCCATGAATTTTTCAATGTCCACAAACAGCGACGGACGAAAAACCGGCCTAAAGCGCTGAAAAGCCCATTCGGTGGAAGAAGCTACCTCGTAGGCGTAAAGCGCACGAATACCCTGTCCGGGCAATGGACGAACAGCCGTCATGACAGCCCGGAAAGTTACCTCATGATCCACATTTAAATCACCGCCGTGCTGAGTAAAAACCAGTTCCGGTTTTACTTCCGCAATTACTTCTTCGATTTTTTTAATTACGTCCAGCAATGGAACCGTGTCAAAGCGGTTGTCGGGAAGGGATGCAAACCGGACTTTTTTAACACCCAGCATTTTCGCAGCCTTTTTGGCATTCTGCTGAAGTTTCTCGATTTCAGAAATAACCCGTGCATTTTTCGAATCACTCCGGGATGCGGCTCCTTCGCCCAGAATCAGGACTTCCACCTGCTTCCCCGCAGCGGCCATCTTGGCCATCGTACCGCCGCACCCAAGAACTTCGTCATCCGGATGCGCCGCTATCACCAGAATTTTAGACATATAAGACCTCCACAGAGCACGAAGTATGAACTATGAATGATTAACTATGAAAGAGGTATTTTCAGGAGTGCGTCAGCAACTTTGAGGCAGATTTCAGAATTCCTTGCAGCAATGATGCCTGATTTTTCAATATCACCGTTAAAGTTATACGGCAGTCCGTCTGTTTTAGTGATGGTTCCGCCCGCTTCCTGCAGGATCAGCAACGGAGCGCCGATATCCCAATCGCGCACCACAACGTCCTTGAAAAACAGATCGGCAGAGCCATCTGCAACACGGCAGATTTTCAGTGAGATGCTGCCGGACTCCAGATAGCCGGTGCATCCAAGCGCCTTCATTACGCGAACAGCAGTCCCCTTCGGCTGCGGATAGTTATCCACTAAAATCAGTCTTTTTTCTGCCGCAGAAACATGAATGCGCCCCCCGTTGCAGAAAGCACCCGCACATTTTTCAGCAGAATAAAGCCGTTCAAGTGCCGGAGCATAAACCGCCGCCAGTACCGGCTCACCCGCTACCATCAGAGCCGCCTGCGTGACAAAACCGGAGAATCCGCCGGCCAGACTGGCCGTGCCGTCAATCGGGTCAATCAGCCAGTACCGATCCGGCCTTTGCTCCAAATGTGAAGCATCATCCTCTTCGCTGACCACTGGAATATTCAGCAACCTTGTAAGTGCGCTGGAAAGCGCCTGATGAGCCTCACGGTCGGCTTTTGTCTTCAGCTGCGTACCGAGCCACTCGCCGCCAGTACAGCCGCGCCAACGAAGCAGACCCTGACCGGTTTGCACAACAATATCCTTCAGAAACTCAATCATTCGGCAGGTTCCCGCCCGGCAGTTATTGACTCTTAATCAATTTGTTGTAGCGATCAACAACTTCGTTGATATTATCAGCGACATAGTCTTCAACTCCATGGTCCAAAATGATCCCCCGGTTGCAGAGGTTCAGCACTGCATCGCTGTTGTGACTGACAAAAAGAACTGTGCGCCCTTGTTTTTCGCTGACATCATGCATTTTGCCGAGACACTTGGCCTGAAACTTGGCGTCACCGACGGCCAGAACTTCATCGGCAATCAGGATTTCCGAATCCAGATTGGCGGCGACCGCGAAAGCCAGCCGCACATACATGCCGCTGGAATAGCGTTTGACCGGCGTATCAATGAATTCTTCGATCTCTGAAAAAGCGATGATTTCATCGAGCTTTTTGGTTATCTCGGTTTTCTTCATTCCAAGGATAGTTCCGTTAAGATAAATGTTCTCGCGTCCGGTCAGTTCGCTATGGAACCCGGTACCCACTTCCAGCAGGCTGGCCACCCGTCCGCGAAGTTTGATACGCCCTTCGGTCGGGGCGGTGATCCGGGACATGATTTTCAGCAGCGTTGATTTGCCGGCCCCGTTGCGCCCCATAATGGCAAGACGTTCGCCCATCTTCACCTCGAAACTGACATTTTTCAATGCCCAGAACCGGTCGCGTCGGCCAAAATTTGACGTTTTTCCAATTTGCGTCCAGGGATCTTCCTTGCCTCTTACTTTTGCCCACCAGCTCTGCATATCCCGGGCAAGGCTCTGATTATTGATCACACCGAAGCGATACTCTTTGGACACACCTTCCGCTCTGACAACCACGCTCATGCTGTTCGTACTCCTTACGGCTCCCCGTCAGATCACATCAATAAAGGTTCGTTCGTTTTTATTGAAAAAAGCGACTCCTAGAAAAAGTACCGCAGCGGAAAACCCCAAACTGATCAACCAGGATCCCAATGGAAAGTTATCGCCGCCCAGAAACGCATAACGGAACATTTCAATTACCGGGGCTATCGGGTTGATCTGATAAACCCAAAGCCATTTTTGGGGCACCTTGGACATAGGATAAATAATCGGTGTCGCATACATCCAGAGCTGCAGGCCGAAAGTTAGAAACTGTTTCAAATCCCGGTATTTCGTCGTCAGAGATGAAATGATAATTCCAAGACCGACGCCCAGCGCACCTAACTGGAAAATCAGCAGAGGAACCGCCAACAACCACCAGTTCGGATGAAATGCATACCCGGTGAACAGATAGTAGAAATAGAATAACAGCAGCACAACAAACTGCACCCCGACGGTTATCAGTCCTGTTGCCGCATAACTGATGGGTACAGCAAGGCGCGGAAAATATATTTTACCGAAGAGCTGCGCATTGGCGTTAAACGTATTGGCACTTTGGGTTAAAGAGTGCGCAAAAAAGTTCCAAAGAATGGTTCCTGAAAAATAAAACAGAGGCTGCGGGATACCGTCCGTTCCGAGTTTGGCAATATTGCCGAACACAAACATATAAACCAGCGTCATCATGAGGGGTTGAACTAAAAACCAGAACGGCCCGATAACGGTTTGCTTATACGCGGCAACAAAATCACGCCGGATCAGCAGTCCGATCAGGTCGCGGTAGCCGTACAATTCTTTCAATCTCAAATCAAACAAGCTGCGCTTCGGTTCAATGATGAGATCCCAAGCCTCCTCTGTCTGTCTGTTTACATCGCTCACTTTTTCTCCCGATAGCAAAATAGTTTTCAGATATATACGCACTGACAGCCTTTGTTTCAACCACTTATGTCCCTGATTCGCCGAAGTAAAATCTTGCAACCGGGCACATTCCCCACTTAACTGCTCACATTATGCATAAAAACCCTGCATCTGTAGCGAAAACCGCCGCCGCGCTGACTGCGCTTTATTCGACCGGGCACGAAGACCGGCCGGAAAATGTGCTGTGGAACTCGCCCGCCGCCGGCCGCGTGGTCGAAGCACTGAAGATTCTCATACACGTTATGTTTCCCGGTATGTACCCCTCAAAAGAGGAGCCGCTTGAAACTTATTTCGGAAAACAGCTCAACGAGGTTTCATTGCTGTTTCTGCCTGAGCTTGAACGCGCCATTGCCTTCCGCTGGCAGTCGGAATCCGCCCGCCGCGCCAAAACGCCTGCTCTCGAAGATGTTCCGGCCGAGGCTGAACGGATTCTGGATGAATTTATTACACGTCTTCCGTCCATTCGCGAAATGCTTATTGATGATGTAAAAGCCGCTTACAACGGAGACCCTGCGGCACTGAGTTATGCCGAAGTCAAACTCGCCTATCCCGGCGTGCTGGCGATCACCTCGCACCGACTCGCGCACGAGTTCTACCGGCTGGATGTGCCTATTATCCCGCGCATTATGAACGAGTGGACCCACGCCAAAGCCGGCATTGATATCCATCCCGGAGCCGCTATCGGACGCGGTTTTTTCATAGACCACGGCACCGGCGTGGTCATTGGTGAAACCGCGAAAATCGGACAAGGTGTCAAAATCTATCAAGGCGTCACCCTCGGCGCTAAAAGCTTTCCGCTCGACGAACACGGCAACCCGATCAAACACATTCAGCGCCATCCGACGGTCGAAGACAGTGTCATTATTTACGCCAACACCACCATACTCGGCGGTAAAACCGTCATCGGCCACCACTCGGTTATTGGCGGCAACGTCTTCCTGATGGACAGTGTTGCACCGCACAGT
>CAIKGD010000062.1 GCA_903826865.1 uncultured Verrucomicrobiota bacterium
GACTGCTGACCCTTCGCAGAGTATTATTCCCTTTCCTGCTTCGCATGATCGGCGAGTCTTTTGGTTATCTTCTTTATCACTGCTCTGCGGTTGGCGATGCTAAAGGGCGCATAGCAGTTTTTATGGCCAATGGAGGAGGAGGCAAAACAACTATGTCGCTCGCATTAATAAAGCAGGGATATCGGCTGCTTAATGATGATCTCGCCTACATCGGAGGGCCGCGCGGCAATGAAGTGCGCGGCGTTTTAGAAAAAGTAAATTTCACGGGCTGGACCGCAGAACAATTCCCCGAATGTGCAAAATATTTTTCAGACAACGGGCTGGATGTTTCGCGCGAGAAACAGCCGCTGGACATCCGGAAAATCTACGGTGACAAATCGGTTTTAGATCGAGGAACTGCGGCCTTGATTATTATGCTGAAAAAAGATCATGAATCCCCATTAATGGCAAGGCGGTTAGACACGTTCGCATTGCTCTATCATATGTACGACGCCCAAATACTTCCTGTGGGTCCCCCATGCTGGCAAGCCGTACTGGATGTGATTTCTCATGTGCGGGCTTTCGAATTGTTTACCGGTCCTGATCCGGTCGAAACGGCCGAGTGGATTCATTGTAATTGGGAGCAATTGATACTTAATTCATCAACTGTTTTGCAAGAAGCGCAAACTGGTAACAATGAAATCCATTGAACAAAAATATATCCGTGAAGTTCTTTTGAGTTTCATCTATCAAAGACCTTTTCCCGACACCAGTATTTCTTCGCTCAATCTTGCGGCCATCCGGAAAATGACCGGTCATTGTTTAGGAGTACTCCAGCACGTTGTTCCTGAAGAGCACTTTAAGATTATTACCATGTCAGAAACATCTGCGGTCAGACTTCAAAGCGTGCATTCTGCAGACTATCTGAAAAAGGAAAAGGTATCGGCCGGTCTGTCGGGTCTGCTGGCCGGTAAAAATATTCCCCATGCGGTCATCCGGGGCGTTGCCACGGCATCCTGTTATCCTGTGCCTGCGGTACGGTCAATGTCTGATATAGACATCTTGATTCCGGCCGACTGCCGCGATGCGGTAAGCGATTTGCTGGCGAAACAAGGTGTTCCCGTGTCTGAACACCTTAGATCTCAGCGCGTGTACCTTTACAAAGGAATAAAAATAGAGGTGCATGAGCGTTTAATCACACCGAATCGTTTTGCGCTCCAAAATGCTTTTTTCGACGACTGGCCAGCCCATGTTAAGAAAATACCGGCGGGTAACAGTGGGAACATCTGCGTCCTGAGCCCCGAATATGGGATGGTTGCCGATGTGTTTCATGCTCTGGTTCATCATGATCTGGAAAAACTCATCTATGTGGCCGATATTGCGTGCCGAATCCGGCACGATAATCTTGATTGGAAAGAGATTTCCGATTTAGTCAAGCGGCTGGGCATTGAGGATTATTTTTCATTTACACTGGGGTATACTGCCTGGATTCTCGGCCCGCAATTCCTGAACGAACTGCCGCCCTGGCTGGCGGAAAAAATAAATCGCATCGGCTCTGAATCCTATATTCCGTTCTGGATGCGGACGTCCGGTTGCGATTCATTAGGAAATTTTTTATCCCGGCGCAGGCAGATGTATCTTCTAACCGAATCGAAAACGATCCGCTTCAAACTGGCGTGGCGGATGTGTTTTGGCGAGGATTTCCATAAAGCCATACAATATATGGGCAGGAAAAGATGAAAGACCCGGCCCGTATAAATCTGCTTGCGGCAGACTCGTGTTTCTCGGAAGGGAAAAAAAGAGCGGTTCTTGTTTCGTTAAGTGTCCCGGGGTATTACTCGATTCCGGTCCGTCTGCTTGCATTAATCGCGCATAGAGATGCAGAAGCTTCGGCCAAATGGGATGTCAGATATGCTGAATGGGATAATCATGAAGATATAAATAAATGTTGTGACCTGTTGCTCGAGGCCAAGCCAGCCCTGATTGCTTTTTCTGTGAATATCTGGAACTTGTTGGCCGTCCAGACGTTGAGCAAGGCTGTAAAAAAAATTGATCCGGATATTAAGATTCTTTGCGGCGGGCAAGAGGTCACAAACTCATTTGTTGATTATTTGCAAACCACAAGCTCCTGGGACTATATAATTGATGGTGAAGGTGAAACGGCTTTTCTTCAATTTTTGAAAAGCTGGGATTCAACGCTTGGGGACATTGCCGCTGTAGAATCCGTCAGCGGCTTGCGATACCGGGATGCCCGCACGGGATGCACCCGGCTGACGAGATCCGCAGACATTATTCACGATATCAGCCAGCTACCTTCCATTCTTCAGGCAGACATGGTGCCCGCGCTTATGCGAAACCGGCTGGGTGTGATGATTGAGGGTACTCGCGGATGTAATTGCAAATGTACCTTCTGTTTTGAAGGCTACTGCGACCGGAAAGTCCGGTTTTCTGAAGTTAGCACTATTGAGGCCGATGTTCGTTTTATGCTGCGCAAAGGATCACGGCTTTTCCATTTACTGGATCCGATCATCGCCGGCCACGATACCGAACGAACAAAATATATCATGGGTCTGTTCGACAAATTCTTCAAAGAAAACAGGGATCTTCGGCTGTCTGTGGAAGCGTATGCAGAACGTCTTGGCCCGGAAGATTTTGCCGCGCTGGGCCGGCCGTACATAACCATTGATTTGGGTTTACAGAGCCTGAATCCCGAAACCCTGAAAGCCATTCGCCGCCCCTTTTCACGGGAGCGGTTTATTCAGGGCGTTGAGGGACTGCACCGAACACCGGCCCGCACCAACATCTACTTGATTTGCGGCCTTCCGTTTGAAACTCCGGCGACCTACCTCCGGGGCGTCCGTGAAGCAGCCGGCTTTAATCCGAATCAGCTGTTCCTCAACGAACTGGTCATGTTGAACGGCACGGAGTTGAGAAAGCAGGCGGATACCAACGACTGGGGATATGTTTATAATGACCTGCCGCCCTATGATGTTGGCGAAACGCGGTGGATTCCGGCCAAAACGTTCCTTGCACTGAAATCTTTTTCAAACGCTTTTTCCAGCTGGTACAACTGCCGGCGCAGTTTGTCCCTGCTGTTCGGTTCCTGGAAAGAAAACGGGGGTCGATCCTCCGGAATACCGTGCCGGACAGAGCTTGTTCAGGGAATCCTTCGCCTCGGCGGGGGGGAAATTTTATCCAATGAAAATAGAGTGATCATTGCCGGGTCCAAAGTATTACTGCGAATTGAAGATACGGGTCTCAAAGAAATAAATGCGGCGTTGACCCGGCTATATTTATGGGGATGTTCCCGCGTCACGCTGGAGCTGTCCCAAACCGGATTGCGACCGGAAATCGCCGATTCCGACATCCGGCTGTTGAGGGTTGACGTCACTTCTCCCCAGTCCGTTGTGGATGACCTGCGGGCTTTTACCGGACAGAACGCACCGTCGAAACAGGGGCAGTGCGTAGAACTGGTCTGGCCGAAGGGGCGCACCCTGCCGGTCAAGCCGGAATTTTATCGCAAGCTGGCGGCTCTGCCGATGACGATCATGATATCGGTACAGGCTGCAACGGACGCAGGATCATTGCGGTGCAGTATTGATGCTGCGCATAAATCAAAAATATGGATCCGCCTGCCGGCAGACGCAGATTGGTTCCGGCAAGCCATGGAACACATCTGGGGTGCGGAGTGTTTGGACGTACAGAACGAGTTGAAACAATTGGACAGAATGCTGGACAGTGCAGGCGAACCCGAATGCTGAAAAGCAGTACAGGACAGACCGGCGATATTGAAAAGGGGTAATGAAATGAATCTGCTGATTACAACAATCTGTAACAGAAAATGCCGGTTTTGCTTTGCAAAAATGCGTTTGGCCGGGAAACAGGCCACTCCTTTCATGAGCCGTAAAATGATAAACGACGTGATGGATATGCTTCAGAAAGAAGACGGCCGGCAACTGCGCTTACTGGGCGGCGAACCGACCCTCCATCCTGAATTTTCTGAAATTGTTGATGCCGCGATCGAACGCGGACTTGATGTTCTTGTGTTCTCCAACGGAATGATGCCCGAAAAATCTATAGCTGCGATTGAACGCCATCCGGTAGAAAAAATATCAATCCTTTGCAATATTTCCCCCCAGGCCGACGACCATCCTTCATTGATCAAGCGGCGTGAAGAAGCACTGAAACGGCTGGGTTGCCGCATGGTTCCCGGCGTAACAATCTCCAATATTGAAGAGGAAATTGATATCGGCCAGTATTTAGAGTCCATCGAAAAATTCGGCATGAAAAAACAGATTCGTGTCGGGATCGCCCAGCCTATCGTGGGGAAAGACAACGAGCATATTCATCCGAAAGACTATCCGAAAATCGGCGGCATCATTGTGAAGATGGCCCGTCAGTGCATTGAAAAAGAAGTGCTGCTTGGATTCGATTGCGGAATGACCCCCTGCATGTTTTCCGGCGACCAGTGGGAGGTTGTTATGACCTGCACCTCCGGCTACAGGAGTCAGTGCGCGCCGATTATTGATCTTGGCCCGGACGGAAACCTCTGGCATTGCTTCCCGTTGTCGGAGGTTTTTAATGAAAAATTATCCTCGTTTTCCAAACGCACCGAAATTGTCGAATTATACGAAAAACGGATGAAACCCTTTCACCAATTCGGTTGCAGTCCGGCTTGTGTCCGGTGCAAATTCAAACGTCGAGGTCTGTGCCGCGGCGGTTGTCTCGCCCATGCAATTCAAGGTGCAAACTACTCTGGAAAATAAATTTTCCATTCAGGCAGCAGGATAAAAATCTCCTGCTTTTTTTTATCCGGCACGACTCGTGCCTGCAAGCAAAGCCGTGACAGCAGTGAACACCTCGTCCGGGGTAACCGCCGCCAGTGCCCGGCGGGCTGCATCTGAATCGCGGGTCACATCACGCGACTGCACTGCACTTTTCTGCAACACAACGCTCCGCCCAAGCGGCCCCGTTTTCCCGGGATCGGTAAGGCCGAAAATCGCGGCAACCGGTGTGCCGACGGCTGCCGCCAGATGCATTCCGCCGCTGTCGTTCGACACTACGCAATCGCTGATCTTCAGCAGCGCCGCCCATTCAGAAATCGTCGTCCGCCCGGCCAGACTGATCACATCAGACCCGGCGGCGGTTGCGATCTCCGCGCAGACCGCCGCATCATCAGGCCCGCCGCCGAGCAGAATCTGTGCGCCTAATTCTGCATGCAGTTTTTTGGACAGCCGCGCAAAATATTCCGCTGGCCAGCGCTTCGACGGGCCGCGCGCCGCGCCCGGCAAAAGAGTGACGATTTGCCGTTCAGCCCGCCGGAAAGTTGGAAAGGATGCCAGCCGGACTTCCAAAGATTGGAGACTTTCAACCGGCACACTGATCTGCGGCACAGGCGGCTCGCCCTGCAGGCCGAGAATTTTCATATATTCAAACTGCTGATGTCCTTCCGGCAGGCGGACCGTTTCCGTCAGCATCAGCCGCCGCCACTCGCCGCGCGCGCCGATGCGCCGCGGCACCCCGGCCATAAACGGTACAAAGGCCGAGCGGAATGAATTGGGAAAAATATAGGCACGGTCAAAGTGCGTCTGCCGGAGTTTTACAATGGTCGGAATTATTTCTTCCAGAGTCCGGATGCGGCCGGCGGCCGGATGCATTTGCCAAAGCGCCTTGAGCCCCGGCTTTGTCAGTACCGTGATTTCCGCAGCAGGGCGTGTCTGCCGGAGCAGCTGCACCGCCGGCATGCTCATGATCGCATCCCCGATCCAATTCGTACTGACGATCAGTATTTGTTCTGGAACTGCTGTTTTCATTTGAAACAAATGCGGTCAATCCAGTCGTTGAAGGCTTCGGAGCCGGAAAGCATTTCGATTTCAACGCGCAGAAAGAGTACCGGCAGGTCGCACCGGTCGAGGAGCGGAAAGCGTACGGCGTCTTTTTCGGTGGTAACAATCACCTCGGCTCCCGCCTCGGCGGCGCTGTTGATCATTTCAATGATTTCCTGCTGCGTATAGCGGTGGTGATCAGCATATTGCGCGCTATGAACGATTTCCGCGCCAAGCTGGCGCAGTCCGTTTTCAAAACTTTCCGGTACGGCAATCCCTGACACGGCGGCAACTTTTTTACCCTGCAGAAACCCGAGTTCCATCAGCTCCCGGGTATACAGGTTCTCCAGATATTTCGAGCTGTGGCGGCATTCTGAAATTTCGGCGTGATGATTAAGTTCACGCAGTTTCGCTTTCAGTTCCGGCGCGCCTTCGGGCGGACATTTAGTAATGAAGATAAAGCCTGCGCGCTTAAGGTTGCGCCTCGGTTCGCGCAGCAGGCCGCGCGGCAGAACACGGTCATAGCCGAAGGGATTGGTATAGTCCACCAGCACAATGTCGAGCCGGTGCTGGAGCTTGAGATACTGGAATCCGTCGTCGAGCACCAGCGTATCGCAACCGAATTTGCGGATCGCGTATTTGCCCGACTTCACACGGTCTTTATCGACCAGCACCACCACATCCGGCAGATTGGAGGCCAGCATGTACGGTTCGTCGCCTGCGAGGTCGGAGTTGAGCAGCAACCGCTCGCCATCGGACACCACGCGCGGCAGGCGTTCCTCTTTCTTAAGGATTTTTTCCCATAACGGCGTTTTTCTGCTTTTGTAGCCGCGGCTCAGGACAGCTACTTTACGTCCCTTCTGCTGTAACGAGCGTGCAAAAGTTTCTACAATCGGGGTTTTCCCCGTGCCGCCGACCGTAATGTTGCCGACGCTGATTACCTGACAGCCGAGTGTACTGGCGCGGATAATGCGGTGCTTGTGAAGCAGCAGCCGCAACTGCACCAGCATGCCGAAAATCCATGAAAGCATCTTCAGAAAGCCGCGCAGACAGGCCGCGCGCTTGCCGCGCACCTCCTTGGAGATAACTCTGAGCAGCCTCTGCTCCAGTCTTTCATTTGAGCGGGTCGGCATAAAAAACTATCCTTCCAGAATCAGTTGTTCGCTGACACATTCCGCGCCCGTCAGCCGCACGTTCACATGTGTATGACCTGCAGCGGCCAGCAGGGTTTCAAAGGTCGTTCGGGCGTGATGCGGACTGTTACAATCTGCGCTTAGATGCGCAAGAAAAAGATGCTGCAACCCTTCGCCGGCGATTTCAGCCATCAGCGCGGCCGCCGCCCGGTTCGACAGGTGCCCCTGATTACCGCGAATGCGCTGTTTAAGGCTCCACGGGCGGTCAGCCTCATGCAAAAGCGTCTCGTCGTGATTAGCCTCGATTACCACCGCGCAGCACTTGCGCAGCCGTTCGCGCAGTGCATTGGTCACCATTCCGATGTCTGTCGCGATGCCGACGGTCCGGCTTCCTGCTGAAAACACAAAACCCACGGGGTCGTTGGCATCGTGCGGCACCGGAAAGGGATGAATGGCAAAATCGCCGATGGAAAACGGCGCGCCGGTGGTAAAACGTGCGCCTTTGATATCACTGCCGATCCCTTCGAAAGTTCCGGCATTGGCATAAACCGGAATGCCGTGGTTCTTTTGTAGCACGCGGATGCCTGTGATATGGTCGCCGTGCTCGTGACTCACGCAGATGGCGTTAATATCCTCGATCCGCTCACCGATCTGCGCCAGCCGCTCCGCCGTTTTACGCGCCGAGAGCCCCGCATCAATCAGGATGCGGGTTCTATCGGTGCCGATAAAGGTACAGTTGCCGGAACTGCCGCTGGCCAGTACACAAAGTTTCAAGGTCATAGTGTTAAAATTGGATGTTACAGCCGAAGCTGTTCTGTGTTATTGATTAGTGTGCAATTGTTAGACAGGACGAGGAGTTTGTAAACCCAAATGGCAGGACAGTATCTAGGACAAACCCAGAACCAGCGGATGGAGCAATCGCTCACTCCGCAGATGCTCCAGTCCCTTAAAATCCTTCAGGCCCCTATTCTTGACCTCCAGACCATGATCCGCGAGGAAATGGATCAGAACCCCACGCTTGAACGGGAAGCGCCCGAGACCGAACAGACCACTGATTTCGACGCGGCCGCCCGGGAGGAACTGCGCGAAGAGCGTGAAATCGGAGAGCTCACCGAGCTGGCCGAGTGGGATGCGGCCTTCCGCAACAACCGCGAAGTCCGATCACGGGCTGACGATGAACAGCACCAGTTTATGATGGATTCCATCGAAGGCGCTGAATCGCTTCAGGAACATCTTCTTGACCAGCTTGCCCTTGCCGGGCTCGACGCCCGCGAACGCGGCATCGCGGAAGTGCTTATCGGCAGCATTGACGACGACGGCTATCTTCAGCTAGACATCGACGGTATCATGGGCTCCACCCCTGAGTTTCCTGAAGAACTCTTTGAGCGCATCATCACCGTCATTCAGGGATTTGACCCCGTCGGCGTCGGCGCGCGCGACCTCAAGGAATGCCTCCTGCTCCAGCTCCGCCATCTGGGCAAAGAAAACTCTCTCGAAGCGGTACTGGTTCGCGACCACCTTGACAAACTCGGAGCCCACCAGTACGAGCAGATCGCCCGCGCCATGCACCTTCAACCGGAAAAGATCAAAGAGCTGTCCGCCGCCATTGCCGACCTTGATCCGAAACCCGGACGCAACTTCACCGCCGAGAAGACCGAATATGTTATTCCTGAAATAAGCGTGGCAAAAAAAGACGGTGTCTGGACCGTCACCCAGAACAAAACCCCCTACCCGCGCCTTTTCATCAGCCTGAAATATCTTGAACTTCTAAAGGACAAGACCACCGCCGCCGATACCCGCAAATACATCCGCGAGAAAATCGCCAAAAGCAAATTTTTCATCCGCAGCATTGACCAACGGCAGGATACCATCTACCGCCTTGCCTGCGAAATCGTCCGCGTGCAGGAGGATTTTCTCGAAGAAGGCGTTTCCGGGCTCAAACCGCTCACCATGAAACAGGTCGCCGACATCCTGGAAGTCCACGAAACCACCGTCAGCCGCGCCTGCAACGGCAAATATATGGCCACTCCGCAAGGCACCTTTGAATTCAAATATTTCTTCACAACCGGTGTTGTTCAGGCCGACGGACGAATCATCTCCAATGCCGCCATCAAAAGCACGCTCGCCGCCATCGTCCGCACCGAAAGCAACCGGCGGCCGCTTTCCGACCAGCGGATCGCCGACGAACTGAGCAAACAAGGCATAGACATCGCCCGGCGCACCGTCGCCAAATACCGCGAGCAGCTCAAAATCCTGCCTGCCCGCCTGCGGCGTCAGACCTGAGACCTTTTCGATTTCCGATTGCTGATTGCCGATTATTCGGCAGACTGCAGGAGCTATTCAATCGAAAATCATAAATCGACAATCTGCAATGTGTCGCTGCCGGATTAGGGATCGCATCGCGATAAAACACACGATAAGAAAAGAAGCGAATGGAAAAAATTAACCTGCACATCACCAAAGACGAAATCAACCGCCTCCCAATGAAGCAGTATGAAGGTCCGATTCATCTGATTCGTACGCCGGACGAAGCAGATAAAGCCGCCGGAAAACTGAAAGAGGAAACCCTGCTGGGGTTCGACACCGAAACCCGTCCGACCTTCCGCGTCGGGGAATATTACCAGCCGTCTCTTCTGCAACTGGCGACGGAAAAAGAGGTCTTCCTCTTTCAGATTAAACTCACCGGCCTCACCAAAGGACTATGTGACGTTCTTTCCAGCCCGGACATTATTAAAACCGGAGTTTCTATCCGCGCGGATGTCAGCGAGCTGCGCAAATTGACCGCCTTTGAATCGGCCGGATTTGTTGAACTGGCAACCTGTGCCAAGCAGGCGCACATCAAAAACCTCGGACTGCGCGGACTGGCCGCCCTGCTGCTTGGTTTCCGCGTTTCAAAACGAGAGCAGACTTCCAACTGGGCAAAAAACGAACTGACCGAATCCCAGCTCCGCTACGCCGCCACCGACGCCTGGCTGGGCCGCGAAATCTATCTGCACATGGACAAACTCGGCCTGATTAAAAACACTCGGCCATAGTTTTTCCAAGGTTTGGGGAAAATGAGAAAACATTAATTCACGGCATTGGCCTTTTCTCGGAACTATCCAAAAATGAATATTCAAAAACTTGTCCTCTGCCCCCGAGAAGAAACCGATATGCGCCATCTTTTCCCGGCAGTGGACACACCGCGATAAAATCGTCGATAAGGACTTCTTTGTATATGACACGTCCATCCGATGAATGGATAAAAAGGATGGTCCGATGCCACCCCCCACGCCCTCCGTACACGCTGACAAATGGCCCTTTCCCAGCAATGTCTAGCGGGGCGCCATCCGAGATATGCAGTGGTGCTTTTATCCCTGGCGTTTGAAGATTTCTAATCTCCTTCAGATGATTGTCAAAAACGAGGAGCGCACCATCGGTTGATACGAGAAGATAATGCGGCTGAGACCAAGTTACCTTCGGCTTAAACCAATAGTCTTGATTAAGTTGTATTTGTGCGATTTCTGCACCATCGATTTTTTCCAGCTTGAAGCCGGTCTCCCCGAGAGGACGAATTCGTTCAAACTCTCCGTTGTTGTCGAAATCCGCCTGCATGTACCCGCCGGACAAGAACGATCCGTGCAAGGAAACTGGCGGTATAACAGAGGTTCTCTCACATACAGCAGCGTTATCAAAAAACCGCAACAGACAACTTTCTTTCCATCCTACAACGGCGATTCCATCTGTTCCCGCCACTTGAAACATTCCTTGAACCAGCCCGATGCTTTGGTTTCTGCAAACATTTTTTTTCTGTACGGCGATTTCGTGAACTTCAACGGTAGCAGAATGCAAACCCTTAGGCGGGAATCCGCCCCCACAACCGCCGTTCAGCAATGCGCAAAATGCCACGAGGCTCCAACATCCACAGCTTTTGAGCCAACTGGCACCAAGTGCGACATACTTCAGCTTAATATCCATTAGTAACCTTAATAAGGAAGGGCTTTTTGTGTTTGACCGGGACCTCTAATGAGCGCCCCTTTTCTGATCAGGTTACTCTCTCCGATGTTGTGATCATCGCCGGATCGAAGCATTTGCCTAACAGGATCTTCACTTTTATTCTCGTAAAACTCGGTCGTCGTTTCCCATGAGCTTGTTCGGTGACGGACAATGTAAACTCCCCAACAAAGTAAAAAAACAAGGGTCACAAGCGCAAGTCCACCAACAATAAGGTTTTTCCCTTGAGTATTTTCACCTTTGGAGAGAAGGCTCAATACGGAATCGGGTTTAATGGCATACAGGAGTGCCAGTGCGAGGAAACTCACCGCCGAGGCTGCTCCAAACGCAGGATGAAAAAACATCGAAAACTTATCATTAGAATCAAAGGCTCTAAAAAAAGCAGGCAGTCCGATAACGAAAAGATACAGCCCTAGAAGCTTTGTTCCAACATAAAGCAGGCGACTCGGCTCTATGGGAGAAAGGTCTACATCAGAAGGGATGTGTAGCAAATCAGCAAGCATCTCCGCTCTGAACAGAAAGAGTACAGCAAACACAGCAGAAATACTAACGTGAGTAAGAACCGCAACTAAACCATCTGGTGTATAAAATATAAGCGAAAAAATTCCAGAAATCAGTCGGAATGCCAGAATCAACCCGTAGAGCTTTGCCGCAACTATAAAAAGCTTTCTCATGCGCTTCCTTTCATTTTGATCTCCTCACCATTGATGAAAAAACGGTCATTCCAGTAATGGTCGCCCACATGACAAAACATAGCGCTAAACGGCTAAAACTTTTACCGGCGTGTTGGTGAGCAGGTTGAATGAAACCGGACAGCGGACGTCCACTTCGTGAATAAAAGCTTCCTTCTCTGCCACCGTCAGGTCAGCGTCGATGTCGGCCAGGATACGAAATTCCTTGAAACCGACCGGATCGTCCGTCGGTTTGCCGAGCAGGCCGTCCGTGTTGATGTCGCCTTCGACGGTGATTTTCATGCCGCGCAGTGCAATCCGCTTCTGCATCGCCACAATCCGTCCGATGGTGCCGATACATCCGGCCAGCGAAACCAGCAGATAGTCGAGCGGTGTCGGCCCGGCGTCCGTTCCGCCCGCATTGGCGGGCTGATCCACCGTCACTTTATGGCCATGCACCATACTCTCCAGTCTGAACTTTGCATCCAGCACCGATTCCACTTTGACTGTTTTAAATGCCATGTTTTTCCCTTTCCCGGCAGCCACTACTTTCGAGCTTCCCGCACCATCGGGATGCTTCCCTCAATCCGCGTTCCTTTGCCCGGCACGCTTTCAATGCGCAGTTCCCCGCCAAGCGCTTCGATCCGCTCGCGCATGCCGAGCAGACCGAAAACAGCCGGGTTCTTTTCCGCACCGGCTTCCATGCCGAGTCCGTTGTCCGCCACAGAAAACACGACCCGGTCCGGATTGCGCCGCAGAGAAATTTCAACCTGTGAAGCGTGTGCATGTCTCGCCACATTGGAAAGAGCCTCCTGAACGAGCCGGAACAGGGCGGTTCGTTTACCGGTCGGCAGTTCTATTCCGCTCTGCACATTCAGATTGCACGGAATACCGTTATACTCTGACCAGTCGTCCGCCATATCCTGAAGCGCATCCGCAATCCCGACATCATCCAGTGATCCCGGACGCAACTGACGGCAGAGTAAATGAACCCGCCGGACGCCGTCGTTCAGCATCCGGTGCATTTCGCCGGTGTGTTTCTTTATTTCAGGAGTCTGCGGGGCGGAAGCCTCACATGCGCTTAGATCAATTTTCAGAGCCGTCAGCATCTGTCCGAGATGGTCGTGCAAATCGTCAGCCAGACCGCTGCGTTCCGCTTCGAGCATCTGATCTATATGCTGTGCAAGCCGGCGATACCGCATTTCACTTCTGTGCAGCGCCTCTTCGGCCTGTTTCCGGCGTTCGATTTCCTGACGGGCCAGCTTAAGTTCCTCGCGCACGTCGGCTGCTTCTTTAAGGATGGACAGCACCGGACGGTTTTCCAGGGCACACCCCGGTTTTCTGCCTTGCCAATGCAAGTAGGCATAGAGGAACGGACCGGCAAACACGGAGATCGCCAGTCTGCTGTAAAGCGTTCCTTCCATGATACGGAGATAGTCCGGAGTCCCGAGAAAGGCTCCGGTCGAGAACAGAAGCACATCCAGCCACATAACGCCCAGCAACGTGAAAAAGCTCCTGAACCAGGTATTGATCCGGATTAAAGGACTGCCGAGCATTTCCCAGGCTATCGCCAGAAAAACAAGATCCAGAACGGTTGCAAAGACCGAAGCGGTATTGATCCTCAGGCTGGGCACCGGCACATAGCTCAGCGCAACAGCACCCGAAGGATCGGTTTGCAGATGCAGGATCGCAGCAATCAGCGGTACCAGCGCAGAAACTCCGGCAACAGTGAGAATGGCGGCACGCGTGGCACGCGGCCCGTCAAAGACGTAAACTACAAATACACCCAGCAGGATCGACGTGTAAAACACGGTGGAACCGACCATAAAGGTAAAGCCCGCCAGTTCAACCCGTACGCCGGCATCGGTAATCCACGACATCACCGCCGTAATGCCGCCCAGAATCATATAGAACGGTGCCGGTCCCGTGCGGTGCCGCAGGGCGTGCGATCCCAGCACGAGCAGATAAACTGCAATCGCTTCAAAAATGAGCATTAATAAATCATGATTCATCGGTCGCTCGATTGTCCGGCAGGTATAAATTGTCAGTTAAAAGTCCCAAGGAGCGGGAAGTTTCTTCAAGGATGCCCCCCCCCCCGCACCAGTGGAATCATTGCTTCAATCTGTGTTCCTTTGCCCGGCGTGCTTTCAATGCACAGTGTACCGCCAAGCGTTTCAACGCGTTCGCGCATGCCGAGCAAACCAAAAGAAGTCGGTTTGTTTGCCGCGCCATCTTCCATGCCGCAACCGTTGTCAGCAATCGAAACGTTCAACATCTGTTCATTCGAAACCAGATTGATTCCGACTTTGGAAGCGCAGGCATAGCGCGACACATTGGTCAGAGCCTCCTGTATCAGACGGAAAACAGCGGTATTCACAGCATCTGAAAGGGCTTCGTTGTTCACATCTGTAAAAAGCTCGCACTCGACTTTATTGCGCTGCTTCCAATCGTCTATCAGACCGGCGAGCGCTTCCTCAAGACCGAGATCGTCAAGTGCTCCGGGACGCAGGCGGCGGCACAGGGAATGGACGCTTTGAATCCCCTCACGCAGCAGTTTCTGCATATCCGCCATTTTCTGTTTTGTGTCATGCTCGCAGGTACAATGATCCATTATCATCAGCAGATCGATTTTAAGGGCCGTAAGAATCTGGCCGATATCGTCGTGCAGTTCGCGGGCAAGCCGTTTGCGTTCGTCTTCGCGAATCGTCTCAAGATGCCGCGCCAGCAGATGGATCCGTTCTTCCGTCCGCTTACGTTCGGTGATGTCGCGGCTGGAGCAGACCAGTTCCTGCGGCTCACCGGAGTTGTTCCGCAGCAGTTTGACCGATGTGGCAAGCCAGACATACTGCCCGCTGAAGGTGCGGAAACGCGCTTCATTCATGACCAAACCGCTTTCCATCAAAAACAGCATCGCCTTTTCAAGGCCGTCGCGGTCTTCGGGATGAACCAGCGCATACATGTCGATTCCGCGAAACTCCGCCGGATCATATCCTAAAACGGTCTTCATGGAGGGTGACGCATAGAGCGCCTTTCCGCCGGGAGAGAAAACCGTGATTACATCCTGAATGTTTTCAGCCAGCAGCCAGTACTTAGCCTCGCTACTCTTAAGTTCGGCAGCACGCAGCGCAATTTGTTTTTCGAGGTTGATTCGACGGTTTGTGATCAGTGCAACCATCAAGCCGGTCAGCAGGCTAATCAGCATCCCGAAGAACGTAACAATCCAGCCGTGGCGCAACGGATGAGCCGCCAGCCAGGATTGCCGGGGAATTAAACGTAAAGCATAGGCTTTACCGAACCGGAACACCGGAGTCGTTATTCCCAAACTGGAGCCGGCACTGCGCAGGCAGGGCAGACTGCACCGGCTGGAAGATCCGGCCAGAACAAGAGGATCGGCTCCGCACTGCAATTGAAGCAGACAAATCTCAAAGCCGGTATTCTTCCTGTTGGGATACTGCGCTCCGCCAAGCAGTTTTTCCGGACAGACAGAAAAAGCCGCCAACCCTTTCTGATCCGGCGTATCCACC
The DNA here is from genome assembly GCA_903826865.1 of uncultured Verrucomicrobiota bacterium. Lineage (GTDB taxonomy): Bacteria > Verrucomicrobiota > Kiritimatiellia > Kiritimatiellales > Tichowtungiaceae > Tichowtungia. The sequence continues at coordinate 15,126 of CAIKGD010000062.1, forward strand.
CGCTGAAAAATATAAAATCCCTTCATCTGATTGGTCTGTGTGATAAAATTGACCGGGTCGGTAGCAACAGCCAGCCCGGTACACAAGGCTTCCTGTATCGCGACCCTGCACACCGGTTCTGCATTCAAGTCATAACCGAAAGCTGTTTTATTGCCTGACAGCGGTTCAATATAGAGGATCGGATAATAGTCTGGACGCGACGATGCCGGTTCGTTGAGACCTTCGTTATTTTTCTGCCAGATAGAAAAATCAGACCGTCCCGCAATCTGCACCGCTTGGACAAATGAACCGGCCGCGGCATCCGGAACCGCCGGCAGCCAGAGGCACGCCTGCAGAACGCCATCCTGAACCATCTTTTTGCAATACGAGCTGAATTCCGCAGCGGTGACATCGTGACTTGATTCAAAAAAGCACACCAGTCTTTCTATCTTGTGACCAAGCTCATAGATTTCTTCCACACAGGAGGAGGTATGAGACTGTGCCATCTGACGAAAAGTATTCCGGCGTGTCTCGCGTTCAGCCCGATCAAATCCCGCTGCCAGCACCGCGGTCAGCAGAGCCATAAAAATAACACATAAAACGGGCTCTGCGTACCTTGACTGTTCGTTCCGCTGCGGAGAATAATGATAGCGGTACTTCAACGCCAACCAGTTCAGCAACAGAACAAATAGCAGTATAAAAGTGATTCCGGCGGGTATCCATTGCGCCCGCCGCACAGCGGCCCGCCAACAAGAGGCCTCGGTGTCAATACAGATCGCCGCCAGCACCTCGCCGGTGCGGGTGTCAAACACAGGTGCCGAAGCGGTTACAAAAGTTCCGTATTCATCACTGAACGGCCCGTGTATCTGCGGTCTTCCGGTTTTGAAAAGGTCAAAATCCTGCGGACTGGGCTTTTGATAGACGGTTCCGGGCGGCGAGGCGTACGGATGACCCTCAGCTAGACTTTCGGGGCCGAATACAATCCGCCCCTCCCGTAAGGCCATGGTGTACAGACTGTTGATCCCTGCCGATTCGGCGCAGGCCCGCATCTGAGCACATAACAGCTGAAATTCAGGCCGGAACCTGTCGTCCGCCGTAAAAGAAAGAGCGCGGATAGCACAAGGATCCACCGTCGCCGCAATATCCGTTGCCTGAAGCACCAGATCGCGGCGCATCTGGATATCCGCATTCTGTCCAGACTGTTTGGCAGCCCAGAGACCGGCCAGTAAAACCATCAGTGCGGCTGCATAAATCAGCCAGCAGCTTCCCCGTACTGATAACAGGACAGGAAACTGGAGCAGAGCACTTTTTACAGACTTAAACTCTTTCATTTAAATCTCTTCGTCTGATTTAACGTATCAGCAGCTCACTTTTATTTCAGCCGGCAGAACGATACGCACACACGTTCCTTCACCTGGATGAGAATTCACCGTGACCGTTCCGCCAAGCGCGTCCAGCGTCCGGAGTACTGCGGTCATGCCGAGTCCGATTCCGCCGTGTTCCATGCCGCCGTGGCGGAAGGTGGTGAACGGCTCGAACAGATGCGGCATAAATTCCGGCGAAATGCCCGTACCGGTGTCTTCAATCTCAACAAATACTCCGCCCTGCTCCGCCGGTCCGGTCCGCAACGTCAATATACCGCCCGAAGCCATCGCCTCAATGCTGTTTTTGACCGGATTGACCAGCGTAATCATAACCGCACCGGGAGGAAGCACGACGGGAGGAACGGTTTCTGCACGCCCGTCCTGCAACTCTATCCGGCAGGATCTCATTTCAGAACGCACCAAAACAAGTGTGTTATCAAGCAGTGCATTAATGTTAAGCGATTCACATTTCTGAGGAACCGGTTCGTGGAAACGATACATCCGTTCAACCATATCCGCCATGCAAGTCAGTTCCCGCAAAGCCATCTCGGCAAATTCATAATGCGGACTGGCCGGCGACATATCTTCGCGCATCAGACTGAACGCACTGCGCGCCGCCGTCAGCGGTGTATTGAACTCGTGAGCCATTCCGGCGGTCAGCTCACCGAACATTGAAAGCCGTTTCCGCTGAAGTTCGCTGCGTTCCTCCGTCACCATTTTCAGAGCCAGCATACGCGCCTGCTTCTCGATGCCGACCTGCACATCCGGCTCTTTTTCCTGTCCGGATTTTTCGCGCAACATACAGTAAATCTGCTCAATATCACCGGTTTTGCTGCGCAAAGCCACCGAATCCATTTCAATGTTCAGCAGAACGCCGTCGTTCCGGCGCAGTTCTAAAGCCACATCAGCCGCTGAGCCGCCGGTTTTCAGACTGTCCAAACACTCCTGAAAACACTGCCGCCCCGTCCGGGTGAGCAGCTCACTGAAAGGCCGCCCCGCCGCTGAGCCGCGCGCCAGCCCGGTCAGACGCAACCACGCCGGATTCACTTCAATAATCCTGCCTTCGTTATCCAGTGACTGATAGGGAAGCGGAGCCTGTTCAAAAAGCAGCCGGAACTTGTGCTCACGGTGCTCCAGCTCTTCCTGCATGTGCATTTGAGCCGACACATCATTGTAAACAACCACCATTTCGCCACCGGTACGCCGGTAAACAAAATTATCGCGCCAGCCCGCAATCCGCGCATCCTGATAATAGCGCAGCGGAAAGTTTTCCGGCTGCCCGGTTTTCCACACCCGCCGCAGCACCTCCGGCAAACCGAATTCCTCTACACGGGGAAATACCTCTGTCAGCCGCCGTCCAACCACATGCTGACGCGCAGTTTTTTCAATTCTTTCCGCCGCCGGATTCATGTCGCGAATAATGAAATCTCGCCCTTTATCGGTCGCCTCATACACCATAACCCCGCAGGTTATTTTCTCAAAAAGTTCACCGAACGAAGCCAGACCGGACAGACTGCCGTCCGGCATATTGGAGGTGGAATATATCCGGCGCAGCAGAGGCGAGATTGAAAAAAGACCTGCCACCATCAGCAGAGAAATCACAAAGGCCGCCATTTCCGCATAAAGATCCGCCAGATGATTGGCCCCGCCGTTCAACAGGTGGTAAAAGATGATTAGCTGTCGCACCGCCATCAGCATCAAAGCTGTTGAAATCATGATCCACGAAAAGCTTTTGCGTGAGAGTTTCATCAGACGCAAAGCAAGAAAAGCCGCACAGAATTGCACGATAACCGATGCGGTAAGCATCAATAGCAAAGCAAACTGTTGAAACTCATTCATCCGCACCTCATCAAGGTAAGAATAACTGAGGCGCGGAACAGTCGCAAGACGTTTTAAACAATCCCTGCTAAGCGAGGTAAGGTGCACAACGCGCCGCCAGCGGCAAGGGAACGCGGACGAGCAGTTCGGCGGATTCACCTTCGTATTTCTCCTCCAGTACCGTCGCCGACTGTTTTAACTGCGCCAGCAGGCGGCCTTCGCTGAGCGGAATCATCAGCTTCATCACCTGCTTGTCGCCTTTCAGGCAGTCGGCCAGCTCGTTCAGTAAATTTTCAAGTCCTTCGCCCGTAACCGCTGAAACCGATGCCGAGCGGCCAAGCGTACGCGCCAGCCGGTTCGCGGCGTGCCGCCCCTCTTCCGTATCAATTTTGTTCAGCACGCAAAGCACCGGTTTATCTTCCGCACCGATCTCCTGCATCACGGTATTCACTGCGGCAATCTGCTGCTCAACCTGCGGATGTGCGCAGTCGATCACATGCAGAATCAGATCGGCCTCGACGACCTCTTCGAGCGTCGCCTTGAACGAATCCACCAGATGGTGCGGCAGTTTGCGGATGAATCCAACGGTATCGGTCATCAGACACGGTTCGCGGTTCGGAAGTTCAACCTGCCGCGTCGTCGGGTCGAGCGTCGCGAAAAGCTGATCCTCGGCATAAATATCGGCACCGGCCAGCCGGTTCAGCAGCGTGGACTTGCCGGCGTTGGTGTATCCGACGATTGAAACCAGCGCCCAGCCGTGGCGCTGCCGCCCGCGCCGCTGCTCGGCGCGGCGCGTACGCACCAGTTCCAGTTCCTGGGTCAGTGTACGGATCAGATTCTGAATGCTGCGGCGATCCATTTCGATCTGCGTTTCGCCCGGCCCTTTCAGGCCGATACCGCCCGCCTGACGTTCGAGATGCGTCCACATGCGGCGCAAACGGGGAAGCAGGTACCGATGCTGCGCCAGCTGCACCTGCAAACAGCCTTCACGCGTCCGTGCCCGCTTGGCGAAAATATCGAGAATCAGCTGCGTGCGGTCGAGTACGCGGACGGCGAGCACCTCTTCCAGATTACGGCCCTGCGCCGGAGAAAGGTCTTCGTCGAAAATCACCAGATTAGCACCGGTATCCTTTGCCATCTGCGCCAGTTCTTCGACCTTGCCCTTGCCGATAAAATGGGCGGCGTGGACTTTGGACTGCTTGCAAAGCATCCTCCCGACCACTTCCGCGCCGGCACTTACGGTCAACTGAGCCAGTTCTTCGAGCGTATCTTTGACATCCCACTCGTCATTCCGCCCGCGCAACATCACGCCGACCAGCAGCGCGCGCTCCTGCGCCTGCGGTACAGTTGTCGTCATCTCTTTCATAAACGGATTCCTGCCAGCGGCACCGGCCCGCGCTCTTTCCAGACATTGTAAACTTTACCCGCAAGTTGTCCAATGTCCGAATAGCACGCTGATTCAATCCACTCCACAGTGAGCTGCTGGCGGAACCAGGTCATCTGGCGCTTGGATAGCTGGCGGGTGCGGATGACCGTCCGTTCTTTGGCTTCCGCTTCGGAACATTCGCCGCGCAGGACGGCGAAGGCTTCGGCATAGCCGATAGCGTGCCGCGCCGTCGGGGAAAGCTCCGGACTGCAAAGTTTCCGCGCTTCTTCCAGAAGTCCGCCCGCATACATTTTTCCGACCCGTTCAGCGATCCGCCGGTGAAGCACATCGCGTTCGACGTGCAGACCGATGACAACCGGCATTTCTTTTTTCCAGGTGCGCCGGGGAAGATCACCCGACGCGCTCTGCTCAATTAAACGGATGAGACGGCGGGAATTTTCCTTATCGGCGAGCGCTTCATAGGCTTCGGGCGCGGCGCGGCGCGCCTCGGCCTGCAATTCAGCAAGCGGCATCTTTTCTGTGCGCTCACGAAGCGCCGCGTCAGCGGCCGGCAGGTCGTCGAGGCCTTGTAAAAGACACTTCACATACAGGCCGGTTCCGCCGGTGACAATCGGCGGATTTTCCAATGTTTGGAAAGCCGGACGGATCGCGGCAAGCCAGTCGCCGACACTGAACGACTCAGCCGGTCCGGCAAGGTCAATACCGAAGGTTTTGACGCGTGCGCGGTCTGCGGCGGATGGTTTGGCAGTACCGATGTCCATGCCGCGGTAGATGTTCATCGAATCGGCGGAAATGATGGACGCGCCGGTCTGTTCGGCGATGAACTGGGCGACAGCGCTTTTGCCCGACGCCGTCGGTCCGACAAGCACGAAGGCGCTGGGGCTATTTGGATTCATTGGCAGAGCTTTTCAACGGATGGCGGGTGTGCCACAGCGAAGAAAGCAGGTAGATGCCGACGGCGATACAAATGGCGGAATCAGCAACATTGAAAGAGGGCCAGTGGCAGGCGCCCAGGTGGAAATCAAGGAAGTCGGTGACCCAGCCGACACGGATACGGTCAATCAGGTTGCCGCAGATTCCGCCAATCATCAGACCAAGTGCAATGCGGTGATCAGGGGTCGGATTGAGCACTTTGCGGTGATAGACGGCCAGCAGAATAAGCACGACGATGGAGAGGATAATGAGTGCGGGCATCTGTCCTCCGAACATGCCCCATGCCGCGCCTTCGTTGCGGACGTAAACCAGATTGAAAAAGCCCGGAATAACGGCCTGCGGATCACCGCCATAGATGAATGATGTCCGTACCCACAGCTTGGTCAACTGATCGAGCAGAACAATGATCAGTCCCAGAATGAGTACCAGCATGGGGTTCTCCTAGCTGCGCATGGTGCCGCCGAAAGGGCGGTAATGGGCGCGTCCTTTTTCGAGTTCAGATTGCGCACGCACCGTGTAGCGCACATAAGGCAGTGCCTGAAGCCGTTCGACATTAATCGGCAGGCCGGTCAGTTCGCAAATACCGAATGTGCCTTTTTCGATACGGCGGATCGCCGCGTCAATTTCGAAGAGCACTTCCTGCTCACTGCCCATCATATTGAGTTCCATCTCACGGTCGAACGTGTCGGTACCCTGATCGGACAGCGACGGGTCGCGCTGGTTGGCTTCGAGATTGTCGCGCGAAAGGGTGCTGTATTCACCTGAAACACGCTCGCGGAGGGTTAGCAGAATGTCTTTGAACTCGCGAACTTCTTTGGAGGTCAGTTTTTTGACGGCAGGTGCCGGGGCAGCCGCCGGTTTGTGCGCATGAGTCCGGACGGTTTTTTGGGCCGGTTTCTTCGCAACAGCGGTCTTTTTAACCGCTTTCTTAACCACCTTTTTGGCAGGTGCCTTTTTTACAGTCTTTTTGACAACTGTTTTTTTCTTCGAAACCTTTTTTGCAGCCATTCGTAAAGCCCTTCCGTTATCCGAAAAATGCTATATCAGTGAAAAAATGAGGGGTGCTTTTAGCACGGCGCTGACAGGGGTGTCAATCGGCATCCCTGCCTATTTCAGGTAAACCGTCAGCCCGTCCTGCGGCACATCAATCCCGGCCGGCAGAGAGGCTTGAAGCGTGTCGTGATCGGAATGGTGGGTCAGGTGTGTCAGAAACGACCGTTCCGCGCCGATCCGCTGCAGATGTTCCACGCATTCTCCGATTGAAAAATGGGTTGAGTGTCTTCCGGGGCGCAGGCCGTCAAGAATCATCACATCCAGGCTGTCCAACCACTGGAAGCTGGTTTCCGGAATCCCCGAACAGTCCGGAATGTATGCCAGCCGTTTTCCGTCCGCCTCGACCAGAAAGCCGTAAACCGGCTCCTCGCCGTGTATGACCGGAACCGGCGTTATTCGCGCACCGCCGATTTCCACCGGCGCAATCATTTCCGTAAAAACCACGCGCGGCACACCGCCGAACGAGTGACTCGGTTTGTCCACATAATCAAATTTTGAGCGCATTGAGGCAACAGTCGCCGATGAACCGTACACCGGAATATGCGACTTTTGCAGATCGCTGAAGCGGCGGATATCGTCGAAGCCGAAAATATGGTCGGCGTGCGGATGAGTAATAAAAACCGCATCCACTCGCTCCACCCCGAAAGTCAGCACCTGTTCGCGCAGGTCGGGCGGCGTATCGAACAGCAGACACTTTCCGCCAGCCTGAACATAGAGACTGCACCGGCGGCGTTTGTTCTTCGGGTTGTCCGACCGGCAGACCGGACAATGACATCCAATCATTGGAACGCCATGCGAAGTACCTGTGCCTAGAAAAGTGAATTTCATGAAAGCCGGTTTTAACTTCCGGAATTCCCGGTTGCATGTCAACCAGTCGGGTTCTCTTTCTCCATCAGCTTCCGGGATGCACCAGCGGCAGTCCTTTCTTGCAGAGCGGACATTCGGCGGGCTCCCAGGTGACCGGTTCGATGTCGAGCAGACTGACCAGCGGATAGTCAAACTGCGCCTTGCCGCCGCTGCGGTTGACGAGCACGCCGATCGCCCGCACCGTGCCGCCGTGCTGTTTCACAATGTCCACCGTTTCCTGTACACGGCCGCCGCGGGTGATTACATCTTCCGCCACCAGAAACCGTTCGCCCTTTTCGATCTTAAACCGGCGCATCACCAGCGCTTTTGCCTCATTTTTTTCTGCGAAAATAAAACGGACGCCAAGAGCACGGGCCACTTCGTGTCCGACGGAAATGCCGCCAAGCGCCGGGGCGATGACCGTGTCCACCTCCAGCGCACCCGGAACAGTTTTCATCTTTTCAACCAGCGCCTCGCAGACCTGCGCGGCGATGCGGGGATATTGAAGCAGCAGCGCGCACTGGAAAAAGCGGTTGGAATGGAGTCCTGAGCGAAGTTCAAAATGGCCGTTAAGCAACGCCCGGGTTTTTTCAAAGAGGTTGAGCAGATCGGTTTCTTTCATAATTTTCCGTAGTGGAGCGTTAACTGAGCAGTTCCTGGACGGTTCGGCGGAGCGCCGCCGTATCAAAAGGCTTTTCAAACACCTTGGCCGCGCCGAGTTTGCCGGCCAAATCGAGATAGTGACCCGCCCGGACACGGCCGCCGCCGGACATGACAATCACTTTAATTTCAGGCAGTTTGCGGCGGATGGCCATTACCAGCTCAATGCCGTCACAGTCGGGCATGATGACATCGGTAATAATCAGATCAAAAGTCTGTTTTTCCAGCAACGCCTGGGCGTCCAGACCGTTAACGGCTTCGTCGAATTCATAGAGTTCACTGCCCAGTATGGCACGTACCATTTTGCGGATGGCCTCTTCATCATCAACGAGCAGAATTTTTTTCCGTTCCATGAGAACTCCTACTGCTTATTCTCAAAACTGATACGATAATTCTGTCCGCCGCCAAACTCGAGAATCCTTTGCACATGCTTCCCGAGGATATCAGCCTCCAGATTAACCTTTGCACCGGGTTTAAATTCCGACATGTCCGTTTCTTCCATCGTGTGCGGAATAATATGAACAACAAACGCGTCGTCCTTCAGCTCCGCAACCGTAAGGGAAATTCCGTCCAGCGCAATCGACCCTTTATACACCATCAGCATTAGCAGGTTTTGTGCGCAATTAATTTCAAATTTCCAGTCGCGGTCAACCCGGTCAACCCGGCGCACGGTTCCGACGCCGTCCACATGTCCGGTTACAATATGTCCGCCAAGCGTGTCGCCGAGTGCCAGCGCACGTTCGAGATTCACGATGGAACCCTGTCCTTTTTCGCCTAGATTGGTCTTATCAAACGTCTCTTTAAGCACATCGAAACAGAAATTGGCACCTTCAATAGCGGCAACGGTCAGGCAGGCGCCGTTTACGGCAATACTGTCGCCTAAATGAACCGGCGCATCAAACGGACGGTTTGGGGCAAGTGTAATCCGGCCGGCCGCGCCGTGCATTTTTACATCAACTATGGTTCCAATCCGCTGAATAATTCCTGTAAACATCACTGCCTCCTGACCGGTACGGCGCTGATAAAAGCATCTTTCCCGCATTTTTCCAAGGTTTGGAAACTCAAAAGAGGCATTTTTCCCATCAGCCACCCTTTTTCCCCGAACATTGGAACACCTTCGCCGCCCAGCAGCGACGGCGCGAAAAACAGCGCAAATTCATCTACCAGCCCGGCGCGCACCAGCGATCCGGCCAGCTCGCCGCCGCCTTCACATAATACGCGCATCACGCCGCGCTTCCCGAGATCGCGCAAAATCTTTTTGAGCGAACCGTCCAGCACCAGCGTCCGCTCCGCCGCTTCGTCCGTACGAACCTTGGCCTTTGCCGGAATATTCGATCCGACCACCACCCGCCACGGCATACGGCCTCCGGCCGGACGCGGCAGAAGCGACGGGTTGTCGGCGCGTACCGTTCCCGCGCCAACCATAATCGCATCCGCAGACCGGCGCAGCTCCTGCACTTTGGCGCGCGCCTGCGGACCGGTGATCCATTTGGAGCCGCCGGAAGAATCGGCAATCCGTCCGTCAATGGTTGAAGCCAGCTTGAGCGTCACATACGGCATGCCGGTAAGAATCCGCTTGGCAAACGGAGCAATCAGCGCTTCAGCCTCGGCGCGGCAGACACCGGTAATCACTTCGACGCCGGCGCGGCGCAGAATCCGGATACCCCGCCCGGCATGGGCAGGATTCGGATCTTTTGCACCGATCACGACGCGGCGGATGCCGCGTGCCAGAATCAGATCGGTGCAAGGCGGTGTACGGCCATACGTTGAACAGGGTTCAAGCGTCACGTAAAGAATTGCAGACTTAAGGCTGCCGGTTGCCGGTTTAAGGCACTTGACTTCAGCATGCGGGCCGCCGGCCTTCTTATGAAAGCCTTCCGCCATGATTTTCCCGTTCTGTACCAGCACCGCGCCGACCGGCGGATTGGGCCGTGTCAACCCCTCCCCGCGCCGTGCCAGCGCGAGCGCCCGTTGCATGAATGGTTCGTGGGGAATCATTGCGTCGAATGCGTACTGCGTGACGGCCGGTTCAGTTCTTTCTGAATCCGGTCGAGCACGCCGTTTACAAAGCGGCCGGAATCTTTGCCGCTGTAGGTTTTGGCGATTTCCACCGCTTCGTTGATGGAGACTACCGGCGGAATATCGCCGCGGAAAAGCATTTCATACGTCGCCACGCGCAGTACCGTGCGGTCAAGCACGCCGAGGCGGTCGACATCCCAGTTGTCCGTATATTTTGTAAGCGTCCGGTCGATTTCGCGCTGTTTTTCAAGCACACCGCTTACTACTTCGTTCACATAAGTCCGGTCGCGTTCCGAAGGTTTCTTTTCTTCATCGCTCCAGAAATCGGCCAGCGCCGGTTCCAGATCGCCGGGATTAAACTCCGTCTGAAACAGGAATTGCACAGCCCATTCACGCGCCTGCCGGCGCCCCGTCACTTTACTCATTGAGATTCCTTTATTGTCTTCAAAATACGGGCGGTTTCAATCGCCGCTTCGGCGGCATACCAGCCGCGGCTCGTCCGGCTGCAGGTGCAGCGCGCCACCGCCTGTTCCCAGTTGCGCGTGCCGACAATTTCATTGATCACCGGAACACCGTGTTCGCGGGCGATATCAAGCAGTGCGATGCCGGTTGATTCGCCGATCATCTGTGCATGCGGTGTTTCACCTTCCACCACCACGCCCAGCGCAATCAGCGCGTCATATTTACCGCTTCTGGCCAGCTCGTTGACAACGACCGGAATTTCATACGCGCCCGGCACCTGAAAAACTCCGATGTCCGGAACTTTCGCGCCGTTTTCTTCCAGACATTGAAAAGCGTCATCGGCCAGCTGCTTCGTCAGCTCCTCATTGAAACGGCTGACCACAATCGCGAACCGCAGTCCGTCCGCGTTTAGTTCTTTTTTTGAGATTCCCTTACCCATCATTCCAACCTCAGAGCATATGTTTCATTTTGTCGCGCTTGGTATTCATGTAACGTACGTTGTGCGGTGTTGAAGGAAGCACAATCGGCACCCGTTCGACAATCTCAATACCGTATTTATCCAGTCCTTCGATCTTGGCCGGATTATTGGTGATCAGCCGGATCTCCGTCATGCTGAGGTCTTTCAGAATCTGCGCGCCGATACCGTAGTCGCGCAGGTCGGCTGCAAAACCCAGCTTGACGTTTGCTTCGACGGTATCAAGCCCCTGATCCTGCAGTTCATAGGCGTGAATCTTTTTGGTCAGCCCGATACCGCGGCCTTCCTGCCGCATGTAAACGAGCGCACCGTAGCCGTATTCGCTGATCATCTTCATGGCGAGCTGAAGCTGCGAGCCGCAGTCGCACCGCAGCGAGCCAAAGACGTCGCCGGTAAGGCACTCGCTGTGGACGCGCACCAGCGGATGCGGTTTTTCCGGTGTTGCAGAGCCGATGAACAGCGCCAAATGATCCTTATCGTCCACGTATGAGCTGTAAATGCGCAGATTGAATTCGCCCCATTCGGTCGGCATTTTAACCTGCCGCCCCATGCGGACGAGGCTTTCGTTGACATAGCGGTATTTGGCGATTTCAGCCACTGAGGTGAATTTCAGACTGTGCTTCTTCGCAAACTTCACCAGATCCGGCAGACGTGCCATTTCGCCGTCGTCGCGCATCACTTCACAGATCACCCCGCCGGGTCTGAGTCCAGCCAGCCGGGTAAGATCAACCGCCGCTTCGGTATGGCCGGCACGCTTGAGCACGCCGCCTTCGACCGCCATTAGCGGAAAAAGATGTCCCGGCGTCGATAAATCGCACGCCGTCGAAGTGTCGTTCATCAGAACCTGCACGGTCAGCGCGCGGTCAGCGGCGCTGATACCAGTGGTAATGCCGTCGTGCGCATCCACCGATTCCATGAACGCGGTTTTAAATTTATCACCGTGATGCTCCGGCACCATGCGGGCCAGCCCGAGCCGCGCAAGCCGGGATTCTTCCAGTGCCACGCAGATCAGGCCGCGGGCATGGGTCGCCATGAAATTAATCTGTTCCGGCGTACAGGATTCGGCCGCGCAAATCAGGTCGCCTTCGTTTTCACGGTTTTCATCATCGGTCACCAGAATCATCTCGCCGCGCCGTAGGGCGTCGAAAATTTCTTCGACAGGGTCAAACAGCTTTTCGCTCATAGTCCATCGTCCTTAAAATGCAAAAACCCTGAAGACAATACGTCCATCAGGGCAGAAAGGTTTTCGCATCCGTTTATCTTCTTTCATCCAGACTGTACTGTCGGTTGCAGAATCACACTGCATCTGCCTTTCGGCTCGCGGACTGTCACCCCTCGATTAAACTCGGAGCATTACCGCCGGTCGGGAATTTCACCCTGCCCTGAAGATGGAGTGGCATTATTGTCATTTAGAAGATGCGTTCAAGCACATTCTAGCGTTCTTCAAATTCAGCCAGTCCGTTTTCACGCAGGCTTAGAAAGTCATTCGCGCCGTCGCGGGTTTTACGGCCGATGATGAGATGATCCAGCACTTTGATTTCCATGGTCTTTCCGGCCTCAATCAGTTTTTTGGTGATGCGGATGTCCTGTGCCGATGGCGACGGGTCGCCTGACGGGTGATTGTGCGCCAGAATGATACTGGCGGCAGACTGCTGAACGGCCGGTTTAAAAATTTCGCGCGGATGCACCAGACTGGAATTGAGCGTGCCTTTCGATACCTCGCACGGCGGAGCCATCAGCCTGCTTTTAGTGTCGAGCAGCAGCACCCAAAAAACTTCGCGGTCTAAACTGCGGGCGCGTTCGCGCAGAACCGCTGCCGCCTCTTCCGGCGAAGCAATGCGCGGATTTTCGCCGACATTTTCCTGCACCAGCCGCCGTCCTATTTCGAGCGCGGCTTTCAGGATTTTGGCTTTTTCTTTTCCGATCCCGCGAATTTTCTGCAGTTCCGCAACCGAAGTCCGGGAAAGCGCGCTGAGCGACCCGTATTGCATCAGCAGTGTTTCGGCCAGTTCGACAACATTGGTTCCCGCCGTGCCGGTCCGCAGCAGAAGCGCCAGCAGATCGCTTTCGGAAAGATTTTCCGGACCAAGACGGTCGAACTTTTCGCGCGGCTGAAGCGCCTTGGGCAGATCATTTGCCCGCACCTGATAGACAGCTCCCTCTTCGTTGACGCGTTTCCCAATCATGGAAACCTTTTACCGGTTTTCCCGAGACTTGGAAACTTTTTCCCGTTACGTGCACGGTTCCGGAACAGCAGGACGGACCTTGATGGTTTTTTCGCGTTTGATGGTAACGGTTCCAGATTTTGCACCGCGCGGCTTGGAAACATTTTTTGCTTCAGTACAGGAGACAGGAACGATTCCGGCATTGCGTGCCTTGCTGTGCCACGCGGCAACCGCCGCCGCCTGCTTCACGATAGCAGCATCCGGCACTGCGCCCTCGGGGCCGCGCAGGATAACATGGCTGCCGGGCAATCCGTGCACATGAAACCAGAGATCATTCGCCTGCGCTGTTTTCAGGCTGAGCAGATCGTTATCCGCGCCGGTTTTTCCGGCCAGAGCCTCCCAGCCACCGGGCAAGGTGTACTTCCAGACATCGGGTTCAATGATTTTCTCTTTCACTGTGCGAATAACCTACCAGATAACAAAGGCCCTGACACAAAGAGATTTGTTAAAAAAGGTGCGGGCTCCCGGAAACCGGGAGCCCGCAGGGTTGCAGCATGGGGACAGGAGACTAAAACTTAAAATTCAAATCGGCCTGCAAGGTGTTCGCATCCTTCCCCTTCCAGTCGGTGCTGAGAATGTAGGCCAAGTCCGCCGACAGGTTTTTGCCGATCTGATATTTTCCGTAAACTCTGTGACCGTAGCAACCGGTCCAGGTTTCCCCGGCAAAGTCAGAGTCGTTGAGGCCGGCGACCACGGCATCTTTGCCGATATCGCGGTAGGTGTAGCCAACCTCCCAAGTGCCTTTATCTTTGGCTTTGCCAATGGTGATACCGGCAAGATAGGCCATGTCATCACTGCTGGCTGCGGCCACATTGACCACATACTGCCCGTTCAGCAGTACCGGAACCTTGAAAACGGTGAAGGCATAAGAGCCGAACCCTTCTATCAGGTTAAAGTCGCCATTGGGTGTATTCGCCGTCGATCCCAGTTTCCCGGTCAAACTGTCGGCGACCTTCACATTTTCAGCATTCTGGAAGCAATATTCGCTCGCACCCAGCGTCAAAGTCGTGCTGCCGATCTTTTTCTCGACGGCTGCCTGACCGCTCCAGAGCCGGATGTCGTCTGAAAGATTATCCTGAAAAACAAACGTTCCGGCATTCGCTATCAGCTTGAACGGAAGCAGCTGCTTTTCATAGGTCACCGCAGCACCCTCCGGGTTGAGGTCGGTATCCCAGACCAGTCCGGAACCGGCCGCCAGCCAGGGCTGCGGCATTTTACCCAGAAAAACGTGCGCGCCGCCGAACAGATCGGGATGCATATCCGCGTAAGCCTGATCCAGAAAGATGGCTTTCATGCCGGCATTATCGCCTGCATCCACGTTGGACGAGGTGCGCGTTCCGCCGGTGGCCAGACGCACACCGAAGTCGGTCTGTTCGTTGATTTTGCCGTAGGCTCCGAGCCGCAACCGGACACGCTGCCGGTCTTTGGTTATAGCATCTGCAACTTCGCGGTTTTCGTACCGTGCGCGGATATCGCCCTTGAGTTTGATGTCGTTAGCCCATGCGCCGGCCAGATTTTTCTTTCCTTCAGCCTGGAGCTGTTCCAGCGACCAGGTTTTGGCAGCGTTGTCTTTTTCGATCCGGGCGATTTTTACGGCATTCGCATTTTCCACCTGCGCGGTTTGTTCAACCATTACGGTTTTTTCGGCATTGGCCTTTTCGAGCTGTGCGATCTTCGCTGACAGCTCATTGAGCTGCCGCTGCAACACCGCCAGTTCGTCTGACTGCTGAGCCTGTACGCTGAGTGCGGCAACCGCTGCTGCAACCATTATGATAAACTTCTTCTTCATGTGTCCCTTCCTTCCTGTTCAGGTTAATGCCGCCGGATTTACTTATTGCCGCACGGCCTGTTTTCACGGGATCCGATTCTTGTCCTGTCCTGTTTGCGTCCCGTTAAAAATCTGTACACACGCTATTATCATGAAGTTAGGATTTCATTAGGAGTACACTAGAATTTTATGAGAGCCGGGCGGCAGATTCCGGCTCGACACGTCAAGGGACTTTACGTATCGTGCCCGGGATTTTGCGGAGAGTTATCGGGTGCTCAATCAGTCGGATTTCTGCCGGAATAACGGGGTGCACCGCCCATAACCATAAAGGGAATTATAAGCGATGAAACAGCCATTATTGTGGGCATTGGTATGCGGTGTTGCGGTGTTGACCGGCAACGGATGCGGCAAACAGCGGACAGCGGTGACCGTGGCGGGATCAACAGCCTTTCAGCCGTTTGCCGAGAAGCTGGCCGAGCAGTTCATCGAACTGCACCCGGACATCGCAGTGACTGTACAGGGCGGAGGCTCTGCGCTTGGCGTGCAGGCGGCTCTTTCCGGTGCCGCTCAAATCGGTATGGCCGACCTCATACAGCTGCCGCCGGAAGCCAAATCATTGACATCCGTCGTCGTTGCACGTGACGGCATCGCGATCGTCATAAACAATAAGAACCTTCTTAACGACCTGACCATGGAACAGATTCGCGGCATCTTTTGCGGACAGATACGCAACTGGAAAGAGCTGGGCGGAGCGGATCACGGCATCACCGTCGTCTCACGCGAAGCCGGTTCCGGCACACGATCCTCGTTCGAGAATATCGTTAAGAATGTCGAACTCACCAAAGATGCGATCATTCAGGACTCGAACGGTACGATCCGTGAAACCGTCGCCATGGACGCGAATGCGATCGGTTATCTGTCACATGGCCTGCTGAACGAAAAGATCAAGTCAGTAACGGTTTGCGGTGTGCCCTGTACGACCGAAGAAGTGGTGGCAGGACGTTACCCGATCGTTCGCCCCGTCTACCTGCTGACACAAGGCGAACCGACAGGTGCCTGCAAGGCTTTCATTGACTATGTCTGTTCCGTTGAAGGACAGAATACCATCAAAGAGAGCGGTTTAATTCCCGCGAAGTAGACACCCTGCGGAAAATAAAACCAGATGCAGAACAGCCCGAACATTCCGGTACAGCCGAACTGTCCCGACCGCCGGCGGACACAGAACGCTGTCGTAATCTGGTGCCGTGACAAACTGGCCCGCTACATCTTTCTGGCCGTCGCATTTTCCGCCACGGCCAGCCTTCTGCTGATCGCCCTTTTCATTCTTAAAGAAGGCGTACCGTTTATCATCAAAGTTGGATTAAAAAGCTTCCTGTTATCCTCGGAGTGGAATCCTGCTGCCGAAAAATTCGGCATCTACCCGATGATT
The DNA here is from genome assembly GCA_903826865.1 of uncultured Verrucomicrobiota bacterium. GTDB lineage: Bacteria > Verrucomicrobiota > Kiritimatiellia > Kiritimatiellales > Tichowtungiaceae > Tichowtungia. The sequence goes on from CAIKGD010000062.1 coordinate 31,544, forward strand.
ATCGCCTCGCTGTGGGTCACGCTGGGCGCGATGCTGATCGGAGCGCCGCTGGGCGTGGCCGGTGCCATCTTCCTGACCCAGTTCGTGCCGCGTTCGATCATGAGGATCATCAAACCAATGATTGAACTGCTGGCCGGAATTCCGTCCGTTGTGTACGGATTCATGGGTGTCATGGTGCTGGCGCCTTTCATCCGTAACTATTTAGGCGGGCCTGGTCTGTCGCTGCTGGCCGGCTCGATCATTCTGGGCGTCATGGTGCTGCCGACCGTAATCAGTATTTCCACAGATGCCATCAACGCTGTGCCGAAAACCTATCTGGAAGGAGCCCTTGCGCTGGGAGCCACCCGCTGGCAGAGCGTGCATATGGTTATTCTGAAAGCGGCACGCTCGGGAATTATCGCCAGTATCATCCTCGCTATGGGACGGGCCGTGGGCGAAACAATGGCGGTCATCATGGTGGCCGGCAACGCCGTCCGGATTCCTCATTCCGCGCTGGATCCGGTGCGGACACTGACGGCAAATATCGCTTTGGAAATGGGATATGCGACAGGACTGCACCGTCAGGCGCTGTTTGCAACGGGCGTAGTGCTGTTTGTAGTGGTTATGATTCTGAATTCGCTGGCGATAGCGGCGATGAAGCGGAAGACGGGAAACTGACGTGAGGATACCGCCTAAAATTACACAGGCGCTGGCCGTGATCCTTCTGGGTGCGGCTACGCTGATTACTGTTATCACGCTTGTGCTGATTATTGCCTTCGTGCTCAAGCGCGGGGTGCCCGAAATCTCCTGGGAGTTTCTCTCGACCAAGCCGAGGGAAATGGGCAAGGCCGGCGGTATTCTGCCGACCCTGCTCGGCACTGTACTCCTGCCGCTGCTCGCCATTCTGATCGCGCTGCCGATGGGTGTGGGCACCGCCGTGTACCTCACGGAATACACCCGCGAAAACCGCGTCACGCGGATTATCCGTTTCGGCACAGACTGTCTGGCCGGCATTCCCTCAATCATCTTCGGCCTGTTCGGCTACATTTTCTTCGTAACCATACTGGGCATGGGCTGGTCCATGATCTCAGGCGGACTGACACTGGCGATCATGATCCTGCCGACCATCATCCGCACCTCGGAGGAAGCGATCCGCTCTGTGCCGCAGGCCTACCGTGAGGTGAGCTGTTCGCTGGCCGCCACAAGCTGGGAAACGGTGTACAAGGTGGTGCTGCCGAACGCCCTGCCCGGTATTATGACCGGCGTCGTGCTGGGCATCGGCCGTTCCATCGGCGAAACAGCGGCGGTCATCTTCACGGCCGGTTCTTCGCTGATGATGCCTTCTTCGCTGAACGACTCGGTGCGTACCATGTCGGTGCATTTCTATCTGCTGGCGCGTGAAGGCATCTCCGATGAAAAAGCCTACGCGACCGCCGCCGTACTTGTTTTTGCAGTGCTGCTGGTGAATCTGGCTGCCTACTGGATGATGAATCGGTTTATAGCAAAGAGATCGCGCTAGTGCGGAAAGGGCAATGCGTGGAACGTAAGGTTAAAATTTCTGTGCAGAATCTGAGCGTCTTTTTCGGACAGCATCAGGCACTCCGCAGCCTGACAATGAACGTGCCGGCCAACCGCATTCTCGGCATCATCGGGCCGGCCAGCTCGGGAAAGACCACCTTCCTGCGCACCTTGAACCGGATGAACGATCTTGATCCGGAAAGCCGGGCTGAAGGCCGCGTGCTGCTGGACGGCGCGGACATTTACCACCCTTCACAGAGCGCCGTGCAGCTGCGCAAGCGAGTCGGTATGGTATTCGCGCTCCCGATGCCGCTGCCGATGAGCATCTATGACAATGTGGTTTACGGGCCGCGCCTGTCGGGCATACGCAATCGTGCGGCTCTGGATGTGATCGTAGAACGGACGCTGACGGCGGCTTTCCTGTGGGACGAAGTGAAAGACCGCCTGAATATGCTGGCTCTGCGTCTTTCCGGCGGCCAGCAGCAGCGCCTTTGTCTGGCCCGGACGCTGGCAATGGAGCCGGAAGTCGTATTGCTGGACGAGCCCTGCTCCGGACTGGATCCCATTTCTACGGCCCGGATAGAGGATGCCTTGACGGTTCTGAAAGAGCGTTACACGATTATTCTGGTCACCAACAACACGAAACAGGCTTCGCGCATAGCCGATGAAACGGCGTTTTTCCTGATGGGTGAACTGGTTGAACTGGGCGAAACCTCGCAGATATTTACGGTGCCGTGCGATCAGCGCACCAGCGACTACGTAACCGGGAGGTTCGGCTGATGAGCAATCCATTCGTTTCTCAGACGCCGCGGATGACCATCCGCAATCTGGATCTCTTCTACGGAACGTTTCAGGCTCTGAAACAGGTGAACCTCCTTGTACAGATCAACCGGATAACAGCCTTGATCGGTCCGTCAGGCTGCGGCAAATCCACGCTGCTGCGCTGTCTGAACCGCATGAACGATCTCATCCCCGGCGTACGCGTGACCGGGGACGTACTCCTCGACAGCCAGTCTATCTACGGATCAGATATGGACGTCTGCCGGTTGCGCAAGCGTGTCGGCATGGTATTCCAGCGTCCCAATCCGTTCCCCCTTTCCGTCCGGGATAACGTGGCCTTCGGTCTGCGTGTGGCGGGCATCACCCGGAAAAATCAGCTTCAGGAAGTGGTCGAGCGCAGCCTGCGGGCCGCCTGGCTGTGGGAACAGCTGAAAGATCGTCTGGACAGCCCCGCTCTGAGTCTGCCAATGGATCAGCAGCAGCGGCTCTGCGTAGCGCGTCTGCTGGCGGTGGAACCCGAAGTGATTCTTATGGACGAACCCTGTTCGGCTCTCGATCCGATTTCCACCGGAAAGATCGAGGATCTCATGCTGGAACTGCGGGAGCAGTACACCATCGTCATTGTGACCCACAACATGCAGCAGGCAGCGCGCATCTCCGATCTGTCGGGCTGCATGCTGCTGGGCGACATGATCGAGTTCGGGCCAACAGGCAATATTTTTACAAATCCAGCAGACAAAAGGACACAGGACTACATTAGCGGACGCTACGGCTGAGTCCGGATGATAAGGAGCACATATGGAACGGCATTTTGACGAGCAGTTAACAGTTCTGAAACAAACTCTGATCAGAATGAGCGCGCTCAGCGAGAGCATGATCACCGACGCAATCCGGGTGCTGTGCGAACGCGATGCGTCCGCCATTCCTCACATTCGCGAACACGAAGAAGAGGTCAACCGTTTGCAGATCGAGATCGACAGTCTCTGCATGCGATTGATTGCCCTCTACCAGCCGACCGCTTGCGATTTGCGTTTCATTCTGGGTGCTGTGAAAACCAACAGCGATCTGGAACGGATGGCTGATATGGCGATCAACATCTGTGACAAGGCGGAACGGCTGCTGCCGGAGTCGCCGCTGGATCCATTAGCTACCACCAGCCTGCCGGAAATGGCAGCACTGGCCGGTTTGATGGTCAAAGAAAGTCTGCACGCCTATGTGAACCGTGCGACAGACCGGGCCCGCATCGTATTGCTGCGCGACGACCAGCTCGATGATATGAACCGGCGCATCACAGCCGACCTGCTCGCGCTGATGCAAAAAGACTCCGGTATGATCAAGCGGGCGCTGGATCTGCTGATTGTCGCCCGCAATCTGGAACGGATCGGAGACCACGCGACCAACATCGCTGAAAATGCAATTTTCGTTGTCAAGGGTCTTGACGTCCGCCATCACCACGAACGTTGAAGGTTTTTATTGGATATTAACCATTAAAACCGCTTGCCAGAGTGAAGTCCGCCGCGTATAACCTGCCCCCTTAATAGCTTCCGCGCAGTTGCGGGGCTGAAGCGAGTGCTGTTCCGGCCGCCCCCGGAAAGCCAAAGCGGATTGTTCAACAATGAACTATAAGGAGGGGCTGTTATGTCACAAAAGACGGTAACGATTCAGGAACTGCTGGACGCAGGTTTGCACTTCGGTCATCAGACCAAACGCTGGAATCCCAAAATGAAGCGCTTCATTCACGGCGCCAAAGGCGGGATCTACATCATTGATCTTCAAAAAACACTCGTACAGCTCAAGCTGGCGCAGGAGTTTCTGAACGGGCTGGTCATGAACGGCCGCCGCATCCTTTTCGTCGGCACCAAGAAACAGGCCCGCACCATATTTCAGGAAGCCGCTGAAAAAGCCGGCCAGCCTTACGTCATCTACCGCTGGCTCGGCGGAATGCTCACCAACAACCAGACCATCCGCAGAAGCGTCAAACGCATGGAAGACCTGCAGGCGCTCTTCGCCGATGAAATCAAACTCAAAGCGTATCCAAAACAGGAACAGTCCGTCCTGCGCCGCGAACTCACCAAACTCGAACGCAACCTCACCGGCGTGAAGGATATGACTTCCCTGCCCGGCGCGCTGCTCGTCGTTGACATCTGCCGCGAAAAACTGGCGATTGCCGAAGCGCAGCGCCTCGGCATTCCGGTCGTGGCGCTGGTTGACACCAACGCCGACCCGGATCTGGTCGACTACCCGATTCCCGGCAACGACGACTCTATCCGCTCGCTCACGCTGATCGCTGACCTCCTCGGCGGCACCATCACTGAAGCGCACGAAGCCTGTGTCAAAGCCAAAGCCGCTGAAGACAAACGCCGTAAAGAAAAAGACGATGCCGACCGCGCCGTCGCCGACGCCGCCCGCGAAGAGCGCAAAGCCAAAGAAGACGAAGAAAAGAAGAAACGCGCCAAGGTGCTCGATAAACTGAAAAAAGAAAAAGCCGCCGCTGAAAAAGAAAAAAAGAAAGAAGCTGAAAAAGCTGAATTCAAAGCCAAAGCCGATGCAGAAGCGGCCGAAGTGAAGGTCGAAGAAACTCCGGCTCCGGCAGTAGCAGAAGAAGCTCCGGTCATCACGGAAGAACCCAAGGCGGAGTAATTTTTCTGCCTTTGGCAGATCCGCCGAGGCGGAAAAATATATAGAAAGGATTCAACAATGGCTGAAATTACAGCAAGCATGGTCAAAGAACTTCGCGACGCCACCAACGTCAGTATGATGGAATGCAAACGCGCACTCCAGGAAGCCAACGGCGATAAAGAAAAAGCCTTCAAACTGCTGCGCGAGCGCGGCATGGCCGTGGCTGCCAAAAAAGCCGACCGCGTCGCCAAGAACGGCAAAATATCCGCCAAGGTCTCCGCTGACGGCAAAACCGGCGTCATGATCGAAATCAACTGTGAAACCGACTTCGTCACCCGCAACGAAATCTTCCAGAAGTTCGTTGTCGAAATGACCGACAAAGCGATGAACTGCAACGGCAACCCTGCCGAAGCGTTCAAAGCCGACATTGTCGCCAAAGTGGCTGAAATCGGTGAAAACATCGTTCTGCGCAAGAGCGAAAAATTCACCGTCTCCGGCACCGGTACCGTCGCCAGCTACATCCATATGGGCGGCACCGTCGGCGTACTGGCTGAACTCGCGTTCAGCAAAGCTGATACCGTCAACAACGCCGTATTCAAAGAACTGGCGCTCGACATCTGCCTGCAGATTGCAGCAGCCCGTCCGGCGGCACTGGATCGCTCCGGCGTTCCGGCCCAGCTCGTTGAAGATGAAAAAGCCCTCTTCCTCAAACAGGTCGAAGGCAAACCGGCCAACATCGTCGAAGGCATCCTGAAAGGTAAACTCAACAAGTTCTACTCACAGATATGCCTCATCGAACAGCCGTTCGTCAAAGAAGACAAGATCAGCATCACCCAGCTGCTCGAAGCGAAAAGCAAAGAGATCGGTGACACCGTCACGATCAAGCGCTACACCCGCTGGCAGCTCGGCGACGCGTAAGCGTTTTGCCCAGATGCACGAAAGCCGTTCCGGAATCCGGAACGGCTTCTTTTGTCGGGAACGCTCAAGCTACAGTTCAGTCTTGCAATGATGTAATCGGGTGCATGAAGTCCCTCTACCTGTCCAAAACATCACCCGCTTAAACTCTTTTCCAACCCCGTTCTTTCAGCTATTTTCCAGTTAAAATTACAGGACGTCCTATTCTGGCAAACCGTTGGGCAACATATGAACATCTTTAACATTGAATGCCGATCTCGGTCGCAATGTATACGGCCACACAACATCTGCAACATATAAAATGAAATCACCACGCATTATCGGAATTGTCGGCGCATCGGGATCGGGGAAAACCACGGTCGCGCACGAACTCGCCGAGCTGACGCGGGGAAGCAGTCTGATTTCGCAGGACAATTATTACTACGGACTGCCGAACGGCGTGGATGCCAAGGACTGGAACTTCGACGATCCTGCCGGTATCGACCTTGAACATCTCGCCCGCGATCTCGCCGCTCTCAAACGCGGCGAAACCATCGAGGCGCCCCGCTATAACTTTTCCATCCATAAGCGCGCACCGGACACTGTTACGTTAAAACCTGCGCCGGTTATTATCGTCGAAGGACTTTTTCTTTTCCTGCCGGAAAATCTGCGCCGGGTGTTTGATCTGAAAATTTTCGTCGATGTTCCGCCGGAAGTCTGCCTCCAGCGCCGGATTGCCCGCGATATCGCGGAGCGGAGCCGCACCGAACAGGATATCCGTGCGCAATGGACTGTGCAGGTTGAGCCGATGTACCGGCAGTACGTTGCGCCGACCCGCGCCTTCGCCGACTGTCTGCTTGTTCCTGAAGAGCGCGGCACACATGGACGCGCACAGCAGATTGCAAAAATTCTGGAGTGCAGAGACTGATGCAACACTGTACCGTCATGTCATGAATACCTTCTGGCTCTGTTTTGTGCCGCTGTTTGTCGCGGTCGATGCCGTCGGTGTCCTGCCGATGTTTCTGTCGCTGACGGACGGCCTTGATTCCAAACGGTTGCGCACGGTGATCATCCAATCCGTTCTGACCGCAGCCATTGTTGCGGTTGTGTTTGTTCTTGCCGGGCCGATGTTGCTGCGTTTTATGGGCATCACCGTGCCGGATTTCATGCTGGCGGGCGGAGTGCTGCTGCTGGCGATTTCGCTGAACGACCTGCTGACCGGCGGAAAAAAAATACAGGAGTCTGATCTTTCCAGTCTTGGCGCCGTACCCATCGGCATTCCGCTGATCACCGGCCCGGCGGTACTCACCACCTGCATTCTGCTGGCTACGACCTATGGCAAAACGGTTACGTCAGCAGCCGTTACACTAAACATCGCTATTGCCGGTTTAATCTTCGGGTTTGCCGGCCCCATCACCAACCGGCTTGGACGCACCGGCTCAAAGGCCGTCTCAAAAGTGGCCAGTATGTTACTGGCGGCTATCGCGGTAATGCTTATGCGCAGAGGTATTTTCGAAATGATCTCCGCCGCGCATTAAAACCGTCAGCGGCGGCGGTGCGAAGGCACGGCAAGCGTGCCGTTGAAAAACTCAATGATATGCCCTTTTTCAATCAGCCAGCGCAGCGGATTGAGAACCTCACGGACGGACTCGGAACTCTTGTCAGCGCCGGGCCGCAATCCTTCTACCAGCTGATCGCGGGTTGAGCCGGGATGCTCAGCCAGATATTCGAGTACAGCGCGAATGTGCGCAACCGCTTTTTCGGGCTTGATCGGATCGGGTTTCACCGCAGTGACAAAGTTGATACTTCTGCCCGCCTTGAAGGTTTGCAGATGCAGATGGCGGAAGGCCGCGCGCAATGCAAAAGAGACCGACATCGGGAAGCGGCTTTCGCGCTCCCATGCTTCGCGCACCATGCGGATCAGGTTGTAATCTTTGATTTTACGCGCCAGTGCAGAAGGAAGCACCGCACGGGAAACTTCCTCAACCTCCGCTTCGGCGATCTGAGTGCGGATATATTCCCCGGCCTGCGCAAAGGTAAAATCTTTCACCTCGCCGGCGGGGGCATCTTTAAGCCGGTAAACGGTTTTTTTGGAAGATTCGAGTTTCCATTTTGCGATCAGCTCCTCGTCGCGAACGGTTTCCACCCTCTGCTTGAAGCGGTCAAAAGGCATACCGGAAAAACGGTCGTTATAAATTTCCTGAAGGCGCGCCGCATAGCTGTGGTGGTTGGGCGGGCCGATCAGCACGTCGCCGATTTTTCCAATCATTGGAAACACGCCGGCAGGCGGATCGACGGTGAGTTCTTCTTTGACGAAGAAATCCTCCAGATGGTCGTCAAGAAGTTGCCGGACCAGCGCATCGCGGCTGGTGGCGACCATTTTAGAGCGTTTGCCCTGATACAGCTTAAAACCTTCCGCGCCGGAAACGATTTCAATTTTGACCAGGTGTCCCTTGGGGTCAGACAGAAACAGATTGGCCAGATCCATGAGCGGATAGGCGCGTTTGCTGTGATGAATCTGCCGCACCATAGAGGCCAGCCACTGCTGCTCCGGCAGAAATTTTATTTCGATCGGCAGCTCAATGCGTTCGGGACGCGCTACGGATTCGCGCCGGGGTTCCTGTGCAACGCGCTCTCCGCGCGGCGGCGGACGACCCTGCCCGCTGGAAGCGTTAGGGCGTTCGCCGGCAGAGCGGTCGCGCGGCGGCCGGGCTGTACGGGACGGACCGTCACGGCGGTCGCGCGGCGGGCCGTCATGCCGGTCGCGCGGCGGCCGGCGCTCAGAGCGGTCGTCAGAAGCATAGTGGTTGGCGGCCGGCGCTTTTTTGGCCCACTGAGGAACAAAATTGAGGTCGAGGAGAATATCCTCATCGGACCGGGATACATTTTGCTGCGCGGTTATTTCTTCAGACATGGTAAAACCTTTTGATTCGGGGGACATTAGTATACGCTTTCCGATAGTTGGAAAAGGAAAAACCGTGCCGGGAGCCCGTTAAGATGCGCACCATACCGCCTGAAGAACTCGAAAAGTATTCCTCCGCCGTCACTCTGTCGGATATGGAAATTTTTGTTTTCCCCGAACTGCTCTACGCCCTGCTGCTGGCCAACATCATGAGTCCGCGCATCTGGAAATGGCGCGAAGACCCGTGGTTTGCCAAAATCGACAAAATGAACCCGCGCCGGAAAATCGACCGGCTCAAGCAGTACATTATTGATCATTATGAGTTTAAC
>CAIKGD010000063.1 GCA_903826865.1 uncultured Verrucomicrobiota bacterium
CATCAAGTGCGCACCGTTTATGGCCAGGACTACGAGGGTATCTAATCCTCTTTGCTCCCCTGGCTTTCGTCCCTGAGCGTCAGTATCAGTCCAGATAGGCGCTTTCGCCACCGGTGTTCTTCATGATATCTACGCATTTCACCGCTACACCATGAATTCCCCTATCCTCTCCTGTACTCTAGCTCTGTAGTTTCAAATGCCATTCCACGGTTAAGCCGTGGGATTTCACATCTGACACACAAAGCCGCCTGCGGACCCTTTACGCCCAGTAAATCCGAACAACACTCGCCACCTCTGTATTACCGCGGCTGCTGGCACAGAGTTAGCCGTGACTTCCTCTTGAGGTACTGTCAAGTATGCAGGTTATTCGCCTGCATACACTTACTCCCTCATGACAGGAGTTTACAACCCGAAGGCCTTCGTCCTCCACGCGGCGTCGCATGTTCATACTTTCGTACATTGACAAATATTCTCGACTGCAGCCTCCCGTAGGAGTCTGGGCAGTGTCTCAGTCCCAGTGTGGCTGGTCGTCCTCTCAGACCAGCTACCCGTAAGCCTTGGTAAGCCGTTACCTTACCAACTAGCTGATAGGATATGGGCTCATCTTAAAGTGGCAGGTCCGAAGATCCCCGCCTTCACATAAGGTGCCATGCGGCACCCGAGCACATCCGGTATTACCTACCCTTTCGAGTAGCTATCCCGGGCTTTAAGGCAAATTACCCATACATTACTCACCCGTTCGCCGCTCTCACCCGATACTTCTTTTCCGAAGAATTGAAGTATCAGGATCCCGCTCGACTTGCATGCCTAATCCACGCCGCCAGTGTTCGTTCTGAGCCAGGATCAAACTCTCCGATAATTATTACGGAAACATTTTGAAACGTTTGCTTAAAACAAGTCATACCATTTCTAAATCGAAATGATGATCGTGAGTCATTCAGTTTTCAAAGATCAAAAAAAACACCAACGATTTTTTCGCCTGCCTTAACAGGCTTTTTCCGTTGGAGCGGCAGACAAGCTACGACATCACTGTCAGACGGTCAACCGCTTTTTTGAATTATTTTTCAGAACAATTTTTTTGTCCGATTCTCACTCGCTTTGCAGCTCGTTTTGTTTCGAACAAGGCGGGTCATCATACGCACCTCAGTTTGTTTAGCAACCCGTTTTTAAAATTATTTTTCAGAACAATTTTTTTGCTCAATTCGCACCCGCTTTTCAGCACGTTTTGTTTTGAACAAGGCGGGTGATAGTACGCGTATAAAAATACGGTGCAACTTTTTTCCGGTAAAATTTTAATGCGACAAAAGCAATCTTGGGAAAATCGCAAAAAACATCAATAAATACAGCATAATCTGTGTAAATTTCTGCCGCGCAAAAACCAAATTCAAGTTTTCCGCGTCAAATCCTGCTATATTCTAAAAATTAATCTGTGTAATCCGTTTATAATAAACATATTTCGCATAAAAACGACTGTTTTATGATCTTGGTAAATTAAAACCATATTTGAGAACAATATCTATAAGCCATTCTACATCAAAATGTTTTGATGTTTTATAAAATAAAACAGCCGATTTCAAATATTGAAACCGGCCGTCACTCTAAAATCAAAAGCCTGAAGCCTGTAATCCTCTTTCTTCTTATTTGCGGCTTTGCAATTTCGACAGCAGACGCAAAATTTCCATGTAAAGCCAGACCAGCGTTACAATCAGCCCGAAGGCCGCATACCATTCCATGTATTTAGGCGCGCCTTGCTCTGCACCCTGCTCAATGAAATCAAAGTCGAGCACCAGATTCAGCGCAGCCACCACCACAATCACTGCACTGAAAATAATCCCTGCCGGACTGCTGCTGCTGATGATCGAAACATTCACATGGAAAAGGCTGAGGATCCACGATACCAGATAAAACAATGCAATGCCGCCCGTAGCCGCAACAATGCCGAGCTTTAAATTTTCCGTGACACGGATGAGCCGTGATGTATACGCCAGCAGCAGCGCGCCCAGCGTGCCGAATGTCAGCAGCACAGCCTGCATGACAATGCCGGGATACATCCGCTCAAACACGCTCGAGATCCCGCCCAGCATAACGCCCTCGCAAACCGCATAAAGCGGCGCAGTAACCGGAGCAGCCTTCTTATTGAAAATTGTAATCAGTGCCACCACAAAACCCGCAATCGCGCCAATCATGATCCAGCTCGAACCGGACTGTGGATTAACCGGATTCCACGTCAGCATCGTCGCCGCAAACAGCAAGGCCAGTAACATCGCCGTGCGGCTCACAGTTCCCTGAATAGTCATCACTCCCGCGCCTTCATTGGCCACATCAAACGTCTTCGCATTCAAAGCCGGGTTCGCTGTACGCATCATAATGGGTTCCTCCTTAAAGTTGTTTTTCAGATATGAATCATATTGACCGAAAAAATGCAAAACCGTTCACACAGAACGCTCCTCATGGTAAATTCTTTCCGATGAATTTCGACCTGACCAGACTGCACGCGGCACTTGCAAAAGGAAACTGCCGCCTGCCTACCCTGCCGCCCTCCGCGCAGGCGTTTCTCGGCTGTGCGCTGCAGGACGGGGAAACGTGCCAGCAACTCTGGGTGGTTGATCACCTCGCCAGTCTGGACAAACTGGCCGACAGCTTCCGTACGCTTTGCCCGCAGACAACCCTGCTGACGCTCCCGCCGCTTGACGAAAAAGATATGGAGACGCAAAGCGAACGATTGAAGGCCATCTCGTTTTTGCAGCGCAACAAAAGCAAAATGTCTGCGTTCGTTTTGATTACCGTTTTCCAGTGCCTGGATGAAAAACTTCCAACGCTTGGGAATCCGCTGGTTTTAAAATGCGGTACTGCCGTCAATCCCGATGAACTTTTAAAAACCTTAGAAAAACAGGGTTATACTCTTGATGTCGAGGTGTACGAAAAAGGAGTCGCCGCGCGCCGCGGCGGCATTATTGATCTCTGGCCGCCGACCGCATCCCTGCCTGTTCGTATTGAATTTTTCGGCAACGAAATTGAAAGCCTGCGCACCTTCGAATCCGACACGCAGCGCTCCGTCGAAAAAATTGAAATGGTCGAAATTTTTCCACTGAACGCCAAAGGCAAGACCACCCTTGGCGAACTGCTGCCGAAAAATATTCTTCGCATTTACAGCAACGTGGACGCGATGCCCTCGCCGCGTTCTATTCACATCGGCTGTGTTACCACTGACACCATCGACATTGATCTCAGTTTTTACGAAACCAACCTGAAGCCGGTCACCGAACTGCACCGCCCCGAAGCGGCCGAACAGCAACGCAAAATCTTCTTTCAAACGCTCGAGAAAATGGCGAGTGACGAGTGGCGGGTGGATATCTACATGGAGACTCCCGGAGCGGCAGAACGCTTGCGCGAGGCGTATTTGTCTAAAGTCGAAGGTCAAAAGTCTAAAGTCCAAATTCACGTCGGCCTTCTTCACGGTAGTTTTTTTTCCAAACAGCAGAAACATCTCGTCATCACGGAAGCCGACATCTACGGCTATCAGCCCAAAACCGCACACCTGCGACGCGGCGGAAAAACGGTCAAAGTCGCCGGCGTGCGCGTCGCCGAATGGACCGACATTCAACCCGGCGAACTGGTCGTACACGTTGACCACGGCATCGGAAAATACATGGGGCTGATGGAAATGGAGATGGCGGGCCGCCGTCAGGAAATGCTCCTGATTGAATATGCCGACAGCGCACGGATTTACCTTCCGACCGGTCAGGCGCACTTGCTGACGCGCTACGTCGGCATGGGAAATTCAGCCCCTGCCCTGCACAGCTTAAAGGGACACCGTTGGCAGAACGAGCGTATCTCGGCACAGGCGGCGATTGAAGATTTCGCCGCCAAACTGCTCGAAACGCAGGCCGCGCGCGCACTGAAAAAAGGCCGCGCCTGCGGACCGGACACACACTGGCAAAGCGAGTTCGAAAATTCTTTTCCGTACATGGAAACGCCCGACCAGCTCACAGCGATCAAAGCCATTAAGGACGATCTTGAATCGCCGCAACCGATGGATCGCCTCATCTGCGGCGACGCAGGCTACGGCAAAACGGAAGTCGCAATGCGCGCGGCGTTCAAGATGATCATGGAAGGCCGGCAGGTTGCCGTACTCGTCCCGACCACGATTCTGGCACAGCAGCATTTTGATACGTTCACAGAGCGCATGGCGGCGTTTCCGGTCGTCGTTGAAATGCTCAGTCGCTTCCGCACACGCCACGAACAGAACGAAACCATCCGGCGTCTGCGCGAAGGCGAAGCGCACCTTGTTATCGGTACACACCGGCTGGTTTCCAGCGATGTGCAATTCAAGAATCTCGGCCTCGTCATCATCGACGAAGAGCAGCGCTTCGGCGTGCGCGCCAAAGAACATTTAAAACAGCTCCGTCAGCAAGTGGATGTGCTGACACTGAGTGCAACGCCGATCCCGCGCACACTGTACATGAGCCTGACCGGCTCGCGTGATATGAGCACGATTCAGACGCCGCCGCAGGAGCGCCAACCCATCGAAACCATCGTACTGGAATATCATGAAGACATCATACGTGAAGCGATTCGCCACGAGCTGGCACGCGACGGTCAGATTTTTTATCTGCACAACCGCGTGCAGACCATCGGCAAGGTTGCCGCCAAAGTAAAAAAGCTGGTGCCGGAAGCGCGTGTGGAATTTGCGCACGGACAGATGAGCGAAAAAGAACTATCTGAAGTGATGCACCGCTTCGTACGCGGCGAATTTGATGTACTGATCTGCACCACCATCGTCGAAAGCGGTGTGGATATTCCGCGCGTCAATACGATCATCATTGATCAGGCCGACCGGTTCGGGCTGGCCGATCTCTATCAGTTGCGCGGCCGCGTCGGCCGTGCCCGTCACAAAGCCTATGCCTTTCTGCTGCTGCCGCCCGGCGGTTCGCTTTCCGATGATTCTCGCCGGAGAATTGAAGCTCTGAAACGCTACACGGGACACGGCACCGGATTCCGCATCGCCATGCGCGATCTGGAAATCCGCGGTGCGGGCAATCTGCTCGGTGCGCAGCAGAGCGGCCACATTGCGGCCATCGGCTTCGATCTTTACTGCCAGCTGCTCAAACGCAGTGTCGCCAAGCTGCAAGGCAGAAAAGTTCCGCCGGTTATCGACGCCACGGTTGATCTCGATTTTCTCGACCGCTCGCCCGCGCACGGCACGGCGGAAAATGCGGCGTTTATTCCGTACAATTACGTGGACGATGAAAATATGCGCGTGAAACTTTACGGACGGATTGCATCGCTAGCGGCAGGGAATGAAGTGCGTGAGTTGAAAAAAGAATTCGCCGACCGTTTCGGCACCCTGCCCGCCGCCGTGAAAAATCTGTTCGAAATTGCGCGCATCCGCATTGCGGCAGCTCAAGCAGGAGTACAGTCGGTGCGCGCAAGCGAAGAACGGATCATTTTGATGCGTAACGGTGAAGCCATTATGCCCGGCAGCCGCTATCCCCGCCACGCAGCACCGCACGTCCAAGCCCGGCGCCGACCATCCGTGGCGCCGCCCAGCTATCCCCGGCGCCGCGACCGCTGCGCCAAGCCCTGCC